>NZ_JACIJG010000008.1 GCF_014199265.1 Brucella daejeonensis
ACATCGGCCATCTCGTCACAACCATCGAACCAGCAGAATGCGCAAACTACTTCGAAAGCGCCGGATACGCTTCCGTCAAAACCTGAAAGGCTCTAAAGCCGCGCCCGTGTCGAGCGCGGGGTGGCAAGCAGCAGATTGGTTTCGCTGGCCTTGATGCCCGGCACCAGGCGAATGCGCCGCAACACAGCGTCGAAATCGGTGAGCGTCGCCGCACCCAGTTCCACCACCAGATCGAAACGGCCATTGGTGGTATGGACCGCCGAAACCTCGGAAAAGCCGCCAAGCGCCTTCACCACCCGGTCGGCGACATGGCCCTCAATCTCGATCATCATGATGCCGCGAACGGGCAGATCGACCGCATCGGACCGCAGGATGACGGTATAACCGATGATATCGCCGGAGCGTTCGAGCCGCTCCATGCGGGCGCGCACGGTCGCGCGGGACACGCCGAGATCGATCGCGATATCGGAAATGCTGCGGCGGCCATTATGTCGTAAAAGCGTTATCAGCTTTTCATCCAGATCGTCCATGCTTTCTCCATTTTGAAAAGCCAATCCGACATTCTGATAAACCAATCCGATAAAATTGCCAATCCGGTTGGTTCACATCGCCAAGCGTAAATGGTCAATCTTGGTACAGAGATTAGAAGGACTCCAGATTATGCATTGCAAGATTTTGGGATTGCCCGTTCAGGAAGGCACCGGCCGCGTAGGCTGCAATATGGGCCCGGATTCCTATCGCGCCGCGGGTATCGCGGCTGCCATCAGGGAACTCGGGCACGACTTCACCGATCTCGGCAATCTGGCGCCTGCCGTCCCGCGTCCGCTTGGCCATCCGAACCGGGCGATCAAGGCGCTTCCCCATGCTGTCGCATGGATCGAGGCGATCAGCGAAGCAGCCTATCGCGAGAGCGCTGACGGTTTTCCGATCTTTCTCGGCGGTGACCACCTTCTGGCTGCCGGTACCGTGCCCGGCATTGCGCGCCGCGCTGCCGAAAAGGGACGCAAGCAGTTCGTCCTCTGGCTCGATGCCCATACGGATTTCCACACGCTGGAAACGACGGAAAGCGGTAATCTGCATGGCACGCCGGTGGCCTATTACACTGGTCAGAAGGGTTTCGAAGGCTATTTCCCGGACCTCGTTGCCCCGGTTGATCCGAAGAATGTCTGTATGCTGGGCATCCGCAGCGTCGATCCCGCCGAACGCAATGCGATCAAGAAGACGGATGTTGCCGTCTATGACATGCGCCTGATCGACGAACACGGCGTTGCCGCCCTGCTGCGCCGCTTTCTGGAGCGGGTGACGGAGGAGGACGGTCTGCTGCATGTGAGCCTCGACGTCGATTTCCTCGATCCGGCCATTGCACCTGCCGTCGGCACGACCGTGCCGGGCGGCGCAACGTTCCGCGAGGCGCATCTCATCATGGAAATGCTGCACGACAGCGGGCTGGTGACAAGCCTCGATCTCGTTGAACTCAATCCATTCCTCGATGAACGCGGGCGGACCGCGACCGTGATGGT
The DNA here is from genome assembly GCF_014199265.1 of Brucella daejeonensis. GTDB lineage: Bacteria > Pseudomonadota > Alphaproteobacteria > Rhizobiales > Rhizobiaceae > Brucella > Brucella daejeonensis. The sequence goes on from NZ_JACIJG010000008.1 coordinate 1,521, forward strand.
GGACCTGATGGCAAGCCTGCTTGGCCGCAGCGTCATGGATCGTCCCACCATCAGCTACTGACGCAGCCCGCTTGGCTGCCAAATGCTCAAGGAGCAATGATGACCCAACCGAACCTCAATATCGTTCCCTTCGTCAGCGTCGATCACATGATGAAGCTGGTGCTTTCCGTCGGTGTCGAGACGTTTCTGAAGGAACTTGCCGATTATGTGGAAGAAGATTTCCGCCGCTGGGAAAGCTTCGACAAGACGCCGCGTGTGGCTTCGCATTCCAAGGAAGGCGTGATCGAACTGATGCCGACGAGCGACGGTACGCTCTACGGCTTCAAATATGTGAACGGCCATCCGAAGAATACGCGGGAAGGTCTTCAGACCGTGACGGCATTCGGTGTTCTCGCCGATGTGGGCAGCGGCTATCCGATGCTGCTGACCGAAATGACCATTCTGACGGCGCTGCGCACGGCTGCGACTTCGGCCGTTGCCGCACGGCATCTGGCGCCGAAGAATGCCCGCACCATGGCGATCATCGGCAATGGCGCGCAAAGCGAGTTTCAGGCGATGGCCTTCAAGGCGATCCTCGGTATCGACAAGCTGCGCCTCTATGACATCGACCGCGGCGCATCGGAAAAATGCGCCCGCAACCTTCAGGGTGCCGGTTTTGACATCGTGATCTGCAAGGACGTCGAGGAAGTGGTCGAGGGTGCCGAAATCATCACCACCGTGACCGCCGACAAGGCCAATGCGACGATCCTCACCGACAACATGGTTGGCGCTGGCGTGCATATCAATGCGGTCGGCGGCGATTGCCCCGGCAAGACGGAACTGCATGGCGATATTCTGCGCCGCTCGGATATTTTCGTGGAATATCCGCCGCAGACCCGCATTGAAGGTGAAATACAGCAACTGCCGGAAGACTATCCGGTCAATGAGCTTTGGGAAGTCATTACCGGCAAGATCGCCGGGCGCAAGGACGCTCGCCAGATCACGCTGTTCGACTCCGTGGGTTTCGCAACCGAGGATTTTTCGGCGCTGCGCTATGTGCGTGACAAGCTGAAGGATACGGGCCTTTACGAACCGCTCGACCTTCTGGCCGACCCGGATGAGCCGCGCGATCTCTACGGCATGTTGCTGCGCCACGAAAAGCAGCTTCAGTCCGAAAAGACCAAGCCTGCGGCCTGATCCCGCTTTTCCGGAGACGGCCTCGGTCTGGATCCCGAACCGTCGCCGCTAGAGCGGTTCCTGTTTTGACTGAATCGTTGGAACGGCTCTAACTATTTGTTTTTACGCATTATCCTACGCAAAGCCGCTTCGCACTTTTGCTGGAAATGCTCTATTCCCTGCCGCGCTGACCGCGTCAGGGATGGGTTGCCGCAATCAGTGCGATAAGCGCTTGGTGCCTTCTGCAATTTCCATTATGGAAGATGTGGGTTTCAAAAACGGGGCAGGCGGCATGAATGACAGCGCGCAAGGTGAAACGATCTTCGGACAATCAGGGCGAGACGTTCGGTCTGCCGCCGCGCCCATCGTTTTTTGCGATACGCTGGGACTTTACCAGCAGCCTCTTGGCCAGCCTCTCGACACTGTTGTCCTGTTTGCAAGCCCCTGGGGGCTGGAAGATCTTTGCACGACTCGGAAATTCTGGCGCATCATCGCCGATGAACTCGCCGCACGCGGCATAGGTTCGTTCCGCTTCGACTGGCCCGGCACGGGCGACGGACGCGACGATATCGACTTTTCGAAGGGGCTTCAGGTCTGGCGGGACGCACTCGTCGAGGCGGCGACGAAGGCCCGCACGCTGTCCGGGGCCAGCCGTGTCGTGATCATCGGCCAGAGCCTTGGAGCCGCCATTGCCGCCGAAACAGCGCCGCAAATCGAAGGTGTCGAGGCACTGGCTCTGCTCGCGCCGGTTATTTCCGGGCGATTTTACATACGCGAGCTTGCCGTCTGGTCGAGCATGGTCGATGCCGATCTGGGACTGACGGACGATCAGAGGATAAGGGACGGCGTGGCCATCGCATCGTTGAAGATGCAGCCGGAAATCGCTGCCGATGTGAAGAAGCTCAATCTCCTGTCGCTCACGGCAAAGCCTGCACCGGCCTGTCTCCTGCTGGCGCGTACCGACCGTCCGAACGATGCCGAGCTTGCCATCCATCTGGAAGGGCTTGGCGCCAATGTGACGGTGGAATCCTTTGACGGCTACCGCAATCTGATCTCCAACCCGGTCATTACCCGCTTGCCCCTGGACGTGGCAGATCGTCTCGTTGCGTGGGTAGCGGGGATAGCCGGCGAGACGCCTGCCAGCAGTGAAGCCGACGATGCCGATCTTGGCGGCGAACTTGCCGGCGACGGGTTTTTCGACACGCCGGTTTCCTTCGGACCGAACAACCGTCTTTCCGGCGTGCTGTGTGCGCCTGCCGGGCTGCGTCGAGGCAGGACGGTCCTGTTCCTGTCATCGTCTTATGACCGCCGCATCGGCTGGGGCCGCACCACCGTCGAGATGGCGCGCAAGCTTGCGCGTGAGGGCATTGCATCCCTGCGTTTTGATCTTGCCAATGCAGGCGACAGCCCGCCCAATCCGGCCATGCCCGAACAGGTGCTTTATACGCATGGGCCGGAGGCCGACGTTGCCGATGCTCTCGATTATCTCGATGCAATCGGCTTGGGGCGTCCTGTGGTCGCGGGACGATGCAGCGGCGCGTTTCTCGGCTTCTATTGCGCGGTCAAGGACGAGCGCGTTTCCGGGGCGATTCTCGTCAATCCGGTCACGCTCTACTGGGCGCCGGGGCGTTCCGTAGAGGAAGCGGTGCGCGAGGGCAATCGCACGCTGGAAGATTATGGCAGCCGCGCCATGCGTCTGGAAACCTTCCAACGCCTGTTTCGCGGCGAGCTGGATTTTCGCGCCATCCTGCGCAATCTTGCACGCGGTGTCGGCGGGCGTATCCGAGGGGTAGGGCGCAAGCTGTTTCGCGGTCACACGCCGGAAGGCCGGGCGATCTATTCGGCCTTTGACGAGTTGAAGTCGCGTCAGGTCCCGCTGGCTCTGGTCTTTGCCGAAAAAGACAGCGGGCGCGAGCATTTCAATTTCTATTTCGACCAGACGGGTGACAGGGTACAGCGGTTCGATAATGTGTCGGTGTCGATCATCCCGAACGCCGACCATAATCTGACGCCGGAACATTCACGCGAAATCTATATCGACGCGATTCGTTCTCTGGCTCTGAAGTCGTCAGAACCAGACGATGCGTGACGAACCGGCGATGCGAATTTCGCCTGAAGGCTTTTCGGGCGTTTCGTTGCGTGGAAGGAGCGCGACGCGCCTCGTCTCGTTGGGTGCGAGGTGAAACCAGTTTTCTGCGGGGCGCCAGTCGCCCGCATCGATGCTGACGGACTGAGCCAGAACCTGCGTCTTCAGATCGAGGAACCAGTTTCCGTTCTCTTCAACAGTTGCGGCTTCGATAATCGCATCGTGGAAGGCCTTTGTTCGGCCAAGCGGGAAGTGAAAGGCCTCGGCGACGGTCTCGCCGTTGTGTTTCAGTCGCGCGACGGTCACGTCATGGGCCGGAGGGCCGAAACGATAGGCGTAGGTGATATCGAAAAACGCGCCGAACAGGTCTGTGGCGGGGATCGTGACTGCTGAACGGCCTGCGAGGGACAGTTCGCGACGGCCGGTCACCACGGGCTGCGAACCGGCGCGCAGACAGGCCACATCGAGCGAGAGATCGGCAGTGCGCGCCTTTTCATTCAATACGTGAATCGCAAGGCCATTGACGCCTTCATCGGTCAAGGCGACCTGCTGCGGGCGGGAGGCGCGCTTGAGGCCATGCCACGAGGCCTTGGGTTCGCCGGTTGCATCGATCATGCCCCAGCCCGCACCGGGCAGCACGTCCTGAAACATCCAGACAAGCGCGCCGAAGCAGGTGCTTCCCGGCCTGCGCCATTCGGCAAGGGTCGCTTCCATCACTTCCGCGGTCACAGCGCGGGAAAGATGGAGATATTGTTCCACATCCTCGCGGCGCAGGCGCGCCGGATCGTAACCGTAGAGCGTTTCCAGATAGTGATCGCGCACGTCCTCGAAGTCCCACGACACGCCACGGTCGCGCGGCACACGTGCTTTCCAGCGCGGATCGTGAACGGGTGGAACGTCGAGATGGGTTTTCAGCGTGCGGGCTTCCGGCACGTTGGAAAAGGCAAGGCATTCCGTGGCGAAGCGTACTTCGGCGCGTCGTGCGTCCTCCAACGGACGGCAATAGGCGCTGACGCCGTAATAATGGCTTACACCTTCATTGCTGGTGAAGGGCAGGGCGCCATCGCAAGGCGAGTTCGGCACATAAGGAATGCCGGGGCAGAGCGCGCGCGCCACGCCGGGCAGTATCTCCTCGGTGAGCGCGCCCTTCCAGGTCGTTTCCGGCAGGCCCATCATCGCGCCCTGCTGGTAGATTTCGCTGCCGCCGCAAAGGACGGTCAGCGACGGTGCGTGTCCGACAGCGGCGAGGAGCTGGGATGCTTCAGCCTGTACTTTCCCGACAAATGCCTCGTCCTTCACCGGATAGTCGAAGTTGGCGAACATGAAGTCCTGCCACACCATGATGCCAAGCTCGTCGCAAAGGGCATAGAAATCCGGTGTTTCATAGGCGGTGATGCCGCTCAGGCGCAGCATGTTCATGCCTGCTTCCTGTGCAAGTTTCAGCCACGGCTCATAATCGTCGCGCGTGCCCGGCAGGCGGATAATGTCGGCGGAACTCCATACCGCGCCCCGGCAGAAGATTTTTTCGCCATTGATCCTGAGTGCAAATCCCTTGCCGTCTGCGCCTCGGTCCACGCCGATGCGGCGAAAACCAGTCCGTCCGAGCGACCGCATTTTTCCATCGAACGACAGCTCGACATCATGAAGCGTTGGATTGCCATGCGTGTGCGGCCACCATGGTTCGACTGACGGGATGGTCAATTTCACCCGCCATTGCCCGTCGACCGACCGCGCACAGGCGATATGCCGGCCAGCACAATGGAGAATCAGTTCTGCGGCCTTGCCGTCATAAATAAAGCTGACGTCGAGTTCGCCGTCTCCACCTTCTGTCAGTGTTGCCCGAATGACGATCTCGCTGATGGCTTCGGTATCGGCGCGGCTGATCGTTATCGGACGCCATGGACCAACGGCATGTATCTCCGGGCACCAGCCCGGCATATAGCCCAGTGCCGTGGTGCGTACGAGGCGCAGACCCTGATTGCTCATCAATTGCGTGCGCCAGCGGGCGCGCGGGCCTTTCTGATCGAGACGCGATGCGAGCGCACGAAAACAGAGCGCAAGCTCGTCCCCGCCGCTCAGAACGACGGGCAGATCATGGTGCAGGAACATGCTGTCGGTTTGCAGCAGCAATTCGCCGTTGAGGAAAATATCGCAAATGGTGGCGAGGCCATCGAAATGCAGCGTGGCGGGGCCGGGCGCTGCATCGAGATCGAGGAAATACCAGGCGTCCCGATTGTCGAGCGGTATCGGCTTGTTACGGTCGAAGCGTCCGGCCTTTTCGAGCGCTTCGGCTACGGTGCCGGGAACCGGCGCTTCAAGGCCGTTTCCGTCACGCCCGACATCGCCGGGTTTCCGGGCAGCATCCGGTGTGGTGACGAAAAGCCGCCAGCCTTTCGCGAGCGAACGACTGGCGGCATTTGCGTCCATCGGCATTTCAGGCGGCATCACGGACGAGTTCCGTTGCAAGAGCCTCCATCATGCGATCCCAGGCGTCGGCAGCCGGTTGCAGGCTTCCGGCCAGGGCGTCGAATTTCTTGCGCATGACGGCGCGGGCAAGCTGGAACTGGACAGCCTTGGCGGTTTCCGCGATCTGCAAGGCATCTGCCGAGGCCGATGCAAAGCGCCTGCCTTGCCCCAGCCACTCCAGATGGCTTGCCGCGAGCTCGAAATTCGCGCCGAGCTGGCGCAGCGTGTTGAAAGCATATTTATGGAAGAAGCCGAACTGACGTTCCGCGATTGCTTCCACCTGTGCTGGAAAAAGCTGCGCGAAGGCCCTGATCGGGTTCTCCCCCGGTCTGCGCGCAAAATGGCGCGGCAGGAGAATTTCGGCGACACGTCGCTGATGAGCCTCGTCCGGCACGTTCTTCGGAAATTTGGCGAATTCCGTATAAGGCAGGAATGGCGGATCGTTCTCCGTCAGGTGCCGCTGGAAAACGCCATCGAAATCCTCGCCTTCCAGATGATAGAAGCCGCCATTGTGGAAGTAGTCCAGCGCGCGGTTTTCGACATCCATGCGGTTGATGGCGATGGTGGTCTTGCCATGTTCGGTGCGATAGCTCACGCCGTGCGTATCCGGCATGAAGAAGCTGTCCATCTCCACCATGCACAGGCGACCGCGCCCGATCTGGGCCGCAATATGGCTCTCGACGTTGTCGAAGATCGCAAGTTCCGTTGCGCGCAGGCCGTAAAGCGCCTCGAGGTCTTCCAACGGCACCTTGAAAAAGGTGAACTGGTCGCCCTCGAAATCCTGTGTCAGCGTGAAACCGAGCATGGCTTCAGGGGCGGCGCCCAAAGTCGCCAGAACTTCGATCCAGAGATCGACGTAGCAATTGGTTTCCGGCCAGATGCGCGTCTGCGCGTGAAGTGCGTGCGGCTCGTAACGTTCGGGTGCGATGTTCGGAAAAACAGCCTGCATAGAAGCGATCAGCCCCACAATTCCTTGCGCGTGTTTTCAGGCCAGGCTTCGACGTCCAGGCCATGGTGATGAAACAGCGCCAGTGCGATGCGTTCCAGTCCGAAACCGACGCAGGCGGTATGCGCCACGGAACCGTCGTGCAGCGAGAGGCCCCATTTCACGCCGAACTGATCCTGATGATAGTTGAAGCTCATGCAGGCGGTCGGCTTTTCGGTGCTGGTGATCGGGATCAGCAGTTCGAATTTCAGGTTCTGGTCGCGCTGGTTGTTGACCAGCATCTTGCCCGCGCGTCCGAAGAAGGGATCGTTGGCGACGTCGATCTCGACCGGCAGGCCAACCCTCTTCATCATTTCCGTGCCGCGCTCGATCCAGAGCTGGCGGAAGGCCATCACGTCGGCTTCTGTGCCCATGCGCACATATTCGCGCATACGGAAAAGCTGTTGCCGGGCCGGGTCCACCGAAGGTTCATGGCGGAAGCAATAGGATTGCAGATCGTATAGCCCGCCGCCCTGCGGCAACGGTCCGCGCCGGGCAACGGTCGGATAGAGTGGATAGCAGGCCGCGGGCGTCAGCACGATGTCCGTCGCCTTCTGTTCCAGTGTCCAGTCCTCGCCTTCGTCCATGCACTTGATGAGACTGATATGGTCAAGCTCGCAGCCGCAGAAGCTGTGCACGGTGCCCGCCAGTTGCGGGAAGCTTTTCATATAGCCGCTTTTTTCGAAAAAAGCGCGGTTCATGCCGGGCGGGAAGCGGATCGCTTCCGCGCCGTCATTGCCGCCTGTTCGGTCGATCAGCCGTTCGAAAGCCTGGATGACGTCCTCGAACCGACCGGAACGGCCATAAAGCCCGTCCACGCCGGTGTCGATCAGCAGGCCGGAATCGAAAAGCCGGTCGAGAAACGATCTTTGAGCATCCATTGCGATTATCCCAAAAGGCTGTTGTTCTGTTTGTGAATGAGCAGCATCGTGGCCGTATTGCCGAGAATGCGCTCGTTGGAAATCATGAGCTGTGCGGAATGTGCATCGCGCAGATGGCGTCCGAGGCTGTAGGGCGTGCCGTTCTTGTAGCCCATGATGCCGCAAACCAGCATGGCGTGGTTGATGATCTGGAGGATGGTCTGCGAGGCGGCAATCTTGAGATTGTTCATCGCAATCGCAAAACCCATCGAGGCCAGCTTGTCGGGATCGTGCTTCGCGTCGCGATAGGTCTTGAGACAGGCGACGATTTCCGACTTCAGCATCTGAAGCATGTTGGATGCTTCGGCAACACGCAATACGCCCGGCTGCGGTGCGCCCGGATTGCGCCGCGCGGCGGCGCGCACGAATGCCTGTGCCCGGTTGACCGCATCGACGGCGATGCCGTACCAGAGCGAACTCCACAGCGTATGCGACTGCGCCAGCATGGATTGCGCCGCGATTTCGGCGAAGGGATGCGGCAGTATCTGCACCTTTTTTGCCTCGCCGCGGAAGACGAAACCTTCGGAGCAGGTGCCGCGCATGCCGAGCGTGTCCCAGTCATTGGTCTTTTCGAGCGTATACTGGTCCTTGAGGAACACCGTCATCACCTGATCGGACGAAGCCGCGTCCTTGTGTGCGCGCGACGTGATCAGGATGGCGTCGGCGTAGACGCCGTAAGAGATGACCGTTGCATTCTTCTCCAGGCGGCACGTGTCGCCTTCGACCTCGATGGCGCAGATCGAATTGCGCAGATCGCCACCGATGCCGCCCTCCGTCGTCGCGGAAGCGAGCAGCAACTGCTCCCTGGCGATCCGCCGCATGAAATCGCGATGCCAGTCTACCGACTGGCCATGTTCCACGAGGCTCGAGAGCTTGATGTGATGCATGGCGAAAATCATCGCGCTCGACGCGCAGGACTGGCCCAGGATGCAGCACAGTTCGGCAATCTGGTCGATTCCGGCGCTTTCGCCGCCCAGTTCGCCCGGCACCTGAATGCCGAGCAGGCCTTCGGCCTTCATCGCGTCGATCGCCTCACGCGGGAAGCGGCCTTCCTTATCGACGCCATCGGAAAATTTGCCCGCTATGGCCGCAACGCGGCCCATGCGCTCTGAAAGACTGTTCCCCGCACCGACATTCATTATACGGCCTCTTTATCCTTGAGAATCTGGCTGATCGTCTGTTCGATGGCCTTGATGCTCGCGAAAGACTTGCGGTTGAGATACTGGTCCGGGAATTCGATATCGAACCTGTCTTCGAGACCGAGCATGAGCTGGACCGATGCAAAGGACGACAGGCCCGCGCTGTAAAGATCGGCGTCGTCGGCGATGTCCGTCACCGGCGTCGGCAATCCGCCGACCCTGGACAGAAGTTCGCGAATGGATTCGTTCATATTCAATCTCCCTGCATGTCTGCCCAAGTGGAATGTTCGCGTCTGGGTTGACGGAGCGTCCGGCCTTTGAGCTTCCCTGAAAAGCCATGGCAACTGTTCGAAATTCTCGTCGATTATGCAAGCGGCATATTGTGAATATTAGTTAGTTCGTAAATACGTCGCCGTGCGTTTCGCCTTATCTGCCCTTGCAAGCCTTTATTTTCTGTTGACGTGACTGAGCGGCAATCCGCCAGATCTGGAGAAGTGCTTATATAGTTAAATATTCGATGACAAGATGTATTGTATTGCCCGCAAGAGTTGCGGATACGACTTTCAGAGGGGGCGGCGTGAATGCCTCGGCGTGGAAATTTTTCCCGTATGGGTGGCGATTGCCATTTCGAAGCTGTCGGCGATGCGCCGTGCGCGGTCGATGAAGATGATCGCAGCTTCCGGTGGAAAAATCTCGCGCGCGGTTTGTTCGAACAGGTCCAGCCAGCGGTCGAAGTGTTCGTTTGCCAGCGCCAGTTTCAGGTGGGGCGGCATGGGGCGCCCCTCATAGCCGCCGGTCTTGAGGATGACGGACGACCAGAAGGCGGCAATCTGCGCGATGTGATGGTCCCAGTCGTGCACTGCCCTGGCGAAGATTGGACCGATGACGGCGTCTTCACGCGCTCGTCCATAAAACGTGGCCACCAGCTTGTGAATGGAGGTCGTGTCGATGGAGGGATGCGGCTGATTGATGAGAACGGTCATGATCGTATGTCCGGGTGCCTGTAATGGCGGGAGTTGCGGGCTGCGCCACCGATATAGTCGTTCGATCCCCCGCAATCCAGTGAAGCGTTGCCGCACGGTTTCCGCTGGCAGCGTGGAGAGGAGGTTGACTGTTGTCCAACTCGCCCAAACGATAAAACCGAAAGAATCGATAAGAGTATCTTCGTTAACCTAAGAAAGTTAAAGTCCATTTTTACGATAGACAGAAAATACAAAATTTTATATCCATTTTTCGGGAAAGCACAGCCTGTAGACGAAGTATTCCAAGATCAAAATGGAATATTATGAGTTGCTTATATAATATTTTGGATTGGTTTCTTTTCGGCAGGGTAAGGATGGCGGTCCCGTTCATTTTTGAGGATGTGGGTTTTGCTATGGAGAACCCTTCATTGAGTTTGCATGGCGTGAACCGTCTCTTCTCTTGGAGTTCAGGTTGCCAAATGAGCCGATAGCGCCTCAAACCAAAGTCGTTGAACTGACAGATGAGGAGAAAAAACGAAGGGCAAAGGTCAGGATGACAGGTGGGCCGGTTCCCACGAAATATCAGAGGTCATGAAGGCCGGGGGCTTCGCATTGATGCGAAATTCGCAAGGCGATGAGTTGGCGGCGGAAGGATGTTCCGCCTGCAACATGGACATACAGACGGAAATACCGGTCGATGCTTGCTGAAATCGTGACATGGCTGGCAAGGTTTTCGTCAAGTCAGGTCGTTGCCCGGATTACAGGCGTCCACGAAAACATGACGTGTTGGCGTTGAAGTTGGCTTCGCCATTTATTGGCGGTGCGACGAAAGGCAGGACCGCGGTGTCCGCATAAAGAATACTCTTCCTTTACAACGCTCTGCCGGTTTTGACTGGCGTATAAGGAGATAAAATGAAATCCATCCTCAAGAAAAACGCTCTCAGGCTCACGGTTGTTGCTTTTGCAACGATCGGCGCGAGTGCATCGGCTTTGGCCGAACCGGATGTGCCGCCGTTTTATGCAGCGGTGATGCAGATGAAGCCTGAAGGCAAGCTTGGTCAGGTCATCAGCAAGGAAAAAATCTCTACGTCGATCGAAGGCGCTCAGGCCTGGCGAATTGCCTATATTTCCTCGGACGTCAATGATCGCAAGACGATTTCGACCGGCTTTCTGGTTGCTCCCATTGGCGATGCCCCGAAGGAAGGGCGGCCGGTGATTTCCTGGGCGCATGGCACGACGGGCACGGCGCAGAATTGCGGCCCCTCGCAAGTGGTCAGCCCGGCGGCCCCGTTGAACCTGTATTTCCTTCCTGATGGTAACGCATCGACGGATTATGGCGCCCCTGCACTCGATACTTTCATCAAGGCCGGTTACGTCGTCGTCGCGACGGATTATCAGGGTCTGGGCGGTGGCGGCAAGCACCAGTATACTGTTGCGGCAACCAACGGTCGGGATGCCATCAATGCCATTCGTGCTGCGGGTGACGTGAAGGAAACCGGAGCTGGAAAGAAGGCTCTTATCTATGGCTGGTCGCAGGGGGGCGGAACAACCATTGCTGCCGCCAGTTCGGGCGATTACATCAATCAGACAGGTACGGCTTTCGACGGCATTGAACTCGTCGGATTTGTCGCCATGGCGCCGCAGGATATCGCGGCCGCAGCTTCTAAAGGCGAGATAACCGAAGCATCGAGCCAAGCCATGCTGGGGCGCTTGGTGAATCACTTTGCCGGCAACGTGTTCGATTTTACGCACTTTGCACAGAACATCTGGGCGACACAGTCAGCGTTTCCCGACAAGCTTAAGCTGACGGACATCTTCACGGATGACGGTGCCAAAATCGTTGACGAAATCATGTCGAACAAATGTATCCATGTGGCTTCGGATTCGTTGAACTACGCGCTGGGCGATAAATTCAGTTCAATGCTGAAACCCACACCGACGAATGCCAAGGCATGGGCAGATGCCATGCTGGCGGGCAGCGTTCCGAATGCCAAGCCGGTTGCTCCCGTCCTTGTTTACTGGGGCACGAAGGACACGGTCGTTCCACCGGTCATGGGTGAGATTTATCGGGAACAGATGTGCAAATTGGGCGGTAACGTTACGCGTGTGCAGTTGCCGGGCCAACAGAGCCATTTCAGCACGCCTGCTGCTGCACTGCCGCTGTATCTGCCCTGGATCACTGATCGGTTCGCCGGTAAAACTGCGGCTGATGGCTGCGCCGCTCAGTAAGCCCGATGTGGTGGCATTCCCGGCTCATCGGTCTCCACGATCCGATGTGAATATCCGGGAAGCGAGCCGCGACAGTTTATTGATGGCTTGAAAACAGTTTGCCAGGAGGAACACCGGTTTCCTCCTGGCACAGGCTGCCGCAATGGCTTTTTTTAGAACCTGTGCCAAAGTCGCCATAAGCGGTTGCAATCTTGCGGTGATGACACGGTTCTATCACGCTATCCTCGACGCAAGGCGTTGAAGCGTGTCGCGCTCAATCACATTCGGGCGGTACACTTTAAGTTTTTGTTTTGACGCATGTCTTTATCCCGTCGAAGCGGGACTAGAAATCAGTCCAGTAGACTGATTTCCCTGCGTAGCCGGTTTCCACTTTCGGGAGACAGGCTGTAGGATTGCCTTCCCGCGAAATGATGCCGATTATCGCTAGCCGTAGCATTGGGCCAATAATGGTCCATCTAGCTTGCTGCGCCATTTTTATAATGAAATCAGAGTTTTGGTAGCGGAGGAGGGATTCGAACCCCCGACACAAGGATTATGATTCCTCTGCTCTAACCTACTGAGCTACTCCGCCACGCGTCGCTTTACAGAGACGATCTCACAGTCACCGTTTCCAGTAAGGCAAATCATCGTTCCTGCAAGGAATGGCGGCGGTATATGTGGGGAATGAAAAGCTGTCAAGCACTCTTCGCATAGCTTTCGTCTTGTTTTCTATCATTTGCACCGATAAGGAACTCCGTATCAATAAAGGCTTGGTTTTATGGCACCTCGTATTGCGGTTTTGGGTTGCGGCTATTGGGGCGGCAACCACATTCGTACCCTGAAGAGCCTCGGAGTCCTTCAGGCAGTTTCAGATTCACGGACAGAACAGGCGGAACGCTTCGCGACCGAGTTCAACGTTCCCAGCGTTCCCGTCGACGAATTGTTCTCCCGTCCGGATATTGACGGCATCGTTCTCGCATTGCCGGCGCAGTTTCATGCGCAATATGCCATCGAGGCCGTGAAGAACGGCAAGGACGTTCTGGTCGAAAAGCCGATCGCGCTCGATATTCCGGCCGCCGAGGCCGAAGTCGAGGCCGCGCGCGACAATGGCCGGATTTTCATGGTCGGTCATGTTTTGCGCTTCCATCCGGCTTTCGAGAAGCTGCTCGACATGGTGAAGAGTGGCGAACTTGGCGATATTCGCTATGTGCATTCGCATCGCGTCGGGCTTGGAAAATTTCACAGCGAATTCGACGCCCTGTGGGACCTTGCGCCGCACGATCTCTCGATGATCCTTGCCATCACCGGCGAGGAACCGACCGCAGTTCGCGGCGAAGGCGTCGCGACGCTCGATCATCTCAGCGATTTCGCCCATCTTCATCTGGAATTCCCGAACGGTATTCGCGGACATCTGTTCGCCTCGCGGCTGAATGCCTATCGCGAACGCCGCCTGAGCGTTACCGGCACCAAGGGCATGGCGGTGTTCGACGACGGTGAGCCCTGGGACCGCAAACTTGCGCTCTACAGCCATGAAGTCTGGCGGGAAGACGACCGCTGGTCTTTCAAATCCGCGGAGCCTGCCTATATTCCGGTCGAGGAAGGGATGCCCCTGACCCGCGAATTGCAGCATTTCCTGCATTGCATCGAAACACGCGAAAAGCCGCGTACGGATGGCTGGGAGGCGATCAGCGTTCTGCGTATCCTTACCGAAGGTACGGTGCGCCATCCCCGATAGGGGGGGCTGCGCGGTTCGCTTTACGCCGCGTCAAGCGGTGTTACAGGAATCGCAAAACTTTGAACGCGCCAGCCATGGCAGGGCAGGGCGCAAGCGAATAAACAGGTTGCCGAGGATTCGCACATAGACTGTGCGGGCCAGATATATTGGAGCCAACATGCAGTTCATTGATCTTGGAGCGCAGCGCGCGCGTATCGAAGACCGTCTCAATGCCGCCATTTCCAAGGTTGTTGCGGAAGGCCGTTATATTCTTGGACCGGAAGTCGCCGAATTCGAAAAGAAGCTCGGCGAATATCTGGGCGTCGAGCATGTGATTGCCTGCGCCAACGGCACCGACGCCTTGCAGATGCCCTTGATGGCACGGGGTATCGGTCCGGGTCATGCGGTTTTCGTCCCCTCCTTCACTTTTGCCGCCACGGCGGAAGTCGTCGCGCTTGTTGGCGCGGAGCCGGTATTCGTCGATGTGGATCCGGACAGCTACAACATGAATGTCGAGCAGCTTGAAGCTGCCGTCGCCGCTATCCGCAAGGAAGGCCGTCTGGAGCCGAAGGCGATCATCCCGGTCGATCTGTTCGGTCTGGCTGCCGATTATAACGGCATCACGGCCATTGCCGACCGTGAAGGCCTGTTCATCATAGAAGATGCAGCCCAGTCCATCGGCGGCAAGCGCGACAATGTCATGTGCGGCGCTTTCGGTCATGTCGGGTCGACCAGCTTCTATCCGGCCAAGCCGCTCGGCTGCTATGGCGATGGCGGTGCGATGTTCACGAACGATGCGGAGCTTGCCGACACGCTGCGTTCGGTCCTGTTCCACGGCAAGGGCGAAACGCAATACGACAATGTCCGCATTGGCATCAATTCGCGTCTCGACACGATCCAGGCCGCTGTTCTCCTTGAGAAGCTGGCGATCCTCGAAGATGAAATGGAAGCCCGCGACCGTATTGCCAAGCGCTACAATGAAGCGCTGAAGGATGTGGTGAAGGTTCCGGCACTTCCTGCTGGCAATCGTTCTGCCTGGGCGCAATATTCCATCGAGAGCGAAAACCGCGATGGGCTGAAGGCGCATCTTCAGGCGGAAGCCATTCCTTCGGTTATCTATTATGTGAAGCCGCTGCATCTCCAGACGGCCTATAAGCATTATCCGGTCGCGCCGGGCGGTCTGCCGGTTTCCGAAGCCCTGCCATCGCGCATTCTGAGCCTGCCGATGCACCCTTACCTGTCGGAAGCGGATCAGGACAAGATTATCGGCGCGATCCGTGGTTTCCACGGCAAGAAGAGCTGATCTGCTCTCAATCCAATTGACAGGAAACCCGGCGAAAGCCGGGTTTTTTGTTCAGGTTTGCAGGTTCAGCTGCCAGGAGACGCCATATTTATCCTTGATCCAGGCGAAACGTTTGCTGAAACCGTAATCGTCGAGCGGCATCAATATCTCGCCGCCATCCGATAGCTTTTCGAAAACGCTGTCCAGTTTTTCCTCGTCGTGAAAATCCACGAAAAGGGAAATGGATGGGTTGAAATCGAACTGGTGAGGGATGGGGCTGTCGATGACGATCAGCCGATGTTCGGCAAAGGACACCCGGGCGATCTGCACCTTGCCGGGGCTGGCGCTCTCTTCGTCATAAATCTTGATCGAGTCGATCTGAAAGTCGGGAAAGATCGAGCGATATGTTTCGAGAGCTGCGCTTGCACTGCCCTGAAACATGAGATGGGTGCAAACCTGTGTCATGAAGAAAGCCTAACACGGTCCCGCCAGTTCCGGCAATCGGGCTTGTAGGCTACTCGTCCGCCCGCCTGGCGGTGAGGCGTTTATTGACGCGAGCGGCGACGAAACGGGCAATGGCGGGGCCTGCGAGAAGCACGATGAAGAAACGGCTCGTCTGCATCGCGATGATGAAGGGCAGGTCGACATTGCTCGATGCGGCGATGATGGCGACCACGTCCGCGCCGCCCGGACTGGTGGCAAGATAGGCGGTCAGCGGATCGAAGCCGAAAAGATGGCCGAGCGCCATGCCGAACAGGCCGCAGATGGCGATCAGGACCAGCGTGGATGTCAGGACCGCAGGGAGGGCTCGCGCCGCATGGGCGATGATGGATCGCGAGAAACCGAGACCGATCCGCCAGCCGATGAGCACATAGCTGGCGCCAAGCAGCCATGGCGGAAGGTCGATCGTCATGATCCCTATGGCCTGCAACAATGCGCCCAGCGCGAGCGGCACCAGCATGGCGCCGGTCGGAATGCGGGAGATTTCACCGACAAACGCGCCACCCACGATCAAGAGCAGGGTCGGGCCGAGTGTCGTCCAGTCTGGGGGCGGGAACCACACCGTTTCCGCCGGCGCCACGGTTTCAACGCCTGTGCTGAGACGGAGGACGAGCGAGGCGGCGGTGGCGACGAGCACGACGCGCAGATACAGCATGAAGGCAACGAGGCGGGCATCCGCTCCGTAGGACTCGGCCATCAGCGTCATTGCCGTGGCAGCTCCCGGCGAAGAACCCCACACGGCGGTTGTTCCGGGCAGGATGCGAAAGCGGGCAAGGAGATAGCCGATCAGCGTGCTTGCAAGCAGCACAAAGCCGACGGACAGCAGGATCACCAGCAGATGCTGGCCCATGCTGGTGAAGAACTCAGCGGTAATCGAGCGGGCTATGAGAGAGCCAACGACCGCTTGTGCGCCAAGCGACAGCCAGTGATGAATCCGCAGGGTGGTTTCGCCCGCGGTCATCAATATGGCGCCCAGCATGGCGCCAAGCAGCAGCGCGGCAGGCAATTGCAGTTTTTCGCCCGCAAGGATCAGGGCGGCGGAAAACACGACCAGCAAGCCCCACTGGACCAGCTTCGGTGCATTTCTGAAACTGAACTTGCCTGGGGTCACAACCGATCCGGAAGGGGAGATTTTCTGCATTGCCCTTTCTCACTACATCCGGCGCAGGGGCTATGCAAATCCGATTTTACGTCGGAAATATTGATTTCCAAATATCAATATGTCGGGGAAATCAAGATGGTTGCAGCAGACGGCAGGACGCTGCTTTTTAAAGACAGCGTCCTCAAATTCGGTTGGAACCGCTTCGATCAGCCGATCATTGCGCGGCGCTGATTGGCAGGCCGTTCGACGATTGCCCTAGGTGCCTTGCCGCCGTCGCGCTCTTCCAGTGCCTCGGCTTTCGACAGTTCGACCTCCGCAGCCGACAGTTCAGCTTCGGCTGCTTCCTTCTGGGACATCAGGTCGCGAATCGAAACGAAGAGATTGTCGCGCCGCTGGCGTGCCGCCTTGGCAAAGGTCGGATAGGCGAAATGATTAATGTCGGTGATGCCGGCCTTCTTTTCCTCCGAAAGAATCTGGGCGTCGAGTTCGCCTGCCATCCGTTCGAATTCGCCGATCATCAGGTCAAGCTGCCCCAGTTGACGGCGTTTCTCTTTCACCTGAAACAGTTTCAGCCTGACGAGGCTTTCACGTGGCTTCATACGCAATACTCCTTGAACACCAACCAGCTTCATATGTTGGGGCGTTCCCCCCGACTTTGTTAACAGGTGTAAACAGGCAAAACGCACCTGTTACACCGCCGAATCTCCTTGCGAATCCGCCTTCCCTAAAGGGGGAAGCGCCGCATTTGGCTTTAGAATGAGCTTCATAAGCGAAACAAAAAGTTAAGGATTCGCTCGTTTGGTAACCATTCCTTTACCGGCGGAGTTAATCATACGCGTTAGGACTTAAGGCTCGGTAAACCGAGTGTGGTTTTTGGGTAACAGGCGAAAGCTAGAGTCAGATGAATCGCTTAGAGAAGATTCTTAAAGTGATGCATTAGAGTCGTTATAGGGCGAATGTCTTTATGATTCAGGCAGATATGAGAATTTTCTAAACGGAACATAAATATGCTTGCCAAGCAGAATCATATTTTGTTAACCATTTGCTGGCACCTTCATGCAAAGGCAACGACAGTTCCGTGTGCTGCCGTGAGGGACATCTGGTCGGCTGCGGAAAGGGGATAAAAGATGCGCGTCCTTTTGATTGAAGACGACAGTGCTATCGCACAGAGCATCGAGTTGATGCTCAAGTCCGAGAGTTTCAATGTCTACACGACCGATCTGGGCGAAGAAGGCATCGATCTCGGCAAGCTTTACGATTACGATATCATCCTGCTGGATCTGAACCTGCCGGATATGTCGGGTTATGAAGTCCTGCGTACCTTGCGTCTGTCCAAGGTCAAGACGCCGATCCTCATCCTTTCCGGCATGGCCGGCATCGAGGACAAGGTTCGCGGTCTGGGCTTCGGCGCCGACGACTACATGACAAAGCCCTTCCACAAGGACGAGCTGATCGCCCGTATTCATGCGATCGTGCGCCGTTCGAAGGGTCATGCCCAGTCGGTCATCACGACGGGCGACCTGATCGTCAATCTCGATGCCAAGACGGTGGAAGTCGGCGGTCAGCGTGTTCATCTGACCGGCAAGGAATATCAGATGCTGGAGCTTCTGTCGCTCCGCAAGGGCACAACGCTCACCAAGGAAATGTTCCTGAACCATCTTTATGGCGGCATGGACGAGCCGGAACTGAAGATCATCGACGTCTTCATCTGCAAGCTGCGCAAGAAGCTCGATGCGGTTTCCGGTAGCCAAAGCTATATCGAGACTGTCTGGGGCCGCGGTTATGTGCTGCGCGAGCCGGATGCCGAATTGCGCGAAAGCGCCTGATCGCACGGCAGGGACTGAAACGTAAAAAGCTCCGCTTCGGCGGAGCTTTTGCTTTTGAGCCGGATATTTAAAGCGTGTCGCGTTCAATCATGCTCAGGCGACATGCTTTCGTTACAAAAGAAAAGCGCGGGACGTTTGCCCGCGCTTTTTTTGATTCATTCCGCTGAGAATACGATGTCTTCCGCGGTGGCATGAATGGAAATCTTCATGCCTGCTTCTTCCGCCAGAAGCAGCGTGTAATAGGGTTGGACGGAATGCGCATCGATCGGTTCTTCCGGCGTCGCGCCTGAGTGAAGCTCAAGAAACTTTGGCGGAACCCGCAGGATACGGCCCTTCACGGTGATGACGAAACGCGGTTCGGTGTCGCCGCCTTCAAGGCGCACGGCCAGTGAACCGCCGCGCGGTATGGCGGCATTGCCGATGAGGAGCAGGTTGAGGAGCAGCTTGACCTTGTTCTTCGGCAGAAGGACACGCGTGCCTTCCCAGCTGAATTCCGGCTTCTCGTTCTTGAAATATTCGGCGGCGACATTCTGCGCGTCACCTGTGTCGATCTGCACACCGGCGGAGCCTGCCGCGCCAAAAGCGATGCGGGCGAACTGGAGCCGTGCAGAGGCGTTGCGCGCGCTCGACTTGATCAGCGCCATCGCATCTTCGTCCGCTCCGCCTTCTTCAAGCAGTTCCAGGCCATTATTGATCGCGCCGACAGGCGAGATGATGTCATGACAGATCCTGCTGCACAGAAGCGCACCGAGGTCGAGTGCGGAAAGGGTAACGGGCAATGGCATGGCGCTTTCTCCGGGAACGCGGATCGATCCTTGTCGTTCTGGCGACGCCAGGTGACAGAACCGTTATCGGTTGACAAAACAGCCCGTAAAGCCTGTCGTTTACGCGCTGCATGAAGGCGGGCGAATCGCCCTGAATATCGATTTAACTGGATACACGCGACATCTGGCCGCCGCAACAAAGCTCTATTCTCCAGCCACGCCGGGATGGCCCGTCAGGCGCGGGTTCACATCGGCGTGAGAACCGGCTTTTTCTGTCCGCGAGGCCCAAATCGCGTCGCCTTTGTAAAGCCAATTTCAGACCCTAAAGGTTTAGACAATAAATTTGCGTCTAAAATAGACGCGATTCGACGGAAACGTCCGCAAGAGGCGCCGTCCGGCTTTCCAACAGGGGCCGTCAGACAGAGGAACGGATAGCCAAAAGGAATTGTAAATGGCCATACCAACCCTGTCACAAACCAGAATCCGCAAAGCGGCGTGCTTCATGGCGTTTTTCGCGGCTCTGTTTGTTTCTTTCATCGCCCGGCCCGATCAGGCCAGGGCACAGAACACCTACACGGCCGAAGAAATCGTCGCGTCCGGTCACAGATTTTTCGGCTCGACCTCGGGCGGCCTTGCCAGCGCGGTCGAGAAGGCATTTCAGAGCTTCGGATTGCCGAACGGCTACATTCTGGGCGAAGAAGGCTCCGGCGCCTTTATCGGCGGACTGACCTATGGTGAAGGCACGCTCTACACCAAGAATGCCGGCGATCATAAGACGTTCTGGCAGGGGCCTTCGCTCGGCTGGGATTTTGGCGGGCAGGGCTCTCGTGTGATGATGCTCGTCTATAATCTCGACGACATTCAGAACCTTTACGGCCGCTATGCAGGCGTCTCCGGTTCTGCCTATGTTGTCGCGGGCGTCGGTTTCAATGTTCTCAAGCGCGGGAATATCGTGCTGGTTCCGATCCGCACCGGCGTCGGCGCGAGGCTCGGCGTGAATATCGGTTATCTGAAGCTTTCAGCCGCGCCGACCTGGAACCCGTTCTGAGAGCCTTTTCCAAAAGTCGCCATGCCGGTCTGTTTCAATCAGATCGGCGCTCCGGCGCGCATACCCGAAACTGCCCGAAAAATGACCGACAACCGGTTCACACCTTTCGGGATGCGCTCTATGATCAGCCCGTTGAGAGCCTGTTCCAAAGTCGTCATGGGTGACTGCAAATGGCAGTTTTCGCACGCACATGCCGCTTTTGATTCAGGCCCTGAGTTCCTGTCCGAAACCGCCCGAGCTCGTTTGAAACCGTGATCCAGTCCGCTCTCTTTTTCATCCTTGGCGTTCTCGTGGCGGTTTTCGCCGTGGTTCTGCTTGGGCCGTCGGTCTGGCGTCGGGCTTTCTTTCTTGCGCGACGACAGGTTCAGGCGGAATTGCCGATCACGCTTGCCGAGATACGCGCCGACCGGGACGGACTTCGGGCGGAACATGCCGTCGCGGCGAGCCGTCTGGAGCAGCTTCTGAAGCTCGAACGTCATGAGGCGGCGGAACGACAAGTGGTTCTGGCCCGGCAACATGAAGAGCTGAAACGGATTCCGCTTCTCGAAGAAGGTCTCGCTCATGCGCAGACACAGATGGCGGAGCACGAAAAAGCCGTGAAGGAAGCCGGGACCGTGCGCGATACTGCTCTTGAAGAAGCCGGTATCCTGAAGGCCGAACTGGAGCGGATGCAGAGCCATTACAGCGCGCTTGAAGGGCTTGCCGATACGTTGCGTATAGAGATAAGTGGGAACGAGGCTGAATACAGCCGCCTGATAAACGAGATGACCGAAATGCGCCGTGACCGCAAGGAAGCCACTGCCCGCTACAACAAGCTCTCGACAGAACTGACGACAGCGCAAACGGAGCTGAAAAGCGAAAAGCGCCGGAATGGTGAGTTGCAGCAGAAGCTTGAAAAGCTGATTTCCGATTTATCCGATGCGCAGGAAAAACTGGAGCGTCGCGGTCGCAACGGCGCGGAGCCATCCGAAAGCGCCGATCTGGCGGAGATCAACAGGGAAAATGCGGTACTCCGCGAGGAAATGGCGCGTCTTGCCGCCCGCATGGTTGCGGCAACGGCTGAAAAGGAAGGGCCGGGATCGCCCATCCATAAGATCCTGGAGGCTGAAGACGTTCTCCATAAGGGGAAAAAGCCGCGCCGGAAAAGCCTGGCGCGACGTGTCCGCGATCTGCAATAGAGCGGTTCCTGTTTTCACCGCATTTGCGGCCGGATGCCGGCCTATTCGTTTCCGAAGACATCCGACCAGTCGGGATGGCGCATGGACTGCGCATGCATGAAGCTGCAGCGCGGAATGATCTTCCATCCGTTGCGGCGTGCATCCATGACCGCGTTCTTCGCGAGAGCCTGCGCGATGCCCTTGCCGCGCATCGCGTCGGGAACAAAAGTGTGATCGATGGAGACGAGCGAAGGCCCGAGCTTCGTATAGGTCATTTCGGCTTCGCTGCCGTCGAGCAGGGCGGAGTAGCGTCCGCCGTCCGAACTGTCTTCCTTGCGAATAGCGATATTTCCGCTCATGCCATCCTCCTGATGAAATTGTTTTCCAGTTCATATTATCGGGAAGAATTGTGCAAACAAAAACCGGCCCGAGGGCCGGTTTTCCGTTTGTTGAGCCGATGGCTGTCATTGCAGCGGCTCCCGGCATAGAAGGTTTTAATGCCGATATTGTTGAATTCTGGTGGTCCTGAGGCCGGCGAGACCATGCTCATCGATTGAGGATTGCCAGGAAAGGAATTCCTCCACCGTCAACGTGTAACGCTGGCATGCCTCCTCAAGACTCAGAAGCCCGCCGCGTACAGCGGCAACGACTTCGGCCTTGCGGCGGATGACCCAGCGCCTCGTATTGGCGGGGGGGAGGTCCGCGATGGTCAGCGGGCTGCCATCAGGACCAATAACATATTTTATACGCGGTCTTACCAGATCGGTCATTGTACTCTCTACACAACACTCAAGGACCTAATCGTGTAGGAGACTAGCGCGACAGCTTTAAAATTTACCTAAGCTGCCGGTAACGCTCTGGTAAGACTTGGAAAAATATTCACCTATGCCGGATTTCGGGCAATCTTGCGGCACACTGCGGGAAAACTTCACGGGGAAGTGCGCGCGACCCGCGGCAATCCTGACAATGATTGTTAGCTTACCCTTGGCAAATTGCCGCAGTTTGGCCTATATAGGGCGCAGAAACCTAAATTCTGAGAAGCAGGGCATATGCCCGGAAGCTGGATCAATCATGAGCCTGAACAGCCTCGATCTGCCGGGAAAGCCGGAAGACACGCGCGTTGTCGTCGCCATGTCGGGCGGCGTCGATTCATCTGTTGTGGCCGGGATTCTCAAACGTGAAGGTTACGATGTCGTCGGCGTTACGCTTCAGCTTTACGATCATGGCGCGGCGGTTCACCGCGCCGGGTCCTGCTGCGCGGGACAGGATATCGAAGATGCCCGCCGCGTTTCGGAAAGCCTTGGCATTCCCCATTACGTCCTCGATTACGAAGCCCGTTTTCGCGAGGCGGTGATCGATCCTTTCGCCAATTCCTATGTGAGCGGCGAGACGCCGATCCCTTGCGTCGCCTGCAACCAGACCGTCAAATTCGCCGATCTTCTCCAGACCGCGCGCGATCTGGGCGCTGATGCGCTTGCCACGGGGCATTATATCCGCAGTCGTGCCAATGGCGCGCATCGGGCACTTTATCGCCCCGTCGATGCCGACCGCGACCAGAGCTATTTCCTTTTTGCGACCACGCAGGAGCAGATCGATTATCTGCGTTTCCCGCTGGGGCATCTGCCGAAGGCACAGGTGCGCGAGATCGCCGAGGAAATGGGGCTGACGGTTGCCAAGAAGCAGGATAGTCAGGACATCTGCTTCGTGCCGCAGGGCAAATATTCCGATATTATCTCGCGCCTCAAGCCGGAAGCCGCCAATCCGGGCGATATCGTCCATATCGACGGACGCACGCTTGGACGCCACGACGGCATCGTTCATTATACGGTCGGTCAGCGGCGCGGTATCGGTGTCGCCACCGGCGAGCCGCTTTATGTGGTGCATCTTGATGCCGCCAACGCCCGGGTGATCGTGGGGCCGCGTGAGGCGCTTGAAACGCACAAGGTGTTCCTGCGCGATATCAACTGGCTGGGCGACGGTCCGATCGGCGGTCTGCCGGAAGGCGGGATGGAAGTTTTCGCCAAGGTGCGCTCCACGCGTCCGCCGCGTCCGGCGGTGCTGCATCATGCCGACGGCCAGACCTGGGTCGAACTGGTTGACGGCGAAAGCGGTATCGCGCCAGGTCAGGCCTGCGTGCTCTATTCCGATGAAAGCAACACGGCGCGTGTTTTCGGCGGCGGCTTCATCGGCCGGTCCGAACGGGAACCGAAGGCGGAAGAAATGCTTCGCCGCCTCGTTGCCGGCACGACAAGCGCTTCGGCGGCCTGACCCGCTCTCGCTGCGGTCTGTTTCCTGGAAGAGAGACGCCGCGTTGAAAACAAGAACCCCGGCTCGAAGCCGGGGTTTCTCTTTTGGTGGGTTCGCGCAAGCCCTTCAGGAAAATTTGCTGAAATGCGACAGTGCAATCCCCGAGGCGGTCGCGACGTTCAGGCTGTCGAATTCCGTCGACATGGGAATGCGGGCCGCCTGCAGCTTTTCGAGCAGGCGGGGCGGCAGTCCTTCCCCTTCCGTGCCGAGGAGGAGAGCCTGACGATCATGCCTGTCCGCGCGATAGATGCTGAGGTCGGACGACGGGCTGAGCGCGAGCAGATTGAACCCGGCGTCCCCGATCGCGCCGATGATCTCATCGATAGTGCCGCCGCGAAAGTAGGGGACCTTGAGCGTCGCGCCCACGGAAACGCGAGTGGCTTTGCGATAGAGCGGGTCGCAGCAGGTCTCGTCCATAAGCACGCAGTCGGCTTCAAACGCCGCCGCATTGCGAAAGATTGAACCGACATTGTCGTGATTGGAAATGCCGCATAGCACGACGATGAGCGATTTTGCCGGCAATCCATTCAGCATGGACCGCAAATCCGGTTGCGGTTTGCGGTGACCGACGGCCAGAATGCCGCGATGAACATGAAAACCCGCAACCGCATCCATGACCGTTTGCGGAACGGAATAGACGGGTACGCCATCGGGTAATTGCCGCAATTGCCCGGCAAGGCCGGCGAGGCGGTTTTCCAGCACGAGCAGGGACCGGGTCTCAAAACGTGCGGAAGAGGAAAGCAGGACGTTGAGGACGACTTTGCCTTCAGCGATGAAACTCTGCTGACGGCCAACGAGATCTTTCTCCCGTATGTCGCGATAAGGCGCCAGACGTCCGTCGTCGGGATCGTCGATCCTCAAGACACAGCCGTGCGAACAGGTTTTTTCCTTCATCGCACGGCTATATCCTCATGTGCTATGATGCGTGGGCGACTGCCGCCAGATTATGACGACGTGGAGTCGGACTCATATACAGACTCGAAAGCGTCGACAACATCAGTTCGATATGCGGTGAAGAGACCATGTAATATATGGTCTGTGCGTCGCGACGGGTCGATACGAGGTCAAGAGCCCGTAACTTCGCCAGATGCTGAGACAAGGCGGATTGGCTGAGGTCGATCGCTTTGGCGAGCGCGCCTACAGACATTTCATTGTGAAGCAACTTACATAATATCTGCAATCTCTTGTTATTGGCGAGAGCCGAAAGAAAATCGGCTGCCTGATCTACATTTTCCATCAAATCAATAAAAGTAACTTCGTTGCTCATTTGCCGTCATACCCCCGTAAGACTGGACAAAGTTAAAAATAAACATGCGTATTTCTATAGGCATGCAGATATAAATTAATACTATCTGTCGGGTTTGAAAAGCCCTTGCTTATATTCGTTGCAGGGCAAAATTATGCAGTTTTGTCCCAAAAAAAGAGCCGATTTGTTTCAAGGGGCTTTATTTTCCCATTTGGTCAATGTTTTAACCATCAAACTTGGGGAATCGAACGCGGACGAAAAACCATGCCGCAATACGGTATCGCCCAGGGCGATATCCATGCCGTCCGGGTCCAATCCTATCACCTTCCCACGGTCATTGACACTCGCAACTTTCAAGAGCGTTTGCAGGATGCGAGGGACCGTATCCCGGTCCTTCCGGTTCAAGGCGTCAATGGCTTCCTGCTCGCCATCCGCAAACCTTTCACTGGCGTCTTTCGCGCAGAGCAGGTCCTCACGGCGCAGGTTGAACGCCTTGCCGAAGCCGCCATTCAGGCTTGCGCTTTCGACCTTGAGGCGGAAGAAGGAGAAATCTCCCAGATCGACGTAAAGAGACCCTTTGGGATTGTGGTTCAGGTAACGCCGGCGAATGCGTGCATAGTCGGGCGCTGTGGGGGCGACCTTTTCGGCTTCGCAATGGATCGTGATCCGGGGGTGGGCGAGGGGGTCGCCTTTGCCCGGTTCCCCCAGAAGCAGGGACGAGGCCGGATGCGCCAGCAGGCCCGGCGTGTGCGCGGCCAGACCGGAAACAAGGATCAGCGGCGTCCCGTCAATGTCGGTTGCGACCGCGACGCGGCTGGCCAGCGGTCTTCCCGTTGCGGGGTCCAGCACCGCAATCGCGCCATGGCGCGCGGTTCGCAGCAGGCCCTTGGCAAGCCCGATGGCTTCGGGCGTCGTCGGGCGGATAGGGTTGCCGGTTTGTGTCATGGCTCCTGCCTCAAAGGTGAGTGTATTTATCCGGTTAATAGCCTGCATTTTGACGCCGGGCCAGAACCAGGCTGCCCTTTTCGATTCAAACACTGAAACCGGTTCGCTTACAGGACGGAAGTCATCGTGTTTCGGCACCATTGCAGGTTGTGTTCCCGTTGCCGGGGAATCAGCTGAAACGGGTAAAAACCCTGTGCGAATATTATTATAATTTAAATGGCTTTAGCGCAATTTTTCGAAAAGTCGGCAAATTTTGGAATAAAAATCCATCAGACGGAGCTTAAACCGGTTGAGAATGTGAACGCTTTCCTAAAATTGCGCTTGCAAAGTAGCGACCCACACGTTTCGATAGATGCAGGCTGCGGGCAATGGGGTGCGCGCGGCGTGTTTTTCCGTGGAGGCGGATAATAATGAAACTCTACCAGAAACTCCTGGCAGCGACTGCGCTCGTGGCTCTGATGAGCGGCGCTGCTTCGGCCAAAACTTTTGTGTACTGCTCGCCGGCATCGCCGGAAGGCTTCGATCCGGCAGCTTATACGGGCGGTGACACGTTCGATGCGTCGGCGCATCCGGTTTACAACCGTCTTGCGGAATTCGAAAACGGCACGACCAAGGTCGTACCGGGTCTGGCCGAGAGCTGGGACGTGTCCGACGACGGTCTGGAATATACGTTCCATCTGCGCAAGGGCGTGAAGTTCCATTCGAACGATCGCTTTACGCCGACCCGCGATTTCAATGCGGACGATGTGATCTTCTCCTTCGATCGCATGAGCAACAAGGAAAATCCCTGGCACGAATATACCGCAGGCATCACCTACGAGTATTTCGACAGCATGGAAATGGGCACGCTGATCAAGGAAATCGTCAAGGTTGACGACTACACGGTCAAGTTCGTGCTCAACCGTCCTGAAGCGCCGTTCCTTGCCAATATCTCGATGCCTTTCGCGTCGATCATCTCCAAGGAATATACGGACAAGCTCGCTGCCGAAGGCAAGAAGGAAGACCTGAACCAGTACCCGGTCGGTACCGGTCCGTTCGTCTTCGTCGCCTATCAGAAGGACGCTGTCGTTCGCTACAAGGCCAATGAAAACTACTGGGGCGCCAAGCCGAAGATCGACGATCTGGTCTTCGCGATCACGACCGATCCGGCCGTGCGCGCGCAGAAGCTCAAGGCTGGCGAGTGCCATCTGATGTCCTATCCGGCTCCGGCCGACATCAAGGGCCTGCAGGCCGATTCCAACCTCAAGGTCGACGAACAGGCTGGCCTCAATGTTGCTTATTTCGCGTACAACACGCTGAAGGCACCGTATGACAAGCCGGAAGTCCGCAAGGCGCTCAATCAGGCTGTCAACAAGCAGGCCATCATCGACGCCGTGTTCCAGGGGCAGGGTCAGGTTGCCAAGAACCCGATCCCGCCGACGATGTGGGGCTATAACGACAAGGTCGAGGACGACAAGTACGATCCGGAAGCCGCCAAGAAGGCTCTCGAAGCGGCTGGCGTCAAGGATCTGAAGATGAAGCTGTGGGCGATGCCCGTCAGCCGTCCTTACATGCCGAATGCACGCCGTACGGCTGAACTCATGCAGTCCGACCTGGCCAAGGTTGGCGTCAGCGCCGAAATCGTTTCGATGGAATGGGGTGAATACCTCAAGAAGTCGTCCGACAAGGAACGTGACGGTGCCGTGATTCTCGGCTGGACCGGTGACAACGGCGATCCGGACAACTTCATGGGCACGCTTCTCGGCTGCGCTGGCGTCGGTTCGAACAACCGCGCCCAGTGGTGCTACAAGCCGTTCGAAGACCTGATCCAGAAGGCCAAGGTTTCGACCAGCCAGGAAGAACGCACGAAGCTTTATGAAGAAGCCCAGGTGATCTTCAAGGAACAGGCCCCCTGGAATACGCTTGCTCACTCGACGGTCTTCGTGCCGATGTCGGCCAAGGTTACGGGCTTCAAGCAGAGCCCGCTCGGCGACTATCGCTTCGAAGATGTCGATATTGCCGAGTAATATCTGACAACATGAGTGTGGTGGATTTGAGGTTCCTGTCCTTTGCGTGACATGCGCGTTCGGGGATCTCAAATTCGTAAACCACACTCCATTCAACTGGTTGCTGGTTTTGTTTTGAAACCGAAATTCGTCCATGGCCTCACTCCAGAGGGCATACGAATTTCGGTTTCGCCAAATCGGTGGCCGGGTGTAGGGTGAAGCCCTGCACCCGGTCGGAGTTTTTGTATGCTTCGCTTCATATTCAACAAGCTCGTCTATCTGGTCCCGACCTTCATAGGCATCACCATCGTGGCTTTCGCCTTCGTCCGGGTCCTGCCCGGCGATCCCGTGCTGCTAATGGCCGGCGAACGCGGCGTCAGCCCGGAACGTCACGCCGAACTCATGGCGCAACTCGGATTCGATCGTCCGATCTGGCAGCAATATCTCCAATATGTCTGGAACCTGCTGCACGGCGATTTCGGCCAGTCCCTCGTCACCAAGAAGCCTGTTCTCGCCGAATTCTTCACCCTGTTTCCCGCGACCATCGAATTGTCGGTCTGCGCGATCATTCTGGCTGTTTTCCTCGGCATTCCGGCGGGCGTCATCGCCGCAGTCAAGCGCGGGTCGTGGTTCGACCAGGGGCTGATGGGCGTGGCTCTCGTCGGCTATTCGATGCCGATCTTCTGGTGGGCGCTGCTGCTCATCATCTTCTTCTCCGGCGTCCTGCAATGGGCCCCGGTCTCGGGCCGCATTTCGCTGCTCTATTATTTCCCTTCCGTAACCGGCTTCATGCTGATCGACAGCCTTATGTCCGATCAGAAGGGCGCGTTCATTTCGGCGCTTTCGCATCTCATCCTGCCAAGCATCGTGCTCGCGACCATTCCGCTTGCCGTCATTGCGCGCCAGACCCGTTCGGCAATGCTGGAAGTGCTGGGCGAGGACTATGTGCGCACCGCGCGCGCCAAGGGCCTGCCCGCCCGCCGCGTCATCGGACTGCACGCGCTGCGCAACGCCATGATCCCGGTCATCACCACCATCGGCCTGCAGGTCGGCGTGATGATGGCGGGCGCGATCCTGACGGAAACCATTTTCTCGTGGCCGGGAATTGGCAAATGGATGCTCGATTCCATTTTCCGCCGCGACTATCCGGTCGTGCAGAGCGGACTGTTGATCATCGCCTTCATCATCATGCTGGTGAATCTGGTGGTCGATCTGCTGTATGGCCTCATCAATCCGCGTATCCGGCACAAGTGAGGGTACTATGACAGACTCAGCTATTCAGCCGGAAGCCGCAAGCGACATCGGAAAAATCCGCGCGCTCAAGGATTTCTGGTTTTATTTCAGCGTCAATCGTGGCGCTGTCGTCGGCCTGGTGGTTTTCCTGGCTCTCGTCCTTGTCGCCATTCTGGCGCCGGTTCTGGCGCCGCACGATCCGGCGGAACAGTTCCGCGAGTTCCTGCTCGCGCCTCCCTTCTGGGAAGACGGCGGCTCGACCCGCTTTCTGCTCGGAACCGATGCGGTCGGTCGCGATATCCTGTCCCGCATGATCTACGGCTCGCAATATTCGCTGCTCGTCGGTTTCGTGATCGTGATCATCTCGATGTGCCTTGGCATCACGATCGGTCTTGTCACCGGCTATTTCGGTGGCGGCGTCGATACGGTCTTCATGCGCATCATGGACGTCATCCTTGCCTTCCCGTCGCTGTTGCTGGCACTGGTCCTGGTGGCGATCCTCGGCCCCGGCCTCATCAATGCCGTGCTTGCGATCACGCTGGTTCTTCTGCCGCACTTTTCGCGTCTGACCCGTGCCGCCGTGATGGCGGAAAAGGAACGCGAATATGTGACGGCGGCCAAGCTTGCAGGCGCAAGCAAACTGCGCCTGATGTTCAAGACCATTTTGCCAAACTGCCTTGCGCCGTTGGTGGTGCAGGCCACGATGTCGTTCTCCAACGCCATTCTCGATGTGGCGGCACTGGGCTTCCTCGGCATGGGCGCGCAGCCGCCAACGCCGGAATGGGGCACGATGCTGGCAGAAGCGCGTGAATTCATCATGCGCGCCTGGTGGGTCGTCACCTTCCCCGGCCTGGCAATCCTGATCACTGTTCTCGCCATCAACCTGATTGGCGATGGTCTGCGCGATGCGCTTGATCCGAAGCTTAAACGGAGCTGACCGATGGCGCTTCTAGAAATCAAGAATCTTTCGGTTTCCTTTGAAACATCCGTCGGCCCGTTCAAGGCTGTCGATGGTATCGATATTACGGTCGACAAGGGCGAAGTCCTCGCCATTGTCGGTGAATCCGGCTCCGGCAAGTCGGTCGGCATGTTGGCTGTCATGGGGCTCCTGCCCAAGACCGCGACCGTGACCGCCGACAGGATGGTGTTCGACGGCAAGGATCTGCGGACCATCTCCGACCGGGAGCGCCGCCAGATCATCGGCCGCGATATTTCGATGATCTTTCAGGAGCCGATCGCCAGCCTCAATCCGTGCTTCACGGTTGGCTATCAGCTTGAGGAAGTGCTCAAGCGTCATATGGGGCTCGGGGGGTCGGCAGCGCGCGCGCGTGCGGTGGAACTGCTCGAACTCGTCGGCATCCACGATGCGGGCGAGCGCCTGAAAAGCTTCCCGCATCAGATGTCGGGCGGCCAGTGCCAGCGCGTCATGATCGCGATGGCGATCGCCTGCAATCCGAAGCTGCTCATCGCTGACGAGCCGACGACCGCGCTCGACGTGACGATCCAGAAGCAGATCCTCGATCTCCTGATGCAGCTTCAGGTCGAACATGGCATGGGCCTGATCATGATCACCCATGACATGGGCGTCGTTGCGGAAACCGCGGACCGCGTGATCGTGCAGTACAAGGGACACAAGATGGAAGATGCCGACGTGCTGTCGCTGTTTTCCGCGCCCAGGCATCCCTATACGCGCGCGCTGCTTTCGGCCCTGCCGGAAAACGCGACGGGCGACCGCCTGCCGACGGTGTCCGACTTCGTTTTTGAGAATAACAGTGCGGCGGGAGATGCCCGATGAGCGAGATCGTTCTCGAAGCGCGCGATATCAAGCGCGACTATCATGTGGGCGGCGGACTGTTCGGCCAGGGAAAGGTGGTTCATGCCGTCAAGGGCGTGAGCTTCAAGCTGGAGAAAGGCAAGACGCTCGCCATCGTTGGCGAATCGGGTTGCGGCAAGTCTACGCTAGCCCGCATTCTCACCATGATCGATCCGCAAACGTCGGGTGACCTGATGGTGGGCGGCAAGGGCGTCAATATTGCCCGTGACGGCCTGACGGCGGAAATGCGCCAGAAGGTGCAGATCGTGTTCCAGAATCCCTATGGTTCGCTCAATCCGCGCCAGAAGATCGGTGATGTTCTGGCTGAACCGCTATTGCTCAACACCAAGATGTCGGCTGAAGAGCGTCGCGACAAGGCCATGCAGATGCTGTTGAAGGTCGGCCTTGGTCGCGAACACTTCAACCGTTATCCGCATATGTTCTCCGGCGGCCAGCGCCAGCGTATCGCCATTGCGCGCGCGCTGATGCTCAATCCGAAGCTGCTGATCCTCGACGAGCCGGTTTCGGCGCTCGATCTTTCGGTGCAGGCGCAGGTTCTGAACCTTCTGGCCGATCTTCAGGAGGAATTCGGGCTGACCTATGTCTTCATCAGCCATGACCTTTCGGTGGTGCGTTATATCGCCGACGAGGTGATGGTGATGTATTTCGGTGAGGTCGTCGAATACGGTTCGCGTGACGACGTGTTCAACAATCCGCAGCACGATTATACCAAGAAGCTTTTCGCAGCGACGCCGCGCGCCGATGTGGATGCTATCCGCGCGCGCGTGGAAGCGCGTGCCGCTGCAAGACAGGCTGCACATAGCTGATCCTGTCTATATGCGATCAAGCAACAAAAGCCGCACATGAAAATGTGCGGCTTTTGTTTTTGGTGGTGAACTCTAATTTCGGAGTTTTTGTTTAGCTCTGTGTGCCGCGCTGCTGATGCCAGGCGAGGGCGCGGACAATATCGTCGGAGGCGATCTTGCCGATAATCGCGCCGTTCTCGATGATGCCGACATCGCCGCTGCTGTCGGCGACGGCTCCCATCAGGTCGCGCACCAGCGTTTCGCGGCTGGCTGTCGCCGCGAAGGGACGGGGGGCCGCATTGCGGTCGAAGGGAACCATGATGTCGCCCGCCCGAAGAACGCCGAGCGGGTTCATATGGGCCACGAAATCGGCGACATAATCGTCGGCGGGGCGAAGCAGGATTTCCTGCGGCGTGCCGCATTGCACGATGCGCCCGCCCTCCATGATGGCGATGCGATTGCCGATTTTCATCGCTTCGTCGAGATCGTGACTGACGAAGACGATGGTCTTTTTCAGGCGCGACTGGAAGGCAAGCAGTTCATCCTGCAACCGCGTACGGATCAGCGGATCGAGCGCGGAGAAGGGTTCGTCCATCAACAGGATGGGCGCGCCGGTGGCAAAGGCGCGGGCAAGCCCGACGCGCTGCTGCATACCGCCGGAAAGTTCGCCCACCTTGCGTTTGGCCCAGTCTTGCAGGCCGACCAGTTCAAGCTGTTCGCGCGCCTTGGCGAGACGCTCTTCCCTGCTCATGCCTGAAATTTCCAGGCCGAAGCCGACATTATCCTCGACGGTGCGCCATGGCAGGAGACCGAATTGCTGGAACACCATGGAGACGAGTTCCGTGCGCAGATGGCGAAGCGCGGCCCGGTCGGCCTTTTCGACATCGATGGTCCGGTCCCCGTCACGCACGAGGACACGCCCGCGCGAGATCGGATTGAGTCGGTTGATGGCCCGCAGCAGGGTGGATTTGCCCGAACCGGACAGTCCCATCAGAACCAGGATTTCCCCTTCCTCGATGTCGAGCGTGCAATTGTGCACGCCCAGAACGAGGTCGGTTTCCGCCTGAATCTGAGAGCGGGTTGCGCCGCGATCGGCCAGCGCAAGGGCGTTGCCGACGTCATTGCCGAAAATGATGCAGACATCTTCGAGAGCGATGATGGTCATCCGCTTCCTCCTATTTCTCGCGACTATTTTCGTGATTGGCGCGGAAGATGCGGTCGAGCACGATGGCGACCACGACAATGACGAGCCCTGCCTCGAAGCCGAGGGCGGTGTTGACCGAGTTCAGCGCGCGTACGACCGGTACCCCGAGGCCATCCGCACCGACGAGCGCGGCGATCACCACCATCGACAGCGACAGCATGATGGTCTGGGTGAGACCGGCCAGAATCTGCGGCATGGCATAGGGCAGTTCGATTTTCCACAGGAGCTGCGAGCGCGACGCGCCGAAGGCTTCGCCGGCCTCGATCAGCGAGGAAGGCGTGGACGATATGCCGAGATGTGTCAGGCGTATCGGGGCGGGCAGGACGAAGATCGCGGTGGCAAGCAGGCCGGGCACCATGCCGATGCCGAAGAAGACGATGGCCGGGATCAGGTAGACGAAGGTCGGCAATGTCTGCATCAGGTCGAGGACGGGACGCATGGCGGCATAAAGCGTGGGGCGGTGGGCGGCTGCAATGCCGAGCGGAACACCGATGGCCATGCAGACAAAACAGGCCGAAAGCACGAGCGTCAGCGTTTCCAGCGTGCGGTCCCAGTAACCCTGATTGATGATGAACAGGAACCCCGCCACGGTCAGAATGACGACCAGGATGCGGCGCTGGATGAACCATGCGGCGAGCGCGAAAATGGCTATGAGCAGCAGGGGGTGCGGGAGCTTGAGAAGAAAAAGCAGGCCGTCGATGAGGCTCTGCATGACGGCGGCCAAAGCATCAAAAAAGCCGCCCATATTGTTCGTCAGCCAGTCCACCACGGCTTTGGCGGTCGGTCCGACAGGAATTTTATAGTCCGTCAGCCAGTTCAACGATCAAGTCTCCTGCTGCGTGCTAGGGTCTAAACTCAATTAGGTTTCGGGCGCGGCGTCCCTTCGGGATATGGCGGAAATTCTCCATCTTGGTGTCGCGAAACCTCGATGGAGGGACACTCCACCTTCGGTTTCGCTCCTAAAGCTGAAGGATTTCCGCTCATACCGCGCTCCAAATCCTAATTGCGTTTAGCCCCCAGAGCATTTCCAGCAAAATTGCGAAGCGGTTTTGCGTAGGATAATGCGTAAAACAAAGGGATAGGGTGGGGGTATCCACGGGTCGCTGGCTGCGGTTTTCCGCAGCCCGCTTTGTCGCAAATCAGAGGCCGAGAGCGGTCTTGACGGCTGGCAGGCCTTCCTTGCCGTCGACGGTGGTGACGCCTGCAAGCCACTGGTCGAGAGCGCCCGGATTGGCTTTCAGCCAGTTGGTTGCGGCTTTCGAAGGCTCTTCACCGTCATCGAGAATCTTGCCCATGATCTCGTTTTCGATGTCGAGCCTGAATTCCAGATTTGTGAGGAACTTGCCGACATTCGGGCATTCCTGCGTATAACCGGTGCGGACATTGGTCTCGACCTTGGCGCCGCCGAGATTGGGGCCGAAGAAATCGTCGCCGCCGGTCAGATAGGCGATTTCAAAGCGCTTGTTCATGGGGTGGGGTTCCCATGCGAGGAAGACGACCGGCTCCTTGCTCTTGATGTTGCGCGCGACCTGCGCAAGCATTCCCTGTTCGGAGGATTCCGCCAGTTGGAAGGATTTGAGGCCGAAGGCATCCTTGCCGATCATGTCGAGGATCAGGCGGTTGCCGTCATTGCCCGGCTCGATGCCGTAAATCTTGCCGCCGAGCTTGTCCTTGAACTTGGCTATGTCCTTGAAATCCTTCAGGCCTTCGTCATAGGCATATTTCGGCACGGCCAGCGTATATTTCGCGCCGGTCAGGTTGGTGCGCAGCGTCTCGACGGTCTTGTCATCGAGGTAGGGCTGAAGGTCGGCGGTCATGGACGGGTTCCAGTAGCCGAGGAAGACGTCGATATCCTTCTTGCTGAGCGACGCATAGGTTACCGGAACGGAGAGAACCTTGATATCGGTCTTGTATCCGAGGCCCTTGAGGATTTCGGTGGCGACCGCCGTGGTGGAGGTGATGTCGGTCCAGCCCACATCGGAAAAACGGACGGTCGAGCAGCTTTCGGGTTCTGCGGCGAGCCCGCTTGTCGGGGCGGCGAACATTGCCGTTCCCGTGGCAAGCCCACCCAGGGCAAGCGTCAGCATATAGGTTGATACGGGTTTCATCATTCTCTCCATTTACCGGGCCGTTTTGACGGATTGATTGTTTTTCCGGTTCCAGCTTTAGCAAACACCAAAGATTTCGCCATTCAAGTACCATAGCGGCGAAAATATTCTTGATTGCGACGTTGGTTGCAGTTTCCGGCGGAAAACCGTTCCGCACCTGTCCTGAAACCGCCTGTCACTCACCATTTTCCGGAACCGTCGACCGAGGGGAAACGGGCAGGATTGCCGCGCATTTGGCCGAAGCGGGGTGGCGCCATGTTAAGGATCGAGGCTCCGGTTTCAACCCTGTCAGCGGAAAATGACCGATAAAATCAGTTGGATGCCCGTTCTGGTGGTTTCATTCCGACATTTGCATCCCTCTGATACAGGTGCCGAGCAAATGTCGGAATCGAACGACCACTAGTAAATTTATGCATCTGGTGGAGTTTTCGAATTTGACGTTTGAAACAGCATCTCATTCAGTCGGGATTCAAACGTCAAATTCAATCCACTAGCTTGTCGAAAAGACAGCCACCCTCTATTTGAGGGGAAAGGGTTTCCGACCCATCCATGGCCGGCGGCAAAAGGAAGGACAGTGAAAGTGTTGAATGCAGTGCGGGGCTTTTTCTCCTTTCTCGGTCGTTTCATTGCGGCGCTTGCCCGCCTGATCGCCATTCCGCTGGGCGCCTTGTGGCGACTTTTCCTCCGGCTCGGAATCTTGTGGAAAGCAGTGGTCGCGGTCGTCGTGGTCGTGCTTGGCGGTCTCTACCTCTATTTCATCTGGCAGACTCAGGTCTGGGCAAATTTCGATCCCGACTATCCGGCTAAATACAGTTATCAGGATGCGGCGACGCCCGGCGAAGAGAAGAAGGCGGAGGCAGCGGAGGAGGCCATTGGGGGCGCCGATGCGCAGGCCGCGCCGGAAAACCAGCCGGTTCAGGCCGCTCAGGCACCGTCTGCGGCACGCAAATGCTCGCCCTCGGCCATTGCGGAAGTCGCAGCCGACCTCACCGATTTCAACGTCAACCAGAATGCATGGATTTCCTCCATGCTGCTTTACAAGCTCGGTTTCTTCGGCCTAGACTGGGATCGTACGCCATTCCTCGATAACAAGGCGTCGTTCCAGCGCGGCATCAATGCCGCCGTGCGCCGCACGGCAATCGAACTGGTCGATAATATCGGGCGCTTGCGCGGCACGTCGCAGATCGATGCCGATTTGCAGAAAGCGCGCGGCAATCTCCAGTTTGCGGAAGATGCCTGGTATTTCGGCCTCAGCCCCTTCGGGCCCAAGACGCCGACCCCAAGCTACTACCGATCGGCGATCAAGGATTTGCGCGCGTTCAACGGGCGGCTTGAAAACTGTCAGGCGACCTTCGATGCCCGCGCCGATAATCTGATCCAGTTCGTTGACCGCATTGCAAGCGATCTGGGCTCCACCTCCGCGATCCTGAAGGACCGCGCCGAAAATTATCATGCGGGCTGGTTCGATACGCGCGCCGACGACCGCTTCTGGTTCGCCTATGGCCAGCTTTACGCCTATTATGGTCTGCTGCGCTCGGCACATTCCGATTTCCGGGGCGTTCTTGCCGAAAAGCACCTCGACGGTGTCTGGGACGAGATGGAAAAGCAGATGCGGGCCGCGCTCGACATGCAGCCCCTGATCGTCTCCAACGGCAGCCCGGATGCCTGGTTCACCCCGTCACACCTGACCACCATGGGCTTCTACATCTTGCGTGTCCGCTCCAATCTGGTCGATGTGAAGCAGGTCCTGGAGCGCTGATCGGCAATGGAACTGCCAGCTTTATTGCGACAGGCGGTGGATGCCGCGCTTGAGGGCGTGGCGCTGGCCGATCTCAAACGCGCATCCGAAATGCTGTCCCGTCGCTACCGCGCGGAAACGCGGGACGGGCGGATGCATATATCCGACGATCTGGCGGCAAGGGCCTATCTGGCGGCGCGGCTGCCCGCGACCTATGCCGCCGTTCGCACCAGTCTGGACAGCGCCGCTGCGATATGCCCCGATTTCACCCCGCAATCCATGCTCGATGTGGGGGCGGGACCGGGGACGGCGCTCTGGGCCGCGAAGCAATGCTGGCCGAAACTTCATTCCGCGACAATGATCGAGGCCAGTCCGGCGATACGCGCTGTCGGCAGCGAACTTGCGCAGCGAAGCGGAGTGGACGCTCTCGACTGGCGGGCGGGCGATGTCGTACGCGAGAAGATCGACTTCCCGCAAGCCGATCTCGTGACCCTCGCTTATGTTCTGGACGAGCTTGCTCCCGAGAACCGGCAGAAACTCATCGAGCGGCTGTGGGCGTCGGCGAGGCAGATGCTGGTGATCGTGGAGCCGGGCACACCGGCGGGCTGGCAGCGCATTGTCGATGCACGCCGGGCGCTGATCGCGCAGGGCGCCCATATTGCCGCACCTTGCGCTCACCAATTGGAATGCCCGCTGGCCGCGCCGGATTGGTGCCATTTTTCGCGCCGCGTTGCCCGGTCGCGCATTCATCGCATGACCAAGGTCGCGGATGTTCCGTGGGAAGACGAAAAATTCATCTATCTCGCCGCCGTCCGGGAGACGGCGGAAAGCGTGGAAGCACGCATAATTGCGCCGACGAGGGTTGGCGGCGGCAAGGTTTCGCTCAAGCTTTGCAGGCGGGATGGCGCGGCGGAAGAACGCATGACCACGAAACGGGACGGTGAATTCTTCCGCTGGGCGCGCCGCGCGGACTGGGGCGATGCCTTTCTATGAAGCCTGAAGGGCGGGGCTTACGGCGGGCCGGCTGATGATGAACACCATGGCGGCTGCCGCAATGCACATGGCTCCGGCAAGAATCAGCGCAGGCGTGTAGCTGTCGTAATCCGTGCGCACGAAGCCCGCGAAGGCGGCAGCGGCGGCTGCACCGATCTGGTGGCCGGTGAACACCCAGCCGAAAACCAGACCGGCCTTTTCAGGACCGAAGCGCTCTGCGGCCAGCTTTACCGTGGGCGGCACGGTCGCCACCCAGTCGAGACCGTAAAAGACGGCGAAGAGCGCCAGCTCATAGACGCTGAAGTCGGTGAAGGTGAGATAGATCAGCGACAGTCCGCGCAGGGCATAGAACCAGAACAGGAGCCAGCGATTGTCGAAGCGGTCGGAAAGCCAGCCGGACATGATCGTTCCAATGAGGTCGAAGGCGCCGATCACTGCGAGAATGCCCGCCGCGCCCACCGGGGCGATGCCGAAGTCGCCGCACAGCGTGATCCAGTGCGTCTGGATGAGGCCGTTGGTGGAAAAGCCGCAGACGAAGAAGGTGAGGAACAGCACCCAGAAGGTCGCGGTGCCGGATGCCTCGCGCAGCGTCACGAGCGGCGAGGCCAGCATGGCGCCGAAGCCCTTTTTGGGTTCGGGCGCGGGAAGTGGTGCGGTGCGGCCGAAGGGTTTCAGGCCGATATCTGCCGGATGGTCGCGCATCAGGACCAGAACCAGCACCAGCGCCGCAATGAGAAAGCAGATGACGACGGCAAGCGCGGTGCGCCAGCCGATGGTCTGGCTTACACTGGCAAGGATGGGCATGAAGATGAGCTGGCCGGTGGCGTTGCTGGCCGTCATGAGCCCGACGACCAGGCCACGCCGCTTTTCGAACCAGCGTGCGGCGACGGTCGCACCGAGTACAAGCGCGGTCATGCCCGTGCCGAGGCCGATGACGACGCCCCATAATCCCACCATCTGCCATTCCTCGGTCATGAAAATGGAGCCGATCAGCCCGAGAGAAATCATGACGAGGGCCGCCGTCACGACGCGGCGCAGGCCGAACTGGTTCATGAAGGCGGCGGCGAACGGTCCCATCAGGCCGAAGAGAACCAGTCGCAGCGCCATTGCGAAGGAAATATTGGCGTTGGTCCAGCCGAATTCGCGCTGGAGCGGCTCGATCAGGATCCCTGCCGAACCCATGGCACCCGCTGTCGCCAGCATGGTGAGAAAAGTGATTCCCGCGACGACCCATCCATAGTGGATGTTTCTTCGGGCGAGGAAACTGGCGAGGCGGGCAGAAATCATCTTCGGTGCTTTCCGGTTGGCTGGTTTCCAGCAGTCCGTTGTTCGATGGTGAAGCCGCCCGCCGGGTAGCGGGAAATCGGCTTCAGTTCATTGTTTTCAGTCAATAGATGCGTCGATCCGAGAAACCGGCGCATCCGGGTCAAGCAGGGCGGTCAGTCGAGAGAGCGGAGCAGGGCCTGCAACTGCCCGACGCCTTCGCTGCCGAGGCGAGCCTCGATTTCGTCCTGCGCCTTGTCCCAGAGGGGCGCGCCACGTTCGACCAGATCGTGCCCTTCCGCGGTCAGGGTTACGCTCGTTTCGCGATGGTCGTCGCTTTGCGCGGGCGCAAGCAGGCCCATGCGCTGCAAAACCCTGGCATTGCGCCCCATCGTCGACCGATCCAGTTCGGACAGGCGGGCCAGTTCGGTCAGCGAAATGGAGCCTGCGCGGCGAACCTTTCGCAATATGCTGAACTGTCCGACATTGATGCCAAGCGGAGCCAGCGCCTCGTCATAGACAGTTGAGGTTTTGCGGGCTGCCTGACGCAGAAGAATACAGAAACACGGACTGGTCATGTTGCGGGTATATACCCCTATTCAATCTATGACAATATCCCCCGGACCCCAAAAGGCCATTGCTGTCACGCTACTGACAGCGGCTTTTGGAACAGCCTCTTATACCGAAATACAGGCGGTTTCCTTTACCTCTTCCATCACGGCGTAGGTATGGGATTCGCGGACGCCGGGGAGGGAAAGCAGCGCTTCCGAAAGGAAGCGGCGATAATGG
The DNA here is from genome assembly GCF_014199265.1 of Brucella daejeonensis. Lineage (GTDB taxonomy): Bacteria > Pseudomonadota > Alphaproteobacteria > Rhizobiales > Rhizobiaceae > Brucella > Brucella daejeonensis. Next base: position 41,266 of record NZ_JACIJG010000008.1, read on the forward strand.
TCCATGTCGGAGACGCGGGCCTTGACGAGGTAATCGAAGCCGCCCGCCACCATGTGACATTCCAGAATGTCGGGATTGCTGCGCGTGAAGGTCGAGAAGGTTTCGAAGACTTCCGGCGTGGTGCGGTCCAGCTTGATCTCGATGAAGACGAGCATGGCGCGGTCGAGCATCTTGGGCGAAAGCCGCGCCGAATAGCCCATGATATAGCCTTCGCGTGTCAGGCGCTTGACGCGTTCGGCGGTTGCCGTCTGCGACAGTTTTATGCGATCGGCAAGTTCGGTATTGGTAAGGCGTCCATTTTCCTGAAGCGCGCGCAAAATGCTCCTGTCCACCGCATCGAGACTTTTCATTTCATTCCCCAATGGCCGTTTAATTTTGACGGCTCTGTTCTTGATTTATGGATATGTGATTAAGTTGCGTCGGAAATGAATCCGAAATTGGTTCCCGACGCAAGATGAAACTTGCCGTATTGTTCTGGTGTCTGCTCCAAAAGTCGCCGTGCCAGCTCGTAAACGGCAAATTTTTCCGCGCGGGGGGCCTCATAGGGTCAGTACATTCAAGCTCCGGTACTCGAAAATGGCCATTTTCGCCACGGCCTGACGCCTTTCGATTCAGTCACTTGCGAAGTTTTCCAAATATTCCGCTGAATCGCGTTTGAATAAAAGGATATACTTAAATATAAATCACAGGTTGCATAGTATATGCAACCTATGCTATCGGTGTATTGCATATTGAAAATCATACCGCACCAATCAATTTAGTGTTGGGGTATGGGGCGCTCAAGCTTGAAGGATATATTGTTCCTTCCTGCTTGTTGATCCCAGTTTGAAGGAAATCCGGGCAGCTCCGGACTGTCCGGATTTTCATCGATGCGAAGGCGAACGGGGTTCGAGCAAATTTTGCCCCGGTGAGCAATCGAACCATTCATTCGGGCTTTTTCATTCCGGCGTGTCGAAAGATCGTCCGGGCGGCGCAGCTTGCCTTTATCCAGCGGTCGGTTCGGCCTTCGGCATGTGCCGGGGCGTCCGGGTTGGCCGGGTGGCCGGTTGTCTTTGTCGGGGAGGGCGGCTGTCGTCTGTATCGCGTGCGGTTGCGGGATGTGCTCCGGCGGGGTTCGATTCTCCGGCTGCTTTTTCGGGTTGCAAGGGAGCACGTTCGAGGCTAACAGTAGCTCCATGAACATTTCGCGCAACATCGTTATGAACGGTTGGTGGTGGGCCCGCTAAAGCGGCCACGCAGGCGTTTGTGCATTTGCGTTCAGAAAACAGGCCGCTGGGATTATCCGGGCGGCCTTTTTGTTTGGCTGTCCGGCCGGTGTTCAGGGAACCGTGTTCTGGAAGTGTTCGGAAACAAGCAAGATTTGGGATAGCCGATCATGAATGCGAAGATTGCGGATAGCGAGATATTTCAGCACGAGACGGCAGGCGGCATCGTCGTCGAGCGCGTGCGCCACCTCACGGCCTACAAGGGCGCCATCGAATCCTACATCGATGCGCTGAACGAAAGGCGCGGTGCGGTGTTCTCGTCCAATTATGAATATCCGGGGCGCTATACGCGATGGGACACGGCCATCGTCGATCCGCCTGTCGCGATCACTTCCCGCGCCCGCACGATGCGCATAGAGGCGTTGAATGCGCGTGGCGTCATCCTGCTTCGGCCCATTCTCGAAACGGTTGCGGCGCTTGCCGAAGTGACGGTGGACAATGCGACCGAAACCCGCATCGACCTGACCATCGCCGAGCCGAGCGGTACCTTCACGGAAGAAGAACGCTCGCGTATGCCGTCCGTCTTCACGGTGCTGCGCGCCATTGTCGGGCTGTTCTTCTCGGAAGAGGATTCCAATCTCGGCCTTTACGGCGCCTTCGGCTACGATCTGGCCTTCCAGTTCGATCCGATCCAGTACAAGCTGAAGCGCCCTGACGATCAGCGCGATCTCGTCCTGTTCATTCCCGACGAAATCTTCGTTGCCGATCACTATGCGGCGCGCGCCTGGGTCGATCGCTATGAATTCACCTGCGGCGGCTCCTCCACGCATGGGCTGGCGCGCGCGACGCCCGTGCAGGCCTTCAAGCCTTCCGAGCGCGACTTGCCGCGCGGCGATCACAATCCGGGCGAATATGCGAAACTGGTCGAACGCGCCAAGGAAAGCTTCCGGCGGGGCGATCTGTTCGAGGTGGTGCCGGGCCAGACATTTTATGAGCGCTGCCACACCGCGCCTTCTGAAATCTTCCGTCGTCTGAAGACGATCAATCCGTCGCCCTATTCCTTCTTCATCAATCTGGGCGACAACGAATATCTGGTCGGCGCTTCGCCGGAAATGTTCGTGCGCGTCAATGGTCGTCGCATCGAAACCTGCCCGATTTCCGGCACGATCAAGCGCGGCGAGGATGCGATTTCGGACTCCGATCAGATCCTGAAGCTGTTGAATTCCAAGAAGGACGAATCCGAGCTGACCATGTGTTCGGATGTGGATCGCAACGACAAGAGCCGGGTTTGCGAGCCGGGTTCGGTGCGTGTCATCGGTCGTCGCCAGATCGAGATGTATTCGCGCCTGATCCATACGGTCGATCATATCGAGGGCCGTCTGCGCGACGGCATGGACGCTTTCGACGGTTTCCTCAGTCATGCATGGGCCGTAACTGTGACCGGCGCGCCGAAATTATGGGCGATGCGCTTCCTTGAGGAAAACGAGCGCAGCCCGCGCGCATGGTATGGCGGGGCCATCGGCATGATGCATTTCAACGGCGACATGAATACCGGCCTGACGCTGCGCACTATCCGCGTCAAGGACGGCGTCGCGGAAATCCGCGCCGGTGCGACGCTTCTGTTCGATTCCAACCCGGAAGAAGAAGAGGCGGAAACCGAGCTGAAGGCCTCGGCGATGATCTCGGCTGTGCGCGAGGCGCAGAAGAGCAATCAGGTGGCTGAAGAGCGTGTTTCGGCCAAGGTGGGCGAGGGGGTTTCGATCCTGCTCGTCGATCACGAAGATTCCTTCGTGCATACGCTCGCCAATTATTTCCGCCAGACGGGAGCGAGCGTTGCGACCGTGCGTTCGCCGGTGACCGAGGATGTGTTCGACCGCGTCAATCCCGATCTCGTGGTGCTGTCGCCCGGACCGGGCTCACCGCAGGATTTCGATTGCAAGGCGACCATCGACAAGGCGCGCAAGCGGGAACTGCCGATTTTCGGCGTCTGCCTCGGTCTTCAGGCGCTGGCGGAAGCTTATGGCGGCACGTTGCGCCAGTTGCGCATTCCCATGCACGGCAAGCCGTCGCGCATTCGCGTGTCGAAGCCTGAACGCATTTTCTCCGGCCTGCCGAAGGAAGTGACAGTCGGGCGCTATCACTCGATCTTCGCCGATCCTGAACGCCTGCCGGACGATTTTCTCGTGACCGCGGAAACCGAAGACGGTGTCATCATGGCTTTCGAGCACAAGAAGGAGCCGGTGGCCGCGGTTCAGTTCCACCCGGAATCGATCATGACGCTCGGTCACAATGCAGGGATGCGCATGATCGAGAATGTCGTGACCCATCTGGCAGGCAAGAACAGGAAGCGTCGTTCCAACTACTGATCGAATGCATTTCGTCCTGATTTGAAACCAGCCGCAGCTACACGCTGCGGCTTTTCTTATGATCGGGTGGCGTTTTTAAGCTTGCTCCGGCAACTCATTTGCAACTGTAATGCCTTGCATTTGCAGGAGAAAATTAAATGCGGGAACTGAAAAAACAGGGTACGAAATTTTGTTGATCTGGGGTATAGAACGGCGGTGAAGTGCTGCTGCACATGCCAGATGCGTTGAGGGTATGTCCCGCGTGCCGGCTGTTGAGTGAAGGGCTGCGCGTTGGCCCACCCGGTTTCGGGACAAGATCAAAACATTCAAAGGTTCATCATGGACGCGAGTGCAAAGGTTCGGCGGCTTGCCGCTTGGTCTATTCCCGTTGCTTTCGGTGTGATGGGGCTGAAATATCTGGCCTATGCGCTGACAGGCTCCGTGGCTCTTTATTCGGATGCTCTGGAATCCATCGTCAATGTGATCGCGGCCATCGGTGCGTGGTGGGCGATCCGGGTAAGTTACCTTCCCGCCGATGAAAATCATCCTTTCGGCCATCACAAGGCGGAATATATTTCGGCCGTCGTCGAGGGGGTGCTGATTACGGTTGCCGCGCTTTTGATTTTCCGCGAGGCCTGGTTTGCGCTACAGACGCCGCACCGGCTCGAAGAACCGTGGCTGGGCCTTGCCATCAATACGGGCGCGGCGGCGATTAACGGCTTGTGGGCGACGCTTTTGATCCGCACGGGCCGCAGCCTGCGCTCTCCAGCCCTTGAGGCGGACGGCAAGCATATCATGACCGATGTGTTCACCTCGGCGGGCGTGCTGGTGGGTCTTGTGGGCGCGGTCCTGACCGGCTGGGCGGTGCTCGATCCCCTGCTCGCCATCCTGGTGGCGATCAATATTCTCTGGCAGGGCTGGGGCGTCATCAATTCGTCCGTGCAGGGGCTGATGGATATCGCCGTCGAACCCATGGAGGAAATGCGCATCCGTGACGTGATCTCGGCCAATGCGGGCGGCGCCATAGAAGTTCACGATCTGAAAACGCGCATTGCCGGACGGGTGACATTCGTCGAGTTCCATCTGGTGGTGGCGGCGGAAATGAGCGTCGGTGAAGCCCATGTGATCTGCGACCGCATCGAAGATGCGCTGCAGGAACAGATCAAGAGCGTGCGTGTGGTCATCCATGTCGAACCGGAAGAGGAAGCGAAGCTGCCGCTTGGCACCAGTTCCGTTCCATTCGCGTGAGCAAAATCGTCTTGCGCTAATCTGGTCCCGTGTGTAAAAGCTTTTCCATGATGACGATGAACGCAACATTTCTGGAACATTCGGCAGCCGCCTCCGGCGCGCGCGTGAATGTCTGCGTTCTAAACTCGCTTCTTACCCTCGGCCTTAGCGGCGATCGCCGGGCTCGTTGAAGGAGCGTCCGGCGGTCGATTACGGTCCCGCCGACTTCAGCTCCTTACACAATATCTCCATAAGACCTATCATCAGGAAATCCGCGCTTGACGGCTTGAGGGCCGGTGTGAAGCCGGGAGGAAACCAGAAATGAACCAGACTGTCGCCGCACCGCAAACCGAAGCCAGATCCGCCGGGCGCAAGGGTATGCCCGTTGCCGGCACCAAATATTCGCCGTTTCCCGTACCGCAGCTCGATGATCGTACCTGGCCGTCGAAGCGCATCGAAAAAGCACCTGTCTGGTGCTCGGTCGATCTGCGCGATGGCAATCAGGCCCTGATCGACCCGATGGGACACGACCGCAAGGAGCGCATGTTCCGCCTGCTGGTGGATATGGGCTTCCCGGAAATCGAGATTGGTTTTCCGTCAGCGTCGCAGACCGACTTCGATTTCTGCCGCTGGGCAATCGAGCAGGGTGATGTGCCCGACGATGTGGATTTGCAGGTTCTGGTGCAGTGCCGCCCGGAACTGATCACCCGCACCTTCGAGGCGCTGGAAGGCGCGAAAACGCCGATCATCCATTTTTATAACTCCACCAGCGAATTGCAGCGCCGCGTGGTGTTCGCAAAGGATGTGGCCGGCATCAAGCAGATCGCGACCGATGCGGCCAAGATGATCATGGATATGGCCACCAAGGCTGGTGGTGGTTATCGTTTCCAGTATTCGCCGGAAAGCTTTACCGGCACCGAGCTGGAGGTGGCGCTGGAAATCTGCAACGCGGTGACCGAGATCGTGAAGCCGACGGCGGAGAATAAGCTGATCTTGAACCTGCCGTCCACGGTGGAGATGAACACGCCGAACGTGTATGCGGACCAGATCGAATGGATGTGCCGCAATCTGGACAATCGAGAGAACCTGATCATCTCGCTGCATCCGCATAACGACCGCGGCACCGGCGTCGCGGCGACCGAACTGGGCCTGATGGCCGGTGCGGACCGTGTCGAGGGCACGCTGTTCGGCAATGGCGAACGGACGGGCAATGTCGATGTCGTGACGCTGGCGCTCAATATGTACACGCAGGGCGTCGATCCCGAACTGGACTGCACCGACATCAACCGGATGAAGGACGTCTACGAATATTCCAACCAGATGAAGATCGCCGAGCGCCACCCCTATGTGGGCGAACTGGTCTATACGGCTTTTTCCGGTTCGCATCAGGATGCGATCAACAAGGGCATGAAGGTTCGCCGCAGCGCCAATTCACCGATCTGGGAAGTGCCCTATCTGCCTATCGATCCGCAGGATGTGGGGCGCTCCTACGAGGCGATCATCCGCATCAACTCGCAGTCCGGCAAGGGCGGTATCGCCTATATCCTGCAAGCCGATTACGGCCTGAACCTGCCGCGCAACCTTCAGGTGGAGTTCCGCGAAATCATCCAGGGCATCACGGATGTGGAAGGCAAGGAACTGCCGTCGAAGCGCATTCATGACGAGTTCCAGGCAACCTATGTCACGCAGCCCGACGCCCGCATCAAGTTCGTCGATCATCACACGGTTCCCGATCCCGAACAGAAGGGCCGCCGTATCCTCACTGCCGAAATCATCGATAATGGCGTGACGAAGAATATCGAGGGCAGGGGCACCGGACCGATCGACGGCTTCGTGGATGCGCTGTCGAAATATCTCGGCGTGAAAATGTCGGTCGTCGATTATTCCGAGCACTCGCTTCAGCAGGGCTCCGACGCCTCGGCGATTTCCTATGTCGAAATGGCCTATCCGGGCGGCAAGCTGTTCGGCGTCGGCATCAACGACAATATCGTCAGCGCTTCGCTGGAAGCCGTGGTTTCGGCTGCGAACCGCGTCGCCGGCAAATAATATTTGCTGGCTGAAAATAACAAGGCGGAGCTTCGGCTCCGCCTTTTTTTGCAGTATCAGTAGAGAATACGTTCGTTCAGTTTTGAAATCTTTTCCGTGGCGTCGGAAATGCCGTGCTCTTCCATCACGCACGACCAGTTTCCGTCACCGCCTTTGTCGATATTGAATATATTGTAGCGCGCGGCGGGCTTATGGCCGCCAAAATTCTGGCTTGCGGAAGGAACGCTGATGACCGGCACCTTTCCGCCCGGCCCGTCGATTTCGTAATGGGTTATGAGATGGGTATGGCCGTGCAGCACGAGTTCCGCGCCGTGTTTGCGGATGACATTCTGGAAACGGCGGATTCCGAAAAGGCGCTTATGGGTCGGCGTCGCCCCGCGAATCGGTGGGTGATGGATCATGACGACGCGGAAAAGTCCGCGCTTCGCGGCATCGTCGAGCATGGCCCCAAGCCGCTTGGCCTGCGCGGAACGGAAATCGCCGCTGGCCATGAAAGGGGCGGTCGCCCGGGCGGAGGAGACGCCGATCAGCGCCACCGGCCCGCGTATGCGCATATAGGGAAATTCCGGGCGCTTGCCTTTATTGTCGATGCCGTCGCCGCGCATCCACGGCTCCCATCGGCCGCAGGACTTGTCCAGCGCGCCGGGTACATAGGCATCGTGGTTGCCGGGAATCACCGAGACGTCGTGCGGGTTGCCAAGCCGCTCCAGCCAGTCATGCGCGGCATCGATTTCGAGATTGAGAGCCAGATTGACGAGATCGCCCGTCACGGCGATGTGGTTGGGCGACCGGGCCAGCATGTCGGCGACAAGACTGTCGAGCACGGTTCCATGCATTGCGTCTTTGCGATTGCGCAGCCAGTTGATGTAACCGGTGATGCGCTTCGACGCCAGTTCACGGTATCGGATGCGCGGCAGCGGCGAGAGATGAATGTCGGATATGTGGGCTAGACGGAACATGAGGCCCGTTTACTGGATAATTCTTAAAATCGAAACCTGTTTGGCGACTTTTTATTGATGTCATTGATGCATTGATTCGAGGTATAATATTTCGCGGAGAGACGGAATGCGTTTTCGACATATTGTATTTCATACGTATTTTTTAATGCGACGTCCCATGACATTGGGAGTAAGGGCGATTGTCCTGGACGAGAAGAACAACAGCGTTTTCCTCGTAAGACATACTTATGTCCCCGGATGGCAGTTGCCGGGGGGAGGGGTCGAGCGTGGTGAGACTTTCGGGCAGGCGCTTGAAAAGGAATTGCGCGAAGAGGGCAATATCGTGCTGAAAGGACGTCCGGAGCTTTTCGCCCTGTACAAGAATGCCCATGCATCGCCCCGCGACCATGTGGCGCTCTATGTCTGCCGCCAGTTCGAACAGACGGCGCCGCGCCTGCCGGACAGGGAGATCGCGGAATGCGGTTTTTTCCCTCTCGACAGTCTGCCCGAGGGGACGACGCCGTCAACCAAGCGGCGGCTTCAGGAAGCGCTTCACGATCTGGAACCGCTGCCTTTATGGTGAAGGGTACGGGGGTACCCTTCACCTGAGCTCGATTTTGTACAAAGTCGAGCTAAGATGGTGCGCCTGGATCAGAAGCGGTAGGTGATACCCGTGCCGATCAGCCATGGGTTGAGCTTGGCCTTGCCCGTCAGTTCCTGACCGGCGACGGTCACGTCGAATTTCGGTTCGAGGAAAAGCTTCTTCACGTCGAAGTTCAGGCCCCAATGTTCGTCGATCATGTAGTCGAAGCCGATCTGAAGCGCGCCGCCGAAGGTGTTCTTGACCTTCAGATAATCGGCGCTGCCCGCATCCTGATTATAGAACACGGTGTAGTTCACGCCTGCGCCGACATAGGGCTTGAAGGCGCCGAAGTCGGTGAAATGATATTGCAGGGTGAGGGTCGGCGGCAGAATCCAGACTTTGCCGACCTTGCCGAGGCCGTCGATGGAGCCCGCGCCATTGATATTGGCATAGGTCGTACCGAGGATGAGTTCGGCGGCGATGTTCTTGGTGAAGTAATAGGTGATGTCGAGTTCCGGGGTAATCGATTTGGAATAATCGAGATCGGAACCGGGAACGCCGTTCACATGGCCCTTGTTGTCGGCAATGACGCCAAGCGCCCTTACGCGGATCTGCCATGGCGACAGCGCTTCGGGCACGGCCTCGATTTCGGTCGCAGGCTGGGCGACGATCACGTCTGCTGCGTAGGCGGCCGGAACGGCCAGGGTCAGTGCGGTTGCGGCCAGAAGCCCCTTGGCAACGCGGTTCATGGTCTCTCTCTCCTTCAAGGTCTTGGGTCGTGATGCGGGGCAATCTGAACCGCATTGCGAAACGCCCCATTGATCTGGATCAACGGGGCGCCGGAGATTTGAGAGAGTGATGATAATCGAAACCGCACTGTTGCAGGAAAAGCGCAGTTTCCTGTTACGGTCAGCTTTTCGCGAACCGGTCCCGGTCATGCGGGGCCGAGAAGTCGATCTGCGGTCCCTGCGGCACGACGCCGGTCGGGTTGATCGTCTTGTGGCTGCGGTAATAGTGCCCCTTGATGTGCTCCATGTCGACGGTCGCGGCCACGCCCGGCACCTGATAAAGCTCGCATGTGTAGTTCCACAGGTTCGGATAATCCGCGAGACGGCGGAGGTTGCATTTGAAGTGACCGACATAGACCGGGTCGAAGCGGAGCAGCGTGGTGAACAGCCGCCAGTCGGCCTCCGTCAGCCTGCCGCCAGCGAGGTAGCGCTGCCGGGAAAGCGTGTCTTCGAGTTTGTCGAGCGCTGCGAACACCTGGCCGAACGCTTCGTCATATGCTTCCTGTGTCGTTGCAAAACCGGCGCGGTAGACGCCATTATTGATGTTCGGATAGATGAAATCGTTGAGCGCGTCGATCTCGCCGCGCAGCGCTTCGGGGTAGAAGTCGAGCGATGCGTCGCCGAACGCGTTGAAGGCGCTGTTCAGCATACGGATGATTTCCGATGATTCGTTGGAGACGATCGTCTCGCGCTTCTTGTCCCACAGAACCGGAACGGTGACGCGACCGGAATAGGTCGGGTCGGCGCGGGTGTAGATTTCATGGAGCCGTTTGGCGCCATAAAGCGCATCGCCCGTGCTGCCGGTGGTGCCGTGGAAGGTCCAGCCTTCGTCCGCCATCAGATAATCCACCACGGACACCGAGATGATGTCTTCTAGCCCCTTCAGGGCGCGGAAGATCAGCGTGCGGTGCGCCCACGGACAGGCGTAGGAAACATAAAGATGATAGCGGCCGGGTTCTGCCTTGAAACCGCCTTCGCCGCTGGGGCCGGCGCTGCCATCGGCCGTCACCCAGTTGCGGAATTGCGATTTCGAGCGCTCAAAGCGACCTTGCGTGCTCTTGGTGTCATACCAGACATCGTGCCATTTGCCGTCGACCAGAAGTCCCATGTGATTTCTCCTTTTGACACAAGAATAGGAATTTCGGTGCCGGTCCGCAGCCTTTTAAGAGGTGAACAGTGCGTAACGGTGCCAAAAAGGGAAGTCCACTCCGCCATTTTGAAAAAAATTGTTTTACCTCTTTCCATTTTGGTGCTAGGCAAATTCCAGTTTGCGGTACGGTTCTCATGATGCGGGCCGAACCTACAGGAGAAACCTTGATGGAAATGCTGTTCATCCGACGATGAATCTTTGGCTGCGCCGCAGGCGCAGGATGCATTCCATCGACCGTTCGGCGGTCTTTTTCGACGGTATCGACTTCTCCCATTGCGATTGAAGCCCTCCATGCAGCAGCTTGAACTGACCTATGCGCCAGAAGATCCGGCGCACGACATCGAAATCGAAGCCATCAATGCGGAAGCCTTCGGGCCTGCACGTTTCACCCGCGCCGCGCATTTCATCCGGGAAGGCGGTCCGCACGACGTGAACCTGTCCTTCGTTGCACTGATGGGCGGCATAGTGGTCGGTTCCGTGCGGCTGACGTCGGTCGTGATCGGAACGACGCAAGCGCTTCTGCTCGGTCCGCTTGCCGTGCGGCCGGAATGGAAGAAGCGGGGGATCGGCGGCGCGCTGATGCGCATGTCGATGGAAGCGGCCCAAAAGGCCGGGCACAGACTGGTGATCCTCGTCGGCGACGAACCCTATTACGGGCCGTTCGGCTTCAAGATGGTGCAGCAGCCCGGCAGCATGATCATGCCCGCGCCCGTCGATCCGCGCCGGATGCTGGCCTGCGAACTGGTCCCCGGCGCGCTGAATGGCGTCGGCGGTATCGTGCGTCACGCCAACCGGGCCTGATTGATCCCGCCCTCGATCCTTCGGCAAACTCGGGACGAGGGAGATGGGCGAAGGCGGTTTACCGCCCTTCGCGATACCACATCCCGCCGAATACAAGCAGCAGGGCTGCAAGCGCCAGAAAACCGGAGAACAGCGGCAGGCGGTTGACGCTTTTGAGCTGGGTGTCGGACGTTTCGCGCAGGCCGATCCAGTCATTGCCGCTGGCGGCGCGACCGGCGCTGACGGCCACGATGGCAGGAACCCGCACCGGACCATCCGCCGTCGCCCTGACGCGGTGGACGGAACCGTCGGTTTCCGCCGCGAGCGGTTGCAGGCGGCTGGCGGTCGAGATGCTGTCGGCAAATTCGGGCGCATCGACCGGGCCGACATGGGCCAGCGCTTCCAGATCGCCGTTCTTCACCCGGAAGATGCCGATTTCGTCGGTCTGTATCGAACCTTCGAAGAGGCCGGGCTTGCTTCGGGCAAGCCTGACCTGCAACGTCTTGCCCGATGGCGTCGTAACGGTGGCGGCGCCGGGGTCGTCGCCCATGGTCTGGCGGCGGATGGAAAGGGCGCGGCCATTGCCTGCGGCGGTCAGTGCTTCCTCTTCCAGTTCGGGTTCCTGCATCAGCCAGTGGGCAATGCGGCGATAGAGCGAGGCATAGGGGCCGCCGCCCTCGAAGCCGCGCGCCCACAGCCAGCCCTGATCGGAGAGGAACATGCCGACGCGGCCCTTGCCGACACGGCTCAGCACCAGAAGCGGCTTGTTGTCGGCGCCGCTCATCACCGTTTCGCCCTGCGGCGCGGTGATGTCGATGGTGCGGAACCAGCGGCTCCAGTGCGGCGGTTCCTGATCGCTGCCGTCGAGGCCACGGGTCACGGGGTGGCGCTTGCCGACATCGGTGAGACGCGGATAGAAAGCCTTTTCTGTCACCGCGCCTGTCGGCATGGCGGGCAGTGCGCTGTAGAGCGGTGTGCGGGCAATGGACATTTCACCTGCATATTCCGGCCCGGCGGCGATCAGAAGCGCACCGCCATTTTCCACATATTGCGCGATATAATCGTAATAGAGCAGCGGCAGCACATCGCGATGCTGGTAGCGGTCGAGAATGATGAGATCGAATTCGTTGACCTTGTCGACGAAGAGTTCGCGCGTCGGGAAAGCGATGAGCGACAATTCGTTGATCGGCGTGCCGTCCTGCTTTTCCGGGGGGCGCAGAATGGTGAAGTGGACGAGGTCCACCGCCGCGTCGGATTTCAGCAGGTTGCGCCAGGTGCGCTCGCCATTATGCGGCTCGCCCGACACGAGAAGCACGCGCAGGTTTTCGCGAATGCCGTCCACGGTGGCGACGGCGCGATTGTTGGCGTCGGTCACTTCGCCGGGTTGTGCCGGGGTGACGATCTCGACAATGTTCACGCCCGCGCGCGGCAGGTCGATGGTGATCGGCGTTTCCTGCCCGACCTGCGCCTCTTCCTGCGCCACGGTCTGGCCGTTCACGCGGATATCGACCGGAGCCGGGCTGCCGAGGCTCTTGCCTTCATCGATCACCGTGAAGGACATTTCAAGCGGCTTGCCGCTGATGCCGTAGCGCGGCGCCTTGTTGAAACGGATGCGGCGGTCGAATTCGTCGGGCCTGCCGGTCACGAGCGCGTGCAGCGGGGCATCGAAGCCAAGCGCGTTCCTGCCTGCCGGAATGTCATGCACCTGTCCGTCGGTGATCACGATAGCGCCCGCCACGCGGGAAGGCGGCACGTCGAGAAGCGCGCGCGCCAGCGGGCCGAAAAGCCGGGTGGCATAGCCGTCATTGTTCTCGTCCGGCTTGCCGGTTTCCACCACGCGGGTTTCGAATTGCGGCATGGCGGCAAGCTGATCCTGCACCACTTTCAGCGCTGCGTCCGTATCGGCACGACGCTGCCCAAGCTCCTGGCTCTGGCTGCGATCCGCAATCAGCGCAACCACGCTTTTCAGCGGCTCGCGCTCCTCATTGATGACGACCGGATTGAAAAGCGCCAGCGCCAGTGCAGCAGCGGCCAGCAAACGGATCAGGCCACCACGCATCCGCAAGGCAATCGTCGCGAGCACCAGAAGCGCCAGCGGCACGAGAATGGCAGCAAGCCACGGCGTGGAAAGGAACGGTTCGAATTCGATATTCATTCTCACCTCCTACCGCCGCGTTTTTCTAACGAGATCAGCTACCATGCTTCTCACCTCATCCTGAAGCGCGGAGCGAAGCGCAGCATCATCCTGAGCTTGTCGAAGGATCGAAGGACGAGGGCAGGTGCGCTGTGCGTTTCCCCTCAGCCCTTCGAGACGCCGTGCCTTCGCAAGCTCAGGACGGCTCCTCAGGATGAGGGGAAAACGAGACGGGGAACGGGAGATGTCGTTGGAAAATATCATGCTAATTCCCCAGCCGTTCGAGCAGGGCCGGAACGTGGACCTGATCGGACTTGTAATTGCCGGTGAGCATATACATCACGATATTGACGCCGCCGCGTATGGCATAGATGCGCTGCATCGGGTCGTTCGGCACTGTGGGCAGCAGGGGATTGCCTTGCTCATCGACGGCCCATGCGCCCGCGAGATCATTGGCCGTGATCATGATCGGCGTCACGCCATCGCCGGTGCGCACCGGGCGATCCTGCGGGGAGGCGTTCGGCGTCGTGGCTTCGACCCAGAGCGGGCTTCCTTCATAGCGACCCGGAAAATCCGGCATGATGAAGAAGGATTTGGTCAGCACATGGTCGTCGGGAACCGGTTCCAGCGGCGGCACGTTCATATTGTCGAGAATGGCACGCAGGCGCTGGTTGGCGGGTGAGGCGGACGGATCGAGGCTCGCGCCCGCCTGCAACTGGTCGCGGGTATCGAAAAGCACCGTGCCGCCCTGCTGCATATAGGCGTCGACCCTGGCAATCGCTTCGGGGCCGGGCATCGGCGCATCGGGGGCGATAGGCCAGTAGATCAGCGGGTAGAAGGCCAGTTCGTCTTTTGCCGGATCGACGCCGACAGGGTCGCCCGGTTCCAGCGCGGTCTTGTCCATCAGGGCGAAGCTCAGACCCCGCAAGCCCGCCTTGCTGATATTGTCGGTCCCGGCATCGCCGGTGACGATATAGGCAAGATGCGTCTGTGCGACCGAGTTGACGATGGCTTCATCGCCCGGCTTGCTGTCGTCATGCGCCTGCGGCGCGGACGGCTGCGCCTCCTGCGCGACGGCGCGCCCGGCAGGCAGCAGCGTGAACGCCAGTCCGCCCGCAAGCAGGATGGCGATCCCTGCCGCCCCGGCGCGCACCTTCATGCGGCGGCGGAACGCGCCGCGCAGCCACAGCATCAGAAGCGTATCGAGCGCCAGAAGCATCGCGGCGACGGCGAAAAAAGGCCCGGCAAGCGAGATCGAGCGGTCGTCGGTGTAGGACAGGTTCACGATGCCCGCGGAAAGTTGCGGCTGACGGATGGGTTGCAGCCTGGCGTCGCTGCCTTCGAAAATGTTGAGCGCTTTCAAACCGTCCTCATTGCCGTAGAAGCCGGGCGGCGTGTTGATGCCGACGCTGGCCTGCCGGTTCTTTTCGACGATCAGCGGTTTTGCCTCGGGGGTTGGCGGCGTCAGCGCGCCGGAAGCGGAAAGAAGCTGGAAAGGCGGCAGCGATACCGCGTCCCGGTTCTCCTGCGCGCCGGTTCTCTGCGACAGCGAAACGAGGCGGCGCAGCATCTCCACGAAAGAGCCGGAGATCGGCAGATTGGACCATAAGGCGTCCGGCGCGATGTGGAAGAGCACGATATTGCCGCGTCCGCGCCGTTCGCCGGTGACGAGCGGCGTACCGTCCTGAAGGATGGCATAGGCCTTGTCGTTGAGGTCGAAAGACGGTTCGGCCAGAACCTGCCGGTTGATGTCGACGTCCTCGGGGATGGCAAGCCCGGCAAAAGGCCCCTTGTCGGTGAAGGCGCGCAATTTCTGCGGTTCCGACCATGACAGGGTGCCGCCGAGCGCGCGTTCGCCCTTGCGCAGCCGGACGGGCAGCAGCGGATCGCTGTCGCTCGCGCCCGCAAGGCGCGGACCGGCGAAGCGCACCAGAGTGCCGCCGTCCTGCACCCATTTGGAAAGCTGTTCGATGGCGGGCTGCGGCATGGTGCCGATATCCGCCATGATGAGGACCGACGGTTTTGCCTCCAGCAATTCGGGTACGGATTGCAGCAGGTCGGCGGAACGCGGCTCGACCAGATTGGCGTAGGGCGACAGGGCGCGGGAAATATAGTGCAGGGGCGAAAGCAGGGGCTGGGCGAGATCGCCGTCGCCGCTGGCGACGAGGCCGATGGTGCGGCGCTGGGAACCGGCATCGACCAGCCGTGCCGCTCCGGCCTGCTCGCTGCCCTCGATACGGATCACGCGGAAATCGTTGCGCAGTTCGACCGGGAGGTTGAAGCGCGCCGTGCCTTCCGCGCTGCCGAGCGCGAAGGAAAGCGGCGCTTCGGCGATGCGCCGGCCCTTGTCGTCATAGGCGGCGGCGGTCAAGCCGCGCGGGGCGGTCACACCTTCGGGACGGATGGCGCGCGCTTCCAGACTGTCGGCCTTGTTGTCGATGCTGGTCAGCGCAATCGTGCGGCCAAGATCGGCGGCATACCACAGCACGGAAGCAAGACGGCCGGACCTATCGAGCGCGGCGAAGGCTCCCGCGTCGTCCGGCGCGGCCAGCCCGTCATTCATGAAGACGAGGCGCAGGCGCGTGCCTTGCGGCGCGGCGGCGGCAAGGCGGTCCATGGCGGTTTTGCGATCCACCGGGATCGGGCGCGGTTGCAGCGCCTGAAGGCGTTCGGCGGCGCGCCTGCCGTCATAGGGGCCGATTTCGGCATTGGCCGGTTCGGCGGTCCCCAGCACATAGATTTGCGCGCCGTTGCCTTCGGCGTCGGAGATCAGTTTTTCGGCGGCATCGACACGCTGCTGCCAGTCCTCGGCGGAAGCCCAGCCATTATCGATGACGAGCGCCAGCGGTTCGTTGCCGGTGAGCGCGGTCGGGCGCGGGTTCCATACGGGCGAAGCAAGGGCAAGAATGACGAGGCCGGCGATCAGAAGACGCAGAAGCGTCATCCACCAGGGGCTTTTCGAGGGCACTTCCTCGCGCTTGAACACCTGCGCCAGAATGCGAAGCGGCGGAAAGGTCTCCTCCTGCGGGCGCGGCGGGGTCATACGCAGAAGCCACCAGATGACCGGCAGGGCGATCAGTCCGGCAAGAATGAGCGGAGAACCGAAGGCGAGCGGCAGAAAATTCATGCGCCCGCACTCCCTGTCGCACTTCCGATTGCACTTAATGCGTCGTGAAGTCGTGCCAGCGCTTCCGCCGTCGGCCTGTCGGTCCGGTGGACCGTATAGCTCCAGCCGAGCCGCGTGCAGAAATCGATGAGGGTTTCGCGACGGGCGATGTAAAGGCGGCGATAGTCCTCCGCGTAGGTTTCGGCACGGCCCGCAACGATGGTCGTGCCTGTCTCCGGGTCGCGAAATTCGGTACGGCCGGAATAGGGAAAGGTTTCCTCGGCCGGATCGGCGATCTCGACCAGATGGGCGCGCACGCCACGCTTTGCCAGACGGTCGAGAAGTCCGGTCACGTCCTCGAAAGGATGCAGGAAATCCGAAATCAGCACGACCTCCGAAAAGCGGCGGATCTGGCCGATATCGGGAAGGGCGCTTGCAGGCGCTTCATGCATCAGCGCGCCTGCAAGGCGTTCGGCGCCGTTGCGGGCGGAAAAGGGCTGCATCAGTTCGGGAAAGGCAATGCGTTCGCCCGAACGCGAAAGCAGTTCGGCCAGCGCCAGCGTCAGCACCAGCGCGCGCGCTTCCTTCGATACCGGCGCAAGCCTGGAACGATAGAGCATGGAGGGCGAAAAATCGCTCCATAGCCAGACCGTATGGGCGGATTCCCATTCGCGGTCGCGCACATAGGTATGGTCGTCGCGGGCGGAACGCCGCCAGTCGATGCGGGCAAGCGATTCACCCTCGACATAGGGCCGGAACTGCCAGAAATTCTCGCCGGGGCCGCGCTTGCGCCGCCCGTGCCAGCCGTTCATGACGGTGTTGACGACGCGCCGGGCCTCGACCAGCAGATCGGGGATCGCCGCCGCCCGCGCGCGGGCGCGGGCAAGCGTATCCTTGCGGTCTGCGGTGGAAACTTCTGCGCCGATCACCATCAGACCGCGGCCTTCACCAGACCGGCAATCACGTCGCGCACGTGCATTCCGTCGGCGCGGGCGGCGAAATTGAGCGCCATGCGGTGCTGAAGAACGGGTTCGGCCAGCGCCTTCACGTCATCGACGGACGGGGCGAGACGGCCTTCATAGAGCGCGCGGGCGCGGGCGCACAGCATCAGGGCCTGGCTCGCGCGCGGGCCGGGACCCCAGGCGATGTGCTTTTTCGCATGGTCGTTGTCGGCATCCGGGCGGGCGGAGCGGACGAGCTTGAGGATCGCATCGACCACGCTTTCCGATACCGGCATACGGCGAACCAGCGTCTGCATCTGCCGGAGACGCTCGGCGTCGAGGATCGCATAGGGCTTCGTCTCGGCGACGCCGGTGGTTTCCAGAAGGATGCGGCGCTCGGCGTCCAGTTCGGGGTAGAGAATGTCGACCTGCATCAGGAAGCGGTCGAGCTGCGCTTCGGGCAGGGGATAGGTGCCTTCCTGCTCAAGCGGGTTCTGCGTCGCAAGCACGTGGAAGGGCACTGGCAGGTCGTAGCGCTGGCCCGCGACCGTGACGTGATATTCCTGCATGGCCTGCAAAAGCGCCGACTGGGTGCGTGGGCTGGCGCGGTTGATCTCGTCGGCCATCAGAAGCTGGGCGAAGATCGGCCCTTTCAGGTAACGGAAGGAGCGGCGTCCATCGGAATCCTGCTCCATCACTTCCGAGCCGATGATGTCGGAAGGCATCAGGTCGGGCGTGAACTGGATGCGCTGGCCGGAAAGGCCGAGCACAGTGCCGAGCGTTTCGACCAGCTTGGTCTTGGCGAGACCCGGCACGCCGACCAGCAATGCGTGGCCACCGGCGAGGATCGCGACGAGTGTGCGCTCGATCACGCTTTCCTGACCGAAAATGACGGTGCCGACACTTTCCCTGATGCGCGCGATGTCGGCGAGCGCCCGTTCGGCCTCCGCGACGATCTGCTCGGAACTGGCGGTTTCGGGCGTGATGACGACACTCATGGGAACCTCGCAAAGTAACCGCTCTTGGTAACAGCTCTGGCATAACCGCACTGGCGGAACTGCCTCATAAATCGCTATATAATACTGACAAGCCGTGAAAGGGTGACTATTTCATGGCTTTGGGCAAGGAATAACCGAGTCGGATGATAAAAAGCACCCCTGGCGGCCAACAGACGCCGCAAAGTTCGATGCGAGGCGCGGAAGGAACGGGCGGGCTGGAAGCCCTGATCGCGCGCGCCCATGCGGATGCGAGGAGCGGCCCGGCGACGAAGGAACGCGGCATTCCACCCGTCGAGCGCTGGAACCCGGATTTCTGCGGCGATCTCGACATGGAAATCAGGGCTGACGGGACGTGGTTCTACATGGGCACGCCGATCGGCCGCAAACAGCTCGTGCGGCTGTTCTCGACCGTGCTGCGCAAGGACGATGACGGGCGGACCTATCTCGTGACGCCGGTCGAAAAGGTCGGCATCCGCGTCGAGGACGCGCATTTCATCGCCGTCGAAATGCAGGTTTCCGGCGAAGCGGAAAAGCAAAGCCTGACATTCCGCACCAATGTGGGCGACGTGGTGGAGGCGGATGCGCAGCATCCCTTGCGCTTCGTCATTGAAAAGGCGAGCGGCGGATTGAAGCCCTATCTGCTGGTGCGCGGCCGCCTCGAAGCGCTGGTCGGGCGTTCGGTCATGTACGATCTGGTGGCGCTTGGCGAGGAAATCGAGGTGGATGGCGTGACCATGTTCGCCGTGCGCTCGGGCGGCGCGGTCTTTCCGGTCATGCCCGCGGAGGAACTGGAGGCCGCGCTTCAATGAGCGAACATCTTTCCGGTCTTTTTCCTGCCTTTTCAGCCGGCGATTTTGCCGAGCGGGTTCGGCAATGGCGTCCCGACCACGATGCCGTGACGGGCGATCATTCCCTTAATCCCAACTTCACGCAGTTCATGGTGACGACGAAGATGCGTGACGCGGCGGTGCTTGTGCCGGTGGTGGACCGCGGGCGGGAAGCAACGCTGCTCCTGACGACGCGCACCGATACGTTGCGCAAGCATTCGGGCCAGATCGCCTTTCCGGGCGGGGCCATAGACCCCGAGGACGGAACGGCGGAACGGGCGGCGCTGCGCGAAGCGAATGAGGAAATCGGGCTTGCCGCCGACCGCGCCGAGATCGTCGGCAATCTGCCGCGCTACCTGACGGGCAGCGGCTTTTCGATCACGCCCATTCTGGCGGTGGTCAAGACCCCGTTCGATCTTCATCCCAATCCTCACGAGGTCGCCGATATTTTCGAAGTGCCGCTTTCCTTCCTGATGAACCCGGCCAACCATCGGCGCGAAAGCCGTCTGTTCAACGGCAAGGAACGTTTCTATTACGCCATGCCCTATCACGAGCGATTCATCTGGGGGGCGACCGCCGGTATCATTCGCGGACTTTATGAAAGGCTCTATGGTTGAGCGACAGCATCAATATTTCAGACAGGGCCGACTGGCTTGAGGCAAAGCCGTTGCAGGCGCTTTTCAAGGCGCTGAACCGCGACGGCGGCGAGGCTCGCGTCGTCGGCGGCGCGGTGCGCAACACGCTTTTGGGCAGCAAGGTGAGCGATGTCGATCTCGCAACCACGCACCGGCCCGAGGAAACGGTGCGGCTGGCAAGGGAAGCCGGTTTCAAGCCGGTGCCGACCGGCATGGAGCATGGCACGATCACCGTCGTCGTGCAGGGGCATCCGTTCGAGGTGACGACGCTGCGGCAGGATGTGGAGACGAACGGCCGCCATGCCAGGGTCGCCTTCGGGACTGACTGGAAAGCCGATGCGGAGCGGCGCGATTTCACCATCAATGCGCTCTATGCGACGGCTGACGGCACCGTCATCGACGATGTGGGCGGGCTTGCCGATGTCGAATCGCGGACGCTGCGTTTCATCGGCGATGCCGAACAGCGCATTCGCGAGGATTATCTGCGCATCCTGCGGTTTTTCCGGTTTTTCGCCTGGTACGGTTCGGGCCGGCCGGAAGCCGATGGCCTGCGCGCCAGCGCCCGGCTGAAGGACGGTATTGCGCAGCTTTCGGCCGAACGGGTCTGGGCGGAACTGAAAAAACTGCTTTCCGCCCCCGATCCCTCACGCGCGCTCCTTTGGATGCGGCAGGCGGGCGTGCTGACGCTCATTCTGCCGGAAAGCGAAAAATGGGGCATCGACGCCATTCACGGTCTGGTGCGCACCGAGGGCGATCTCGGCTGGCAGGCCGATCCGCTGCTCAGGCTCGAAAGCATCGTGCCGCCGGATGCCGTGCGGATGGAGCAGATGGGCAAAAGGCTCAGAATGTCCAATGCGGAACGCGCGCGCCTCGAAGCCTGGGGCCGCGCTGACGCGGTGAAGCCGGAGCTTTCCGAACAGGCCCTGAAGAAAATGATCTATCGCGGCAGCAAGCAGGCCGTGACCGACCGTATCCGTCTGGCCTATGCATCGGCACGCGCCGAAGCGGTGGGCAGCGACGACGCGATGATCAGGGCGGGCGGGCTTGCGCGGCTTCTCGATGCCGCCGAACGCTACGACGCTCCCGTCTTTCCGGTCACCGGCGGCGACCTTCTCGCACGCGGGATCGAGAAGGGGCCGGGGCTTGGGAAAAGATTGCGGTCGCTCGAAACTTTCTGGATAGACTCCGGTTTTAGTCTTGACCGTGCCACACTTCTGGACAAGCTTGATCGCGATAATATGAACGGCTGACGGCTTGTTTGCAAATTTCTGCCGTAGTTTCATTGATTTATGGCTGAGAGCTTCTTGGCGCGCGTTTTGAAAGAGCAAGAAGATGTCTAACCCCGATACTTCGATACAAGACAAGACCGGCTCCGAACCGCAGCAGAAATTCGGTACGGCGGGGATTGCGGCGATGGACCGTCCAAGCGCCATCACCCGCTTTTTCATGGGCATAGTCTCCTGGGCCGAGAGGCTCAATCTGAAATATGCCAGGCTCGGCAATCCGTCGGTCTACGATAATGCGACTTTTCCATGGGCTGCCGAGATCGAAAAGGAATGGCCCGCCATCCGCAAGGAGCTGGACACGATCCTGCTGCGCCAGAACGAGCTGCCCTCGTTTCAGGATATTTCGACCGATGTGAAGACGATTTCGACCGACAATCGCTGGAAGACCTTCTTCCTGCTCGGTTTCGGCTTGAAGTCGGAGCAGAATATCAAAGCCTGCCCGGAAACGTGGCGCATCGTCAACAAGATCCCCGGCCTGACGACGGCCATGTTCTCGATCTTCGAGCCGGGCAAGCATCTGCCGCCGCATCGCGGGCCTTATAATGGCGTGCTGCGCCTGCATCTGGGTCTTATCGTGCCGGAGCCGAACGACAAGCTTGCCATCCGCGTGGACAGCCAAGTCTGCCACTGGCACGAAGGCAAGGTGCTGATTTTCGACGATGCTTATGAACACGAGGCATGGAACCATTCCGACCATACGCGCGTGGTGCTGTTCGTCGATTTCGTGAAACCGCTGAAATTCCCGGCGCGCTTCATCAACTGGTGCCTGATGAACCTCGCGATCTTCACGCCTTTCATCAAGGAAGGGCTGGATAACCACAATGAGTGGGAAAAGAAGTTTTATGCGGAGGCTGAAAAGCTGCGTAATCAGCCAAAGATATGACGCGGTTTGACTATCGGCAGGCATGATCTTAAATGAATGAAGGAGGGCCTGTCGCCCTCCTGTTTTTTGGCCTCTGAACGAGGAATTGTTGATGCTGGAGATTGTAGGAAGCCTTTAATCGTTCCGAACGCGGTGATGGGCGCTGAGGGTGCCTGATCCGCTGATGTTCAGGAACGGAAACGGCATTGGCCGTGGGCAGTTGGCTGTCCGCGAAGGCTGGTGCTTGTCTTGGTTTCCATCCAGGCATTAACAACGATGAATATCTCACGCATGGAACAGCGCGTGTTGCACGTGCTGGCGCAGGGCGGTCACATCCGCCATCTGCGCGAAAACGGACGCATCTGCGAAATCGAATGCTACACCCGCGAGGGCCATTTGCTTTCCGATTGCACGATGGCAGTTTTCCAACAATTGCGCCGCAAGCGGCTGATCGAATCCCGTATGGGCAGTCCGTATCGCATCTCGCTGAAAGGGCGCGAAAATGTCCGCGCTCAGGCCAACAACCGGTGAAGGAGGACGTCATGCATATTCGCAGGGAAAGGCCTGAAGACGCCGCCGAAATTCGCCATCTGACCGACGAGGCGTTTCGGAGCGCGCCTTATAGCAACGGGAAGGAAGGCGAAATCGTCGATACGCTTCGCGCCGCAAAGGCACTCACCCTGTCTCTGGTTGCCGAAGACAAGGGCAGGATTCTCGGTCATGTCGCTTTTTCGCCGGTTCTGACCGGCGGCGAGAACAAGGGCTGGTACGGGCTTGGTCCCGTCTCGGTCCGTCCCGAGCGTCAGGGCGAGGGCATTGGCGGCGCGCTGATCCGGGAAGGGCTTGGCATCCTGCGGCGAGAAGGCGCGGGAGGCTGCGTTCTTCTTGGCGAACCCGGCTATTACGGGCGGTTCGGTTTCAGGGCCGATGCGCGGCTGAGATTGCCGGGTGTGCCAGTGGAATATTTCCAGTGTCTGGCTTTCGGGCCGGACATGCCGGAAGGCGAGGTCGCCTATCACTCCGCTTTCTATATATAAATTAAGGAAAAGGGCCGGGAAACCGGCCCCTTTTACTTTATCACGGCCACTTCACCACGGGCGGCATGGACGACAGGATGGAGTTCACATTGCCGCCGGTCTTGAGGCCGAAGATCGTGCCGCGATCGTAAAGCAGGTTGAACTCGACATAACGCCCGCGGCGAATGAGCTGTTCGGTGCGGTCGGCATCGGTCCAGTCCTTGTTGAAGTTCTGGCGCACCAGATGCGGGTAGATGACGGAGAAGCCGCGGCCCACATCGCGGGTGAAGGCGAAGTCGGCATCCCATCCGCCTTTTTCTTTCGGCGAATGCAGCCAGTCATAGAATATGCCGCCGATGCCGCGCGGTTCGTCACGGTGCGGCAGGTAGAAATATTCGTCGCACCATTCCTTCAATCGCGAATAATCGACGATATCGCCATGCTTCTCGCAGATGAAGCGAAAAGCCTTGTGGAAGGCGAGCGTGTCCGGGTCTTCCTGCGTGCGGCGGCGGTCCAGAACCGGGGTGAGGTCGGCGCCGCCGCCGAACCACTGGCGCGTGGTCACGACCATGCGCGTGTTCATGTGGACGGCGGGCACGTTCGGGTTCTGCGGGTGAGCGATGAGCGAAATGCCGCTTGCCCAATAGCGCGGATCTTCCTCTGCACCGGGAATCTGCTTGCGGAATTCCGGCGAGAATTCGCCATAGACCGTCGAGACATGCACGCCGACCTTTTCGAAGACGCGGCCATGCATGATCGACATCACACCGCAGCCGCCCCGGCCTTCGTCCTTCGCCCATGGCGTGCGCTCGAAACGGCCCGGCTCGCGGTCGGAGAGCGGACCCTGCAATTCATCTTCCAGTTGTTCGTAGCTGGCGCAGATACGGTCGCGCAGTTCCTCGAACCAGCGCTGCGCCGCCTGCTTCTTTTCCTCGATATCTGCCGGAATGATTGCCGGGATCTCTTCGCGTTGCATTCTCGTGTCCTTCCGGCGCGGTCAGGCGGGCATCCGCCGGTCTCGCGCGGCCAAGGTTAAATGGATGAACTATTATTGTCTGGCTTATCAAAGTCCTGCATCGGCGCAAAGCGTCAAGCGCGTTGCAGGAGGGCAGTATAGACCCTCTCCCCAAGAAAAGACTCGTCTTTGGGTTGCTGCTCTCCTATCTTTCTCCACAGTAAGTCCTGACCTTGGGGTTTGGAGGCAATCCTATGGCAGCAGTACCGCCCGGTCCACCGCTCGAAGGCCTGCGCAAGCAGCTTGAGAAAAGCCGCGCCCAGAAAAGCACGAAGAAAAGCCGTATGCCGCGCGACGGATTTGTCCGCGAGACGTTCAGCCTGCCCAGGCAGGCTGCGCGCGAAAAGGCGCGCGAATGGTTCGAGACCTTTCCAAAGGCCGCCTATTGGACGGAGATCGAAAGCTGGTGCGAGCGGCCTGACGATGTGATCGAATTCACCATGCGCCGTCTGGCGACGGCGGATTAGTGAATTGGTTTATTCTGACTGCGTAAATCAATGAAACAAGACTCAGATTAGGGCTTGGTAAAAGTGCCCGTCGACGAAATCGACGAGCACTTTTATTTCTGAATCGTTATATCGTTACCCGTTCGAGCCTCCGTTGAGAGCCTTATTTTTCAACGCAAGCGAGGCAACCGAAACAGAGTTCTAGAATTTTATTTTCAGGCCGGCGGATACGGTTGCCGCTTCGAATGAAGCGCCGGCGCTGTTCGGATTGAAGCCGCTGGTGCCATTGGAGCGATTGAAAATCTGGGTGTCGCCTCTCATTTTCAGGTGTTTTTCAAGCCCGGCCGTCACATAAAGACTTGATTGCTCGTTGAACGAATAAGAAGCGCTGGCCTGAATTTCAAAAAAAGGCGCACTTTCAAATGATTCCATGAAACGTAGATCGCGCAGCCAGTGATCGTCGATGTCTTTGCCCGAAACAGTAACGCCGGCACGCCCGAGAGCGCTGAACGACCACCGTTCCAGATTTGTGGTCCATTCGGAGCCAATGAAAAGAGCCGGTAAACGCTGCTCGTAGCTTATTCCCTTTCCATTGGGAAGTGTTCCTTCATCGTCACGAAAATCTCTGACACTGTAGGTGTAACTTCCACCATAGGCCGTCCATTTTACATTCGTATATTTAAAGCCACCATGTATATTCAGCGTATTCCGGGAGTTGATTATGAAATTATGCCCCAGAGCGACGTCAAAACTGACATAGCGGTCCAGATTCGTTTCGCTTAGAGAGTGATGGGTCCAGTCGTCGAAATCATACCCTCTGAAGCCTCGGACGTTGGATAACCAGTCATAGTCGTGCAAATTTCCACTTCCAAGCAAACCGACTTTCAAATTTCCCAGGAAGACAAGATCGGAACCGATATCCGCCGTTAATTTTCCAGTCAGAACTGGCATCTGGGACTTCCAGAAGAGATGGCTGACCCTGTTGTCTCGTCCGTAGACTATTTCACCGGCTTTAACCCAGGAATATCCTATTCCCCCGGAAAATTGGTAGTTTATGCCTTTATAATCTTGTTTTGAAAACTCCGAAGAGTTGGCATTATTACAGCTTGCAGCATACAGAAATAATAAAAATGTTATCTTTTTCATTCTCTACCCCGTTCAATTTAATTGAAATCTGCAACGAGGTATTTTTTATTCGAAATATAATCAATCGCAGGATCGAGCAGGCAATTATAAAATATAAAATTGCCTGCTCAATATCTGAATCAAAAAGCGGCCGGCCGCAGCGAAATGGTGCGTTTCATGGACCGGAACGCGGGCCAATTTCCATTGACGGACCGGCATGGCGACTTTTGGAACAGACACTCAACGCCGTGAATGTTACTTTGCCGCAGTCTGCGGAGCCTTTTCCCAAGCCTGCCAGTTCCTGACGATGCTGTCGGCATAGGCCTTGCCGACGCGATAGGCGTTGGCCGTGGCGAGCGGAAAGCCGCCGGAATTAGCGGCAAGCGATTCGCTGGCGGTCTGGTCCTTGCCCTGCCGGTCGAAATTCGACGCGGTGCGCAAAAGGGCGATGCGGCTGAAATCGAGCTTGCCCGCATCTGCGGCGCGTTTCAACGCCGTCAAAGTGGCGTTGTCTTCCATCTGCGAGGTGCAATAATCGGCCTTGCCCTCGGTCAGAAGTTTCGACCATTCGGCCATCGCTTCGCCGAGTTTCGCGCCATGCCAGTAGGTGTCGCCCGAAGCGGTGTCGCAGATCGTGACCTTCGGCGCGCCGGTCGCGGCTTCCTCGCTATAATGCTTGCGATATTCCTTCGCCGCGTCGCTGTCGAGAAGTTCGACGCCCCTGGTTGTCGCCAGGGCATAGTCGGCGAGCTTGCCGTTCAGTTCGAAGACTTCCGTGCCCGCGGCCCATTTAGGCTTTTCGCCGGGTCTGGCGGTGCCAAGACCGAAAAAGTCCGTCGGCCAGCCTTCCGGCGCTTCGCGGATGTCGATGCGGTGGCTCAGATTGGCGTCGATGGAATATTTCGCCCAGTGGGCCGAGCCGAGCGTGCCGTGTTCGGGATCGACACCGGCGATGCCCGCGATCAGGAAATAGCTGTGCGAGAGGTCGAGCCTGTCGCTCAGCGCCATGGCGGCAACCGAGCTTGCGGCATTGGCGAAACCCATCGCCGTCGTCATGTGGCAGAGTCCCTCGGACGTGCAGTCGATCTCCGGATATTCCGCGTTGAGGCCCGGCAGCCTGATCTTCTGCGTGAATTTTTCGCCTTCAAGCCATGGCTTGGCTTCCTCGCCGAACATGGTGATGACCATCACCTTCGGCGTGATGCGCTGAGGCTCCCTGGCAAGGGCGGGGGCGCTTGCCAGAAGCGAAATGGCGGAAGCGGCGAGCGCGATAGTACGAATGGACAGGTTCATGGACGAAGCGAGCCTTTCAGACCGGACGGGGGAGATGCGGCCTTGCGAAACCGGTCATTTCGCGAGGCTTTTCCTTTGCCGCAGAGCTTCGCCCGCCGTCATGGCAACCGAAATCGCAAGATTTAGCGAGCGCGTGCCCGGCATCATCGGGATGAGGAGGCGCGCATCGGCGGCGTCATGCACATTATCGGGGACGCCGGAGGATTCGCGTCCGAACAGAAGAATGTCGTTTTCCTGAAACGCGTAGTCCGTATAAGGGATCGCCGCCCCGGTCGACAGAAGCACGAGGCGGCGTTTCGCGCCCCTGCGCCAGTCGTCGAAATGGCGCCAGTCGGCATGTCTCGTCAGTGCTGCCTGTTCCAGATAATCCATGCCGGCGCGCTTCAGGGAGCGGTCGGAAATATCGAACCCGGCAGGTTCGATCAGATCGACCGCGAAGCCGAGACAGGCGGCCATGCGCAGGATGGTTCCCGTATTGCCGGGAATATCGGGCTGGTAAAGGGCAACGCGCAGTTCCATATGATGCGGGTAGCGTGAAATGCCGATGGTCGCAAGCGTCGAAAACGACCGCGGGCAGGGCATCAACAATATGAGGGGCGGCGCCAACACGCCACCCGGCGGCATGTGTCAGTTGATTCCTGTTTTGTTCCTGTTTCGCCTTTGCAATTTCCAAAGGCTCGCCTAAAAGGGGCACCATGTTCAAATGGTTTGAAAATCGACTCGAAGCCTATCCCGAAGAACCGCCGCGCGAACCCCCGCGCGAGCTGGTGGCCTTCTGCCTTTATTACACCCGCGGCGCCTGGCCGTGGATCATCGGCATGGCCATTTTCACGACGCTGATCGCCGTCATCGAGGTGTCGCTCTTCGCCTTTCTCGGCAATATCGTGGACTGGCTTTCCAGCCAGTCGCGCGAGACTTTCCTGTCGAATGAGGGCTGGCGGCTGGCGCTGATCGCGGGCGTGGTGCTGATCGGCCTGCCGGGCGTGGTGCTGGTGCATTCGCTGCTCATCCACCAGACGCTGCTCGGCAATTATCCGATGCGCGTGCGCTGGCTGATGCACCGCTACCTGATACGCCAGTCGATGGCCTTCTTTCAGGACGAGTTCGCCGGACGCATCTCGACCAAGCTGATGCAGACCGCGCTCGCCGTGCGCGAGACGGTGATGAAGCTGCTCGACGTGCTCAACTATGTCGTCGTCTATTTCGCGGGTACGCTGTTCATCGCGGCATCCGCCGATCTGCGGCTGATGATCCCGTTTGCAGTGTGGCTCGCCGCCTATATCGTGCTGCTGCGCATTTTCATTCCGCGCCTGCGCATCATTTCGGAAGAGCAGGCCGATGCACGCTCCACCATGACCGGGCGCATCGTGGACAGCTATACCAATATCGCGACCGTGAAACTGTTCTCGCATTCCAGCCGCGAGGAATCCTATGTTCGCGAGAGCCTCGACATCTTCATGGGCACGGTGCATCGCCAGATGCGGCTCGTGACGATGTTCCATCTCGCACTCTATTTGTCGAACTGCCTGCTGCTTTTCGCTGTCGGCGCGATCGGCATCGGCCTGTGGATGAACGAAGCCGTTTCGGTCGGCGCGGTGGCGGTCGGCATCGGCCTGGTGCTGCGTCTCAACGGTATGTCGCAGTGGATCATGTGGGAAATGTCCGCCCTGTTCGAGAATATCGGCACGGTGGAAGACGGGATCACGACGATTGCCCGCTCGCACGAGGTGGTTGACGTTCCGAACGCTCCGGCGCTCCATGTGACGAAGGGCGAGATGACCTTCGACAGGATCGGCTTCCATTACGGCAAGGGCAAGGGTGTGATCGAGGACCTTTCGCTCACGATTCCCGCCGGTCAGAAAGTCGGGCTGGTTGGGCGTTCGGGCGCGGGCAAGTCGACGCTCGTCAATCTGCTTCTGCGCTTCTACGATCTGGAAAAGGGCCGCATCCTGATAGACGGGCAGGATATTTCCGAGGTCGCGCAGGATTCGCTTCGCGCCAATATCGGCATGGTGACGCAGGACACGTCGCTGCTGCACCGCTCTGTGCGTGAAAACATCATGTACGGGCGTCCCGAGGCGACCGAGGAGATGTTGCGCCAGGCGATCCGTCTGGCGCAGGCCGACCAGTTCGTTCCGCTTTTGACCGATCCGAAGGGGCGGCAGGGGCTGGATGCGCATGTCGGCGAACGCGGCGTCAAGCTTTCCGGCGGGCAGCGTCAGCGCATCGCCATCGCGCGCGTGATGCTGAAGGACGCGCCGATCCTCATTCTGGACGAGGCGACTTCGGCGCTCGATTCGGAAGTCGAAGCGGCAATCCAGGGCAGTCTCAACACGCTGATGGAAGGCAAGACGGTCATTGCCATCGCGCACCGCCTCTCCACCATCGCGGCGCTCGACCGCCTCGTGGTGGTGGACAAGGGGCGCATTGTCGAAGACGGCACGCATGAAGAACTTGTCGCGCTCGGCGGCATCTATGCAAGCCTGTGGGCGCGCCAGTCCGGCGGTTTCCTTGGCTTCGACGGGAATGCCGAGGACATGCTGGTCGGATAAGGACAGGATAATCGATGAAAGCGGCTCGGCGCGGGGCCGTGATTCGGCAGAATCGCCGCAAGTGCCCCCGGCGCCGCGCTGGCGCTCTCATCCGAAACCCCGCCGGTTTCCGACCCTGGAAGTCAAGCGGGAACCCTCGGCGTTTTCCCAAGCCTGAACTGTGCGGGGTTTTGTCCGTTCATTGAAATGAGCAGGCAAATCCGCCTGCGACATCGTGCCGTCATAAGGGCTTGGTGTCTGGACAAGGCTTTTTTACATGCATAAACCGTAGAATGAAATGGAGGGAATTTCGTCCTGTGAGCACTTGCGGGACTATTTTTGCGCAGGTGCAAAACGGACGAGGGGAGAGTTCAATTGAACATGCAGGTTGAAAAGGAATTGGCACGTGAGCGCACACGACACGGCTGAGCCGACACGGCGTGATTTTTTGTATATTGCGACGGGGATGGCCGGTGTCGTCGGAGCTGGCGGACTGGCATGGCCGTTTATCGACCAGATGCGTCCGGACGCTTCGACACTCGCGGCTGCTTCCATCGAAGTTGATGTTTCCTCGCTTGGCGAAGGCGCATCGTTAACCGTCAAATGGCGCGGCAAGCCGGTGTTCATCCGCAACCGCTCCGCCAAGGAAGTCGAAGACGCCAAGGCGACCGCTCTCGGCGATCTGAAAGACCCGAACGCGCGCAATGCCAACCTTGCTTCGGACGCCGAGGCGACCGATCTTGCCCGCTCCGCCGGCGAGGGCAAGGAAAACTGGCTGGTCATGGTCGGCGTCTGCACCCATCTGGGCTGCGTGCCGCTCGGTGAAGCCGGTTCGTTCGGTGGCTGGTTCTGCCCATGCCATGGCTCGACCTACGACACGGCCGGTCGTATCCGCAGCGGCCCGGCGCCGGAAAACATGGCGATTCCGCAATATGCGTTCACTTCCGATACGGTCATCAGGATCGGCTAAAACAGGTCTTGGGGAGAGAGAATATGAGTGCTGGACACTCCACATATACGCCGAAGACCGGCATCGAGAAATGGGTGGACGATCGGCTTCCTCTGCCGCGTCTCGTCTATGATTCCTTCGTGGCCTATCCGACGCCGCGTAACCTGAACTATATGTACACCTTTGGTGGCATTCTGAGCTTCATGCTCATTTCGCAGCTCATTACCGGCATCGTGCTGGCAATGCATTATGCCGCGGATACGGGTATCGCGTTCACTTCGGTCGAAAAGATCATGCGCGATGTCAATTCCGGCTGGCTGCTGCGCTACATGCACTCCAACGGTGCCTCCTTCTTCTTCATTGCCGTCTATATGCACATCGCCCGCGGCCTCTATTACGGCTCCTACAAGGCGCCGCGCGAGCTTCTGTGGATTCTCGGCGTGGTGATCTTCCTTCTCATGATGGCGACCGCCTTCATGGGCTATGTGCTGCCATGGGGCCAGATGTCCTTCTGGGGCGCGACCGTGATCACCGGCTTCTTCACGGCTTTCCCGATCATCGGCGAGCCGATCCAGCAGCTCCTGCTCGGCGGTTTCGCGGTCGATAATCCGACCCTCAACCGCTTCTTCTCGCTGCATTATCTGCTGCCGTTCATGATTGCGGGCGTTGTGATCCTGCACGTCTGGGCGCTGCATGTGACGGGCCAGACCAATCCGACCGGCATCGAAGTGAAGTCGAAGACCGACACGCTTCCGTTCACGCCCTATGCGACCATCAAGGACGCTTTCGGCGCGCTCGTCTTCTTCGTGATCTTCGCCTATTTCGTCTTCTACATGCCGAACTTCCTCGGCCACCCGGATAACTATATCCCGGCCGATTCCCTGAAGACGCCCGCTCACATCGTTCCTGAATGGTACTTCCTGCCGTTCTACGCGATGCTGCGCGCCATCACCTTCAACATCGGCCCGATCGACTCGAAGCTCGGCGGCGTTCTGACCATGTTCGGTTCGATTGCCATCCTCTTCCTGGTGCCGTGGCTCGACACGTCGAAGGTTCGTTCGGCTGTCTATCGTCCGTGGTTCAAGCTGTTCTTCTGGCTGTTCGTGATCAACGCCATCTTCCTCGGATGGCTGGGTTCGCGCCCGGCTGAAGGCTCCTACGTCTTCATGGCGCAGATGGGAACGCTCTACTACTTCGCGTTCTTCATCGTCATCATGCCGGTCATCGGCCTGATCGAAGCGCCGAAGCGCCTGCCGAACTCGATTACCGAGGCCGTGCTGGAAAAGAGCGAAGGCAAGGCCGAGATTGCCCCCGTGGAAATCAACGGCTGAACCGGCGAGAGATATGAAGGACGTAACGATGAAAAACATCCTCAAGAACTTCGCTGCCTTCGGTATCGCTCCGCTGGTCGCGCTGGGTATCGCCATGGGCGGCACAATGGGCGGTGCCTCAGCGCAGGAGGGCGAACATGCGGCAGCGGAGCCGACGCATTTTCCGATCCACCATCCCAAGCAGGAATCGTGGAGCTTTGCCGGTCCGTTCGGCACCTATGACAAGGGACAGCTCCAGCGCGGCCTGAAGGTCTACAAGGAAGTCTGCTCGGCTTGTCATTCGATGAACCTCGTGGCCTTCCGTACGCTGGAAGGCCTCGGTTACACGCCGGAACAGGTCAAGGCGCTCGCCGGCGAATATGAAGTGGAAGACGGCCCGAACGCCGACGGTGAGATGTTCACCCGCAAGGCCCTGCCGACGGATCACTTCCCGTCGCCATATCCGAACCCGGCTGCGGCCGCGGCGGCAAATAATGGCGCTGCTCCGCCCGACTTCTCGCTGATCGCCAAGGCGCGTGCGGTGGAGCGTGGGTTCCCGCAGTTCGTTTTCGATATATTCACCCAGTATAACGAAGGCGGACCGGATTATATCCATTCGCTGCTGACCGGCTTCGACGAACAGCCGCCTGCGGGTATGGAGATTGCCGAAGGTACGCATTACAATCCGTACTTCATTTCGGCAAAGGCTCTCGCAATGGCGCCGCCCCTGAGCGACGATCAGGTCACCTATGACGACGGTGCGCCGCAGACGGTGGATCAGTATGCGCGCGACGTTTCGGCTTTCCTGATGTGGGCAGCGGAACCGCACCTCGAAGATCGCAAGAGAACCGGTTTCCGGGTCATCATTTTCCTGATCCTCTTTGCGGGTCTGGTCTATGTCGCCAAGCGTTCGGTCTGGTCCAATGTGAAGCACTGATCGCTGGATCAAGTTTGAAAAAATGGGCGCCTCCGGCGCCCATTTTTTTGCGTGTCGCTTGCACGGGAATCGTCGCAAACGTGCAAAATGAGGTGTTTGCCGCAAAAAAGCCATGAAATTGTCCGTCTTTCGCCACGAGTTTTATGGCAGAAACGGGCAGTTTTCTTTGCAATCGGCGCTTTTCCGGGTGTAAAGGATGCAGGCCGCGCATTTGCCTTAATTGCCCGGAGGGCGTTTCGATCCTGTTCGATCGGACCGCCGCTCCCCCTCTCTATCTCAACGCGCATCCTGCCCGAAAACCGTTTGGCGCTTTTCGGGATGCGCTCAAGACCGGCCCGTCGACGGCAGGCCGCTTCGAAAGGACCGAAAATGGAATCCGGATTTAAAGCCAGTTTGAAGGATGCGATTCGCACCATTCCGGATTACCCGAAACCCGGCGTCCAGTTCCGCGACGTGACCACGCTGATGGGCGACCCGCAGGCATTCCGCCGCGCCGTGGACGAACTGGTCTATCCGTATGCGGGCAACCGGATCGACAAGGTCGCCGGTATCGAGGCGCGCGGCTTCATTCTGGGCGGCGCGATTGCGCACCAGCTTTCGGCGGGTTTCGTGCCTATTCGCAAGAAGGGCAAGCTGCCGCGCGATACGGTGCGCATCGCCTATAGTCTCGAATACGGTATCGACGAGATGGAGATGCACCGCGACGCCATCGAAAAGGGCGAGCGTATCATTCTGGTTGACGATCTGATTGCGACCGGCGGAACCGCGGAAGCCGCCGCCAAGCTCCTGCTCCAGATGGGGGCGGAGATCGTGGCCGCCTGCTTCATCATCGATTTGCCGGATCTGGGCGGCCGCAAGAGGCTGGAGGCGCTTGGCGTGCCAGTGCGCACGCTTGTCTCCTTTGAAGGCGACTGAAGTCTTGAAACTGCCAGTAAAAAGCCCGGAGCATCGGCTCCGGGCTTTTTTTATTCGGATTTCGGCGGCAGTTTCACCATCGCCGCATTGTCGAAGGACAGCACTTCCTCGCCATTCTGGTTATGGGCGGTCGACGTCATGGAGAGCATCGACCAGCCGGGCCGGGAGGCGAGGGGGCGGATCGAGCGGACGACGCGCCGGTAGGTGATGGTGTCGCCTGCAAAGACTGGCTTCGACCATTTGAGGTTTTCGAAGCCGGGCGAGGGGCCGAAAGCCGGGGGCGTCTCGCCGCGCTCCAGCATCTCCTTCGTCGCCCGGACGATGGAGGCGACGTTGAGCTTCATGAAGACTGCGGTGGTATGCCAGCCGGAGGCACAAAGCCCGCCGAAGACGCTCTTCTTTGCTGCTTCGGCATCCAGATGGAACGGCTGCGGATCGTATTTCCTTGCGAATGCGATGATGTCGTCGGCGGTGAAGAGGTGGCTGCCGATGACGAGGTCTTGCCCGAGATTGTCTTCGAGAAAACTCATGCTGCACCTCCCGCCGATACGGACGGATCGCGGCGCAGCATCATGCAGGGGTGCTGCATTTCGCAGACGCTTTCGCCACGCTGATTGAACAGTTCGTGATGGAAGGTGACCAGTCCGATTGCCGGGCGGGATTTCGAAACACGACGGTCCTTGACGGTCGTCACGCCGTTCAGCGTGTCGCCCGCCAGGACAGGCCGTTTCCAGCGCGTGAACTCGACGCCGGGGCCGCCTTGCGAGGTGGAATTGGTGAGATAGGCATCGCAGACCAGCCGCATGATGAGTGACGCCGTGTGCCAGCCGGATGCCGCCAGCCCGCCAAGAACGCTCGCCTTGCCCGCTTCCTCGTCCAGATGAAAGGGCTGCGGATCGAACTGGCTGGCAAATTCGATGATCTCGTCCTTGCTGATCGTGTGAGGACCGAAGGGAAGAGTCTTTCCCGGCTCCATGTCCTCATAGGCATATTTCGGCAGAGGCTCGCTCACCCTCAATCTCCTCCAAATCTGTTTGAAAGCAAATGGGCCACCGTTTTGCGGTGGCCTCATCGTATCAGGTGTTGAAGCGGAACAGCATCACATCGCCGTCCTGGACGACGTATTCCTTGCCTTCGTCCCTGGCCTTGCCGGCCTCTTTCGCACCCACTTCGCCATTATATTTGACGTAATCCTCATAGGCGATGGTCTGGGCGCGGATGAAGCCGCGCTCGAAATCGGTGTGGATCACGCCTGCCGCCGCAGGGGCCTTGGTGCCGCGCTTGATGGTCCAGGCGCGGGTTTCCTTCGGTCCGGCGGTGAAATAGGTGATGAGGTCGAGAAGCGTGTAGCCAGCGCGGATCAGGCGGTCGAGGCCCGGTTCCTCAAGGTCCATGCTTTCCAGATATTCCCTGGCTTCCTCATCGGGAAGCTGGGCGACTTCAGCCTCAATGGCAGCGGAAATGATGACCGTCTGCGCACCCTGTTCCTCGGCCATCTTATCGACAGCGGCACTATATTCGTTGCCCTTGGCGGCATCGCTTTCGGCGACGTTGCACACATAGAGCACGGGCTTCGAGGTCAGAAGGTTGAGGCCCTTCAGCGTCAGCAGATCCTCGGGCGAAATATCCTTCAGCATCAGGCGCACGGGCTGGCCGTTCTGGAGCAGTTCGAGCGCGGCTTCCATCACCGGCAGGACGGTGAGGGCTTCCTTGTCCTTGCCGGTTGCGCGCTTGCGCATCTGCACGATGCGGCGCTCGATGCTTTCGAGGTCGGACAGCATGAGTTCCGTTTCGACCGTCTGGGCGTCCGATACGGGATCGATGCGGCCTTCGACATGGGTGATGTCATCGTCTTCGAAGCAGCGCAGCACATGCACGATGGCATCGACTTCGCGGATATTGGCGAGAAACTGGTTGCCCAGCCCTTCGCCCTTGGATGCGCCGCGCACGAGGCCCGCAATGTCAACGAAGTTGATACGGGTCGGGATAATTTCCTTCGAGCCTGCAACGCGCGCCACGTCCGACTGGCGTGGATCGGGAACCGCCACTTCGCCGGTATTCGGCTCGATGGTGCAAAAAGGATAGTTAGCGGCCTGTGCGGCGGCCGTCTTGGTCAGCGCGTTGAAAAGCGTCGACTTGCCAACATTGGGCAGGCCGACAATGCCGCATTTGAAACCCATGATCTTACCTGTCTCAATAAAATTCTGTTGTTGTGGCTATGCGTCATAGGACCATGAAGCGTCAAGAGGCGCGGGGAGGCCCCTTGCGCCTAATCCTTTTTGCCCAGGAGCTTTTTGAGCATTTCGGCCATTGGACCGCTTTCGGGAACCTTGACCTGCGGCTTGGCCGGACGCGCCTGCCTTATATGGCTTTGTGCCTTGGGCGGCGTCTTCTCTGGCGATGCCGGGCTGTTTTTGCTGCCATTCGGGCGCTGATTGCCATCGCCCATGGCCAGCGCAACGCGGTTCATGAAGCCATTGTCGTCGCCCCTGGCGAGCATTCCGGCATTATCGGCGATTGCGCCCACAAGCATGTCCAGCCATTCGCCATCGACCTTGGCAAAATCGCCGAGCACATGGTTGTGCACGAGTTCCTTCGCGCCCGGATGGCCGATGCCGAGCCGCATGCGGCGATAATTCAGGCCGCCGGGGAAGGACTGCATATGGGCGTCGATGGATTTGATGCCGTTGTGGCCGCCGGAGCCGCCGCCGGTCTTTATGCGCAGCTTGCCGGGGTTGAGGTCCAGTTCGTCATAGATCACGACGAGATCGGCGGGCGTGAGCTTATAAAAGCGCATGGCCTCGCCTATTGCCTGGCCGGAGAGATTCATGAAGGTCTGCGGCTTGACCAGCAGGACCTTTTCGCCGTCGATCACGCCATCGGCGATTTCGGCCTGAAATTTCTTCTGCCAGTTGGAAAAGCGATGGCGGCGGAATATTTCATCCGCCGCCATGAAACCGATATTGTGTCGGTTATGCGCATATTTGGAGCCCGGATTGCCAAGACCTGCGATGAGCAGCATGGTTATTCAGCCCCCATATATGGCAAGGATTATTCGCCGTCCTTGGCTTCTTCTTCGGCGCCTTCAGCGTTCTCTTCCGACTTCAGGCCGGCAGGGGCAGCGATGGTGGCGATGGTGAAGTCGCGATCCTGGATGGCAGGCGTCACGCCCTTCGGCAGCTTGACGGCCGAAATATGGATCGAGTCGCCGACTTCATGGCCGGTCAGATCGATTTCGAGCGCTTCCGGGATTGCATTGGCCGGAACGATCAGTTCAACGTCGTGACGAACGACATTGAGAACGCCGCCGCGCTTGATGCCGGGAGCTGCTTCTTCGTTCTTGAAGTGAACCGGAACGTTGACATGAACGACCGACTTCGCGGAAACGCGTAGGAAATCCACATGCTGCGGGAAGTCGCGGACCGGATCGAGCTGGTAGTCCTTCGGGAGGACCTGAATCTTCTTGCCGTCTACTTCGATCGTGGCAACAGTGGTCTTGAAGCCGCCGCCATGGATCTTGTAGAAAATCTCCTTGTAGGAGACGGCGATTACGAGGGGTTCCTGCTTGTCGCCATAGATGACTGCAGGAATCTGGCCGTTGCGACGCAGTTCGCGGGAGGACCCCTTACCAACCCGGGTACGCAGATCGGCCTTGAGCACGTAAGACTGGCTCATGGCATTTCCTTTCAATGTTACTGGAGAGTTGCTCACACCGCGCTTGAGAGCTATGCGAACAACATGAAACGGCCCGTAATGCCTTCACCGGAGGGGAAGACCGGACTGCTTCATTCCACGTTGCCTCCAAGGGTGTCTACGCGGATGGCGGTGCTATAGAGCAAAGGAGGGGGAAACGCAAGCAACACGGGCGAGTTCTGTGGGCATCGCTCGTTACCGGGTGGCATTGGCGACGGCAAAAATGTTAAGCCGTGCCCGTTCAATCATTTTCCAAAGGGAAGCGAGATGCAGGTCGGTATCGACATGGGTTCTGTTGCCGCAAGCGGTTCCGCCTCGGCGGCAGCTCTTGGGAGCGGCAAGCAGGCCATGCTTGATCTTGAAGAGCTTCTCGCCACGCGTCTGCTCGTGCAGGGCAATTCCGGGTCCGGCAAGTCGCATCTTCTGCGCCGTCTTCTGGAACAGAGCGCGCAATGGGTGCAGCAATGCATCATTGACCCGGAAGGCGATTTCGTCACGCTTGCCGATCTTTACGGCCATGTGGTCGTCGATGCGGTGCGGTCGGAAGCGGAACTCACCCGCATTGCAGGGCGCATTCGCCAGCACCGCGTTTCGGTGGTGCTCAATCTGGAAGGGCTGGATGTCGAACAGCAGATGCGTTCGGCGGCGGCGTTTCTAGGCGGGCTTTTCGATGCGGAGCGCGATTACTGGTATCCGATGCTGGTGGTGGTGGACGAGGCGCAGCTTTTTGCGCCCGCCGCCGCAGGCGAGGTGTCGGACGAGGCGAGAAAACTCTCCTTGGGTGCGATGACCAATCTCATGTGCCGCGGGCGCAAGCGCGGTCTTGCGGGGGTTATCGCGACGCAGCGTCTGGCGAAGCTCGCCAAGAACGTGGCTGCGGAAGCTTCCAATTTCCTGATGGGGCGCACATTTCTCGACATCGACATGGCGCGCGCCGCCGATCTTCTCGGCATGGAGCGCAAGCAGGCCGAAATGTTCCGCGACTTGCAGCGCGGGCATTTCGTGGCGCTGGGACCGGCCTTGTCGCGCCGCCCGCTGCCGATAAAAATCGGCAAGGTCGAAACTTCTGCGCGCTCGTCTTCGCCAAAGCTGATGCCATTGCCCGACGCGCCGGAAGATGCGCGCGATCTGATTTTCACACCGGCACCGGAGGAAATCCGCACAGTCGTGCGCCGGACACCGCCACCACCGCCGCCGCCATCCACAGCGGAAATTCTGGCGCAGGTGGCCAAGCCCAAACCGGAGGTTGAACCGGCGGAAGCGCCGCTGTTTCCCGGCATCGTCGAAGCGGAGCGCGAGGGACTTCTGGAAAAGGTCATGCGCGAGATCGTGGACGACCCGGAAGCGTCGTTCCGCTCGGTCGCGGTGCTCTATCAGGATTTTCTGGTGCGCTGCCGCATTCATCGTGTTCCGGGCGAGCCACTGGCGTTGCCCGCGTTCCGCCGCAGATTGGCGGTGGCGCAGGCAAGCATGGAAAGCGATGCGGCGAACACTGAAATCTGGCAACAGGCGCTTGCGCTTTCGGAAAGCCTCACCGACGATGTGCAGGGCGTCTTCCTGATCGTGGCGCAGGCGGCGGTAACGGGCGCGCCCTGTCCGTCCGATGCGGCTTTGGCGCGCGCCTATGGCACGCATTCGTTCAGCCGCGCGCGGCGTCTCCTGACTTATTTCGAGGAACGCGGGCTTCTGGTGCTGCGCAACGATTTCAAAGGTATGCGCATCGTCAATTTTCCCGATCTGGGTTGCGAAACCGCGCCGGGCGATCCCAATGCACCGGACGATATGGCCGAAGAGGGCGCTGCGGCGGAATAAGAAGTGCTTCTGTGCATTTTGTCATGAACCTGTAATGATCATCGCGGACTTCTTGCGATGGAATCAATCAGGACGGTCATGTGACAGAACCAGCAGAGCAGCCCGGTTTAGGGGAAGTTTTCACCACATTCGGCAAGATCGGGATACTGTCCTTTGGCGGCCCTGCGGCGCAGATCGCCATGTTGCAGCGCGTCATTGTGGACGAAAAGCAATGGATGAATCAGGAACGGCTGATCCATGCGCTCAATTTTTCCATGCTCCTGCCGGGGCCGGAGGCGATGCAGCTTGCGACTTATTGCGGCTGGGCCGTCAAAGGCTGGCGCGGCGCACTTCTGGCAGGGCTTCTGTTTGTGCTGCCGGGTGCCGCCGTCATGCTGGCGCTATCGGCGCTCTATATTGCCTTCGGGCACGTGGATATCGTGGCCGGATTGCTGTTCGGCCTGAAGGCTGCGGTGCTGGCCGTCGTGTTCGAGGCGCTCTATCGCATGGCGAAGCGTACGCTCGGTTCCGGCTTTTCCTATGCGGTGGCGATTGCCGCCTTCATTGCGCTGGCGCTTTTGCAATTGCCATTCCCGCTTGTGGTGGTGCTTGCCGCATTTGCGGGCGGTTTACGTCATCGTCTTCTGGGCGGTGGCGAGACGACAGCCATGGGTGAAGCGGTCCCCGGCGCGTTACGCGATTTCACGCGGCAGACCTTGATATGGGGCGGCCTCTGGCTCGTTCCGCTCGCAGCGCTTTATCTCGGCCTTGGCGGGGGGCATGTCTTCGCGCAGGAGGCCGCGTTCTTCTCGAAACTGGCGGCGGTGACATTTGGCGGGGCTTATGCCGCGCTTTCCTATACGGCGCAGCAGGCGGTTGACCATTTCGGCTGGATGAAGCCGGGCGAAATGCTGACCGGGCTGGGGCTTGCCGAAACCACGCCGGGGCCGCTGATCCTCGTGCTGGTCTTTGTCGGTTTTGTCGGGGCTGCGAACCTGTCCGGCCTGCCGCCGCTTGCTGGCGGGCTGATCGGCGGGGTGATCGCGCTGTGGTTCACTTTCGTGCCGTGTTTCCTATGGATATTGGCGGGCGCGCCCTTCGTGGAGCGGCTGCGGCAGGTGCGCTGGCTTTCGGCCATGCTGGGCGGCATCACCGCCGCCGTCGTCGGCGTCATCGCCAATCTGGCGTTGTGGTTTTCGCTGCATGTGATCTTTTCGCAGGTCGCGGAAAAGAGCGTCGGCCCCTTCACCCTGCCATTGCCGATCTGGAGCACGATAGACAATGCCGCCGTCCTGATCGCAGGTGCGGCGGCATTTCTGCTTGTCGTTCTGAAGCTCAACATGCCGCTCGTGCTGTTGCTGGCGGCATGTTCGGGTATCGTTATGCGACTTTTCTTTTAATCGAAAAGGCTCGAAACCGATTCTTCCGCCGCCGTGCGGGCGATGGCTTCACCGATCAGGTCGGAGATCGAGAGCACGCGGATGTTCGGCGCATCGTTGATGGCAGTCGTCGGCTGGATGGAATCGGTGATGACCAGTTCCTTCAGCTTGGAAGCGGCGATGCGGGCAACCGCGCCGCCGGACAGAACGCCGTGCGTGATATAGGCGGTGACGCTGTTCGCGCCCTTGGCCAGCAAGGCTTCGGCAGCGTTGCACAGCGTGCCGCCGGAATCGACGATGTCGTCGAACAGCAGGCAGTCCTTGCCGGTCACGTCGCCGATGACGTTCATGACTTCCGACTCTCCGGGACGCTCGCGGCGCTTGTCCACGATGGCAAGCTGCGCATCGATGCGCTTTGCCAGCGAACGGGCGCGCACCACGCCGCCGACGTCGGGCGAGACGACCATGCAGTTGCCGGTCGCATAATTGGCCTTCACGTCGCGGGCGATGACCGGAACGGCATAGAGATTGTCGGTCGGAATATCGAAGAAACCCTGAATCTGACCGGCGTGAAGATCGAGTGTCAGGACGCGGTTCGCACCGGCTTCGGTGATGAGATTGGCGACGAGCTTGGCCGAGATCGGCGTGCGCGGGCCGGGCTTGCGGTCCTGACGGGCATAGCCGAAATAGGGCAGGACGGCGGTGATGCGGCGTGCGGAGGACCGGCGGAACGCATCGATCATGATGAGCAGTTCCATCAGGTGATCGTTCGTCGGGTAGGAGGTCGATTGCAGGACGAAAACGTCTTCGCCGCGAACGTTTTCCTGAATTTCCACGAAGATTTCCTGATCGGCGAAGCGGCGGACGCTGGCCTTGCCGAGCGGAATGTTGAGATATTGAGCAACGGATTCGGCAAGAACCCGGTTGGAGTTGCCTGCGAAAAGTTTCATTCTTTTGCCTCTGACGCCGATGCGATCACGGTTTGCAGTCTGGTTCTGTCGCAAAAGTCCGCCGTAGCGGACATAATCTCTTAAAAACTTTAAAGCCGCGCACTTTCTGTCAGCATCAAGTACAGCAGCTTATAAGGTCCTTTCGGATGCGGGGGCTATTGCAAAGACTCACCGCCATTGCAAGGCCCGTGGGAACACAATTGCTGTAAAAAGGCTGAAAACCGGCTTTCCCACAACGGACAGACGATGATTCAGCAAAAGATTTCAGCCCTTTGCCGTCAAAGCACCTGCCTATGCGCGATTTGCCGCAAGCCAGCTCGAATATTCCTGCATGGTCCGGTCTGCGATGGCCTGCATCGCGGAGGCGGGAACGACGCTCCATGAGTCTGCCGCGGCGCCCGGCACTTTCTCCTGCCCCTGGATACGGTGGAGCCGGTTGCCGGAAGCGTCCAGCACGTCCCAGACATAAAGCACCGTGGTCTCGTTCGCTTCCGAAAGGACCGAGAAATACCCCTTCATCACATAGGCGGCGCCGGGATCGCTGTTCCCGGCAAGCGCGATGCCTAGCGCCTTGGCGTCGTCATTCATGCGATGGGTGAGGGGCGTCACGATATTGACGGGCGCGCCGACGATGGGCGCGATATGCAGCTTGCCCGGCTTCAGCGCCGCGCTGCGCGGGGGCGTGGTTTGTGCGGCCGGGGTTTGGGTGGCCAGAGTCTGGGTTGTCGGTGTCTGGGTGGTTGGGGTCTGTGCAGGCGGAGTCTGCGTGCCTGCCGGTTGCACGGGAGCGACATTGGTCGATGCGGCGGGTTGACCCGATCCCTGAACGTTCAGAGCGGACTCGGTGCTGTTGCAGGCGGCAAGCAGGCTTGTAAGCGCTCCGGCAAGCAACAGCTTCGTCGAAAGATGTGCCTTGTTCATGTTCGGCTTCACACTTTTCAGGATACGCTGTGGCAGCTTTATCGCCGATTGCGCCTCATTTGACAATCATATCAAGAGAATGGCGGGATAATGGCTGGGCGGCGCCATTTGTCGTCAGATATGTCCGGCCGAGCGTCATAGCCGTCTGCGTGTCGGAATCCATGATGATCATATGGGCGAAAAGCGTCATGTCGGGCTGGATGGTTTCCGGGTTCCCGGCATAGAACATCTGCGGGTCCATCCATGACGGCGTGAAGCGCGCGCCGACGGAATAGCCGCAGGCATTGAGACGGTGGCGGGTGAGGCCGTGCGCCTCCATCGTCCTGGCATGGGCGTCGAACACGTCGCCAAAGGTGGAGGCGGGCGTCATTGCCGCTTCCACCGCCTCAAGGGCTTCGCGGGCGGCTTCGTAGAGTTCCATGTGATGGCTGGTCGGCTTGCCCACGATGAGGGTGCGCATCATCGGCGCATGGTAATGGCGGAAAACGCCGGACCATTCCAGCGTGAGCTGGTCGTTTCCGTCCAGCTTGCGACGCCCCGACTTATAGCGGCAGAGCAGCGCGTCCGCGCCGGAGCCGATGATATATTCATTGGCCGGATAGTCTCCGTCGCCAGCGAAATTGGCACTCATCATGGCGGCCAGAATATCCGCCTCGTTCGCCCCGGCCCTGGTCAGC
The DNA here is from genome assembly GCF_014199265.1 of Brucella daejeonensis. Taxonomy (GTDB): domain Bacteria; phylum Pseudomonadota; class Alphaproteobacteria; order Rhizobiales; family Rhizobiaceae; genus Brucella; species Brucella daejeonensis. The sequence goes on from NZ_JACIJG010000008.1 coordinate 84,065, forward strand.
TTGACCGCGGCATCGAGCGCATCGTCGCCAAGTTCGGCGGCGCGCCTGGCATAGGCGATTTCCGCGGGGCTTTTGAGAAGGCGCAGCCGGTCCACCATGCCGGAGGCATCGTAAAGCTTGGCGAAGCTCTGCAATTGCTCGTCGAGCCTGCGGGCATTGGCCCCGGTCAGGCCGTGCGTCTGGTATTCGATGCCGATCCGGGCGCCGAGCAGGTCCTGCTCCGTCAGGATATTGCGCAGGTCAGCCGCCGGATTGGCATTATCGCGGTCCGCCCACACGACGATGTTTTCTATATTGGAGGTCTGGCGCGCCTGCCGCAGATCGGCGGAGCGCGTCATCAGCACCATCGAGCCATCGGCCTTCACCACAAGACACTGGAAGAAGCAGAAGCCGAACGTGTCATAGCCCGTCAGCCAGTACATGCTCTCCTGCGCGAACAGGAGAAGCGCATCCAGCTTTTCCTCTTCCATCTTCAGGATCAGGCGGTCGCGGCGTGCGGCGAATTCTTCCGGCTCGAAGTGAAGGGCCATGCGTGTCTCCCTATTCCTTGATGATGGCTATCGCTGCGATCTGGCGTCCATAGTCGGGTTCCCTGCGATGCGTCGTGCGCCGGTAGGAATAGAACCGGTCCTCGTCGGCATAGGTGCACTGGCGCAGCGCTTCGGCCTGAACGCCCGCACCGGCCAGCCGGTCGGTGATGAACGTCCACAGATCGAACAGCTTGTGATCGGGCTTGTCCGACGGGCGGAAATAGGCGGTATAGGCCGGGTCCCTGCCGATGAATTCGGCATGGAATTCCGGGCCGACCTCATAGTTTTCAGGGCCGATTGCGGGTCCCAAAACCGCGACGATATTCTCGCGTCTGGCACCGAGGCCGATCATGGCTTCGACGGTGTTTTCCAGAACGCCGCCAAACGCGCCGCGCCAGCCCGCATGGGCCGAACCGATGACGCCCGCTTCGTGGTCTGCGAAAAGAACCGGGCCGCAATCGGCGGAAAGCGCGCCAAGCGCAATGCCGGGAACATTCGTCACCATGGCGTCGGCCTTCGGGCGCGGGCCTTGCAGGGGTTCGGTGACATGGATGACATCGGGCGAATGGACCTGATGGACGGTCATGAGGCGATCGGGCGCGACGCCGAGGCTTTCCGCGACGCGGCGGCGATTTTCCACCACCTTTTCCGGCACATCGTTCGAGCCGCTGCCGACATTCAATCCGGCATAGATGCCGTCCGACACGCCGCCCTTACGGGTGAAAAAGCCGTGCGCGATCCTTGTCCCGCCTTGTCCGGCGGGCTTGTCCAGAAGGAGCGAACGGATCGGCTGCGGCATGTCTGTCATCTTGCTGGCTTTCGTAAACGGCGGGATGGTGGGGGAGGCGGGGCGGCTTGTCAATCGAAGCTTTCGCCGTCATGGAGCGGCAAAAGGAATGAGTTTTGTGTCGCAATCGCTGATGGCCAGCACCTTGAACAGCGTTCCCATCTGGTCGGGCGCGGCCAGTCGCTCGACATCGGCGCGGATTTTTTCCTGAAATTCCGCATCGCGGCCAGCGCCGAGCCTTCCGGCGCGGTCGAGCAGGCCCATGGCAAGCAGGAAATCGCCCTGCGTCATGGTTCCGGTCTTGCAGCCGCTGGCCTGCGCGGTCTTTTCCAGGGCATCGAAATCGACATGGCTGGTGAGGTCGGCCACGCCCGGATGGGCGAACACGTCGTCGAAGCTGTGTTTCAGCATGGCTTGCAGCGTATCGCCGAAACCGGCTTCGAGATGGCCGTAATCGATATTGATCGCCGCGCCGTGATTGGCCGCGATATGGCTGGCGATTTCCTGCATCAGCGCGGTGCGCGCAGGTGCTGCTTCGAAAATGCTGCCTTCCTGCGCGTTCGTGTGGCCTGCGGGCAGGAGGGTCGGATCGATGCCGCCCGCGCCGCTCACGAAACGGAACGCGTCCTTTTCGTCGAGCGCGACCAGCCGTTCCATGAAACCTCCGCCGGTCTTGACGAATTGCCGGAACGGGATGGCGTCGAACAGTTCATTGGTGACAAGGATCAGCGGACCTGCGGGCGTTTTCGCGGGAATATCGGAAAAGCGTTCGAACCATTCCACGGTCGCGGGTGCATCGGCCAGTTTTTCCTTTTGCCTTTCGACAAGGCGCGGGCTGGTTTCCACCATGGCAATGCTGGCGGCGCCAAGCATCTGCGGGGAAAGCCTGCCGATGGTGCGCAGCATGTCGCTCATCAGCGTGCCGCGACCGGGGCCGATCTCGCAAAGCACGAACGCGTCCGGGCGTCCGAGCGCTTCCCATTCGCTGACGCACCAGATGCCGATCAGTTCGCCGAACATCTGGCTCACTTCCGGCGCGGTGACGAAATCGCCCTCGCGCCCGAAGGGTTCGCGGGTGGTGTAATAGCCCGCCTCGCGGTCGCCGAGGCAGGCTGCCATATAGTCGGCGACGCTGATCGGCCCGGTGGTGGCGATCATGCGTTTCAGCCGGTCTTCGAGTGTCGTCTCAGGCATTCTTTGCCGCGGCCCGGTTCGCCCGCCACATTGCCCAGAGGCCGATCAGCACCATCGGCACCGAAAGCACCATGCCCATGGTGAGCCATCCGCCGAAGAGATAGCCGAGCTGCGCATCCGGCTCGCGGAAGAATTCCACCGCGATGCGGCTGAGGCCGTAGCCGGTGACGAAGGCCCCGGCAATGAAGCCCGGCTTCTTCAGCTTGCGCCCGACCCGGATGAGCAGGAACAGCACGAAGAACAGCACCAGCCCTTCGAGAAAGGCTTCATAGATCTGGCTCGGATGGCGCGGCAGCGGCCCACCATTGGGGAAATAGACGGCCCATGGAACATCCGAGACGCGACCCCACAGTTCGGAATTGATGAAATTGGCAATGCGCACCACGCCAAGCCCGACCGGCACGCCGGCGGCAATCGTATCGAACATGCTCCACACCCGGATGCCGCGCGAGCGGGCGAAAAGGATCATGGCGAGCGTGGTGCCCAGAATGCCGCCATGGAACGACATGCCGCCGTCCCATACCGCCGGAATGGCGAGCGGGTTGGAGAGATAATAGGACAGATTATAGAAGAGCACATAGCCGATGCGCCCGCCGAGCACGACGCCGAGCGCGGCCCATATGACGAAATCGTCCAGCGCTTCGGGCGCCATCGGCGGCTGGTTGTTGGCCCACAGGCGGTGGCTTCGCAGAAGCTTCTTGCCGTACCACCATGCGAACATGATGCCGACGACATAGCCCAGGCCGTACCAGTGTACCGCCAGCGGCCCGACCGAGAAGATCACCGGATCGATGTTGGGAAAGGCGAGCGCCGATGCGGGCAGCAACGTCGAAATCATGAAATCACTCCATTTTGTGACGGAACATGCTGGACGAAGTTTCGGCGGTCAAGCCGTGATGGGATCAGGGTCAGGACTTATTATTTTGATGAAAATGGCACCTGAAATGACAAGAACTGCAAGGAAAGACGCGAAAAACGGGGTGGTTCCCCCGGTTGAGCGGCTTGACGCCGCAGATCACCAGTCATTTCGGTGTCCGAAGGATGTGGTCCATCCGCCCGGCTACAGCGTTGAAAAGTCTCGAAAATGAACCACATTTCCTTCGCCTTTTCTCCTCGTATCCAGACGGATGGCCTCACACCATTTCCACCAAAATAATAAGTCCTGACCCTAATCACGATTGCAGGCTCGCGCTTGCATCGCAATCGCGACGGCCCTATTTCAAATGCAGCTTTTTCAACAGCTTCATGCGGAAACAGGGAAGATTGCCATGACCAGCGGACAAAACCGGGTTCTCGATGAACTCGCCAAGCTTGTGACGGATGCGGCAGGCGCCGCGCAGGGCGTGCGCCGCGAAGTGGAGACAGCGCTGCGCTCGCAGAGCGAACGCGTTCTCAATACGCTCGATGTGGTGCAGCGCGAGGACTTCGAAGCCGTTCGCGAAATGGCCATCAAGGCGCGCGCGGAAAACAGCGCGCTTTTGGCAAGAATCGAGGCTCTGGAAGCGCGTCTTGCCAAATTCGAAGGCGATTCCGGGAGCAAAACGGCAAAATCCGCATCGTCTTCGGCAAAATCCAAAAATAATCCCTGAATATTTATTAACAGGCCGCAGGCGCTAAAAACCCTTGTCTTAGAATCCCTTAAGGCAAGGGGCGCGGCCGGGCCTCCATATATTTCCACATGCTTTCATGTCTCTTTTTTGAAAAGGGGCTGGCGTTCAGATTCAGCATCAATAGACTGAAAACACTACATGATTCGTAATGCGGTCATGTGGGCGGCGGCGAGAGGCCGAGTGTCGGGTTTCGCGTCTTTCAGGCTGCTTTCCAGTATCAGTTGCGTATGTGCGTGTGCCATTGAGGCGCTTGCATACTGTCAAGTATGCCAGTTCCTCAACCGATCAATTCGTGCCTTTTTCCTGCGCGCACCGTTGCGCGCTGGCGGGTACGGGCGGGCAGATTGTTGCGCGCCGGGAATTAGGAAGCATCTGGGGCAGATGTTTCCCAGAACAGGAAACGGACATGGGCCTTCTTGAGCTTGAATTCGCGCGTGAGGCGCATCCTGTGGATGTGATCGAGCAGGTCGCGCATTCAAACGACTGGACGTTCGAGCGCACTGGCGACGATGAAATCGCAATCTCGGTTGCGGGCAACTGGTCTGACTATCATATCTCGTTTTCGTGGATGGAGGATTTCGAGGCCCTGCATCTGGCCTGCGCGTTCGACATCAAGGTGGCCGAACCGCGCGTCAACGAGGTAATGCGGCTGCTCTCGCTGATCAACGAAAAGCTCCTGATGGGGCATTTCGATCTCTGGCAGCAGGAAGGCGCGATCATGTACCGGCAGTCGCTGCTGCTGGCGGGCGGCGCGGAGCCGACCAGCCGCCAGGTGGAAGTGCTGCTGTCGGCGGCTCTCGAGGCCTGCGAGGCCTATTTCCAGGCTTTCCAGTTCGTGGTCTGGTCGGGTGTCAGCGCGCGCGAGGCGCTGGAAAGTGTGGTGTTCGAGACAGTCGGTCGCGCCTGAGAGCCTGTTCCAAAAGTCGTCCTGTGCGGCTGCAAATGGCAATTTGTCTGCGTTCCGGTGCTCATGTACCCAAAAGTACATTGCGCTCCGGTACTCGAAAATCACCATTTTCGCACACACATGCCGCTTTTGAATTCAGGCTCTCATCCGATAGTGAATGAGTGAGGGGGACGAGAAAATGAGCGAAGCCACGACGATAAGCTGGGCGGATTTCGAAAAAGTCGACATCCGCAGCGGGACCATCGTGGAAGCGGTGCCCTTTCCCGAAGCGCGCAAGCCTGCCTACAAGCTGAAAATCGACTTTGGCGAAAAGATCGGCATCAGGAAGTCGTCGGCCCAGATCACCAAACGCTACGCGGCGGAAGAACTCGTTGGCAAGCAGGTGATGGCGGTGGTTAATTTTCCGCCACGCCAGATCGGCCCGTTCATGTCGGAGGTGCTGACGCTCGGTATGCCGGATGAAAATGGCGACGTGGTCCTCGCAGCCATCGACAAGCCTGTCCCGAACGGCGGCAAGCTCTATTAGAGCGTGGTTTTTGGGTAAACAAGCAGCGGTATCCTTTACCCTCGTCCTTCGAGACGGTTCCTTCGCAAGCTCAGGAACCTCCTCAGGATGAGGGGGCGGGCTTAAAGCGTGTCGCATTCAATCATACTCAGGCGACACGCTTTAAGCTTTTGTTTTTACGCATGTCTTTATCCCATCGAAGCGGGACTAGAAATCAGTCCAGTGGACTGATTTCCCCGCGTAGGCGGTCCCCACTTTTGGGAGACATGCTTTAGTGCTTTTCCGAGAGCAAGGCCGTTTCACGCTTTTGCTGGAAAAGCTCCAGTTGCTCGAAAACGGCCAGATATTCCATGAGTGCGAGATCGCGCAGGTTTTTGGCTTCGTCCACGGATAGCCACTTCAGCTCGGTATGCTCGTTGTTGGCGATTTCAGGCTCTCGGTCCCACCTGCTGACGATATAAATGTGATAGGTGACCGCTTGCGAAACGGGGTCGCTTATCTGCATCAGGAACTCGAAGCTTTGGGGCCTTGTGTTCAGTTCTTCTTCCGTTTCACGAACGAGGGCTTCTTCGAGGGTCTCGTTCTCTTCGACGTGACCTCCGGGAAAGCTCCACAAACCGGGATAGGCCTTTTTATGTTGGCTTCGGCGGGCAAGAAGTATTCCCTTCGGCCCTAAAAAAGTGGCGTTGACGATGTTCGCCATGTCGGAATAGGTCCTTTCGTTACGCCGGAATATGGATGATTGCGCGCAGGCCGCCCGTGGGAGAATCCTCCAGTGCGATGTCGCCGCCGTGGCTTCGCGCAATGTCGCGCGCGATGGCAAGGCCAAGCCCGCCCGTGCCGCCGGAGTCCTGCGTCCGCGCCTCATCCAGCCGGACGAAGGGCTTGAACACGTCTTCGCGACGGTCTTCCGGAATGCCCGGACCGTCGTCGTCCACGATCACCTTCAGCCAGCCATCGGCATGGGAAACCGAAAGCTCCACATTCCGCGCATGGCGGAAGGCGTTGGAAACCAGATTGCTGACAAGCCGTGAGAAGGCGTTCGGACGCACATTGATCTCGCTGTCGCCCACGATGCGGTATTTGAAGCCGCGTTCGCGCAGGCGCGCCTCGTTTTCCAGCTTTTCGCAGAGCTTCGTGACATCAACGTTCGCCGTTTCCTCCGAACCTTCGCCGCGCGCAAAGGCCAGATAGCCTTCCAGCATGGTCTGCATGTCGGCAATATCCTGATTGAGCGGTTCGGTGTCGATGGACTGTCCGGCGAGCGCAAGTTGCAGCTTGAAACGGGTCAGGATGGTGCGCAGGTCGTGGCTGACGCCGGATAGCATGGCGGTGCGCTGTTCGATCTGGCGCTCGATGCGCGAGCGCATCTGGATGAAGGCAATGCCCGCGCGCCGCACTTCCTCCGCCCCGCGCGGGTGAAAACCTTCCGGCATGGGGCGCCCCTTGCCGAAACTTTCGGCGGCCTGCGCAAGCTGCTGGATCGGCTTGATCTGGTTGCGCAAGAAGGCGATGGCAATGATGAGCAGGACAAGCGCCGTGCCGACCATCCATGTCAGGAAGATGCCGGTATTGGAGGCATAGGCCTGGCTGCGGCGGGCAAAGACGCGCAGTACCTTGTCCTCCAGCTTGATGCGGATTTCGATCAGGTCGGAATCGCCCACCGTGTCCACCCAGAAGGGGCGGTTGATCTGGCGCGTGATTTCCTCGCTCAGGAAGTAATCGAGGATGGCGAAGAACGGTTTCGGTCCGGGCGGCGGCAGCGGGTCGGGCGGCAGGATGGAAATATTGAGCGCCAGCCGCTGCTGCGCGATGCGGATCAGGTTATCGTAGCCCGGCTCCTGCGGATAGGTCTCCAGAATGTCGATAATGCCCGCAATGTCGCGCACGACAGCGGTGGAAAGGCGCTCCGTCACCATCTGCCAGTGCCGTTCCATGAACACATAGGCGATCACGGATTGCAGCAGGACCATCGGCGCGATGATGATGATCAGCGAACGCGCATAAAGCCCCTTGGGCATCGTGCGGGCCAGCCAGCGGGAGAATTTTCTCAAGGGCGATTTCATCGTGCCAGGCCCACGCCGGTTGCTTCAAAGGAAAGATCGTTGCGACATGCGCATGGCATTTTCCACGTCCGGCCCAGCCGATATACTGTTTGTACATCGCGCTCCGCGTTATGGGAAAACACCATCTCCAATCGCACCGTCCCGGCTCTGTCGGTTGCTATTCGATGCTGAGCTTGTAGCCGATGCCGCGCACGGTCTGGAGCCAGACCGGATTGGCCGGGTCCTGTTCGATCTTGCGGCGCAGACGGTTGATCTGAACGTCGATGGTGCGCTCGCCGACATCGCCGTCCTGACCGGTCAGTTCGTGGCGCGGGATGGTTTCGCCCGCGCGTTCGGCGAAGATGGCCATGATGTCCTGTTCGCGGTCCGTCAGCTTGATGGTTTCCACGCCCTTCTTCAATTCGCGGCGCGGAATGAAGAACGTATAGGGGCCGAAAACGATCTGCTCGATCTTCGGCTGTGCGGCGGGCGCGCCGCGGCGCAGGATGTTGTTGATGCGCAGCGTCAGCTCGCGCGGGTCGAAGGGCTTCGGCAGATAGTCGTCCGCGCCGGCGGCCAGTCCGTCGATGCGGCTGTCGGTTTCCGACAGGGCCGTCAGCATGAGGATCGGCACATTCTTCTGCTCGCGCAGCGACCGGGTCAGAGAAACGCCGGTTTCGCCGGGCATCATGATGTCGAGGACCAGAAGGTCGAAATCGATGCCTTCCAGCTTGCGGCGCGCTTCGGCGGCGCTTCCGGCCACCGTGACGCGAAACCCGCTATTGGTCAGGTATTGCGACAGAAGGCTGCGGATACGCGTGTCGTCATCCACGACAAGGAGATGCGGCGCGTCGTCCGATAGCGTCTTTTCTTCTTCTGCTGCCATGGCGTGTCTTGATCCCATTTCGATAATTTCGCTTCTAAGCCTGTTCCAAAAGTCGCCATGAGCGGCTGCAAATGCCAGTTCGACTCAAGGTCCGACGCTCGAAAATCACCAGTTTCGCGCGCATGTCGCTTTTCTTCAGCTCTCAGGACCACGGGCTTTTGCCCGATATCCCGGCGCGCATATTACCGGCTCGATTGCGGCACGTCCATGTGCTGGTTTAAAGGATGCGTTTTTATGCAAGCACTTACTGCTACAGTGCGTAATGCTTCTGCCGGAAATGGCTCTCAGGCGAGGGGATCGCCCTTGCCTGAAAATTCATCGATCTGCGTCCGGCGCTCGGGATTGACCATATTATAAAGAAAACGTTCGATCACTTCGCGATCCTGCGGCGCGCAGTCTTCCAGCGCCCGCGCAATGCGCCGCGACTGGGGCAGCGCAAGGGCGAGGGTGAGCTGGCGCCCGCTCTTGGTCGGATAGAGCTTGCGGTGGCGGCGGTCATGCAGGCCGGTCGCCTGCACGACATGGCCGGTATCGATCAATTGCTTGAGCACACGCGAAAGGCTCTGCTTGGTGATGCGCAGGACTTCCAGAAGCTCCGCGACCGTCATGCCCGGCTTGCGGTTGATGAAGTAGAGCACACGGTGGTGCGCGCGGCCGAATCCTATCTTTTCAAGGATAAGGTCGGGGTCGGCGGTGAAATCGCGATAGGAAAAAAACAACAGCTCGATGACGTTGAGGTCGGCAGCCTCTCCCGCCGTCAACGGATTGCTTATATAATTCATATCGTTCGTCGAATTCACGTCGGTGCTCCGTTCTGCTGCGCTGAATATGTCAGTATTGTTGACATAATTCAATCGCCCAGATAATTTTCGATAAGCGTAAGCTGGTTTTTTTGGAACAATGTTCGTGCGTGATGCGTGTTGGAGGAGAGATAATTTCGTCGCCTTCATTTCCGCCGCCTTTAAAAAAGCGGGGCGGCAGGATGAAGACGCCGCAGTTTTCCGGCCTTTGGGAGAATTATTTTCCTTCCATGCGTCCGTTGGCGAGGGGCCGCGCAATATGTTCGCGTGGTTCCCGGTACATTTCGTTCAAAAGGCCGGCGATTACGCGAAACAGGTCGCCATCTTGCCAGTTCTGCCGATTTGACCGGCGAAGATGGGCCGCGGAAGAGTTTGCCCGACCTGCAACCGGATCGAGACAGCGCCGCGACAAATATTGAGGAGCAATAAAATGGCTGCGATTCCATTCGATCAACGGGACGGATTTATCTGGCTGGACGGAGAATTCGTCGACTGGAAAGACGCGAAGATTCACGTCCTGACCCATGGGCTGCATTATGCCAGCGCCGTGTTCGAGGGCGAGCGCGCTTATGGCGGCGAGATTTTCAAGCTCGACGAGCATACGAAGCGTCTGCATGAATCCGCGCATATTCTCGGTTTTGAAATTCCCTACAGCGTGGCCGAAATCAACGATGCCTGCCGCGCGCTTCTCAAGAAGCAGGGTTTTGAGGATGCCTATGTCCGCCCGATCGCGTGGCGCGGCTCGGACTCGCTTGGCGTTTCGGCGCAGAACAACCGCATTCATCTTGCCATCGCCATCTGGCAATGGCCGAGCTATTTCTCGCCGGAAGAGAAGATGAAGGGCATCCGGCTCGATATTGCCGAATATCGCCGTCCCGATCCGCGCACCGCGCCATCGCGCTCGAAGGCTTCGGGGCTCTACATGATCTGCACGATCTCCAAACATGCCGCCGAGGCCAAGGGCTATGCGGATGCGCTGATGCTCGACTGGCGCGGCCAGGTGGCCGAAGCAACCGGCGCGAATGTCTTCTTCGTGAAGGACGGCGCGCTGCATACGCCGACGCCGGATTGCTTCCTCGACGGCATCACGCGGCGCACGGTCATCGATCTCGCCAGACGCCGCGGCATTGAAGTCGTCGAACGGGTGATCATGCCTGAGGAACTGGCGGACTTCTCGGAGTGCTTCCTGTGCGGTACGGCCGCGGAAGTGACGCCGGTTTCGGAAGTCGTCCAGTATCGATTCAAGCCCGCCGAAATCACCAACGCCCTGATGAATGACTATTCGGCGGAAGTTCTGGCCAGACGCGCGGCAGCAGAATGATCGGGTTTTAAACAGAAAAAGAGCGGTTTTCGGGCCGCTTTTTTGTCATTTCATCTGTTATTGTTTGACATTGGAGGGTTTCGGTTCAACATTTCTTGGGCCGGAATAGCGCTATTCCGGTACAACACTCAGACGGGGTGACAATTATGGAAGCTTTACTACCTCTCATTCTCCAGCTTGTCGCTGGCGCGGTCGGCGGCAACATTGCCGGCGCTGCAAAGAATATCAGTTTGGGTACTACGGGTAATACGGTGGCTGGCGGCATCGGTGGCGTCATCCTCGGCCAGTTGCTTCCGATGCTGTCCGGTGGCGGTCTCGATTCCGTTCTCAACGGCGTCGTGGGCCAGCTTGCCGGCGGCGGCGTTGGCGGCATCGTCCTCACGGCCATCGTTGGCCTGATCAAAAACGCGATGGCCTCCAAGGCCTGAGTCCACGCGGCACTGACGCAACCGGCAAGACGAACTGCCGGAGAGGGAAAAACGGGCGGCTGATAGCCGTCCGTTTTTGTTTTTAACGCTTCACCAAAGGGGCTGGGGGGATTAATTGTGTCGGAAACCAGCTTTCCGGCTGCGCGTCAAAACAAATAGATAGAGCGCCGCTCCGATCCAATCGGATCGAAACGCGCTCTACCCGAGTGGAGTAAGACCATGGGGCAATTGCAAGCCATCATCGTTCCCGTCACGCCTTTCCAGCAGAATTGCACCATTCTGTTCGACAGCGAGACGAAGAAAGGGGTGGTGATCGACCCGGGCGGCGATCTCGCCCGCATCAGGGAGGCGATTGAATCCCAGGCGATCGACGTCGAGGCGATCTGGATCACCCATGGGCATATCGACCACGCGGCTGCCGCGCTCGACCTCAAGGAAGCGCTGGGCGTGGAGATTATCGGTCCGCACAGGGACGACAAATTCCTGCTCGACAATCTTGAGGCAACGGGGCTGAAATACGGCATTACCGAAGGCGTGCGCAATGTGACGCCGGATCGCTGGCTCGACGAGGGCGACAAGGTTTCGGTGGCGGGGCATGAGTTCGATGTCTTCCACACGCCCGGTCATGCACCGGGGCATGTCGTCTTCTTCAATCCTGAAGCGCGGTTCGCAATCGTTGGCGATGTGCTTTTCAACGGCTCGGTCGGGCGCACGGACCTGCCCGGCAGCGATCATGCCGCGCTGATGAACTCTATCAAGGAAAAGCTGCTGCCGCTTGGCGACGATATCGGCTTCATCTGCGGCCACGGGCCGGGCGGGCGTTTCGGCGAAGAGCGCCGCTCCAACCCGTTTCTGACCTGACCCTCGAACAAAAAACGCCTGTAGAGCGGTTCCTGTTTTGGCGGAACCGCTCTATCTGTTCGTTTCCATGACATTTCCGGCAAAAGCGTGAAGCGGTTTTGCCGGAAATGCCTTATCAGTTGGCGGAGCAGAAGTGATCGCGTCCGTCATAGCCGCGATAGGTGCCGGTGTTCGGGTTGAACGACCGGTAGCGGTCCGCGCAATACTGATACCAGCCGCGCGTCCATGGCTCATAGCTGGAGCGATAGTAGGTAACCCTACGGGCCGGCGCTGCCGGGTAATAGGCGGGCGGCGGCGGAGGCGGCGCATAGACCGGTGCGGGCTGCACATAGGTTGGCTGCGGCTGGCTCAGCGCGCTGCCGATGAGGGCGCCTGCGGCCAGACCGATCACGCCCGCCGCGACGGCATCGCCATGATTGCGATGGCGCTCGCGGTAATAGGGACGGTCCCAGCCGCCGCGGTGCCAGCCGTGCCGGCCCCAGGAATCCGCCGATGCCGAGGCAAGCGGTGCGGCGATGGCCGCAAGGGATGCAATGCCCAGAATGGCTGTTTTCGCAAATCGGTTCATTTTTCGCTCCTTCAGAAGCCCGACGATAATCCACTGATTAACGTTTTCGACATGAATGGAGGCTGAATGATGGACGGAGCGGGGCAGGCATCGTTTTCCCCGGTAAATTAGCTGCACCGACTGTAATATTTCGCGCCTCAACCCGGTCCCGGCAGGGCCTGCCGCGTAACGGGAGAAAGGCGCGCAAGGGCAATAAAAAACCCCGGCAAAAGCCGGGGCAAAGGTAGGTTATTTTTGTAAACGATCAGCCGGTAACGGTGATGTTTACGGCCTTGGGGCCCTTGCCGCGACGATCCGGCTCCGTCTCATAGGAAACCTTCTGATTGTCAGCGAGGCCCGTAAGGCCCGATGCCTGTACAGCAGAGATATGTACGAAAATGTCCGCGCCACCGTCGTCAGGCTTGATGAAACCGAAGCCTTTTTCGGTATTGAAGAATTTGACCAGTCCGGTCTGTGCCATGGGATCCGTTCCTTTTCCTTGGCGCCACCGCTCCTTCAGGGGGCGGTGGAATTACAACTTCTGCCAAGCGCACCACACACCCGGCAGAGGGTCATGCAGGCAGTTCTCGACATTGGGAAGGAACCGATCATTGCCAAAGGTGCACCTCCGGCCCGGAACTTATAGCGGCCCCGGCACGCCGTTCTTCCAGTCTTCCATTTGTTCGCTGAATGCCCGAACACGGGGAGACTGATCGAAGATGCGGTATTTGGCAAGCAAATTCTTTTGGCAGGCAGATGATTAGTAATCTTTATATCTTAATCGCGCCGATTCTTTAAGAGCTTGTTCCAAAAGTCGTCATGAGCGGCTGTAAATGGCAATTTTTTGCGCTCCGGTGCTCATGTACCTTTTGTACTACTCAAGCTCCGGTACTCGAAAATCACCATTTTCGCACGCACATGCCGCTTTTTGATTCAGGCTCTAACGATTTCGGGAGACTATGCAGGCGCCGCCGGCCGCGCGCAGCTTCGCGCAGATGCCGTTTGCTTCGGCGCGGCTGTTCGCGCCGATCCGCACTGCGTAGATTCCGCGCCTGCCGATCGGTGTGCGTATGCGGCTGATGACCGGGGCGTGGCCTGCAAGCACCGTGCCGAACTGCCTGCGCAGGCGGTTCCACTGGTTGACGGCGGCGCTGCGGCGAAAATTGCCCGCAACCTGTATCCCCCACGGCTTGGGCTTTACGCGGGACATGGGAATGGTTGCGCTGCGCACGATGGGCAGTCTGCGGCAGGCCGCACCAAAATCGAGCTTGGGGTCGAGGGGACGATTCGCTACTTCTTTTCCGGCAGCGAAATCGTCGGCGGGCGCGCCGGTGATATCGAGCACATAGTCCTCGGTTTCGAGCGGCAGGAAGCCGCCGGACCGCATCCAGCCGGAGACGCGCCCCGCCCCGGCATTATAGGCGGCGGCTGCTAGTCCCCAATTGCCGAATGCCTGTTTCAGATCGCGCAGGAAACTCGCCGAAGCCGGGATGGCCTGTTCGATGTCGAAGGGATCGGATAGCCCGCGCTCCTTTGCCGTATAGGGCATGAACTGGGCAATGCCCTCTGCCCCGACAGGGCTGACGGCATTATGGTCGAAGCGGCTTTCCTTCCAGATTAGACGTGCGAAAAAGTCCCTGGGAATACCGTGGGTCTCGGCATTGTCGCCGATCAGCTCGCATATGCGGTTGATGGTGGGGGCTTTTGCGGCGGGCGGCAGGGGCGGGCCATAGACGGGCGGGTTCGGCCCGACTGCGGCCCATGCCATCTGGGGACCGGACGACAGCAAAAGAAGCTGCGAAACGATCAAGATTGCCATGCCTGTCCCGTAACGCTTCATGCCACCTGTTCCGCCCACCCGTGCCGTCGCCAAGGTAACCTAACTTTGGGCATTGTCGATACGATGCTTGTGATTTTGCGCCTGGTAATCAGAATAAAACATAGCCCGGGCCGATTGAAACAAGGTTCTATAAGGTTATGCTTAAGAGCCTGTTCCAAAAGTCGTCATGAGCGGCTGCAAATGGTAATTTTCTGCGCTCCGGTGCTCATGTACCCAAAAGTACACTCCGCTCCTGTACTCGAAAATCACCATTTTCGCACGCACATGCCGCTTTTTGTTTCAGGCCCTAAGACATAATAGGAAGGAGCGCCGACCCGATCGAACCAGATCGAAGCGCGCGCTGACAGGACCTGCCCTTACTATCCGCATTTCTATCGGAAACCGGGTTCATCATGGAGAGGAAAATGCCGTTACATTCATTGATAAGATGGAGTGTCGTCGCGGGTGCCCTGGTGCTGGCGGGCTGCGTCGCGGAGGGCGGGTCGGGCTATCGCCCGCCGGTAAAGCCGGGACCGTCGCAACCGCAAATGTGTCCGATGATCTACGCGCCGGTCTGCGCCGAGCGCGGCGGTTCGCGCAAGACTTTCGGCAATTCCTGCCAGGCGAGAGCGGACGGCTACCGGGTCGTTTCAAACGGCCAGTGCGGATCGCGACCCGGCTCCGGCTGGGGCGGACCGGGTGTCGGGCCGGTGCGCCCGCCGCATCAGGGCAACAAGCCGGGCAGGCCGGGAGCGGGCGCCTGCACCCGCGAATATATGCCGGTCTGCGCACGGCGTGGAAACGACCGGCGCACCTTCGCCAATCGTTGCGAAGCGGAGCGCGCGGGTTACCGAATCACCAATGGCGGTCAGTGCCGCTGAACCGCATTCTGGTGATTTGAGCTTTTTGGGATGAATCTATAGGAATAGATTTGGACATTTCGCCTCAAGGGCAGCCATGCAAATTTGCAAGAGGCGAGATGTTGGATAAGTATTGCAGCGAATTATGCAAAGTGCATGGTGATCTATGATCTTTTTTGGGGGGGGCAAAGTGGGAGCAAAATCAATAAAGTATGCTGATAGTGTGCTCAGCGAAAATGATGAAATAGAGGCGCGGAGCAGTGAGGAGGTAGCGCCTGCGGAATTACGTTTCACTCAAGAGTTGGTTTTCGGTATTGTTGCCCCGATTGGCTCTGGAGCTACGACGGTCGCGAAAATTCTCAAGCAAAAGATCGAAGAGAATTTTGGCTATAAAGCCGATGTTATTAAAATAAGCGAAATTATCAATGAGCGTGCAGAAAGTGTTGGTGAGAACTCTGTAGCTGCTAAAGCTCTTGATCGTGTTGAACGCCTTCAAAGTATGGGAAATAAACTTCGCGAAAAACATTCTAATGATGTTTTATCTATTCTCAGTATTGACAAAATAAATCGATCTCGTACGAATTCGGAAAATGGCGAAGACCGGCGCTTTTGTACGATTATAGATTCATTAAAGAATCCAGAAGAGGTAGCTATTCTCAGGAAGGTATACGGTGATTTATTTTGGCTCGTCGGGGTCTTTTCTCCCGAGCACAAAAGGATAGCACGACTAGAGAAACAAATATCAAGCTCCTCTTATTTGGCTAAAATTAAAGATGCTGACTATGACGAAGGTTCCAATTCGGGTCAATCTGTTCGAAAGACAATGAATTATGCGGATGTTTTCTTTCGGAATGACGACGATAATTTGGATCGAATTGAAGGGTCCGCAGATCGTTTTTTGAACTTGGTGTTTGGTATCGGGGTGCAAACTCCAACCCGCGAAGAATATGCTATGCAGGCTGCGTCCG
Organism: Brucella daejeonensis; assembly: GCF_014199265.1. Lineage (GTDB taxonomy): Bacteria > Pseudomonadota > Alphaproteobacteria > Rhizobiales > Rhizobiaceae > Brucella > Brucella daejeonensis. Next base: position 100,133 of record NZ_JACIJG010000008.1, read on the forward strand.
GAGTTTCCTTAAACTCGGCGTGCCTCTCAAGGCAAGTGGGTGCAGTTATTGTTTCAGAAGCAGGGGAAATCATTGGCCAGGGAGCTAATGATGTGCCTAAGTTTGGTGGCGGAGCCTATAGAGTTGATGATGGAAGCGGCGATCATCGTTGCCACAAATGGCAAGCATGCCAGTGCTGGAACGATCATTATAAAGAGAAATTGTTCGATCAAATAGAAACGAAGCTTGCCCCTGATGGGAATGGTCGAATTAAGGACGATTTAAAGAAGACTGACGTTAAGAACCTGATCGAATTTTCAAGAGCGGTTCATGCTGAGATGGAGGCAATCATTTCGGTAGCAAGGCAGGGAAAAGGTGGCATCATTGGTTCCAAGCTTTTCACGACAACCTTTCCTTGTCACAGTTGCGCTCGTCATATTGTCGCTTCCGGGATACAGTCTGTAGTCTATATAGAGCCCTATCCCAAGAGTTTGGCTCTTACCTTACATTCTGACTCTATCACCACTAACCCGCAAGAAAGCGGAAAGGTTTCCTTCCTACAATATGAGGGAATTTCACCGTCAAGTTTCTCGCGGGTTTATGGATCAAAGCTTGAACGCAAAGAATCAGGTAAGATGAAGAAGAATGCCCCTAAAGAGGCACGTCCTTTAGCGTCACCGCCGTTAGATTCGCTGGTATCACGTGAACAGCTTGTTCTGCTGTCGGTCTTAGAGAAGGAGGGAATGTAGTGGCTCGAAGCGAAAGGCAGATGAGTTTTTTGCTGCCCATAGGAGGGGCTGTACATTCGGCTAACTCACCGAAGGGGCCTAATCAAAATTCAAAAATGAATGATGAAGCAGCACAAAAACGGTATGAGCAGATTAAAAAATCCCTTCAAAATAAGGGTTTGTTGAAATCCCAGTGAGAGATTGCAACAATCTTTCGGGCATTGAACTTTAGCGCCCCGGTCGGCCCGTCTTGCCGGGGCGGCGCTTTTTGCGGGCGGTGTCCGCCGGGTCCTCGTAGGAGCCGATACCGGCGCGTTCGCGGCGGATCGGCGCTTCGCCGCCCGCCGGAATTTCGGTGCGCTTCACCGTCATCTCGTCCAGCGTATTCTTGCGGAACTTCGTCTCCGGCGCCGCAGGCAGGGGGCCTTCATGGCGCGGCTTCGCCATGTCGGTGCCCGGTCCCATATTGTCGAGCGTCGGCTTCTGGAACAGCGACGACCTGCCGCCCGCGTCATCGACGGTGCGGTGCGCCTTGCGCCCGGCATTGTGGCGGCCCTTGGTGCGCCCAGTGACGGGGCTTTCCAGTTCCACTTCGCGCGCCAGCGGATCGTCGGCAATGGCCAGTTCCGTCTCGCGCAGCCGCTTGATCTCGTCGCGCAGGCGCGCCGCCTTTTCGAAGTCGAGATCGGCGGCGGCGTCGCGCATCTGCTTTTCCAGATATTCCAGATGGGCGGTGAGATTGTTGCCCATCATCGCGCCCTCTTCGGCAAAGCCGGAAATATCGGCGCGAACATGGTCGCGTTCGTAGACCGAATCCAGAATGTCCGAAATATTCTTCTTCACCGAGGCCGGCGTGATGCCGTGCTCTTCATTATAGGCTTCCTGCTTCTCGCGGCGGCGACTGGTTTCGTCCATCGCGCGCTGCATCGAGCCGGTGATGTTGTCGGCGTAGAGAATGACCTTGCCGTCGACGTTACGCGCCGCACGGCCAATCGTCTGGATGAGTGAGGTTTCGGAACGCAGGAAACCTTCCTTGTCGGCGTCGAGGATGGCGACGAAACCGCATTCGGGAATGTCGAGACCCTCGCGCAGCAGGTTGATGCCAACCAGCACGTCGAAAGCGCCAAGCCGCAAGTCGCGGATGATCTCGATGCGCTCCAGCGTGTCGATGTCGGAATGCATGTAGCGCACACGCACGCCTTGCTCGTGCAGATATTCGGTGAGGTCTTCGGCCATGCGCTTGGTCAGCACCGTGACCAGCGTGCGGTAGCCCTTCGTGGCCGTGTCGCGGATTTCGCCCAGCACGTCGTCGACCTGACTTTTGGCGGGACGGATTTCCACCGGCGGGTCGATCAGGCCGGTCGGGCGAATGACCTGTTCGGCAAAGACACCGCCCGCTTCTTCCATTTCCCAGCCGCCGGGCGTCGCCGAAACCGCGATGGTCTGCGGACGCATGGCGTCCCATTCCTCGAAGCGCAGCGGGCGGTTATCCATGCAGGACGGCAGGCGGAAGCCATATTCGGCCAGCGTGGCCTTGCGGCGGAAGTCGCCGCGATACATGCCGCCGATCTGTGGTACGGTGACATGGCTTTCATCGATGAAGACGAGGGCATTGTCGGGGATATATTCGAAAAGCGTTGGCGGCGGCTCGCCGGGATTGCGCCCGGTCAGATAGCGCGAATAGTTTTCGATGCCAGCGCAGGAGCCGGTGGCCTCCAGCATTTCGAGGTCGAAGGTCGTGCGCTGGTCGAGGCGCTGCGCTTCCAGCAACCGTCCGGCACGGGTCAGTTCGTCAAGGCGGTGCTTCAGCTCTTCCTTGATCGACTTGATCGCCTGATTGAGCGTCGGGCGCGGCGTGACATAGTGCGAATTGGCGTAGATCTTGACCGATTTCAGGTCGCCGGTTTTCTGGCCGGTGAGCGGGTCGAATTCGGTGATGGTTTCGATCTCGTCGCCAAACAGCGAAATGCGCCAGGCCCGGTCCTCAAGGTGAGCCGGGAACAATTCGATCGTATCGCCGCGCACGCGGAACGAGCCGCGCACGAAATTGATGTCCTGCCGCTTGTATTGCTGCGCCACCAGATCGGCCAGAAGCTGGCGCTGGTCGAGCCGGTCGCCGATCTTCATCTCGAAGGTCATGGCGGTATAGGTCTCGACCGAGCCGATACCGTAGATGCACGACACGGAAGCGACGATGATCACATCGTCGCGTTCGAGCAGCGCGCGGGTGGCCGAGTGGCGCATCCGGTCGATCTGTTCGTTGATCGAGGATTCCTTCTCGATATAGGTGTCCGAGCGCGGCACATAGGCTTCGGGCTGGTAGTAGTCATAGTAGGAGACGAAATACTCGACCGCATTGTTCGGAAAGAAGCTCTTGAACTCGCCATAGAGCTGCGCCGCAAGCGTCTTGTTCGGCGCGAGGATGAGCGCCGGGCGCTGCGTCTGCTCGATCACCTTGGCCATGGTGAAGGTCTTGCCCGAACCCGTCACGCCGAGAAGAACCTGCGTGCGGTCCTGATTTTCCAGCCCTTCCGCCAGATCGCGAATGGCCGTCGGCTGGTCACCGGACGGCTCGAAACTAGTTTCCATCTCGATGGCGATGCCGCCTTCGGATTTTTCGGGCCGGACCGGGCGATGAGGCGTCCAGAGTTCGCCGTTCTTGAACAGCGGATTGCCGGAAGCGATCAGGTCCGAGAGGGCCTGAACCGTCGCCGTCGCACCGGAGGGGTTGAGCCCGGCGGCGTCTTCGAGGCTGATGTCGAGGCCAGCAACCGGGTTAAGCCCGGCCGCCGCGCGTTCCTTCGCCGAAGCCGCGCCGCCCATGGAGGTGCCGCGTCCTGTGCGCGACGCTTCCTTGCTGCGCTCGGGTATCTTCTTTGGTGTCTTGGGGGCCGTTCGGGAAGCCTTGGCGCGGGGCTTTGCCGCCTCGTCACCGATTTCCTTCGCCCAGTCGGCGATCGAGCCGGAAAGCGGCGTGCCGGAAAATTCAGCCTGTGGCGCTTCACCGAAGCCGCCAGCCCTGTCGTGCGAATCCCGGGAGTGTTTGTCTTTTGAGGAAGCCATGGTCCCAATATGGAATTTCGGCGGGCAAATGAAAAGAGCGCGCCGTGGAAATCCGGCGCGCTGTCGTGTCTCTGTGATGTTCCTCCTGACAGGAGGCTGTCAGGAGGGTGGCGCGTCAGCGGCGCTCGCGCACAAGCCTGTGGTCGCGACGGAAGTTGTTTGGACGATGGAAATCCGGGTGGTCGTTCCAGCGCGGGCCCGGTCCCCGGCGATAGGATCGGCAATTGCGACCGATGCAGCCATTGTTGATGACGGTCGGACCACGGCCCCAGCCACCCCGATCGTAGCGGTCGTAATAACGGGGTCCGCTATTGGCGACGGCCGCACCGATGGCCATGCCCGCGATCAGCGGTATGCCGACAGAGGCGGCGGTGGAGCCGAAATTGTCGTCGTTCGTGTACGCGCCGCCGGTTGTCTGGATCGCGATATAGCGCGAGGAAGCCCAGCCGGACAATCCGCCATAGCTGACCTGACACCAACCGTAGCCATCCGAGCAGCCGGCGACTGAAACGCCGACGCCATTGGGAATGCTGCCCAGGCTTCCATATTGGGTTCCCGGCCCGGAACGCAGGTTTACCGTCGTTGTTACGATGGCATTTGCCGCTTCGGCATTCGTTGCAAATAGAATTGCTAATGTAGCAACTGCTGATTTAATTATATTCCGCATTATGTTGACCCCAGTTACATCGACCTCGATGCATGAATATCATGGGTTTGTCCGTATTTCTTCAAATTTATTTGCGCGATGTTGTTATGATTAATAGGTCTCAAGCAAAGTTTCGTAAATGACTAGCGATCCAGGATCGAAGGACAAGCTCTTTTCATCGCCGCGAGCCTGTTACATACTCCGAAGCGACTCTCTCGTGTCTGTTCCGGTGCCTGCCGGTTTTGAAGTCAGACACTCAAACGTTGAAGGAACCCATGTCGATGAGTAGCGATGGTACGCCGAAGGGTATGCTGACATTGCGCGTGCCGGCCATGCCGAAGGACGCGAATGCGGCATTCGATATTTTCGGCGGCTGGGTTATGGCGCAGATGGACTCCGCTTCCGGCATTCGCGCCGCGGAGCGCGCCAGGGGCCGCGTGGTTACGGCGGCGGTCCGGGAAATGTCTTTTGCCAAGCCAGTGAAGATCGGCGATGCGCTTTGCGTCTATACGGAGATCACGCGTGTGGGCCGCAGCTCCATCACCTTGCGCGTCGAGGCGTGGGCGCAGCGCTATCTGACCCAGCAGATGGACCTCGTTACCCATGGCGAATTCGTCATGGTGGCGCTGGATGACGAGGGCAAGCCGACGCCGGTGCCGGAAGAGTGAAAACCGCTTTCAGGCCCGGCTCCCGCCGGGCTTATTTGCAGGCGCGGTAGCCGCTGCGTCTTTGCATCAGGTCGAAATGGAAGTGGTCGGCATGTTCGCGGTTATAGCCGGGGCCGAGCACCGTCGTGAAATAGCCGCAGGCGTCGGATCGCACCGTGTTCAGCAGGCCCTTTTCGCGAAAGGCGAAGAAGCCGGGCCTGCGAACCGTTATATCCTTGCCGTTGTTGAGAACGATACGGGTGACGTCGATGGCGTTGCCGCGTGAATGTTCCGACATTTTCGCGCCGCGACGATTGTTCATCGTGCGGCAGGAATAGCCGCCCGCATTGTAGATCGTGTTCACGCCGGAGAGATAGCGCAGGCGCGCGGCGGGCTGGAGATCGCCCTTGATCCAGCGGGCGAAGGTTTCCGTCACCTGACAGTTGAGCGTTGCCGCCGGTTTGAAGGCGATGGAGCCGCTGTTGAAGCCGGATACCTCGATCGGATTTTCGATGTGGCAGGAGCTGCTGCGATAGATCGCCGGTTTTTCCGTGAAGACGACGCCGAGCCGCTTGAGGCGGGTTCGGCAGGCGGCTTCCGAATTGGACATGGCGTAGATGTTTTCAGCCGCGGTCACGGGGTTCTGGACCGGGGCCGCGAAACCGTAATCCTCCGAATATCGAGGCTGGCTGCGCGGCAGGGATTGCGCGACGTGGTTTTCCTCCTCCTCGGCAAGACCGACGATGCGGTCTTCCTCCGGCGCGGCCGGGGCGCTTGCAACCTGCGCGACGGGCGCGCTCGGAACCATGATGTCCGAACTGCCGACATCGGCCTGCGGGCGCGGCGCGCGCTCGCCGGAGCAGCCGGACAGAAGCGCCAGCAACAACAGGGACGGCGCGAGGCGCGACAGGCGCCGAGGGTGTTTTCCGGCGCGGGCGGGGCGATTTTTGGAACAGGCTTTGAAACTCATGCCCATGCCTCTTCTTCAGGGGGGCCAGACCGGCGGAATTGACGGTTTTCCGGCATATTAGCGGCCAAGCGTAAAGGAAGAGTCAGTGGCCCGGTTAAGGACTGTGGCACAATGGAGGCGGCGGTGAGAGCCTGAATCAAAGGGCGCGGATGCGGACTGATGCGAAGGCCCAATTACAGAATTGGCAAAATCCCGCCTTTGTTCTATGTCGCTTGCAGCGGCTGAGGGCCAGGCCGCCGACAGCGCCATCCTCCCGGTCCCCAAAGTCGCTTCCATGTCAGCACTGATTTCACCAAGCGTCCTGCCGATCCTGCTTCTCATCGGCTCCAACGTCTTCATGACCTTTGCCTGGTACGGGCATCTGAAATTCACCAACACGCCGCTGGTGATGATTATTTTCATCAGTTGGGGCATTGCGCTGATCGAATATTGCATGGCCGTCCCGGCCAATCGCATCGGACACGCGGTCTATTCGGCGGCGCAGCTCAAGACCATGCAGGAAGTCGTCACGCTGGTGATCTTCAGCCTGTTCTCGGTGTTCTATCTCAAGGAAGCCTTCACCTGGCATCACCTGCTGGGCTTTGCCCTGATCGCAGGAGGCGCGGCACTGATCTTCAAGGGCTGAAAGCCTACTCCATCGCCTCAGCCACCCGCTCCATTCCGGGCCTGGGCTTCCAGAACATGGGAACCAGCTCGACCGCAAGCATGGCGGTGAAAAGCAGGCTGCAACCGACAAATCCGGTGAAGGTGAGGCGGTCGCCAAGGAAGATCGCGCCGAAAAGCGCGGCAAAAAGCGCTTCCGAAGACAGGAAGATCGCGGCCTGCGCCGAGGTGGTGTAACGCTGCCCGATGGCCTGTAGCGTGAAGGCGATGCCGGACGAAAAGACGCCTGTGAACAGGATTTCCTTCCAGGTGAGCGTGATGGCGCTCCAGTTGAAATCCTCGACCATGGAAGCGATGAGGAGACCGGCGGCGGCGCTTGTGGCGAACTGGACGCAGCTCAGCGTGACGGGACGTCCGGCGCGGTTGGCCCGGCCGATCAGGACGACCTGCAAGGCCCAGAAGACCGCGCCGCCGATGACGAGCCAGTCGCCCTGCCTGAGCGCGGTCAGGGCGCCGCCCGAAAGCAGGAATATCCCCGCCAGACATGCCGCCGCGCTTGGCCACACCACCGGATGCGGCCAGTTGCGGAACAGGACGATGCCGATGACCGGCACCATCACCACGTAAAGCCCCGTCAGAAAACCTGCATTGGTGACGGATGTGGTGATGAGGCCGATCTGCTGGAGCGCCAGCCCGGTAAACAGCGCGAGACCGATCACCATGAAATAGAGATAATCCGACCGGCGGAGGCGGCTGGAGGCCTGACGCCCTTCGGCAACGGCCCAGGGCAGGACCGTAAGGGAGGCGATGGCGGAACGGACGCCAATGAACAGAAACGGGCCGATGCTGGCCATGGCGGTGGACTGCGCCACGAAGCCCATGCCCCAGATGACGCCCGCCAGAAGGAGCAGTAGGTTGGCCTGTACGCGGGTCATCATTGCCTCGTTTTGCAGTGCGTCTTTGCGGGAAATGCCTGAAAATCTATAGTCAATATTGCCGGAAAGCGGCAAGAGGCCATTCCATCGTGCGACGTTGAGAGCCAGGGCCAATCGCCGTTCAGGGTCTGGAGCGTGCCGCGCCCGAACTCCAATTCTCAACAGGCCTTAATTTTTCCGAGTGAAATACGTTACGGAAATGCTATAGTTCCATGAAGGGTTATTCGAACGGTTCCGAGGCGGATGCTTCGGTGACCGTTTTCTTTTTGTGTCTCGAGGGCCGTGTCGCCTTCGAAAAGCGCCTCGCACAATCCAAGCATCGCGCGAGGTGAGGCGGGCAAACCAAACTGCCGGCGCGGCTGGCCTCCGGGTGAGGCGAGCGCCGGGCGAAGGAAAGGACTGGGTATGGAAAAGTTCCCTATGACCCCTGGCGGTTTCGAAAAGCTCAAGGAAGAGCTGCGCTGGCGTCAGCAGTCGGAGCGTCCTCGGATCATCGAGGCAATCGCTGAGGCGCGCGCGCATGGCGATCTGTCGGAAAATGCCGAATATCACGCCGCGAAAGAAGCCCAGAGCCTCAATGAAGGCCGTATCAACGAACTGGAAGATCTGGTCGCGCGCGCCGAGGTGATCGACGTTTCGAAGCTGACCGGCGACAGGATCAAGTTCGGCGCGACGGTCACGATGATCGACGAAGATACGGAAGAAGAGAAAATCTACCAGATCGTCGGCGACCAGGAAGCCGATGTGAAACAAGGCCGCATTTCCATTTCGTCCCCGATCGCCCGCGCGCTGATCGGCAAGGGCGAAGGCGACACGATCGAAGTCAATGCGCCCGGCGGTTCGCGCTCCTATGAAATCGTCGCACTGAAATTCGTCTGATTTCCGTGACATCCTCCAGACAGGTTCCGGTTCAGGACGTCGAAGTGGTGGCGCCCAATTTCAAGCGCCGCCTTTCAGGCGTTACATCGACGATCGTTCAACTGATCCCGCTGCAACGCGCGAAGGGACTGAACATCGCCACGGTGGGGCCGGGCCTGCCCGACACGCTTCCGCATCTCGGATGGGGTGCGCTGCTGTCTTTCTGGTCGAAGCCGAAGACAAAACCGTTCCGCATCTGGCACGCCCGGCGCAATATCGAAATGCTTGCCGGTATTTTCCTGCGCGACGTCATGCGGATGAAACTGCGGCTGATCTTCACGTCGGCCGCGCAGCGTCATCACAAGCCTTTCACCAAATGGCTGATCCGCCGCATGAATGCGGTGATCGCCACGAGCGGGCGCTCGGGAAGTTTTCTCGAAGTGCCGCATCAGGTGATCATGCATGGCGTGGACCTGCAGAGGTTTCATCCGCCTGTCGCGGAAGAGGACGGTTATGCCGCTTCCGGCCTGCCGGGGCAGTATGCCGTCGGCTGTTTCGGCCGGGTACGCGATTCCAAGGGCACGGACCTTTTCGTCGATGCGATGATCGCGCTCCTGCCGGAATATCCGGAATGGACCGCCATCGTCGCGGGGCGCACGACCGCAGAGCACCAGTCTTTCGAAGACGGGCTGAAGACCCGGATCGCCGCCGCCGGCTTGCAGGACCGCATTCTCATTCTCGGAGAGGTGCCGGACATCCGCGTCTGGTATCGCCGCCTGACGCTTTATGTTGCGCCGTCGCGCAACGAGGGCTTCGGACTAACGCCGCTCGAAGCCATGGCGTCGCGCACGGCGGTCGTCGCCAGCGATGCGGGCGCTTATGCCGAGATGATCGTGGACGGCACGGGGCGGTCGGTCCCGGCCGGAGACGGCGAAGCGCTGCGCAAAGCCATCGAACCCTATCTGGCGGACCCGGCCTTTGCCGGGCGCGAGGGTGAAAACGCGCTCGCTCATGTTCGCGCCGCTTTTCCGCTCGAAAAGGAGGCGGATGCGATCAGCGGCGTCTACGAGCGGGTTTTTGCGGGCAGGTAATTTTCAGAGGATCATCAGCGGTTCGTCCTTGACCGGACGGATGGTGAGCGCGGTACGGACCGAATCCACGTTCGGGGCGGCCGTCAGTTCCTCGATCACGAAGGTCTGGAACGTGTTGAGGTCGCGCGCGACGCAATGGAGCAGGAAGTCGGATTCGCCCGAAACCATCCAGGCGCGGCGTACCAGCGGCCATTGCTTGGTCTTTTCGGCAAAAGCCTTCAGATCGGCGTCCGCCTGACGGTGCAGGCCGACCGAGCAGAATGCCACCAGGTCCTGCCCCAGCGCATTGCCGTTGAGAATGGCGCGATAGCCGCGAATAACGCCGTTTTCCTCAAGTTTGCGCACCCGGCGCAGGCACGGCGGGGCCGATATGCCGACGCGCTCGGCCAGTTCGACATTGGTGATGCGCCCGTTGTTCTGGAGTTCCCGAAGGATTTTCCAATCGATTTCATCCAGGTCAGCCTTGATCGGCATGTATAACTCCGCGCGCAAGGAAATTTCATTCAGGGGTAATTATAGAACATTCGTCGCCGTCGTGGCGCAATCTATTCGTGCTCATATCAAATGAAGCAGGCGAATGTAAACCGTCTGATGCCGCGCCGGAGCACCCAAAACGCCCGTGTGAACAGAATATGCACCGTAACGGGCCTCGCGCGTCCGGCCAGCTTCGAGGAAGGCTTTGGGCGCGAGATCGGGTCGCGCGCAACGCCCTTGCAACATCCGGGGGCACAAGCTGTGGCTAAAGCGCCGCCGATACCTGACAAACCTTGCAAACATTCGGGGGCAGACCTACCTTGGCCAGAGTATCCGTGGCATTGGTGAAACAGAGCGCGCAGGCGATTCTTTCGAGCCAGAATTCCGCGGCTTTGAATCGATTAAAGGACCGGAGAGAAACTTCATGTCACAGCGTCACGCGCCAGTCATCGTCATCGGCTCTGGTCCTGCTGGTTATACGGCGGCGATTTACGCCGCCCGCGCCATGCTGAAACCGCTGGTCATTGCCGGTCTGCAACAGGGCGGCCAGCTGATGATCACCACGGATGTCGAAAACTATCCGGGCTATGCCGATCCGGTGCAGGGGCCGTGGATGATGGAACAGATGGCGGCGCAGGCGCAGAATGTCGGCGCCGAGATCGTGCATGACATCATCACCGGGGTTGAAACGACTTCGCGCCCGTTTCGCCTGACGGGTGATTCGGGAACCGTCTATACCTGCGATGCACTGATCATCGCCACCGGCGCGCAGGCCAAGTGGCTCGGTCTCGACAGCGAGCAGACCTTCATGGGCGGCGGCGTTTCGGCCTGCGCAACCTGCGACGGTTTCTTCTATCGCGGCAAGGACGTGGTTGTGGTCGGCGGCGGCAATACGGCCGTGGAAGAAGCGCTTTACCTCTCGCATATCGCAAAGAGCGTGACGATCGTGCACCGCCGCGACGCTTTCCGCGCGGAAAAGATCATGCAGGACCGTCTTCTTTCCCGGCAGAATGTCTCCGTGGTCTGGGACAGCGTCATCGATGAAATTCTCGGCACCGAGGCAAAGCCGCCGATGGGGGCGACCGTAACCGGCGTGCGCCTGAAAAATGTCGTGACCGGCGAAACGCAGGAACTCGACACGCATGGCGTTTTCGTCGCCATCGGTCACGCACCGGCGGTCTCCCTGTTCGAGGGCAAACTCAAGCAGAAGCCGAATGGCTATCTCTGGACCGCGCCCGATTCGACGGCGACCGACGTTCCGGGCATCTTTGCCGCAGGCGACGTTACGGACGATATCTACCGGCAGGCCGTGACTGCCGCCGGTCTGGGTTGCATGGCGGCTCTTGAGGCCGAACGCTGGCTTGCCGCACAGGAACCGCTGCACGAAGCTGCGGAGTAACGAGAGGGGAAAACCGTGGTCGCACCGCTCGACTGGGATAAACTGCGCATATTTCATGCCGCGGCTGAAGCAGGTTCGTTTACCCACGCAGCCCAGACACTGCATCTGTCGCAATCGGCCATTTCGCGTCAGGTGAGCGCGCTGGAACAGGATGTTGGTGTGCCGCTGTTTCATCGTCATGCCCGCGGACTGATCCTGACGGAACAGGGCGAGACCCTGTACCGCACCGCGCACGATGTGCTGATGAAGCTCGAAAGTGTCCGGTCGAAGCTTGCCGAGAGCAAGGAAAAGCCGACGGGGCGCCTTCGCGTGACGACGACGGTCGGCCTCGGTTCCGGCTGGCTGGTCGAGCGTATTCAGGAATTCGTCGAGCTTTATCCCGACATCCAGCTCCAGCTCATTCTCGACAATGAGGAACTGGACCTGACCATGCGGCACGCGGACTGCGCGGTGCGGCTGCGCCAGCCGCAGCAACCCGACCTCATCCAGCGCCGCCTGTTCACCGTCCACATGCATGTCTATGCGTCGGCGGGTTACGTGTCGAAATATGGCAAGCTGAACTCGGTCGACGAGATCGACCAGCATCGCATCGTGACCTTCGGCGAGCCTGCGCCGAGCTATCTGACCGGGCTGAACTGGCTGGAAAGCGCCGGACGCACCGATGGCAGTTCGCGGATACCGGTGTTGCAGGTGAACAATCTTCTCTCCGTCCGCCGTGCCGTGCAGCGCGGTGTCGGCATTGCCGTCCTGCCCGATTATATGGCGGACAAGGAAGCCGGTCTGGTGCAGCTTCTGCCTGAACTGGAGGAAATCCCTTCCTTCGATACGTTCTTCTGCTACCCGGAAGCTTTGAAGAATTCCGCGAAATTGCATGCCTTCCGCGACTTCCTGTTCTCCAAGGCGCGCAACTGGTCCTATTGATCGTATCTTGCAGTTTGTGAAAAGGCCGCGCTGATTGCCAGCGCGGCCTTTATCGTAGGGCCGTCCCGCACCTCAGGGCGAGGGCGTCGGCTGTTACTTGCGCGGCAGCAGGCGCTGGACTTCCTTCGCGGCATCGGCGAGAGCATCTTCCGGCGTTGCGGACTGCTCGACCACGCGGGACAGATTATCCACGATGGTCTGCGTGACCTTGACGCCGTTCGAGCCGGGGAAGGCGTACCACGGGATCATCCGGTCCATCTGGCTGAGGCCTGCCTTGAAGAGCGGATTTTCCTCGTAGAACTTGCCCAGATAGTCGTCCGACTTCGCGGCCAGTTCGTTGTTGGGCACATAGCCGGTGCCGGGAACGACGACGGAAGCGCCGTAGGGACCGGCGGCAAACTTGGCGAATTTCCAGGCCGCATCGAGCTTGGACCGGTCTTCGGTCAGGATCACGACGGCATTGCCGCCGGTCGGCAGATGGCCTTTTTCAGAGTTGATGAGCGGGATTTTCGCCGTTCGCAGATCGAATTTGTCACCGACATTCTTGATCGTGTTGCGCAGCGCGCCGGTCGTCTGGAACTCGAAGCCGACCTTGCCGGCGGCGAAAGCCTGTTCGCCCGCGGCCTTGGTCAGGACCGGCATACCGCCTTCCTTCACCATGCGGTCAACCATCTTGAAGGCTTCGAGCCCTTCCGGCCCGTCGAAGGCGACCTTCTTTTCATCTTCGGACAGCATGGTGCCGCCAGCGCCGAACAGAAGCGCGGAGAACATCCAGTCGTCGCCCTGCCAGCGGAAGTCTATGCCTTCATTGCCGTCGCCGAGCGCTTTGATCTTGCCGCCAAGCGCGATCACTTCGTCCCAGGTCGTGGGCGGCGTATCGGGATTGCCGCCAGCCGCGCGCACCAGATCGGCATTGTAATACATGATCGGGTTGGAAGTCGCGAAAGCAAGACCAACCTGACGGTCGCCGACGCGGGCGAGGCTCAGAAGGTGATCGGTGAAGCCCTGGGCTTCCATATCGGTTTCTTTTTCGACCAGCGGCTTCATGTCCACGCCGATATTGCGCTCGGCAAGTACGCGCAGACGGTTGAGGCCGGTGAAGGTGATGTCCGGCATTTCCGACGTGCCGGCCTGACGCATGATCGTCTGGATGCCTTCTTCGTAAGTGGCCGAAGGGCTGACGAAGTTGATCTTGATGTCCGGGTTCTCTTCCTCGAACTTCTTCGAGATGTCGGCCATGACATCCTTGAAGAAGCCGGGCATCGGATAATGCACGTTCAGCGTCGTGTCGGCAAAGGCAGGCGAGCCGAGGCCGGTTGCGACCGCAAGGGCGGCGAGGGCGCTTTTGAGGCGTTTCATGAGTTACTCCTGAGTATGGACGAGGTGAAAAGTCAGCCCTTGAGGCCGGTGAGGGTGATGCCTTCGATGAAGCGGCGCTGCGCGGCCAGAAATGCCAGCAGCAGCGGCAGGGTGATGATCAGGGTCGCAGCCATCAGCGCGCCGTAATCGTCGCCTGCTTCCGCGGCGCGGAAATAGAGCAGGCCCAGCGGGGGCGTGGCGCGCTCCATGCCGTTGATGACGATCAGCGGCCAGAACAGGTCGTTCCAGTGCGCGACGACCGAAAAGATCGAGAAGGCGGTGATGGCGGGCCATGCATTGGGAACGATCACCCGCGTGACGATACCGGCTTCCGACATGCCGTCGAGGCGCGCCGCGCTGATGAGATCATCGGGCATGGCGCGGAAGAACTGGAGAAACAGAAATATGCCGAAAACCGAGATGAAGAAGGGCGCGCCGAGCGCAAAATAGCTGTTGAGCACACCGAGCCGGTTGAAGCCGACATAGAAGGGCAGCGCCGTGGCGTGGATCGGCACCAGAAGGCCGAGCATGACCATCATCATCATTGTGCGCTGGCCGCGAAATTTCAGCTTCGCCATGGCATAGGCGCAGGGGATGGCGATCACCACCTGCACGACGAGGACGAGCGCGCAGACGACGACGCCATTGAACAGCAGAAGCCCCATCGGAACACGGGTCAGGGCCTTGGCGAGATTGTCCCAGAGCGCCCAGTTTCGCGGTATCAGCGACAGGGAGGACGAGAAAATGTCCTGCTGCGACTTTGCCGCCGTGGAAAGCATGAAGATATAGGGTGCTAGGAAAATGAGCGCTCCCAGCGAGAGGAGGCCGAGACGGAACGAACGGGCGAAAGACATACCGGTTTCCTCAATAGTGGGTGCGGCGGTCCAGCACGCGGAACTGCAACATCATCAGGACCACGAGAACCGCGAGAAAGATCACGGTCATGGCCGAGGCGTAGCCGACGCGCAGATAGACGAAGCCTTCCTGATAGATGGTCCAGAGCAGAACCTCGGAGGCCTTGTTCGGACCGCCCTCGGTCAGCGTCTTGACCGTTTCGAAGACCTTGACCGCATTGATGATGCTGATCGTCGTGACGAAAAGCGTGGTCGGGCCGAGCAGGGGCCATGTGACCAAGCGGAAACGCTCCCAGCTACTCTTCACCCCGTCCACTTCGGCAGCGGAATAAAGCTCGCGCGGGATGGCGGTGAGACCGGCCAGAAACAGCACCATGTTGAAGCCGACGCTCTGCCATACGCCGATGAGCGCGAGGCTGAACAGCACCGTATCGCTGGAGCCAAGCCAGTTCGGACCGGCGATGCCGACCATGCCGAGCATTGCGTTGACAGGGCCGAGGGTGGGATGCAGCAGATATTGCCAGACGGTTGCCATGGCGACCAGAAGCGAGGCGACGGGCAGGAAATAGACCGTGCGGAAGAAGGATTTTCCGCGCACTTCGCTTTCGATGAGAAGCGCGACACCCAGACCGAGAAAGACGGAAGCGGGCGCGACGATTGCCGTATAGAGAGCCGTGTTCTTAAGCGAGACGAGGAACGTGCGGTCGCTGAACAGTTCGGCATAGTTTTCCAGTCCGATGAATTCGAAGCCGTCATAGCCGAGTTCGAAATTCGTCAGGCTCCAGAAGATGACCGCCGCCGTGGGAAGAAGGATCAGCAGCACCGTCAGGATGATTGCCGGGGCGGCGAGTTTCCATGCAAGCCGCTCCTCACGGCGCCGGGCTTCGTCGGCGGCGGAGCGCGCGCCGGCGGCGGGGATACCGGATAGGGTGATGTCAGACATGAGCGGATGCCTTTGCCGGCGATGCGGTCTTGACGATGTTTCCGGCGGGCTGACGCAGACGCAGGCCGTCTTCACCGAAGAGATAGGCGTCGCCCGCATCGAAATGCAGTCCGACCGGCATTCCGATGCCGATGTCGCGGGCCTGCGCGGGGTCGAGCTTTACGGTCAGATCCTGCGAGGCGCCGGGCGCCTTGAGATAGACCAGGACTTCGGAACCGAGAAACTCGATCCGCGAAACGGTCCCGGAAATGCCGGATTTGTCATGCGGCCTGAACTGGAAATGTTCGGGGCGGATGCCGATGCGGATCTGGGCGCCGGAATGGGCGGCAACGTCCTGCAGGATGGCGCGGCCAGCAAAATGCACCACGCCGTTATCGCTGACCAGCGCGTCCAGAATATTGATGCGCGGTGTGCCGATGAACTGTGCGACCTCGATATGGCGCGGATCGTTATAGATGGCGGTCGGTGTGTCGATCTGGAGCAGTTTGCCGCCCATCATCACCGCAACACGGTCGGCCATGCTGAGCGCTTCGGCCTGATCGTGCGTCACATAGATGGTCGGCACCCCGGCGCGGCGGTGCAGATCGACGATTTCGGCACGTGTGTGAACGCGCAGATTGGCATCGAGGTTGGACAGAGGCTCATCCATCAGGAATGCGCCGGGCTGGCGCACGAGCGCGCGGGCGAGCGCCACGCGCTGGCGCTGGCCGCCCGACATCTGGCCCGGCTTGCGGTCGAGGAGATGGTCGATCCTGAGGCTGGTTGCGGTTGCCTTGACCTGTTGCTGGATGGCAGCGCGTTTGCTGCGCTGACCGGGCATAAAACGACCGATCAGCGGCAGGCGCTCCACGGTGGCGAGGTCGCGCATGGCGAGCGGCACGGCGATGTTCTGTGCCGCCGTCAGATGGGGATAGAGCGCGTAGGATTGGAACACCATGGCGATGTTGCGGTCGGCGGGATGCGCGCCGGTTATGTCGCGCCCGGCAAGCTCGACGCTCCCCTCATCGGCATGGTCGAGACCGGCGAGGATGCGCAGCAATGTGCTCTTGCCGCAGCCCGACGGCCCGACAAGGGCGATGAATTCACCCTCCGCCGCTTCGATGGATATGCCGTCCAGAATGCGGTTGCTGCCATAGGATTTGCCGATATCGCGGATGACGAGCGTGCTCACTGGCTTGTCTCCTCGGCTACCTTCTCGCCGTCGCCGCTGTGATGCGGATAGACCTCGTGCACCACGTCATCGATGACATGAGGGGTCAGGTCGTCAATGCGCACGATGCGGCTGGTGGCGACTTCGTCCAGATCGTGGACGACCGCCCCCAGAATGCGTTCGCCGGGCAGGTCGCGTTCCATCGGGCCGACGATGAAGGCGGCGGCGGGCGCCCAGACATAATTTGTGCCGAAAGCTTCGCCCGACCATGCGCGATGAAGATGGCCGCTGGCGTGAAGCTGGACGTTATATTGCGCGAAGAGATCGTAGAGACGCTGGCGCGGGGCAGGGCGGATGCCCCAATAGCCGCTGTCGCCTTCATCCGGGTCGTCCACGAAAACCGGCTTGTGCGCGAAAACGGCGACCGGCTTGCCATCGCTGTTCTTCAGTTCTTCTTCAAGCCAGACGAACTGTTCGGCCTCTTCTGCGTCGCCCGCGCCGATGACGAGGCTGTTGAGGCCGATGATGCGCCAGTCGCCGAAATTTTCCGCCCAGCGATCAGGGCCGAAATGGCGACGCCAGCGCATCAGGCGCTGCGGATTGACCGGCTGGTGGCTTTCGGGAAGGTGCCCGATATCGTGATTGCCCGGAAGGCTGAGAACACGCGCGGGAAGATCGTTCAGGCAAGCCTGACAAAACAGAAGGTCGGCCTCCACGTCGGCGCCATCGACCGACAGGTCGCCGGTATGGATGATGAGGTCGGGTCGCTGCTGGTCAATCCAGGCGACGAGCGGTTCCCAGTTGCGGTTGAAGTGCGGCTTGATGGGGCTGAGATGGGTATCGGTAATCTGAACGATCCGCACGGGGACGCTCCTTCTCGGATAGTTTGCATCTGTCGCAGCGACTTTTCACGACTGCGCTGCCGCCGGGCGCTTTTGCACGGGCGGTCTCGCGGGGGCTTTTAGGCTCGTTCTGTGACAGGCCGACTGCACTGCAATGACAGTCGCATGACATCTGCGATGGCGACTCAGCGAGGAGTGATTTGCCGTTTCTGGAGGCAGTGCTTCGGTTCATGTGCCCGCAGTTTGGGCAGCTTTTTTATATGTAATGGAGTTCTAATGCAGAGCGGATTTCTATAACTCTTTGTTTTTTGAAGTACTTTTTTGTCGAATTGAGTCATGCGTAAAATGCATGGCTGCATTGCGCTAAAGTTGCATTGCAAAAAGAATGGGCACAGGGCATATAAAGATCATCTCAGCGCTGCGTTTCCTCCTCCCATTTGCGCAGGCTGAGTGTTCCCCTCTGGAGGTTTGCCTCAAAGGCACCTTCAAAACTCAAAGCCAGACATTTGTCTGGCTTTTTTTTTGGCTTTACGCCTTTCACCATCGTCCGGGGATATGAAAAAGGGGCCTTTCGGCCCCTTGAATAGTCAGATTGTTTGGATGATCAGCGCAGGCTGGCGCAGAAGCGCTGGATGCGCGTGCAGGCTTCTTCCAGAAGGGCTTCCGAGGTTGCGTAGGAGATGCGGAAATTCGGTCCAAGACCGAATGCCGAGCCGTGAACCACGGCCACGCCTTCGGCTTCCAGCAGTTCGGTGACGAAATCTTCGTCCGTCTCGATGACCTTGCCGGCTTCCGTCTTCTTGCCGATCAGCGCCGCGCAGGACGGGTAGACGTAGAACGCGCCTTCCGGGGTCGGGCACTCGATGCCGGTCGCCTGATTGAGCATGGAGACAACCAGATCGCGACGGCCCTGGAAAATCGCCTTGTTCTTGCCGATGAAATCCTGCGGGCCGTTGAGCGCTTCGACTGCCGCCCACTGTGCGATGGAGCAGGCACCGGAGGTCTGCTGGCCCTGCACCATGTCCATGGCCTTGATGAGCTGGAGCGGACCGGCCGCGTAGCCGATGCGCCAGCCGGTCATGGCATAGGCCTTGGAGACGCCGTTCATGGTCAGCGTACGGTCATAGAGTGACGGCTCGACCTGTGCGGGCGTGGTGAAGACGAAGTCGCCATAGACCAGATGCTCGTACATATCGTCGGTCAGGATCCAGACATGCGGATGACGCACGAGAACGTCGGTCAGCGCCTTCAATTCGCTTTCCGTATAGGCGGCGCCTGTCGGGTTGGAGGGCGAGTTGAAGATGAGCCACTTGGTCTTCGGCGTAATCGCCTTTTCCAGATCGGCGGCGGTCAGCTTGAAATTGTCCTCGATCTTCGTGTTGACGAAAACCGGGTTGCCGCCATTGATCGCAACCATTTCCGGGTAGCTGACCCAGTAGGGGGCGGGCACGATGACTTCATCGCCGGGGTTCAGCGTCGCCATGAAGGCGTTGAACAGGATCTGCTTGCCGCCGGTGCCGACGATAACCTGTTCCGGCTTGTAGTCGAGGCCGTTTTCGCGCTTGAACTTGGCGACAATGGCCTGACGCAGTTCAGGTATGCCGGCAACGGGCGTGTATTTCGTTTCGCCGCGATTGATCGCTTCGATTGCCGCCTTCTTGATATTGTCGGGCGTATCGAAATCGGGTTCACCTGCACCAAGACCGATCACGTCCTTGCCTTTGGCTTTCAGTTCGCGTGCTTTCTGGCTGACGGCGATGGTCGCGGAAGGCTTTACACGGGAAAGGGCGTCGGCGAGAAATGCCATGATAGATCTCCATAGATGGCAGGCTCTGTTAACCGGCACCGGGCACGGTCCGATTTTGCGCATTTTCTATGTCGCATCGGCGCAGGAAGCGCAACAGGCGGTTTGAGATTTCATCGGCAATTGCGGGATTTCGCAAAAATGTGTTGCTGAATCGATCAAATCCATCAGCATTGCTGACCTATCGCCATGAGCAAACCGATTGAACGGGCGATATTGATCTTTATGCCTGCACCCAAGACGTGCATTGTGGCGGCCATGCTGCATGGTTCATGCGAAGCGGCATATGGGAGAAACAATCATGACGACGAGTTTCCAACTGCTTGTTCTGCTGACGGCATGGGGAAGCGCCATAACGGGCGGAATCTTCTATGCCTTTTCAAGTTTCGTGATGGCGGCGCTGGCACGCATACCGGCCAATGCAGGCATAACGGCGATGCAATCGATCAATATCACCGTCATCAACGGCACGTTCTTTGCCGCCTTTTTCGGGACCGGATTATTGTGTCTGGCAATTATCGTGTTGGGTCTGATGGGTTTTGGCGGCCTGTCCAGATGGGCGATGATCGGCGCCGCCGTCTATCTTGTCGGCAGTATCGGCGTCACGATGGCCCTGAACGTGCCGCTGAACAACCAGCTTGCGGTGATGGACGCCAATGCCGCTACGTCGGCGGAAGGCTGGCTCGCTTATGTGCGCGACTGGACCATATGGAACCATGTCCGCACCGTCGCCTCGCTGGTCGCGGCCCTTATTCTGGGGGCGAGCGTGCTGGCAAAAGCCTGAGAGCCTGTTCCAGCATGCCGCTTTTTGATTCAGGCTCTAGTGATATGGAATGGAAGACAGGCCAACAAAAAAGGCGGGTCCGGGGACCCGCCTTTTCCGTTTTATTCTGACGATCAGGCTGCGACGAGATTGTCTGCAGACGAACGGCCGGAACGACGGTCCTGCACGATCTCGTAGGAGACCTTCTGACCTTCGTCGAGCGTGGTCAGGCCAGCGCGCTGAACGGCAGAGATGTGGACGAAAACGTCCGTGCCGCCCTGATCAGGCTGGATGAAGCCGAAGCCCTTGGTCGTGTTGAACCATTTAACTGTTCCCGTAGCCATGGGAATGTCCTTTGTAACAAAGTAATCTTAAGTCCGTATGCTTCGCACACGTTCCCGTGAATCGAATTTATGGACAGGAGATCGTCAGGAAGCACGGCGGGCCGTACGGGTCGCAAAGTCACTCGACCGAAAAATCGATGCTATAAGTATATGCGACAAATTTGACCAATACAAGACGGCTCACCGGGTGGATTTGAAGTTCCTGCCATTGTCGGCGATACAACTTCTGATCGTTAAATTTCACTAATATCAATGTGTTGCCCTTGCTCCCGGTATCCGTCGCCCGACATTGCGCGCATAAGGGCTTTATCGATGGGGCGACCAATTCGCCTTTGCGAAAAGCGTGATGATCTCCTTTCCTTGACTTCCGCGAGACGTAGATATTGAGCATGTTTCTGGAATATCCGCGGATGGAGCGGAGGATTCGCAGCGACGGCAGCGAGGCAGGATATGACGCCCGGACCGGAACAGGACAAGACGAAGCAGAGCGCATCGAAAAACGAGCGCCGTCGCAGGAAACCCAGGCGCGGCGTCGGTGAGCGCTGGCGCAAAGGTTCGGCAAAGCTGCTTGGCGGCACACCCGGCCGTGACGGCACCGATCTTTTCTCGCAGGTCTCGATGATGGTCGGGGCGTTTCTGGTTTCTCCGGTGCGCAACAGGCTGCTTGCGCTTGGCTTCGGCATTTTTGCCCTCATCGTCCTGATCGCCATCGGGCAGGTCGCCATCAATCGCTGGAATGAGCCGTTCTACGATGCGCTCGCCCGGCGGGATATGCAGGCGTTCTTCCACCAGTTGATGGTTTTCTTCAGCATTGCGGGTAGCCTGCTCGTGCTCAATGTGTCGCAGACCTGGCTCAACCAGATGTTCAAGCTGAAGATGCGCGAGGGGTTGGCGCGCGACCTCGTCGGGCAATGGCTGGCGCCGGGTAGGGCGTTCCGTCTGGCCAATGCGGGCGAAATCGGCATCAATCCCGACCAGCGCCTGCATGAAGATGCGCGCCATTTTGCCGAGATGTCGTGCGATCTCGGTATCAACCTGCTTCAATCGACCGTGATTCTGGTGAGTTTCGTCGGCGTGTTGTGGTCGCTGTCGAGCGGTTTCGTGTTCCATGTCGCCGGTTACAGTTTCTCGATACCGGGCTATATGGTCTGGGCGGTCATCATCTATGCCGCTTCCGCATCCTGGCTGACTTGGATCGTCGGGCGGAGCCTCGTCAACATCAACGCCAATCGTTATGCGCGCGAGGCGGATTTCCGCGCGTCCCTGATGCGGGTGAACGAACATCTGGACGCGATCACGCTGTCGCGCGGCGAGGCGGATGAGAAGCGGCGGCTCAATCTGGATATCGACGCGGTTCTGGCCGCAATTCGCAAGATCGTCTATGCGACGACGCGGCTGACCTGGGTAACCGCCGGTTATGGCTGGTTGACCATCGTCGCTCCCATCCTCGTGGCGGCTCCGGTCTATTTCGGCGGCGGGCTGACATTCGGCGGGCTGATGATGGCGGTCGGCGCGTTTTCGCAGGTGCACAATTCGTTGCGCTGGTTTGTCGATAATTTCGGCGCAATCGCCGACTGGCGCGCAACGCTGCTGCGCGTGGCGAGCTTCCGTCAGGCCGTGCTGCATATGGACGAACTCGGCCGTCTCGACCGGCAGATCGACCTTGCCGTCAACGATGACGAGGCGCTCACGCTGGATGGCGTTTCCATCGCGACGCCGGAACAGTGCCTGAAGCTTTCGCGAAGGACGTTTGCGGTGAAGGCTGGAGAGCGTGTGCTTGTCACCGGCGGGACCGAGACGCAGAGAACCCTGTTGTTCCGGGCGCTGGGCGGGCTATGGCAGTGGGGCGAGGGCCGGATCGGGATGCCGGCGGGCGACGGCGTCGCCTTCATGCCGCGTGCGCCCTATTTCCCACCGGGGAACCTCAAGAGCATGATCGCCTATCCGCTCGATATAAAGAAGTTTTCCGACGAGGCGCTGGAAAATCTCCTGCAACGGGCCGGATTGGGGCGGCTTTCGGCAAGCCTCGACCGTGTTGCGCGCTGGGATCGCGCCCTGACGGATGACGAAAGGCAATGCCTCGCCTTCGCGCGTCTCATTCTGCAACAGCCGAAATGGATCGTCATCGACGGTGCGCTCGACGGCCTCGATGCCGAGGCTTATGAGCGGATACGCGATATGCTGAACGGTGAACTGAAAGACGCCGCCATCGTCCATCTGGGCAAGCCGCATCTGCATGAAGGACTTTTTACCCAGCAGGTCCAGCTGGAAGACGATCCAAACCACAAGCCGCTGGAACTGCCCGCGCTGAAGACGGCATGAAAAAAGCCGCCGGAATGTCCGGCGGCTTCAATCTGTTCATACGGATACGACGATCAGCGGAAATAGTCCTGAAGCGGACGCACTTCCAGCGATCCGGCCTTGAGCGCCGCAATGGCTTCGGCGGCGGCTTCGGCACCTGCCATGGTGGTGTAGTAAGGCAGTTTCTGCATCAGGGTCGCGCGGCGGATCGACTTGCTGTCCGAAACCGCGCTGGCGCTGTCGGTCGTGTTGAAGACCAGATGAATCTGGCGGTTGCGGATCGCGTCCTCGACATGCGGACGGCCTTCGATGACCTTGTTGACCTTGGTCGCCTCGACGCCGTTGGCTTCGAGGAATTTCTGCGTGCCGCCGGTCGCCATGACCCTGAAGCCGATTTCCGCCAGCCTGCGGACGGCGCCGAGCACGCGTTCCTTGTCCTCGTCGCGCACCGACACGAACACCGTGCCTTCACGCGGCAGTTCCACGCCCGCGCCGAGCTGTGCCTTGGCGAAGGCCAGCGCATAATCGTAGTCGAGGCCCATGACTTCGCCGGTCGAGCGCATTTCCGGTCCGAGCAATGTATCGACACCGGGGAAGCGGGCGAACGGGAATACGGCTTCCTTGACCGCGATGTGCGGACGCGCCGGAGCCTTCGGCTTGCCGCCATAAGCGCCGAGTGCTGCTTCGAGGCTTTCGCCTGCCATGACGCGGGCTGCGACCTTGGCAATCGGCGTACCGACTGTCTTGGCGACGAAAGGAACCGTACGCGAAGCGCGCGGATTGACTTCGAGGATGAAGATTTCACCGTCCTTGATGGCGAACTGCACGTTCATCAGGCCACCGACATTGAGCGCCTTGGCGAGTGCCGCCGTCTGGCGTTCGAGTTCGGCGACGATCTCCGGCGAGAGCGTGTGGACCGGCAGAGAGCAGGCGCTATCGCCCGAATGGATGCCGGCTTCCTCGATATGCTCCATGATGCCAGCGACGAGGCTTTCCCTGCCATCGCACAGGCAGTCCACGTCCACTTCGATTGCCTCGGTCAGATAGGTATCGAAAAGAAGCGGATTCTTGCCGAGCAGCGTGTTGATCTGGCCGGTCTTGTCGTTCGGGTACTTGGCCTTGATGTCTTCCGGCACCAGTTCCGGCACCGTGTCGAGCAGATAGTTCTGCAAGCCCCGCTCGTCATGGATGATCTGCATGGCGCGGCCACCCAGAACGTAGGACGGACGCACGACCAGCGGGAAGCCGAGATCGGATGCGATCAGGCGCGCCTGTTCGACCGAATAGGCGATGCCGTTCTTTGGCTGATTGAGGTCGAGCTTGATGAGAAGCTTCTGGAAGCGGTCGCGGTCTTCGGCAAGGTCGATGGCGTCCGGCGAAGTGCCGAGGATCGGAATGCCTGCCTTTTCCAGTGCATTGGCGAGCTTGAGCGGGGTCTGGCCGCCAAACTGCACGATCACACCGTGGAGCGTGCCTTTTTCCTGCTCGATGCGCAGGATTTCCATCACGTCTTCCGCCGTCAGCGGCTCGAAATAAAGACGGTCGGAGGTGTCGTAATCGGTCGAAACCGTTTCCGGGTTGCAGTTGATCATGATGGCTTCGTAATCGGCGTCACCGAGCGCGAAGGCCGCATGGCAGCAGCAATAATCGAACTCGATGCCCTGACCGATACGGTTCGGACCGCCGCCGAGAATGACGACCTTCTTGCGATCAGACACCTGCGCCTCCGAACGCAGCTGGCCGACGAAAGGCGTTTCGTAGGTCGAATACATATAGGCGGTCGGCGAGGCGAATTCGGCGGCGCAGGTGTCGATGCGCTTGTAGACCGGGTGAACGTCGAGATCGGCACGCAGTCGGGCCACGTCTTCGGCGTCCTTGCCCGTCAGGCTGGCGAGGCGGGCGTCCGAGAAGCCCATGGCCTTCAACATGCGCAGGTTCTCCGCATCCTGCGGCAGGCCGTGTTCGCGAATGCGCTCTTCCGTTCTCACGATGGCTTCGATCTGTTCGAGGAACCATGGATCGATCTTCGAGGCGTCGTGCACCTGTTCCACGGTCAGGCCCAGGCGCATGGCCTGAGCCACCATGCGCAGGCGGTCCGGCGTCGGGGTGCCGATGGCGGCGCGAATGGCATTCTTCTCGTCGCCTTCCTCGATGTTGGGAATAGCGATTTCGTCGAGGCCGGTCAGGCCGGTTTCCAGGCCGCGAAGCGCCTTCTGCAAGGATTCCTGGAAGGTGCGGCCGATGGCCATCACTTCGCCCACCGACTTCATGGCAGTGGTCAGGATCGGCGAGGAGCCGGGGAATTTTTCAAAGGCAAAGCGCGGGATCTTGGTGACGACATAATCGATCGACGGTTCGAACGAGGCAGGCGTCGCGCCGCCGGTGATGTCGTTGTCCAGTTCGTCGAGCGTATAGCCAACGGCCAGTTTCGCCGCGACCTTGGCGATCGGGAAGCCGGTCGCCTTGGAAGCCAGAGCGGAAGAGCGCGAAACGCGCGGGTTCATTTCAATCACGATCATGCGGCCATTGGCCGGGTTGATCGCGAACTGAACGTTGGAGCCGCCGGTTTCGACGCCGATCTCGCGCAGCACCGCAATCGAGGCGTTGCGCATGATCTGGTATTCCTTGTCGGTCAGGGTCAGCGCAGGCGCAACCGTGATCGAATCGCCCGTATGCACGCCCATCGGATCGAGGTTTTCAATCGAGCAGATGATGATGCAGTTGTCCGCATGATCGCGGACGACTTCCATTTCATATTCCTTCCAGCCCAGAACCGATTCTTCGATGAGCACTTCGGTCGTCGGCGAAGCATCCAGACCGCGCTCGATGATCTCGAAGAATTCCTGACGGTTATAGGCAATGCCGCCGCCGGTGCCACCGAGCGTGAAGCTCGGACGGATGATGGCGGGCAGGCCGACGACATCGAGCGCCTGCGCGGCCTTGGCGAGCGCATGGCTCATATAACGCTGCTTGCGTTCGACTTCACCGAGCTGCCATTCGGTTTCCAGCTTGTCGAGCGCCTTGTCCAGTTCGTCGCCCGCATACTGCGCCTTGACCTCGGCCCGGCGCGCCTCATGACGCTTGCGATCCTCGTCCTTGATCTCGGTCGCATTCGCCAGCATCGAGCCGGGCGTGTCGAGGCCGATCTTCGCCATGGCTTCGCGGAACAGCGCGCGGTCCTCGGCCTTGTCGATGGCTTCCGCATTGGCGCCGATCATCTCGACGTTATAACGTTCCAGAACGCCCATGCGGCGCAGCGACAGCGCGGTGTTGAGCGCGGTCTGACCGCCCATGGTCGGCAGCAGCGCGTCCGGGCGTTCCTTGGCGATGATCTTGGCCACGACTTCCGGCGTGATCGGCTCGATATAGGTCGCATCCGCCAGATCGGGGTCGGTCATGATCGTGGCCGGGTTGGAATTGACGAGGATGATGCGGTAGCCTTCCTCCTTCAACGCCTTGCAGGCCTGCGTGCCCGAATAGTCGAACTCGCAAGCCTGACCGATGACAATGGGGCCCGCACCGATGATCAGGATCGATTTGATATCTGTACGTTTCGGCATGGGCGCGTCCTGTTCTTTTCGGTTGCGCATGTCAGCCCGAAACGGTTCCCGTTTTCGGGGACATGCTGATCTAGCCTGCCAGAAAAGCCCGCACGGTTTACCGGCGGGTTGGCAGCGTATGAATTCTGTGGGCTAAGCGGGCCTTATAGGCAATCGTTTGCGAAAGCGGAACCCCACAAATCGTTTTATTTCGAAGAAAGTGCAGAGAAATTCCGGGCATTCACGGAAAATCCCCGTTGTGTGCCGCTTTCTTCATCGATTGTGCGATTCCACATAACGTAACTGGACGGATTTCCGGCTGGAGCGGCTGACTGGAAGCACGGCGCCGTCCCTTGTCCTGAGACCGATGCCGCCATTTGATTTGAGCAGTTCGGCGACGTTGGCATCGGCGATCCAGTGCGAGCGATGAATCTGCATACCGGGTGTTTCGCCGGTTTCCCGCAGCGCATCCGAGAAACGCAGGAGAACGAGTTCCCTGCCGCGGCTGGTGACGACATATGTGTAGTGATCCTGCGCGGACAGGCTGAGCAACTGACCGCGGTTCGCCGGCTTCAGCCGCTCCATGATCGCCGGTGACACGCAGGCTGGCGTGGGTGGCTGAGAAACCATTTCGATCTCCCGGCGTAATGTCATATAGGCCAGAATGCAGAAAAGGGCGCTTAAGGGGAGCGATATGCCGACATTTGCGATGAAGCTGCGGTAGCTGGGCGGGACGTTGGTAAAACCAAAGTCAATCAGCGTGATCCACAGGCCGATCGGTAGTGCCGCCACGAGCGAGCCTACCATCATTCTTGCGAAGGGGCTGGCGATGCGCCCTTGCAGCAACCCGTCGGCGAGAACGGCGCAGAGGATGGCGGTCGACCAGCCGGTGGCCTGAATGGCGAGCCAGTAGAAGAAGCGGATCGCGACGGGCATTGCATCGGTGCTGAACGGGCCGGTAACGGTGAACAACAGGACAACGACCAGAAACGTCACCCACAGCCTCGGGGCCTGGATGATGACCAGCAATTCGCGAAGCGTGGATTGCATGAAACTGCCAGTCACGAAGTCATCCCGCATTTGACGCCATTTCGTTTGAGGGAAGGGCAGTTTTGTTGAAAGCCGGACGAAATTCAACCGGAGCTTTCAGATGAATTTCGAACCGCTTGCCACTGCGCCACTGCCCGTTCAACTCCATGTCGCCGCCGTCGTTCCAGCCGCGATCATCGGCGCTGTCATTCTCTTTTGCCGCAAGGGGACGCGCCTGCACAAGATGCTGGGCCGCGTTTGGGTCGCGCTCATGGCGATAACCGCCATGTCGAGTTTCTTCATTCATCAGATAGACCTGCTGTGGGGTTTCAGCCCGATCCATATTCTGTCGGTACTGGTTCTGGCCGGATGTGCGCGGGCGGTTGTGGCCGCGCGGAGCGGGCAAATCGATGTTCACCGGCGCATTATGCAGCGGGTCTATCTCGGCGGTATCGCAGGTGCGGGTTTCTTTGCGTTTATGCCGGGCCGCATCATGAATGCGGTATTGTTTCCGCTGGACGTGCGAACCGCCGTTCTTCTCGCCCTCCTTGCCCTGGTACTGTCCGCCCTTGCCTTGCAGCGATATCACAGGCAGCGGCGGGGAGCTCAGGCTTCCGCGGGCGCGGCCTTAGGGTCTAAACCCAATTAGGATTTGGAGCGTGGTATGGTCGAAAATGGCACAGTTTCAGGAGCGAAACCGAGGGTGGAGTGTTCCTCCATCAAGGTTTCGCGACGCCAAAATGGGTCATTTTCGCCATATCCCTCCGGGACGTGGCGGATTTTGCCCCTGAATGCGTCGAAAAATCCTCGTGGTGGGAGACACCACGTCGGCCTTTCCTCCTGTTCAGGGACAAAGCCCGGCTCACGCCACGCCCGAAACCTGATTGAGTTTAGACCCTGAAGCCGACTTGCTGCGCTTCGTGAGAGCATGGCCGAGCCTGTTCGACGGCATTTCGACGAGACGGTAGGAAATCCTGGCCGCGACGATGGCTCCGACCGCCATGGCAACCATGCCCGCAATTTCGGTCGCGGTTCCCGGATTCAGCTTGCGCAGCACCGCCCAGCCGAAGCCGACCACGAACATATGTGTCAGGTAGAGCGAATAGGAGATCGTGCCGAGACCGACAAAGAAATTGTCCTTCAGGTCGCCGAGCCAGCGCTCGATGCCCAATGCGCCGGCAACCAGCAGGACAGCCGCGCCGCACATGACCAGATAGGTCGAGAAATCATTGAATTCGGCCAGCGGGGTGGAGAAGGTGCCATAGAGCGCCGCCACGGCGAGGAGGCCAATTCCGGCCAGTGCGGCCAGAGGCATTTTTTCCCACAGGCGATGCTTTTCCGCTTCGGCCAGCCACATGCCGCACATGAAGGTCAAAAGGTTCTTGTGAAGATAAAACGCGGCGAAGCTTGCCGACGGCTCGACAAAGAAACTTCCGACGACGCAGGCGCCGAAGATGACAGTCAGGAGGATCGTGCGCTGCAAGGCGCTTCTGCACCACCAGAAAAGCGCGAAGACCAGATAGAAGAACAACTCATAGTTCAGCGACCAGCCCAGCTTGAAGATCGGGCGCCAGTCGCTGGGGGCGCCCGGTGCGGCGGCAGGGATGAAAAAGAGCGACTTGATGAAATAGCCGACATCGGCGACCGTGGTCTTGAACAGGGACGGCAGATAGAGCGCGCAGAAGAAAACCGTGATCGTGCACAGCCAGTAAAGCGGCACGATGCGGAAGATGCGCCGTATCAGAAAGTTGCCGGGCCGGAACGGACCATCCGCGTTGACATAGGCGATGATGAAGCCGCTGATGACGAAGAACAATTGCACGCCGAAGACGCCCAGCATCGTGATGGCATTGTTCGTTTCCGCACGTGGATGCTCGATCATATGGGCGATCATGACGATGGTCGCCGCAAGGCCGCGCAAGATCTGGATCGAATAAAGCTGTCTGCGGCTCTGCATCGCCTGTGTCTCCTGATTGACGGGGGATGCTGTAGCGGTTCCCGTGTGCTTCTGCAATCGCTGCGCGTACAGATTGTGGAGGGCGGGCCGTCATTTACTTTTTAATTTGCCGAACCAGTTCTATATGCGACAATTACTTCGATATATGGAATATCGTCATTATCCGTGGCGGTGTTGTTAAGGGAGTTGGTGAATGCGCTGGCAGGGCCGTAGGCAAAGCGACAATGTGGAAGATCTGCGCGGAGGGCAGCGCGGCGGTTTTGGCGGTGGTGGTGGCTTTGGCGGCCCCGGCTTCCGAATCGTGCGCGGCGGCGGCATTTCCGGCATTCTCATTCTGGTGGTGATGTTCTTCGTGCTGCGCGCGGTCGGCATAGATCCACTACCGATCCTGTTCGGTGATGGCGGCATGGGACCAGCCGTTACCCAGCAGACCGGGCAATCCGGCCGCACCGTTGCGGAAGGCGGCAATATCGCCAATGACGAGACAACCCAGTTCGTTCGTACCGTCCTCGCCGAAACGGAAGACGTGTGGAGCGGCATTTTCCAGTCGCGCGGCCAGACCTATACACCGCCGACAATGGTGCTGTTTTCCGGTCAGGTCCGGTCCGCCTGCGGTTTTGCTTCGGCTGCATCCGGTCCGTTCTATTGCCCCGGCGACCGCAAGCTCTACATCGACCTGAGCTTCTACAATGAACTGGCGAACCGCTTCGGCGCTTCGGGCGATTTCGCGCAGGCCTATGTTCTGGCGCATGAAGTGGGCCATCACATCCAGAATCTTCTGGGTATCCTGCCCAAGTTCAACCAGATGCGCCAGCAGATGAGCGAAGCGCAGGCCAATCAGATGTCGGTGCGTGTCGAGTTGCAGGCCGACTGTTTCGCCGGTGTCTGGGGTTACTATACCGAGCAGAAAGGTATTCTGGAGGCAGGCGATCTCGAGGAAGCGCTCAATGCCGCGCACCAGATAGGCGACGATACGTTGCAGCGGCGCAGCCAGGGCTATGTCGTGCCGGAAAGCTTCAACCACGGCACCTCCGCGCAGCGCGCCAAATGGTTCCAGCGCGGTTTCGACAGCGGCAAGCTGGAAAGCTGTGACACATTCAGCGGCGACGTTTAAGAGCTTGTTCCAAAAGTCGCATGAGCGGCTGCAAATGGCAATTTTCTGCGTTCCGGTGCTCATGTACATCCAGTACTATTCAAGCTCCGGTACTTTAAAAAAGGCGGTTTTGACCGCCTTTTTCTTCTGTTGGGAAAATCGCGCATTCTTTTTGTCCAAACTCGGCAATATTCGTCTTGTCGTGGAATAATTTTCCAGATAATGCATTGGCTCCGGCGCGGCCTTTTTTGCAATCTGCAAGCGTGACGCTCAGTTTTGAGCGGCGATGACGCGCGAGCTTTCCAATCAGCACAATTTTCGATGTTCCATCTCTCCCGATGTGGAGCGTATTTCAGGTGTCCCATGCATGATCCCCAGTTTGTACGGCGGGGCTTGTTACTCGTCTTCATGACACTGTTTCTGGACATTATCGGCATTGCGATCATCATGCCGGTTCTGCCCACCTTTCTCGAAGAACTGACGGGGGCGGATATCGGCACCGCCGCCGTCGATGGCGGCTGGCTGCTTCTGGTCTATGCCGGGATGCAGTTCCTGTTCGCGCCGATGATCGGCAATCTGAGCGACCGTTTCGGCAGACGCCCGGTATTGCTGGCCTCGATCTTCACTTTCGCGCTCGACAATCTGATCTGCGCGCTGGCGACGACTTATTGGGTGCTGTTCGTCGGGCGCGTGCTGGCGGGCATCAGCGGAGCGAGCTTCGCGACGGCTTCGGCTTATATCGCGGATGTCAGCGACGACAGCAATCGCGCGCGCAATTTCGGCCTGATCGGCATCGCCTTCGGCGTCGGTTTCGCGCTCGGCCCGGTTCTGGGCGGTCTGCTGGGCGAATTCGGGCCGCGCGTACCGTTCTATGGTGCAGCGTTCCTGTCCTTCGTCAATTTCATCCTTGCCTATTTCCTCCTGCCCGAAACGCTCTCCCGCGAGAACCGGCGCGCATTCCAGATCGCGCGCGCCAATCCGCTCGGCGCACTCAGGCAGATGCGCAGCTATCCGGGCATTGGCTGGGTGGTCCTGGTGTTCTTCCTGTTCTGGCTGGCACACGCGGTCTATCCGTCGGTCTGGGCCTTCGTGGGCGCTTATCGCTACAAGTGGAGCGAAGCGCAGATCGGCCTGTCGCTGGGCCTTTTCGGGATTGGAGCCGCCTTCGTAATGGCTGTCGTGCTGCCGCGCATTCTGCCGGTTCTTGGCGAAAGGCGCACGGCAATCACCGGCATCCTGTTCTCCTCTATCGGGCTTGCCGGTTACGCCATCGCGTGGGAGGGGTGGATGGTCTATGCCGTCATTTTCCTGACGGCGCTGGAAGGGCTTGCCGATCCGCCGCTGCGCAGTATCGCGGCAGGCAAGGTTCCGCCTTCGGCGCAAGGCGAATTGCAGGGCGCGCTGACGAGTGTTTCGAGCATCACCACCATCGTCGGGCCGCTGATCTTCACGCAGCTTTTCGCTATTTTCACCGGCACTCATGCGCCGTTCGTCTTTGCCGGAATGCCCTATGCCGTTGGCGCGGGGCTGGTCTTCCTGGCGCTGGTCATCGTGGTGGCGCGGGTTCCTCCAGTACCATCGGCGAAGCTGTCCGAGGTTTGATCGATACTGAAGCGAGAAAAGGCCGAGGTTTTCACCTCGGCCTTTTCAATTGGTCCCGGTTCATGCTGACGGATCAGGCGGCCTGCTCGCGCTCCGGAAGGGGCGCTTCGCCCTTCTTCTCGCGGATCAGGTTGATGAAGCGGCGGAACAGATAGTGCGAATCCTGCGGGCCGGGCGATGCTTCCGGGTGGTGCTGCACCGAGAAGACCGGCTTGCCGACCACGCGCAGACCGCAATTGGTGCCGTCGAACAGTGACACATGGGTTTCCTCGACGTGTTCCGGCAGGGAATCCGAATCGACGGCAAAACCGTGGTTCATCGACACGATCTCGACCTTGCCCGTCGTGTAATCCTTGACCGGATGGTTGGCGCCGTGATGGCCCTGATGCATCTTCTCGGTGCGTCCGCCGAGCGCCAGCGCCAGCATCTGGTGACCGAGGCAGATACCGAAGACCGGAAGGCCGGTTTCGACAAGCTTGCGAATGGTCGGAACGGCATATTCGCCGGTTGCAGCCGGATCCCCGGGGCCGTTGGACAGAAAGACGCCATCGGGATTGTGTGCCAGAACGTCTTCCACCGTTGCGGTGGCGGGCAGCACCGTAACCTCGGCGCCAAGCCCGGTCAAAAGGCGCAGAATGTTGCGCTTCACACCGAAATCGAGCGCCACGACGCGATATTGCGGCTGGTCCTGCTCACCATAACCGTCCTTGAGCGTCCATGGCGTTTCCTTCCAGACGAGGCTCTGGCCGACCGTGACGTCCCTGGCGAGATCGAGATTTTCGAGGCCGCTCCACCCGGCGGCGCGGGCCTTGAGCGCATCGAGGTCGAAATTGCCGCTTGGATCGTGAGCGATGACGGCGTTCTGCGCGCCGCGTTCGCGAATGAGCGCGGTCAGCGCGCGCGTGTCGATACCGGCAAGGGCGATGATGCCGCGCTGCCTGAGCCAGTTGTCGAGGTCTTCCGAGGCGCGGAAGTTTGAGGGTGCGGTGATGTCCGCCTTGAAGATCGCGCCGACCGCACCGTGGCGGTTGGCGGGCGTCAGGTCTTCGATGTCCTCGCCATTGGCGCCGACATTGCCGATATGCGGGAAGGTGAAGGTGACGATCTGGCCAGCATAGGACGGATCGGTCAGGATTTCCTCGTAACCCGTCAATGCGGTGTTGAACACGACTTCGGCTTCGATAGCGCCGGTCGCGCCGAGACCCTTGCCTTCGATCACTGTCCCGTCGGCCAATACAAGAATGGCGGTTCGCTTCTCGGTGGTCCAGGGTGCTGTCTTCGGGGTCGTTTCAGTCATCTTCTGCACTCCTGTTTCGTGGGCGTCGCCAGCCTGTGCTGTTATTCTGTCACCAGTTGGAGCGCGTTCGATCGGATAGAATCAGATCGGCGCTCCAAGCCTTTGTATTCACCGCATTTATGCGCCGCCAAATGTTTCCACTCGGCTGCAAAATGCTGTAGGCGGCACGTATTCGCGTTTCGACCCGCCACAGCGCCTTATGGGCCGGTGGCTTGAAAGATGAAGCATCAAGGGTCATATATGCGCCAAAAGGCAGCGGGGATTTCAAACCTCCCGCCGCGAGCACGTGCCGATGTCCTGCTAAGCCTTGAGCAATAGAGAAACTTGAGGGCCGGGTCAATCGTCCGAAACCCGCTTTCGCGAAATAATGACGACAGGTATCGCATATATTTCACGGGATGGCGGTTCGGACAGCTTCGGCGCTTGTTTTCGTTTGCTATATATTGTTTCACAACGATAACGACACCAAACAAAACCGTCAGGAGAGACGTTATGCTTCGCCAGGAGATTTCCCAGGCCCTCACGACCGCGCTGAAAGCGCAGGACAAGCGTCGCATGTCGACGCTGCGCCTTGTCTTGGCCGCGGTGAAGGACCGAGATATCGCCAATCGTACCGCAGGCAAGGACCCGGTCGGGGACGAGGAGTTGCTGGGCATTCTCAGCAAGATGGTCAAGCAGCGTGAGGAATCCGCCCGCATCTACGAGGAAGGCAGCCGTATCGAGCTGGCCGATGCGGAACGCGAGGAAATCGCCGTCATTTCGGAATTCCTGCCGCAGCAGATGACCGAGGAAGAAACGAAGAAAGCCTGTGAGGATGCCATTGCCGAAATCGGCGCGCAGGGCCTGCGCGATATGGGCAAATGCATGGCCGTGCTCAAGGAGCGCTATGCCGGCAAGATGGATTTCACCAAGGCCAGCGCGATCGTCAAGTCGCTGCTGCAGTGAAAGCGCAAAGCTTCCCGGCAAGCCTTTCAGGCCTCCGCTTCGGCGGAGGCTTTTTTTGAATCGGATCAGCCCTGCCTGGCCGTTTTCAGGCGCGTGTCGCTAAGCAGGCCCTGTTCTTCCAGAACCGGATAAGCCATCGACGCCAGCAGCGAATTGATCTGCTTCAGGTCGCGAATCGTGTCGAGGTGGATCGTGCTCGTCTCGATGCTGCGGGTCGCGCCTTCGCGAAGGCGCGTGAAATGGCGCATGCTTGTCTGCTTTTCCAGTTCGCGCAGCCGGTCCTTTTCCTGAACGAGCTGGCGGGCGGTGCGCCCGTCGCGCGACACGATCACGTTGAAGGCCATATGGGCGTTGGCAAGCACCATGGCATGGAAATGGCTCAGTTCCTTCCAGCCTTCCTCGGTGAATTCCAGCTTGTGATCCATCTTCTTCTGAACCTGCGCCAGCATGTTGCGCACGATGATATCGCCCACCTGTTCGAGCTTTACGCAGGCGCCGAGCAATTCCTGCATCCGCAAGGCCTCGAAATCGCTGAGGCTCCGCGTTGCAAGCCTGGTGAGATAGAGCTTTATCGCGGCGTGTTTCCTGTCCACGCGGTCGTCCAGTGCTCCCAGTTCGTTGATGCGAGCCTGATCGGGCTTTTCATAAAGCTCGATGATGCGACGCAGCATGACCTCGATGGTGTCGCAGACGCCGACCACTTCGCGGGTGGCGTTGGCGAGGGCCTGTGACGGGCGGTCCAGCACGGCATTGTCGAGCGCGCTATATTCCTCGACAGCAATGGGCCGGGCGGGCGCGTTCTCGTCGGCATTGAGATGCACCAGCGCCTCGGTGGCACGCAGGACGAGACGGGAAAGCGGAATGCCCGCGATCATGACGATGACATTGAACAGGATATGCGCGTTGACCACCTGCGAAACCGGGTCCGCGCCCAGAAAGGCGACGGATGGCCTGAAGGTTTCGTAAAGCACCAGCATGACGAGCGAGCCCGCTCCGCGCATCAGGAGATTGCCGAGGGGAACCACGCGGGTTTCGGGCGGGGCGTTGCGGGTCAGAATGGGCGCGATGATGGAAGAGCCCAGATTGACGCCGAGCACCATCACCACGGCCAGTTCCGGCTCGATCAGGCCGCGCGAGGCGAAGGTGGTGAGCAGGATGACCGCCGCGACGCTTGAGTGAAACAGCCATGTCATCAGCGCGGCCAGAAGATAAGCCGTGACCGGATCGCCCGACAGATAGTTGACGATGACAGGAAGCAACTCGCTCTGGCGCAGCGGTTCGGTCGCCTGGCCGGTCATTTCAAGAGACATGATGAGAAGGCCGACGCCGACCACGATACGCCCGATCTGCCGCCAGTCGCGGCGCTCGGTCGTCATGAAGATGGCCGTGCCCACGACGAGGCAGAGCGGCACCAGAAGGGTCAGGTCATAGCTCAGGATCTTGACGACGAGGGCGGAGCCGAGTTCGCCGCCGCGCACGGCCATGAGACCCGCGACACCGGTGACAATACCCGAACCCACGAAGGAGCCGACGAGAAGCGTGACCGCCGTCGAGCTTTGCAGGGCTATGGCCAGTGCAAGGCCGAAGGCCACGGACAATAGCGGATTGTGCATCTGGTTGCGCAGGCGCCGGCGCAGCTGGTCGCCATAGGCGCGCTCCACCCCGGTCCGCACCATGCGCGTTGCCCACAGCAGGAGGGCGACCGCACCGGCCAGATGCAAAAGGACTACAGAACCATTCACGGCAGGATCCCTTCGGGTTGGAGGTGGTTGATGAGGGCGAACTTATTCGACAAACTGAGAAAAATTATGTTCCGGCTAATCAAATATGCCTGAGATATGGGCTTGTTCGCGATAAATTGCAATCCGCCAAAGCAGGGTCATGACGAACATATGACAGTTTTGTGACAGTCTGGAACGTCTGGTCGCGGCATGTGATTAGCGGGGAGGGACAAGTCTGCGCGATGGACTGTGCGGGCCAGTAAGCCTATATACTCTTCAGAGCCTGTTCCAAAAGTCGCCATGAGCGGCTGCAAATGGCAATTTTCTGCGCTCCGGTGCTCATGTAGCTTTCTTTGGCGCATAGTCTTATCCGAAAAGTCTGCAACTTTTCGGGACTATGCTCGGAAGTACACTCAAGCTCCGGTACTCGAAAATCACCATTTTCGCACGCACATGCCGTTTTTTAATTCAGGCTCTTAGAGTCTGTTCTTCCGACCTGAAAGTGAATCTGTAATGCGTTTTCCGCCCTCCTTTCTCGATGAGATCAGAGACCGCGTCCCGATCTCGACGCTGATTGGAACGCGTGTTTCGTTCGATCGCAAGAAGAGCAATCCGCCGAAGGGCGATTTCTGGGCCTGCTGCCCCTTCCATGGGGAGAAGACGCCGAGCTTTCACTGTGAAGACCGCAAGGGCCGCTATCATTGCTTCGGCTGCGGCGTTACCGGCGATCACTTCAGGTTTCTGACCGATCTGGAAGGGTTGAGCTTTCCGGAAGCCGTGGAGCGTGTCGCCGATATGGCAGGCGTTCCGATGCCTGCGCGCGACCCGGAAATGGAAAAGCGCGAAGCCCAGCGCGCCACGCTTTACGATGTGATGGAACTGGCGGCGCAGTTTTTCGAAAACCAGTTGCAAAGCGGGGTCGGCGCGAAAGCGCGCGCCTATCTGCGCGACCGCGGGCTGTCGACCGCAACGCAGCAGGCTTTCCGCATCGGCTACGCACCGGAATCGCGCAATGCGCTGAAGGAGTTTCTGGCGGGCAAGGGCGTTTCGCGCGAGCAGATCGAGGCCTGCGGCCTTGTGGTACACGGCGAAGGCATTGCCGTTTCCTATGACCGCTTCCGCGACCGCGTCATGTTTCCCATTGAAGACCTGCGCGGACGCATCATCGCCTTTGGCGGTCGCGCGCTGTCGGCGGATGTGCCCGCCAAATATCTCAACTCGCCGGAAACCGAACTGTTTCATAAAGGCCGCGTTCTTTATAATGGCCTCAAGGCGCGAAAAGCCTGCCAGCCGCAGGGCGGAGAGTCGGCGAAGGCGATCATTGCCGTTGAAGGCTATATGGATGTGATCGCGCTGGCGCAGGCGGGCATTCATCACGTGGTGGCTCCGCTCGGCACGGCGCTGACCGAAGAACAACTGGAATTGCTCTGGCGCATCAGCCCGGAACCGGTTCTCTGTTTCGACGGCGACGGCGCGGGTCTGCGTGCCGCTTATCGCGCCGCCGATCTCGGTCTGCCTGCGCTTCAGCCGGGCAAATCCTTGCGGTTCGCGCTTCTGCCGGAGGGGCAGGACCCGGACGATCTCGTCAAGGCGGAAGGCCCTTCGGCGTTTCATGCCGTCCTGCGCGATGCGAAACCGCTGGTCGATATGGTCTGGACGCGGGAGACGACCGGCGGCGTGTTCGACACGCCGGAGCGCCGGGCCGAACTTGAGGCGCGCCTGCGTGAAATCACCAGCCGCATTGCGAATGAGGACATTCGCCGCCATTACAGCCAGGATATGCGCGAGCGGGCGCAGATATTTTTCGGGCGAGGCAGGCAGGGACGGCCGGGCGGGAACCAGCGCAACCAGCCGTTCACGCGCCGCAATGAGGGTGGACGCGGCGGGCCGGCCATGGGCGGCGGGCGATTTGCGTTTTCGGATAGTCTGGTGCGCTCGACGCTGGTGAAGGGCGGTCGGCACGGCGGCGTGACCCATGCGCCCCTGCGCGAGACGGCCATCGTGCTGACACTTCTCAATCACCCCCGGCTCATCGAGGAGGATTTCGAGACCGTGGCCGCGCTTGATCTGGGGCACGATTCCCTCAAGGCGCTGCATCTCGCCATGCTGGACGTGCTGGCGGCAGGTCATGTGGATGACGGCGGTGCCATGCGTCATGCGCTGGTCAATGCCGGTCACGGCGAGCTGATCGGAATGCTGGAACTGGCGGTGAAGGGCGCCAAGCTTTGGACCGCAACGGCGCGGGCCGCCGAAGACGATGCGCGCGAAGCCCTTCGCCAGGCGCTTCACTTGCATCAGCGCGCGCGCACACTACATAAGGAACTGCGAGCGGTTGAGGCCGCACTTGAAACGGACGAGACGGGCGAGTTGTTTGCACGGCTCAGAGATATACAAAATCAGATTTTGAAGGCTGATGCGACTGAAGCGCTGATCGACGGCTTTGGCCTGTCATCGGGGCGACCGCCCGGCGGTTTCTGATTCGCCCGGCGAATCAGTTCTGCGAAAGCTGCCGGCAAAGCGGGCTTGCGACCGTGAAATCGTGCCCTAATTGGCTTCTGAGCGGAAGGCGACAATAAATGATTCGCTTTTTGAGCCCGAATCAGGTGAGTCGCTCTTGACGTGCGGCGTAAATGACGGAATCACGACTGTCCGAATACTGGTCGAACAAGGAAAACAATGAACCGGTGATATTCCCGATGCCCGTTGCCGCGATTATTCCGGCAGGAAGGCAAGGGGCGGAAACCGTGGCGTTGGCTTGCTGCCTGCCTGATCCGTCCACAGGAAATCGGAGATAATGAAGCCCGATGACGATGGCAAGGTTAATCCGCCATTAACAGGAAATCGGTTACTCGCAGAATCAACTGACGGCTTGCGGCCTCGCAAAACCGTCCGAGCACTCTATATATCTTAGACGCGACCGGGGTCGCCTGGAGAAGAGCATATGGCAACGAAGGTTAAGGAAAACGAAGAAGCCGAAGTCGAGCGCGAAGGTGCTGCCGACGGTCCGCTTCTCGACCTTTCTGACGATGCTGTCAAGAAGATGATCAAGGTCGCCAAGAAGCGCGGCTACGTCACCATGGACGAGCTGAACGCCGTGCTTCCTTCCGAGGAAGTGACGTCCGAGCAGATCGAAGACACCATGTCGATGCTTTCCGACATGGGCATCAATGTCGTCGAAGACGACGAGCAGGATAACGATCGCGAAGAAAACAGCGACGACGAAGCGGAAGAAGGCGGCGAACTGGTTGAAGCCGGCAGCACGGCTGTCGCTACCACCACGACCAAGAAGGAACCGACGGACCGCACCGACGATCCGGTGCGCATGTATCTGCGCGAAATGGGTTCTGTCGAGCTTCTGTCGCGCGAAGGCGAAATCGCCATCGCAAAGCGCATCGAAGCTGGCCGCGAAACGATGATTGCCGGGCTTTGCGAAAGCCCGCTGACCTTCCAGGCCATCATCATCTGGCGTGAACAGCTTAACGAATCCAATATTCTCCTGCGTGAAATCATCGATCTCGAAACCACCTATGCCGGCCCGGAAGCCAAGCAGGCTCCGGTAATCGAGCGTGTGGAAGAGGAAAAGCCGCGCGACGACAAGTCTCCGCGCCGCTCTCGCGATGACGACGACATCACCAATGTCGGCGGCGACGCGCAGGTGGAAGAGGAAGAAGACGACGAAGACGAAGCCAACCTGTCGCTGGCGGCCATGGAAGCCGAACTGCGCCCACAGGTCATGGAGACGCTCGACCTTATCGCCGACACCTACAAGAAGCTGCGCAAGCTGCAGGACCAGCAGGTCGAGGGCCGTCTGGCTGCGACCGGCGAGCTCTCCTCCAGCCAGGAGCGTCGTTACAAGGAACTGAAGGATCAGCTCATCAAAGCGGTGAAGTCGCTGTCGCTGAACCAGAACCGTATCGAACAGCTTGTCGAACAGCTTTACGACATCAACAAGCGTCTGGTGCAGAACGAAGGCAAGCTTCTGCGCCTGGCCGAATCCTTTGGCGTGCGCCGCGAGGAATTCCTGAAGGAATATCAGGGCCACGAGCTGGATCCGAACTGGGTCGAGCGCGTCGGCACGCTTTCGGCTCGCGGGTGGAAGGAATTCGCGGCCAAGGAAGCGCGCGCCATCGACCGCCTGCGTTCGGAAATCCAGATGCTGGCTACCGAAACCGCGATTTCGATCGGCGAGTTCCGCCGCATCGTCAATCAGGTGCAGAAGGGCGAACGCGAGGCGACCATCGCCAAGAAGGAAATGGTCGAGGCGAACCTGCGTCTCGTTATTTCGATTGCCAAGAAATACACCAATCGCGGACTGCAATTCCTCGATCTCATTCAGGAAGGCAATATCGGCCTGATGAAGGCGGTCGACAAGTTCGAGTACCGTCGCGGCTACAAGTTCTCGACCTATGCCACATGGTGGATTCGTCAGGCGATCACACGCTCGATTGCCGATCAGGCGCGCACGATCCGCATTCCGGTGCACATGATCGAAACGATCAACAAGATCGTTCGTACATCGCGCCAGATGCTGCATGAAATCGGCCGCGAGCCGACGCCGGAAGAACTGGCGGAAAAGCTCGCCATGCCGCTTGAAAAAGTGCGCAAGGTGCTGAAGATCGCCAAGGAACCGATCAGCCTCGAAACGCCGGTCGGCGACGAGGAAGATTCACACTTGGGCGATTTCATCGAGGATAAGAACGCGCTTCTGCCCATCGATGCGGCCATTCAGGCCAATCTGCGCGACACGACGACCCGTGTTCTGGCGTCGCTGACGCCGCGTGAGGAACGTGTTCTGCGTATGCGCTTCGGCATCGGCATGAACACCGACCACACGCTGGAAGAGGTTGGCCAGCAGTTCTCGGTCACGCGCGAACGTATTCGCCAGATTGAAGCCAAGGCGCTGCGCAAACTGAAACATCCAAGCCGTTCGCGCAAACTGCGTTCGTTCCTGGATAGCTAAAACAGTACGGGAAGGGGAGGCGACATGTCCTTTTTGAAGCGTCTTTTCGGCGGAGGTTCCGCCTCCGAAACGCCGGCGGAGCCAAAAGAGGCCGGTCGCCTTGAGCACAAGGATTTTCTGATCGTTGCCACGCCTTATAGCGAGGGCGGGCAGTATCAGGTCTGCGGCGTCATCTCGAAGACGATTGACGGCGAGCTGAAGGAATATCGTTTCGTGCGCGCCGACCGTTGTCCCGGTATTGAAGACGCCGCCAGCATTGCGCTGAACAAGGGACGTCAGATTGTCGACGAACAGGGCGAGCGCATTTTCGGCTGAAGAAGATCGCAGCTCAATGGAACGAGGGAACAAGCCGCGCAACATGGATGCGCGGCTTTTTATTTGACGATCAGTGCGGATGGCACACGAAGGAGACGATTTTCCGGACGATCGGCAGGATGGTGAGCAGGACCGGAAAAGCGATCAGCCAGGAAAGAGCCCATGAGCTCATCCAGCTCGATGCGAGATCGGGGTGGCCGATACCAAGACTTTTCGCCGTTGCGACCAGCGAGACGACAAATGTCATCATGATCGATAGAATGAAAGGCATCACAATAGATGCATAACGTGCTGGCAGTTTTCTGCGCCGCGCGCCTTCAAGCCGAGACATGTGTATTCCTGAATGTTACGTGGGGGACATGCAACAAAACATCGAGGTGAATGGCCGCTCTGGCCGGTTCGATGCGTTGCCTGACGTAAGATACTTTCAGCCATCGTGATGGCCGTAATCGATTATCCTGACAACAGTCGCATTTCAAGAGTTCGGGGCGGCGGCGATTTGTCCATGCCATTCCCGACACAATTCCGTTATACGCTGCATCATGAACGACAAACCTTTCTGGCGTACCAAGACCCTGAATCAGCTTACCCGCAGTGAGTGGGAGAGCCTTTGCGACGGTTGCGGAAAGTGCTGCCTGCACAAGCTGCTGGACGACGACACCGACGAGATTCACTGGACCAGCGTCGCCTGTACGCTGCTCAATCCCGAAACCTGTCAGTGTCGCGACTATCCCAACCGGAAGAAAACCGTACCCGATTGCGTGTTCCTGACGCCGGAGATCGTGGACGAGGTGAACTGGCTGCCCGTGACATGCGCTTATCGTCTCGTCGCGGAAGGCTCCGATCTCTACTGGTGGCACCCGCTCGTGTCGGGTTCGCCCGATACCGTGCATGAGGCGGGCATTTCCGCGCGCGGCAAGGTGACGGCATTCGACCACGACATGGAAGACGACAACGATTATCTCGACCATATGGTGATGGAGAGTCCAGGTCGCTGACCCTTCCAGATGAGGGGGAAAAATTCCGCCGGAATCACAATTCAAACATTGCTTAAATTTAATCTTGCGCCATATGGCGCGGGGATTTCATCGCGCAATCATTTAACTGTCTGTTTTGTATGGATTATTCGGGTGGCCGGTACGCCGGCATCCGTGATATGCGCCCGGATGAACCAGACATGAATACCGGTTTTCTCTTCCATTCATATCCCGGGGACTAATTATCGGATGTCTCAGGCAAGGGTCTGGAAACAAATCGAAAGAGGTTCAGCATGTCTGCTATTTCGCTCAAGTCGTTCGTCGTGACCGCTGCTGTTGGTGTTGCGGCCATCTTCACCATGGCTGCTTCGGCTGGCGCCGCATCGCCGGTTGCCGCTCCGGCGATCAGCACTTCGGTTCATTCCGCCGTCGTGAATGTCGATTATCGTAGCTATCGCCACGGTCGTCCCGTCTATCGCGGGCGGGCCTGCTCGGTGGAACGTGCGAAGATGAAAGCAAATCGGATGGGTATCCGGAAAGCACGTGTCGTCTATCGTGGCAAATCGGTTCGGGTGCGTGGTTTCCGCCATGGTCGCCCGGCAGGCGTTGTGTTCGCCAATGCTCGCGGTTGCCCGATCATCCGCTAAAGCCTGTATTTGACTTTTAAAAGCCCCGACCCGAGCAATCGTGTCGGGGCTTTTCTTTGCCTGTCGAGCGGTTGTTATTCCTTGATTTCGAAAACGACGTTGACCGAGACGTTGTAGCTGTTTTCGCCTGCCGCCACCGGTACGGAATCTTCCGGCGCCGCGGCAGCCATGGTCTTGAACTGCTGGCGGGCAATCGGCATCGGCATTGGCGGGCGGCTCTGTTCGCTGATTTCGACAACACGCCCCAGGCTGACGCTGGCGGCATCGGCGAGTGTCTTGGCCTTGGCTATAGCGTCGGCAACGGCCCGTTTGCGCGCCTCATTGACGGTGGCGGCTGGGTTGTCGTTGACGAAGGTCAGGTCGCCGCCCTGATTGACGCCGAGGGTAACGGATTCATCCAGTACGTTTCCGACCTTGGCCAGATCGCGTACGCGAACCGTCAGGCTGTTGGAAACGGTGTAGCCGGTGATGCTCGGCTCCTTCAGGCCGTTCTTGTCGTCCGGATAGACGTAGCGCGGCTGGATATTGATGCCCCCGGTCTGGAGGTCGCGATCCTCGATGCCGGCCTTTTTCATGGCTTCGAGCACCTTCGACATGGCTTCGTTATTCGCAGTCATGGCTTCGCGGGCGGTCTTTGCCTCGCGCAGCACGGAGAGATTGAGAATGGCCATGTCGGGCGAGGCAGTCATGGTACCTTCTCCGGTCACGGCGATACGCGCGGGCTGCTTCGTCATCTGATTCTCCTGTGCCGAAGCCGGCAGTGCCAGAGCGCCAGCGAGCATGATTGCAGAAAAGGAGGTTGCAAGAAGAGTGGTAGCGCGGTTGTTCATAAAATCTCCTGTACAGAAAGTTGATGCAGTCGGAACAAAGCAGAGCGGGCCGGTGAGCTTGTCTGTTTTGCCTTCGAAATCAATCGTTTCTTGGGTTACCCCTCAATTATTGAGCCGATAATAGCAGATTCGAAGCGCCCGCGAATTACAACCGGCGGTTCATGTCCTGTTTTTCACGGTTCCTGATTGCACCCATCGCAACCGAATATGTGCGCATTAGGGCAGGTGATGTAATTGACAGCTTGTGTCCCGGCTTTCTTTAGGGTAGGGCAGGACTTGCGTGGGGCCTGTAGCTCAATTGGTTAGAGCCGGCGGCTCATAACCGCTTGGTTGGGGGTTCGAGTCCCTCCGGGCCCACCATTTTCCCTTTTCTTTTACATAGCTGTCCGGTGCGCAGAGGCTCCGTTCAAACCGCATTTCCGCATATGGCAAACAGACAGTCTTGTCGGCAGTCAGCATCTCCAGATTTTCAACGGATTTTTAGCATTTCGTTAAGGAAATAGTAACGGAATGAAACAATTTTTTATGCTGAGTGAAAAGGTGACCAATAAGGAGGTTCTGGGCGATGAGAAAGAATGCAACCACCGTTGCGCTGGCGCTGGCAGGGTTGGTGGCGAGCTCTCTCGCGGCATCGGCGAAGACAAGTTATCTCGGTGAATTCAGCGATTGGGGCGTTTATCGGAACAGCGAACTGGCGGGTAATCAGTGTTATGCTTTGACCGTGCCGCGCAGTTTCCAGCCGACCAGTGTGCGACATGGCGATAATTTCGTCATCGTTTCCAAGGCGGGCGGACAGTACAGCCCCCAACTGGTCATGGGGTATCAACTGAAAGCGAATAGTCCCGTCAATGTCATGATCGACGGTGCCAAATTTCCCTTTTTCAGTGAAGGCAATCGCGCCTGGGCGGAAAATGTCTCCGACGAGGCGAAACTGATGAAAGCAATGCGCGCTGGAAAAACGCTCAATGTACAGGCGGTTTCGGCTCGTGGCACGAAGACCCGCTATACATTTTCCCTGATGGGGCTCTCAGCTTCCTTGCAGCGCGTGGATGGCTGCAAATAGAGGTTGTGTGGAG
Source organism: Brucella daejeonensis (assembly GCF_014199265.1). GTDB lineage: Bacteria > Pseudomonadota > Alphaproteobacteria > Rhizobiales > Rhizobiaceae > Brucella > Brucella daejeonensis. Next base: position 144,795 of record NZ_JACIJG010000008.1, read on the forward strand.
GTCGGGTCGAGGTGCGCGCCGGGGTAAAAAGCGAACTGGCTGGAGCGGTTCCAGTTTGAACGGAACCGCCGGCCTGCCTCATCTCTGCCCGCCGTAACCGCGCCGCTTCCATTCGCGAAGCGGCATGATATCCGGCTTCCCGCCACCGGCTTCGTACCAGGAATCCACCGCCCAGCGCTCTCCCTGCTTGTCCTCGATAACGGCGGTCCAGTGCGGATAGCGCCCGTCGAAGAACGCCCCGCGCGAGGTGCGACGCGCAACAGTATGGTATTTCAGCCATCCCTGTGACTGGATATAGCGCAGAAAAGCATCTGTGTTGGTCGATTCATCGATGCAGTCCATCTGCCCTTTGATGCGGGCCTTGCCAAACTGCATTCGCGGCTTGTCGCGCACGCCAATCGCGCTCGTGCCGCGCCGTTCGAAAAAAGCTATCGCATTTTGCAGTGCCATTCGTTCGGCATCTGCGGTGCGGCGGCCTTTCTGAAGCGTGTTGCGAATCCGATTCCGGTCACTCGCCGAAAGGGTCAGCTTGGTGCGGTAATAGCAGCCATAACCATGACAGACCCTGAAAGTCTGCGCCAGGGCAGGCGCTGCCAGAAGCAGCGAACCTGCGAAAAGGACGAAGCCCAACCGTTTTCCCAAATCACAACCCCGTTCGGCGGTGAAAATTGCCGGCACCCATTTTTCCGCGACATGCTTTAGAACGTAACAGACATACCGATAACCGGGCCGTGCTGTGTCACGTCATATTTGAACTTACCGGCGCCGTCATCGTCACGGTAATCCTGGTAAAGCGCGCGGTAGCCGAAACGCAAAGTGGTCGGAATATCGAAAACGAGAGTGCGATAACCGAGATAGATCTGACCGTTGGCGCTCAATCTGGTACCAGCGCCAAAACCGCCAATGTCAGCTTCGGCGAAGATATTCCATCGGTCGTTGATGTCATAATGGATGCGCGTTCCGACAAAGGGATCGGTCCATTCGACTTCGCGCGAGCCGCTGAAGGCGTCGACTTCAAGCTCTGCCTTCATCTTGGTCCAGCGAACGCCGACCGTTGGTTCGATGGCGAAAACGCGCTGCTCGCCGAAGAGCGTCGTTCCCTGCAACGCCTGTTCATAGATGCGGTAATAGGCGCCTGCGGCCAGGCTCGTCGTGGTCATTTCGAGGTCGAGCTCGTTGTCACGGATATTCTCGCCCTGACTCGTTTTGACGTATTGGCCGTTGATGTAAAAGCCCATCGTGCCGTTGGTGATTTCGGCTTCGCCCATGAAACTCATGTCGAGATTGTCGAAAATATCCCGGAAGGGGACATCGACATCGGTGCTGTGGCCGAAAAGCCCTGCGCTGCCGTTCAGCGATGCGCCCCATACGTAAGGGCTGAAAATCACGCGCCACCGCTGTTGGTCCTGAATCTCGGCCTGGGGTGGCGATACAACGTCCGCAGCCAGGGAAACAGAAGTCGATATAGCTAATAAAGTAGTAGCTAATATTGATCTACGTATGGCTGTGCCCAATAAAGTTCCGTTGTTCTTGCCGCAATTCCGTATAGCCACGATTTATCCCCTCGGAACTGTAAATTAGAAAGACGTAAAAACTTGCCAAGATCGGCATAGGGCAATGATTATATTAATCGCACCAAGAAATAAACGGAAAATGCGAGTAAGGCCATGATATTCTCTGGCCTTTTTGTGGGAGGCGATTTCTGTCGGCGGCTGCAAGGGTTCAGGCGGTGGAGATGAGTAGAGCGCCGATCTGACTGAATCAGACCGGCGCTCTAATGGCGGCCCGAATTCGTGTTCTTCTTCTTGCCCGCGTCCGTAATGATGGTTTCGAGCAGCCAGGGTTTACGGTCGATGATGTCGTTAAGTTCGCTGACGCCTATATCGGACCCGGCTTCCTTCAGCAGGTTTCCGGCTGCTGCCGCCGATCCGTTCAGGCCTTCCCGCGCGATACGGTGCGCCCGGCGGATCAGCAGTTCCGGCTGTGAAAAACTGTTCTCGGCGAGGCTCTTCTCAATTCGGCGTTGCAGCTCTTCCGACGCGGTCATTTTGATGAAATTCCTTATTTCCGGATCGTGGGCACCCTGCGGGATTTCGCAGGGCCACCCTGAATTTATGATGTGATAAAGTTTTTGCCACGCGACAATTCGTACAAATCGGCCTTGCGGAGGTTTTGCGGCGATGAAGACATCCCATCAATCGCGGGGTGTGTCCGGTTTTGCTCGCCCCTGTAGTAACGAAATATTTCAACACATCAAATCCTCAAAGAGGCCAATTTATTGCCATGCTTTCTCTTGTTTGCATCAGACACGCTTCTTACATAGCTGCTACGCTCCGGCGGGAGGGGGCGGCGGTTAAGCGGCTGGTGCCGGTTACCGTTTGACAAACAAAAACAATTCGATGGTTGGAAATGGCCACTCTTCGTTATTTCGTCTGGCCCATGGTCTTTACGGTAGTGGGTCTCTTAGGTGCGCTCTGGCTCGGTTACGGGTTGACCGGCACTTTTGGGGGAATGGTCTCCGTCTTCATCATCTGCGCTGTACTGAGCGTTCTCGAAATCTCGCTTTCCTTTGACAATGCCATCGTCAATGCGCGGATACTGCGCGACATGTCGCCCGTTTGGCAGCACCGCTTTCTGACATGGGGCATCGTCATCGCCGTTTTCGGTATGCGCATCATCTTCCCGCTGGCCATCGTCGCCGTGGCGATGTGGACCGATCCGATTTCGGCGCTGAAGCTCGCCATCTGGCAGCCCGACGAATATGCCCGTGTCATCGCTGAATCCCATACGGGCATCGCGGCATTCGGCGGCACGTTCCTGCTGATGGTCGGCATGAAATATTTCTTCGACGTCGAAAAAGACGTGCACTGGATGAAGGCTCTGGAAAGCCGTATGTCGAAATTCGCATCGGTTCAGGGGATCGAGGTCGGGGTGGCTATCGCCCTTATCATCTTCTTTTCCTACCAGCTCGATGCAGAACATTCGCACACTTTCCTGATCGCCGCGCTGTTCGGCCTGCTGACCTTTCTCGCGGTCGAAGGGTTGGGCGAAGTGCTGGATGCGACGCAGGAACAGATGGACATGGTTCATCGCGGCGGTCTGGGTGCTTTCATCTATCTCGAAGTGCTCGATGCGAGCTTCTCCTTCGACGGCGTGATAGGCGCGTTCGCCCTGACGACCAATCTGTTCATCATCGCCATCGGGCTGGGTATCGGCGCCTTCTATGTGCGCTCCCTCACCATCATGCTCGTTGAACGCAAGACGCTCGGCCAGTACCGCTATCTCGAACACGGCGCGTTCTATGCAATCCTCGTTCTTGCGGTCATCATGTATGTGCAGACGCTGGTGCATATTCCAGAAGTCGTGACCGGCCTTATCGGCGCGGCGTTGATCGGGCTCTCCTTCGTGTCGTCGCTGCGCTATAACCGGCTCAACCCCAACTGGCAGGACAATGCCAACGGGGCGACGGAGCATTAAGTTCTCAACTTAATGGATCGACGGGCAGCCTTGAGCTGCCCTTTTTTCTGCCGTTTGGGGTGTCTTGACCGAATCGCCGGAGTTGGTGACGATTGATTTCGCAATTGTGCCGCGGATCGCCCTAAAGCGTGTTGCGTTCAATCGTATTCGGGCAACACGCTTTAAGCTTTTGTTTTTAAGCATGTCTTTATCCCATTGAAGCGGGCCTAGAAATCAGTCCGGTGGACTGATTTCTCCGCGTAGGCGGTTCCCACTTTTGGGAGACATGCTTTAGAGTAGATGCGAAGCCGAAACAGGCTCGTCCACCAGTTCGACACCAGCCTGTTTCATCTTTTCAAGCATGACGCTCATTGAGCCGTTGAGATCGATGCCGCGACAGGCATCGAGGCGAACGCGCACCTGAAAGCCCTCGGTCACTGCGTCGAGCGCTGAATAGGCGACGCAGAAATCAGTCGCCAGGCCGACTAGCGTCAATGAGCCGATATTGCGTTCGCGCAGATAGCCACCGAGGCCGGTGGGCGTGCTGTGATCGTTTTCGAAGAAGGCGGAATAGCTGTCTATGCCGATGCGAAAGCCCTTGCGGATCACCAGTTGCGCGCGCGTCCATTGCAGGTCGGGGTGAAACTCCGCCCCGTGGCCGCCCTGCACGCAATGGTCGGGCCATAGTGTCTGCGGCCCGTAGGCCATCTGAACGGTGCCGAACGGCTTGGCTCCGGGATGAGCGGAAGCGAAGCTCGAATGATTGGCGGGATGCCAGTCCTGCGTCAGGATGACGTGGTCGCTTTCGGCGATGAGCCGATTGACGGCTGGAATGATCTCGTCGCCGCGCTCTACTGCCAGCGCGCCACCCGGACAGAAATCGTTCTGGACGTCGATAACCACAAGTGCATGACTGATCATGGGGCGCTCCCGCTACAGCTTCAGCCCAAAAACCGGAATCGATTTTGGAGAGCACGATGCGTAGTTTCAATAGTTTAGAGCGCCAACTATAGCCGGACAGCTTTCGCGAGGCCAGCAATAAGCGGCGTTCTGGTATAACGTCGGCAAGAGTGCTATGGACGGCTCAAACCAGAACCAGACAGGAAATCACCATGACAGATGTAATCGTTCGCGACAGCAATGGCACTCAGTTGAATGACGGAGATTCCGTCACGCTGATCAAGGATCTGAAGGTCAAGGGAACATCGACGACGTTGAAGCGGGGAACGCTCGTCAAAGGCATTCGCCTCACCGGAAATCCTGCCGAAGTCGATTGCAGCACCAAGCAGGTCAAGGGGCTGGTGCTGAGGACCGAGTTTCTGAAGAAGGCTTGAGCCAGGCTTCCGACGTGGCTCCGTCCCGGACGGAGCCGCTTCACATTTTTGTTAATGATGCTTTATGCATCGATCTCCACGCGGCCGCGCGGACGGCTGCAGCAGGCGAGAATATAGCCTTCCGCGATCTCGTCGTCGCGAATGCCGCCATTGTGGTTCATCTCGGTTTCGCCGCCAAGGCATTTTACCTTGCAGGTGCCGCAGATGCCGAACTCGCAGGCGCTCGGTATTTTCAGTCCACCATTGCGCGCGGCCAGCAGGATCGTGTCGTTTTCCGTGCATTCGACTTCGATGCCCGAAAGGCTGAAGACGACGCTGGCGGAAGCGACTGCCGGGGCGGCGGGCGGTGCCGCGGCGGCACCAGTCGTGTCGGAAAGCTCGGTAGGTACCGGAACCGACGAGATTTCGCTTGCGGGCTGGAAGCTCTCCTGATGGTAGTTGGCCATGTTGAAACCGGCTTCCTCCAGGAGGCCGCGCACGCCGTTCATGAAGGGTTCCGGCCCACAGCAGAAAACCTTGCGATGCAGGAAATCGGGTGCCAGCAGTTCCAGCCGGGCCCGGTCGATGCGTCCGTGCAGGCCGGGCCAGACGTGGCGCGCGGAAGACTGTTCGACGATGAACGCCAGGCGCATCGCTTCCATCCGGCCGGAAAGCAGCTCAAGCTCGCGCCGGAAAATGATGTCATCCGGCGTCCGCGCGCAATTGATGAAAGCAACATCGGTTGCCGGTGCGCAATCGAACAGCCAGCGTGTCATCGACACCATGGGCGTGATGCCTGAACCGGCGGAAATGAACAGATATTTCTCACCGGAATGATTGGCGAGCGAGAAGTCGCCGTTCGGCCCGTAGGCCTTGATCTTCATCGGCGGACGCAGATTATCGAGCATCCAGCGCGTGCCGATGCTGTCCTTCTGCGCCTTGACCGTGACGGAGATGTGGTAGGGGCGGGAAGGGGTTGAGGATAGCGTGTATGTCCGCAGCACCGGCCCAAGGCCGTCCGTCCGTTCTATCGGCAGCTCCAGTGTGACGAACTGGCCCGGCATGTAGCGGAACCAGTTGTCCTCGGCGGTCTTGAAGGAGAAGGTCATCACGTCTGGCGCTTCCTCGATGGCCGAGATGCATTCCAGCATCTGCAACCTGTCGTTCCACGGCAGCATCTCGTCCAGATATTTCAGAGGCTGCATGGCCTTCTCACTTTTCAGTTCGCATTACGGTATCAGGCGACGCGGCTGAGCGTCGCCGTTTCGCCACGCAGACGCGGTGTAATGGTATTGGCGTACCACTCCAGGAACTGCATCACGCCGCCTTCGTGCTCGACCGAATAGGGGCCGGGCTGATAGGCGGGCGAACGAATGCCGACCGCGTTTTCCTCCACGATGCGCCGATCCTGATCGTTGGTCTGTATCCACACATGGGTCAGTTCGTCGAGATCGTAATCGACACCTTCCACCGCATCCTTGTGAACCAGCCATTTGGTGGTGACAAGCGTTTCTTCGGCGCTGATCGGCAGCACGCGGAAGGAAATCGCGTGATCCGCCATCAGGTGGTTCCATGTGGTCGGATAATTGAAGAGCAGCATGGCGCCGATATTCGTGTCGCCCGCCACCTTCTCGCCCAACGGCTTCCTCACAGCAGCCTTGCCGGACATCGTGTAGCTCACCGCATCGCGCAGAAGCGGAATGCGGGTGATGCGGTAACGACCGTCTTCGGACATATTGAACTGTGCTGGAAGGCCGACGCCGGCGCAATTTTTCCAGAGCTGATTGATTTCCGGGTCTTCCATCACGCCCTGCACGCCAGTCGCGGTCGGGGCTTCGGGATAGGTGCGGCAAAGTTCCGGGTGGTTGGCGGCACAGTGATAGCACTCGCGATTGTTTTCCCAGACGAGCTTCCAGTTGCCCTTTTCGATGATCGAGCTTTCGAAGGCGACCTTGGCGTCCTTGATGTTATGCGGCGCGAGATAGGGTTCGACCAGATTGCGGAAAGCCGTGAAGTCAGGCGCTTCCTCGGCGACGCAGATGTAGATATAGCCCGCGACGGTTTCGCAATGGACCGTCTTCAGGCCATATTCGGACGGTTTGAAATCCGGCCCGACCTGTCGTGCGAAGAGCAGGCGGCCGTCGAGTTCGTAGGTCCACTGGTGATAGGGGCAGACGAGCTTTGCGGCGGTGCCCTTTTCGGCAGCGCAGATACGCGAGCCGCGATGGCGGCAGGAATTATGGAAAGCACGGATGCCGCCCTGCGCGTCGCGCACGACGATGACCGGATATGCGCCGATCTGCACGGTCAGATAGGAGCCGGTCATCGGCAATTCGCAATCATGGCCGACGAACAGCCAGTCCTTGTAGAAAATGTTTTCCAGATCCAGCTTGTGATATTCCGGGTCGGTGTAGAATTTCTGCTCCAGGCTGAAATTGGGGTCGCGCCCGGTCAAAAGCCCCAGCATTTCGTTGCGAACGTCCATAGCCTCGACTCTTGCTTTCCATCTTCGGATCGGCTTCGCGCTGTTCTCCCAGCGACCACGACGCGATCCCGTGTTTCCCTTGTCTTCCGGAAGCACGGCTTGTCCCGTTATCTCAATGGCTTGCCCACAACTCTAAAGGTCTGCGAACGAGCTTCCGTTGTGCTGATTCAATCACTGAACCAGTCCGAACGCTCATTGGGATGCGACATGGTTTTCGCGTAAAGACGACACGTCCGGAGCATTTCCTTTTTTCCTGAATCGCTGGAAATGCTCCGTCTTTTTAGCTTGACGCGCATCTTGTCCGAAAACCGTTTCACACTTTTTCGGGATGCGCTCGAAATGTCGCTTTTGCGGCGTGGTCAGATCGTTGCAAATGTGTGTTACATCCGCTTTCGAGGCGTTTCCGGGATTGCAAATTGGTTTAAAAGCCAGTTACCACGTCAACGACATCCCAATCTGTTTCATCCCATGGGAGGCTCAGTGGCCATGAAACGTTCTGAAATCAACGAAATCATTCGCGAAAGCGACGCTTTCATCCGTTCTTTCGGCTATGTCATGCCGCCTTTTGCCTATTGGTCGCCCGAGGAGTTGAAGGCGCGAACCTCTTCTGATGCGCGCGCGATCCGCGATGCGCGTCTTGGATGGGACATAACCGATTACGGCCAGGGCAAGTTTGCCGATATGGGCCTGTTCCTCTTCACCACGCGCAACGGCAATGCCGAGGATCTCAAGCGTGGTGGCGGAATGCTCTATGCCGAGAAAATCATGATCTCGCGCAAGAACCAGCTTTCGCCGATGCACCGCCATGTGGTGAAGGCGGAAGACATCATCAATCGTGGCGGCGGCACGCTGGTGCTGGAACTGTTCAATTCGCTTCCCGATGGCAGTGTCGATGAGGAAAGCGACGTGACCGTCGCAACGGATGGACGCCTTGTCACGCAGAATGCGGGCGCCCATCTGAAGCTTCAGCCGGGTGAAAGCGTGACGCTTCTGCCCGGTAACTGGCACGCATTCTGGGGTGAGGGCGCCGATGTTCTGATCGGCGAGGTCTCGACGGTCAATGACGATCTGACCGACAATATTTTCCGCGAGCCGATCGGCCGTTTCTCGAATGTCGAAGAGAACGAGAAGCCGCTGCATCTGCTCGTTTCCGACTACGACAATTATCTCTGAGAGAGCTTGAAGGACTGAGCATATGAAGCTGGCGATGATCGGAACGGGCTATGTGGGTCTGGTTTCGGGGGTGTGTTTTGCCGAATTCGGTTTTCACGTCACCTGTGTCGACAAGAATCCGTCGATCATCGAGCGGCTGACGGCCGGAAAGGTCACGATTTTCGAGCCGGGGCTGGACGAACTGATGACGCGCAATATCCGCGACGGACGTCTGGATTTCAGCACCGATCTTGCTTCGAGTGTCGCCGATGCCGACGTTATCTTTATCGCTGTCGGCACGCCGTCGCGACGCGGCGACGGCGAGGCGGACCTGCAATATATCGAAGCGGCCGCCGATGAAATCGCCGCCGCCATGAAGCCGGGCGCGGTGGTCGTCATCAAGTCCACGGTCGTCGTCGGCACGAACGCGCGCATTCGCGACCGCATTGCGGCTGCGCGCCCCGGCGTGGCGTTCTCGATGGTTTCCAATCCGGAATTCCTTCGTGAAGGCTCTGCGATCGAGGATTTCATGCGGCCCGATCGGGTGGTTGTGGGTGTCGAGGACGAGCGCGGCGAAGCGGCGATGCGCCGTCTCTATCGCCCGCTTTACCTGCGGGAAACGCCGATGGTCGTAACCTCGCTGGAAAATGCGGAAATCATCAAATATGCCGCAAATGCGTTTCTCGCGATGAAGGTGACCTTCATCAACCAGGTGGCAGACCTGTGCGAAAAGACCGGCGGCAATGTGCAGGAAGTGGCCCGCGCCATCGGCATGGACAACCGTATCGGCTCGAAGTTTCTTCATGCCGGCCCCGGTTTCGGCGGCTCCTGTTTCCCGAAGGATACTAGGGCTTTCGCTGCTACCGGCAAGAAATATAACGCGCCGCAGGCCCTGATCGAGGAAGTGATTTCGGTCAACGAAGCGCGCAAGCAATCCATGGCCGAACGGATCGTTGCCGCCGCCAGGGAAAGCGGCGTGGAAATGGTCGCGGTACTGGGAATTGCGTTCAAGCCGAACACCGATGATATCCGGGAATCGCCTGCGCTGGACATCGTCGCTGCGATCCAGAAGGCTGGCATCCGCGTTCAGGCACACGATCCTGAAGCCATGGATGCTGCAAAAACGGCGCTGCCCGGCGTCGTCTGGTGCGGTTCTGCCTATGATGCGGCAAGGGGTGCTGGCGTGGTGGCCCTGCTGACCGAGTGGAACGCCTATCGTGCGCTCGACCTGAAACGCCTGGCCAGCGTGATGAACGGCAATGTGCTGGTCGATCTGCGCAATGTCTACAAGGCCGAAGACATTGCAGGCACGGGCCTTGATTATCGCTCTGTTGGCCGCACGCTGAAAGCTTGATGATTATGGTGTTCAAGCGGGCTTATTCGCCCGCTTGATGCCGCTTCTTTTCATTGGCGATGAGCCAGAGATTGCGGATATAGACCACGAGGCCGAGCGCCTGTCCGGCGATGAAGACGGGGTCCTTGCGCTGGATCGCGTAGATCAGCAGCAACGTGCCGCCGCCCAGCGAGAAGAACCAGAACGCCACCGGCATGACGCTGCGTCTGGCCTTTTCAGAGGCGAGCCATTGCACGACGAAGCGCATGGTGAAGCAGGCCTGTGCGATGAAGCCCAGCACGATCCAGCCATCCCATTGAGCGATGAAGACCTCGTGCAGCCATTGCGACAGGCTGTTGAAAATATCAGTCATGGGCGATCTCCCTCACACGAGGGACAACCTTGCGGCGCCTGCGCAGCCACCAGACGCCGTAAAGGTCGAGAATGCCGCGAGCCCCGCGGTCGAGGATGCCGTAATTCGATTTTCCGTGGCGGCGTTCGCGATCCACGACATCGACATGCACGACGTCATATCCTTCGCGCAGCGCTAGGGCGGGCAGATAACGATGCCAGCCATCGAAGAAGGGCAGTTGCCGGAAAAGCTCGGTGTGCAGGGCCTTGAGGCCGCAACCGGAATCGCGGGTCTTGTCCTTCAGGATGACCCCGCGCAGATTATTGGCAAAGCGGGATGAAAGCTGCTTGAGTTTCGTATCCGTGCGCTTGAGGCGCTGCCCCGCGGCAATGCCGTAATCAGGCCCGGCCTTTATCAGGGCGTCTGCCAGAACGGGAAGGTAAGCCGGGTCGTTCTGCCCGTCGCCATCCATCGTCACGACGATCTGGCCGCGTGCCGCAAAGACGCCGGAACGCACAGCGGCGCTCTGGCCCGACGAGCGGTCATGGCGCAGGTGGCGGAGCGGTTTGCCCGAATGGATACGGCCTGCAAGCACATCGCTGGTCGAATCCGTCGAGCCGTCGTCCACGACGATGACTTCATATGCACGGCCCTGCATGGCGGCATCGACTTCATCCAGCAGAAATGCAAGATTATCGGCTTCGTTGCGGCAGGGGATAACCACAGAAATCGTCGGTGTTTCCAAGCGGGGCGTTCCTTCATTCCTCGCGCTATCTGCTCAAGCTCGGCTTTCCTGCCCGGAAAGCCGATAGCGCGCAAGGCGCGCTCCTTAGCATTGATTGGGCGGCAAAGCCAAGATGGTTCAAGAAATCGTGAGTTTTGCCTTGACCCATAGCTCGGCCGGTCTTTTTTAGCCGGACATTGCCGGAGACGGAAGAGCGTCCGCAAGCCAATCCATAAATTTCTGTGTCACCTCATCCCGGTTGATCTCGTTGAGGCTTTCATGGCGTGTGCCGGGCAGGATCGTGCAATCGACCTGCTTGAAACCCATTCCGCGCAGCCACTCCGCCAGCCGCGTGACGGCGGCGCCGTTTGCCGTTGCCGGGTCTTCCGCGCCGCCGACGAGGTTAAAGGGCAGGGATTTGGGAACATCCGCGAAGTTCCGGTCGTCAGCACCGCGCCGGATCAGGCGGAAAATATCGATCCATAGCGCCACGCTGGCATCGAAGCCGCAAAGCGGATCGGCGATATAGGCATCGACTTCCGCCGGATCGTGCGACAGCCAGTCGAAAAGCGTGCGATGGCCGGAAATGGCTCGTCCCCACGCGCGGAATGTGAGTTTGGGAAGGAGAGTGCTTGGAACATCCGACCCCTTCAGCATCCGCTCCATATAAAGAAGCATCAACGCTGCCGCGCTTTCCACTCCGCCGTCGAGATTGGAATTCCAGATGGCGACCGCATCCACGGTGTCGCTGTGATCCAGCACGTAATTCAGCGCGATCAGTCCGCCCATCGAATGGCCGAACAGGACGACCGGCAGGCCGGGGTGAGATTCGTGAATGTAGCGGTTGAGTGACCGCACATCCCCAATAGCCACGGCATATCCTTGCCTGGTGGCGAACATTCCCCTGGGTGCATGGGAGCCGATATTGCTTCCATGCCCCCGATGATCGTGCGCATAGACGTGATAGCCCGCCCCGGAGAGTGCCGAGGCAAAGCGCTCATATCGCGCGGAATGTTCGGCAAGGCCGTGGCATATCTGGACAACAGCTTTCGGCCCACTGGCGTGAGCGCGGCGGAAGGGGAGTTCCGTGTTGTCGGAAGCCCGGAGGCGATGGATGGTCTTAAACGTCATTTCACCATCAGATTTTATGCCGCTCAAATAGTCAATCTCGGGCGTGGAAGCGTCGCGAAAACAGGCATTGGCGCCGGTTATGAGGGAATTTTAGGCAATCGCGTAATTTGTGCAGATTCTGCTTGAAAACGTTAAAAACCTGCGCAAATCTAGCTTTATAGAGGCGTGAAAATGGGTTTTTGCAGGGAAATCGGAGGCTTTCGCCAAAGTATCCACGCCATCATTTGCAGGCTGTTCGATGAAAGGGAGGAAACTTTCACGGACAGCGGCCAGAGGGGAAACCGGGTGACGGAAATATCCGCGCCCGGTTTCGTAATTCAGGGTCGTCATCCCGGTTTTGCCTCGCCGGATCAAGCGCGCCGGATTTACGGGTTGCCGTTTGCGTCCCGTGCATATTTAGCCTACATACGCGTCAGCTTTTTCCGCGCGGTTCGGCGAGCATTGGACCGACCGCGCCTTTCAACCTGCGGAGACGACGCGCTTTATGGCTCGCCAGTTTATTTATCATATGTCCGGCCTTAACAAGGCCTATGGCAACAAGAAGATTCTGGAGAATGTTCACCTCTCCTTCTATCCCGACGCCAAGATCGGTATTCTGGGTCCTAACGGCGCTGGTAAATCGACCATTCTCAAGATCATGGCCGGTCTCGACAAGGAATATACCGGCGAGGCATGGCTGGCTGACGGCGCGACCTGCGGTTATCTCGCGCAGGAGCCGGAACTCGACGCGTCCAAGGACGTGCTCGGCAATGTGATGGAAGGCGTCGCTGCCAAGAAAGCCATCATCGACCGTTATAACGAGCTGATGATGAACTATTCCGACGAAACGGCGGATGAGGGCGCGAAGCTTCAGGACATCATCGACAGCCAGAACCTCTGGGATCTGGAAAGTCAGGTCGAAATGGCCATGGAAGCGCTGCGCTGCCCGCCCGGCAACGCCGACGTAACCATGCTTTCGGGCGGTGAAAAGCGCCGTGTGGCGCTGTGCAAGCTGCTTCTGTCGAAGCCCGATCTGCTGCTGCTCGACGAGCCGACCAACCATCTCGATGCCGAAACGACGGCCTGGCTTGAAAAGTACCTGCGCGAATATCCGGGCTCGGTGCTGATCATCACCCACGACCGCTACTTCCTCGACAATGTGACGGGCTGGATTCTCGAGCTCGACCGTGGCCGCGGCATTCCTTATGAGGGCAATTATTCTGCCTATCTGGAAGCCAAGGCCAAGCGCATGGCGCAGGAGGGCCGTGAAGAAGCTGCCCGTGAAAAGGCGCTGTCGCGTGAACGCGAGTGGATTTCGGCCAGCCCCAAGGCGCGTCAGGCCAAGTCCAAGGCACGTATCAAGGCCTATGACGAGCTGGTCAGAAGTGCCGAAGAACGCCGTCCGGGTGATGCGCAGATCATCATTCCGGTGGGCGAGCGTCTGGGTCAGGTGGTTATCGAGGTCGAGAACCTGTCCAAGGGTTTTGGCGACCGTCTGTTGATCGATGACCTTTCCTTCAAACTGCCTGCGGGTGGCATTGTCGGCGTGATCGGTCCGAACGGCGCCGGTAAATCGACCCTGTTCAAGATGCTGACAGGGCAGGAGCAGCCGGACAATGGTTCGGTGCGTGTCGGCGACACGGTGCATATGTCCTATGTGGACCAGAGCCGCGATGCGCTGGATGCGAACAAAACCGTGTGGGAAGAAATTTCCGGCGGCAACGATGTCATCAAGCTCGGCAAGTTTGAGATGAATTCCCGCGCCTATTGCGGTGCGTTCAATTTCAAGGGCGGCGATCAGCAGCAGAAGGTCGGCAATCTTTCCGGTGGTCAGCGCAACCGCGTGCATCTGGCCAAGATGCTGAAATCGGGCGGCAATGTCCTGCTTCTCGACGAACCGACCAACGATCTCGACACGGAAACGCTCGGCGCGCTGGAAGACGCACTGGAAAACTTCGCTGGGTGCGCCGTTATCATCAGCCACGATCGCATGTTCCTCGACCGTCTCGCGACGCATATCCTCGCTTTCGAAGGCGACAGCCATGTCGAATGGTTCGAAGGCAATTTCGAGGATTACGAAGCCGACAAGGTTCGCCGTCTGGGACCGGACAGCGTTAACCCCAAGCGGGTGACTTACAAGCCGCTCACCCGCTGAGGTTCGAGATGTTCAGGTTCTGGCGGTCTGCAAATGGCGTGGTTCTCCGCTTCCGGTGCTCACGCGGTCTTTATTCACATATTCTTATCCGAAAAGTCTGCAACTTTTCGGGAATATGCGTAAGTATGCTCCGCTCCGGTTCTCGAACCCACCATTTTCGCCTCGCCATAACCAGAACCTCAACGAACCTTGGGCGCTTAATCTTTGACGTTTTATCAGGCCGGTGCATCGCACCGGCCTTTTTGTTGGGAGAATGTTCATGAAGGACTGGTCCGCAACGCAATATCTGAAATTCGAGGATGAACGTAGCCGCCCGGCGCACGATCTTCTGGCGCAGATTCCGATAGGCAAACCGCGCAAGGTGGTCGATATCGGTTGTGGGCCGGGTAACTCCACCGAGCTTCTGGTCGAGCGCTGGCCGGATGCGCAGGTTTCCGGCTTCGATACGTCGCCGGACATGATCGAGAAGGCGAGGGCGCGTCTGCCGCAGGTGGATTTTTCCATCGATGATGCGACGACTTTCATGCCGGATGCCGGGACGGATGTCCTGTTCTCCAATGCGGTCTTCCAGTGGTTTCCCGATCACATCGCGGAGATGAAGAGGCTGCTGTCGCTACTTTGTTCCGGCGCATTTCTGGCGGTGCAGATGCCGGATAATATGGGTGAGCCTACCCATATTGCCATGCGGGAAGTTGCGAAAATGCAGGCGTTCGCAGCCAAAATCGGCGACGAGGGCAGGGACCCGCTGCCGCCTGTGAGGGAATATTATAACGCCTTTGCCGATCAGGCGGCGCGGATCGATATATGGCACACGATCTATAATCATCCGCTGGATGGTGTTGACGCCATTATCGAATGGGTCAAGGGAACGGGTCTTCGCCCGTTTCTCGATCCGCTGGATGACGAGGAGCGGGCGGCTTACCTTGCTGCTTACAGGACGCGGATAGCGCCGCATTATCCGCTGACGCGCGATGGAAAGGCGCTGCTGCGTTTTCCGCGTATTTTCATGGTTTTGCGGAAGCGTTGATTACGCGGCCATAGCTGTTCTGGTTCGGGATTGTTGTTATTCCGGGCTCAAGTCCGATGGTTTTGGGCTGCTGAATGCGCTATCTTGCAGAAATCGGGGGTGCATCATGATAACCAAACGTCTGCTGACTGTATTTGCGCTGTTGTTTTTAACGCTGCCTGCACATGCCGTGCTGGCGCCCAATGTCGAGGAAAGCCGCGAAGTGGCAGCAGTGACGGAGGCGGTGCAAAAGCGCTTTCCCGATAAATCCATCAAAACCATTACCCGCCGGGATTATAGCTTATATGATGTCGTCGTCGGGACTTGCAGGCTCAAGGCCAGACTGGTGACGCAGCCAATGCCGAAAGGGATGGTTGGCCCACGGCGCTTCACTGTAAAGCTTTCACGGACAAAGTGCGGCGCGAGCAAACAATAGGCATGTTTTGCGGTATGCGGTTTATATCTGCACCGCTTCATCGTCTTCCGGCGTCAGAAGCCGCGTCGCGCGCCATTCCGTCAGTTTTGCGTTGATCGCATCCAGCACGAAAAAACGCGCCGAATCCCTGTCGTAACCATCGTCGCGCAGGGCATCGTAGTCGGTATGGGCGTGACGCACATGCGCGACGGTTGCCAGCCATACCGCGGTCGAAGGTGGCAGTGTCTTCATATGCGGGCTGAGTGCCGCCGCGCGGATCGGCTCGGAATCCGAATAGGGAACTGCCGGGAGCAGTAGTGTCAGCGATTTGGCAATCGCCTTCTGGCGCAATGTGCCTGCACGCATGGTGGTTCTCCCGCCGACTGTTGTGAACGAATCTCTTGTCCTGTTCATTCTGCCATGAAAAGCCCTTGCGCAGGAGTAATTTTCCATATAAACATATCTTTATATCTTTTATGGAGCTTGAGAGCGAAACGATGGCCGGTTTGCAATTGCAACTCGATCAGATGGTGGATGTGCTGAAAGCGGTGGCCGAGCCGAGCCGCTTGCGCATTCTTGCGCTTTTGGCGCGGGGCGACCTGACGGTTTCCGATCTGACGACCATTCTGGGGCAGTCGCAGCCACGCGTGTCGCGGCATCTGAAGCTTCTGGGCGAGGCCGATCTCATCAGCCGTTATCAGGAGGGGGCGTGGGCCTATTTCCGTCTTGCCGATAATGCCATTGGCGGCGATCTGGCGCATGGTCTTCTGGCGCGCCTTGATCGTTCGGACGCATTGGTCGAGCGCGATCTGGAGCGCCTGTCGCAGGTCAAGTCCAGCCGTCAGGAAAAGGCTGCGGCCTATTTCAGCGCCAATGCCGGAAGCTGGGATGAAATCCGCAAGTTGCATGTATCCGAAACCGCTGTGGAAACGGCGCTGCGGCAGATCGTCGGTGACAGGCCGTTTCAGGCCATGCTCGACATCGGTACCGGAACGGGGCGCCTGCTTGAGCTTTTCGCGCCGCTTTATGCGCGCGGGCTTGGCATCGATATCAATCGTGACATGCTGGCGGTGGCGCGCGCCAATCTCGATCTTGCCTCGGTCGGCAACGCACAGGTGCGGCAGGGCGACGTTTATGCGCTCCCCGTTGAGCGCGAGAGCTTCGATCTGGTGACGATCCATCAGGTTCTGCATTTTCTGGACGATCCGTTGGCCGCCATTCGCGAAGGCGCGCGTGCGCTGCGCCCCAATGGGCGTCTGCTGATCGTGGATTTTGCGCCGCACAGGCTGGAATTCCTGCGCGAGGATCACGCTCATTTGCGGCTTGGTTTCAGCGACGAGCAGATGCTGGGCTGGATGAAGGACGCCGGGCTTGAGCCCGAAAAGACACTGGAGCTGGAACCGAAGGCAACCAACGGAGATGCGGGACTGACCGTCAAGCTGTGGCTTGCGCGCGATCCGCGCCTTCTCATTGCCGATCCGGCATTGAATGAAACAAGCATGACGGAGACAGTTTGATGGGTTTCTACGGTCTTTCCCGCCGACCGGATGTCGGCCAGACCACCCGGGTATCGTTCGAATTCTTCCCACCCAAGACGGAAGAAATGGAACAGCGTCTCTGGGATACGGTCACGCGGCTCGCGCCGCTTCAGCCCGAATTCGTTTCCGTGACCTATGGCGCGGGCGGTTCCACGCGCGAACGCACGGCGCGTACCGTGGCGCGCATCCTGAAGGAAACCGATATCGAGCCGGCTGCGCATTTGACCTGCGTGGATGCGACGCGCGATGACGTCGACCGGGTGGTTCGCGAGTTCGCGGCGCTTGGCGTCAGTCGCTTCGTGGCGTTGCGCGGCGATCCGGCTGCGGGTATCGGTGAAAAATATGTGCCGACGCCTGACGGTTATCAGAACGGCGCCGATCTGGTCGCCGGCTTGCGCGGCATTGCGGATTTCGACATTTCCGTCTCGGCTTACCCGGAAAAGCACCCGGAAAGCCCGGATTTCGCGACAGATATCGATATGCTGAAGCGCAAGGTGGACAATGGCGCTACCCGCGCCATTACCCAGTTCTTCTTCGATAACGATCTTTACGAACGTTATGTCGAGCGTGTGCGTCGCGCCGGCATCTATATTCCGATCATTCCGGGCATGTTGCCGGTGCATAATTTCAAGCAGGTGCGAAATTTCTGCTCGCGCTCCGCAACGCATATTCCGGCATGGCTGGCCGAGCGTTTCGAGGGACTGGAAAACGATCCGCAGACGCATCAGCTTGTGGCCGCAGCCGTTGCCGCCGAACAGGTGATGGATTTGATCGAGCGCGGCGTGCAGGATTTCCATTTCTACACCATGAACCGTGCCGATCTGCCTTTTGCCATCTGTCACATGATCGGAATAAGGCCGAAGGCGGAAGCGGCGCTGGAAGTTGCGTAAAAGAGAAAAGCCCGGCGAAATCGCCGGGCTTTTCTTTTCAGAACGGGTCGGCCTATCCTCAAAAGCCGAAGCCGCTGTAATGTGGTTCAGGCGATCACCATCAAGGGATGAGGCCTGCTATCAACGCTGCAACAAATGCAAATGCCGCACAGATCATGAGGACATTCAAAGATCGCGTCAGTCCCATTGGTCTGTCTCCTTCATATGCGTCCGAACTGATCGGACGCGCGCTGGTAGGAGCCAGGAATCTAAGCGCAAAAAGCCCCGAACAAAAGATGATTTCGTCCTGCAATCTGTCGTGATGGGGAAATAAACCTACTGTTTACCACCTAAACCATTGAAATAATTGGCCAGAAAAATCTGTTCACATTTCATGAAAAAGACACCGAACTGCCATGTTTCGTACTGTTTTCGCCGTAGTTGCCACAGCGTTTTTGACAGGTTTCGTGCCGGTTTTCAGCGAATTAGTGCGAGATAGGCCGACAAGGTGAGTACGGAGATGACGGTCGAATAGAGGATGACATTGGAGGTAATGGCCGCTTCGCGCCGATAATGCTCGGCGAGCATGAAGGGGCCGGTGCCGGTCGGAAGCGCGGCGAGGAGTGCTGCGCTTTGCGCCAGGAGCGGAGGTAGTGCGAACACATAGACCGCCAGCAGCCATGTCGCCAGCGGCTGGACGATGAGCTTGACCGCAACGAGGAAAGCGATGGCGTTGATGCTTTCGCGTTCGATCTTTCGCGGCTGGGCAAGGAAGAGTCCGAGTGCCACGAGTGCGCAGGGCGAGGCGGCACCGCCGAGCATCTTGAGGAAGGTTTCCGCGGAAGCGGGAATGGAAAGGCCAAGCGCGGAGACAAGCGCGCCCAGCGCCGGTGCGACAAGCAGCGGATTGCGGGCCAGCGAGCGCACGACCTTCCAGATCAGGCGAAGCGGCCTCTTTTCGGTCTGCAATCCAATCTCGATCAGCACGATGGCGAAGGCGAAAGTAATGCAGACCGTTATGATGATGGAAATGGTGGTCGCCGCCAGCACACCGGACCCGAAGGCGATCATCGAAAGCGGGATGCCCATATAGCCGGTATTCGGATAAGCGGCGTTGAGGCCGTCAAGCGCGGTATCAGACAGAGGCCGTTTTCCGCGCAGCCGCACCAGAAACGGCAGGACGAAAGCGATGGCGCTGGAAAGCAGAAAGACGGCGATGAAGCCCGGCTGCCAGAGTTCGCCGCCATGGGTATTGGCCATGATATCGAACAGAAGGGCGGGCAGCGCCAGATAGACCACGAAACGGTTCAGCTCCGTTATCGCGTGCGGCCCCAGTATTTTCAGCCTGAACGCGCCCCAACCGGAGAAGATCAGCGCGAAAACGGGAAGAACGACGATCAGCGTTGTGAGCATGGGCGCATTTCATTTCAGGAAAGGAAAAGGCGCGGGTTTGAAGACACCGCGCCTTGTCGAAACTCAGAGCTTATCGAGCAGTTCCTGTGTTGGCCAGGAATCGGCGGGCATACCGAGGCGCAATTGTTCGGCGCGCACGGCATCGCGGGTCGCGACACCGAAAACGCCGTCGATCTTGCCCATCTCGTGGCCGCGCGCCTGAAGCTTGGTCTGAAGCTCCTTCAGTTGATCCTGCGTCAGACCCGGAACCGGATTGCCCGGATCGAAGGCGGGCGCACCGGCGAGACGGGTCGCGAAATAGGCGGCCGTGGTGGCGTAAACGATGGATTTGTTCCATTCCACGAAGACGTCGAAGTTCGGATAGGACAGAAAGGCCGGTCCCTTGCGACCGAGCGGCAGGAGAAGCGATGCGTCGCCATCGTCCGGGCCGAGCGGGCCTTTCAGCCCGGTTACACCCTGCTGCGCCCACCATGAATGCGGTTTGCGGTTGGTGCGGATCGCTTCTTCCCAAGGCAGGTCCTTGGTGAGGCGCACTTCTTCCAGCCAAGGCTGGCCGCGTTTCCAGCCCAGCTCGGAAATCATGCGACCGGCGGTCATCATGGCATCGGGAACACTGTTCTTCAGATCGACCTTGCCGTCGCCGTCGCCATCCACACCACGTTCCAGATAATCCTTCGGCAGAAGCTGCATCATGCCGATTTCGCCAGCCCATGCGCCGGTGGTCGCCGCATCGACGACGCCTTGATCGAACAGCTTGAGAAGGGCGATGAGCTGCGGGCGGAAGAGATTCGGGCGGCGGCAGTCATAGGAAAGGGTGACGAGCGCATTCAGCGTGTCGAAATCGCCCTGAATGGCGCCGTAGTCCGTCTCCAGCCCCCAGAAGGCCGCCAGAATTGGGCCGGGTACGCCATAGGTATCCTCGACCTTCCTGAAGACATCGGCATATTTGACGAGGTTGTCCTGGCCTTTCTTCAGACGGGCTTCGGAAATGAGGCGCTTGGAAAATTCGGTGAAGGTCAGGTTGAACACGGTCTGCTTGCGATCGCGGCCCAGAACTTTCTGGTCTATGAAAGCCTTGTGCAGCTCTGCAATGCCCTTATCGCTGACGCCGGCTTCGCGAGCCTCTCTGGTCAGGTTTTCCATCCACTGGCCGAAATCGGTTTCGCATTCGGGTTTCGGCAGGTCGACGGTGTTCCCGGCCGGCGTTACGGCGGGGGCCGCAGACGTCGCGGCCTCAACGCCGGATAGGCCGGATAGGGTTGTCGAGGCCAGCAGGCCCGCTGCAATGACTGAAGCAAAGAACTTCATTGGTAACTCACACTGATAAGCTGGGAGCGAACTGCTCCCGTCCGAAATCTGGTCTTGCCTCAACAAGACTCGGAAATGAAGCAAAACTTGGTGTGAATAGCCAAACCGTGCCGGGTTAACGGACCTTGTTGCTTTCCAGCCACTTTTTCCACGAACCGGCGTCCCCTGCAAAAACGTTGATGTCTGCATCGCCCCGGATACCGGGGATGGAACCGGTGCCGGTATATTGCCAGAACGTCCAGGGATGCGGACCGTATTTCTCGTCCGGATGTCCCGCGACCGAGCGCAGCCAGAACGGATAATCGCGCATCTGCTTCAGATCGTTGTCGTCGAAAAAATCGACCGTTGTGTAGATGATCGGGCGTTTGCCATAGTGCTTTTCGAGCGCTTTCAGGAAAATGCGCATTTCCTTGCGCACCACTGCCGCATTGGGGCGCAGCTTGCAGGTTGGCGAATGCGGGTTCCACTCCATGTCGAGTACGGGCGGAAGCGCGCCGGGATCGCGCGGTACGTTCCGGATGTACCAGCGCGCCTGTTCGATGGCGGGACGGCAGAAATAATAGAAGTGGTAGGCGCTGCGCGAAATGCCTGCCTGACGCGTGCCGTTCCAGTGTTCCAGAAAACGGTCATCGACACGGTCGCCGCCTTCCGTCGCCTTGATGAATGCGAAGGAGATGCCGCTGGCCCGCACCGCGCTCCAGTCCACATTGGTTTGATATTTGGAAACATCGGTGCCGTGGATCGGATAATGCCACGGCGTCTTTCCGGTCCAGTCATGCGGATCGCGGTCGCCGAAGCGCGGCGCCTTGACCGCGCCGGAAGGCGGGGCGATGCGGGCAACGGTACTGCGCTTCTTTACATCGGAAAAATCGTAATCCACCGTGGTGCAGGCGGAGAGAAGAAAGACGCCAAGGGCGAGAATGCTGTGGCTGGCCAAACGGTTCATGCAGTGTTTCCGTGTCGCGAATCAGTCCCTTAACGGTTACGCGATCCGGAGGCGAACGTCACCAGTCTAGCTGGTTATGGAACGAATGACCGCTATCCAGGCAAAGCCGCGATAGAGAATGCGCCGTTCAACGTTTGCGCCACGCTCATCGGCGAGTTGTTCGCAGACCGGGAACAGATCTTCGCGCGGACTGACGTGAAACCATTCGAGCCATTGGAAAAGTGCGGAACGGAACCAGCGCGGCAGGCGCGCCTGATCGCCGAAATCGACGATATGCAATTCGCCGCCCGGATTGAGATGCCGGATGCTTTCACGGATGACCGATTGCCATTGCGGTATCATCGAGACGGCATATGAAATGAAAATCCGGTCGAAACCCGATTGCCCGAAGAGGTGTTGGGGGTCGAACTGCGCCGCATCGGCGCGGTCGAGGCGAAGGCGGTCCTTGATGCCTGCCCGTTCTGCCGCGCGGCGTGCCGTATCCAGCATTTCGGCGGAGATATCGATCCCGAACAGTCTGGTATCGGGATAGAGCCGCGCTGTCTTGACGAGATTGCGCCCCGTCCCGCAGCCGATTTCCAATACGTCGCCGCCTTCTGGAACGCCGAGACCTGCTATCATGGGGTCGCGACCCAGAAGGTAATATTTGCGGGTCGCATCGTATAAATGACGCTGGCGCCGATAGACGCGGTCCATGAGGCTGGCATGATCCACGCCCTGAATGCTCCATGGGCTGCGCAGCATATCAGTCGTCCTTCAATATGTAGAGATGGAAGCCGCCATAGATCGATGAGCGGTCGCGGTCGTGCAGGGTGCGCGATTCCTCCGCGCGATAATCCCAGCGGTCGAGGGTGCCGGGCGCGACACGTCCGGGCAGAAGGCTCGGTTCGGCGGCGGTGCGGAAGATCACGCGGGCGCCGGGGGCGGCGGTACGGGTAATTTCGCTCCACAGGGCATTGAGTTGCTCGTCGTTCATCCAGTCCTGCGCATCGAGCAGGATATAGCGATCAACCGACGCGGCAGGCTTGGCGGCGAGAAAATCGGTGTAGCTTGCATTCTGCACCGTCATGCGGTCGGCGCGGGCGCGCACCGTTTCGAAATTGCTGCGCGAGAGATAGGGCGGGAGTGGCCCGGTTTCCTCGTCGCCGCTATAGCCGCGCCCGAAAGCCTGCCAGGCGAAATAATTATCGGTGAGGGGGAAGCCGCAGGCCAGCTTCTCAAGGCGGCTGCGCAACACGTCGGCCATATTGCCGTTACCGGCCGTTGCCAGAGCATCATATTGCTGCGGCGGTATGCCCAGCCCGAACAGCGAGGATTTGCGGGCTGTTGCCCAGCGCACCATGCGCTTTTCGAACAGCGGCGCGAGCGCCGTATCGAAAAAGGAGCGCTGTTCTTCAATCGTGCGTGCCTTGAGGATATCACGCGGGTCGATGCCGTAGAGGCGGGCGACGCGATGCCCCATGCCAATGAAGACGCCGAGCAGGCCATGTCGGTAAAGATCGCGCCAGAAGATGGAAATGCGCTGGCGGCCATTCCACTTGCGCTTTTCCCAATAGGCGCGGCTTTCATCGTCCAGATGCGGGCGGATGAAGCGCCTGTAGGCTGCAAGGTTGGTCTTGTCGTCGGCCTTGCCATAAAAGCGGTAGAATGCATCGTAGTCGGGCAGGTTCCTGATGGCGGCGAGCTTCAGCCGGTTGAACGCCACATGGGCCTGATTGAGGTCGACCGCCTCGACGCGCGCGGGGTTCGCGGTCAGGTAAGACATGGCGTTGCAGCCGCCGGAGGCGATGGTGACGATGCGGTGTCCGGGTTCGATGGCAAGCGCTGCCATATCCACTTCCGGGTCTTCCCAAATCTGCGGATAGACCAGCCCCTTGAACAGCCAGGCAAACAACCTTTCCGAAAATCCGGCCTTCGAAAGGGCGCTGTTTCGGGTTACCGCACGCTTGAGAATTGTGCCGCCTGCTGCACCGTCTGTCATCAAAAAGTTCCCCTTTAGGACGAATCCCGACTTCAGTTTTGCGAAGTTAAACACCGTCCAATGACAGGGGCGTGACGAAATAATTGCGGTTTTTTAAACCTGCCGAATATGCCTTTAATCCTTTGATACTGCCGTTTTATTACGTTCGGTAAGACTAATTGAGAGAACTTTTCCGCCGTGTTGCCGTTTTCCTGTGTGACGGTCGAGGTCAACGGGATTCCTGTGCCGACAGACGACCGTAAAGGTGATTGGCCGGGCAAACCGGTCAGGCACGGAGAAACAGAGAGGCGCTTTGGCAATGTCGCCATTTGATGCCTGAAACCGGGTCACGGCCAAATGAGGCCGGATAGCCTGAACTAGGAAGGAGAGCCAACGTGAAGAAGTTTCTGATTGCTTCTGTCGCCGCCGTATCGCTTCTCGGTCTTGCAGCCTGCAACGACAAGAACGATGACACGACCAACGCACCGGCACCGTCCACGCCGGCGGCGCCGTCGAACAATGATACGATGACGACACCTGCACCGACCGATCCGGCACCGTCCACGCCAGACACTGGCACGACGCCTTCCAACTGACGTTACGAAGTCGTCGGGGGATATGTGCCGCGTCTATCGTTGATGGCGATCCGGTTTCCGGGTCGCCATTTCCGCCCTCGGACCAGTTAAGAACATGCCTGGAAGTTGTAGATCGAAATGAACGTGAACACAGCGAAGTTGGGAAAAGACGGGCATTCTGCGTTTTCCGTGTTTAAACGCAGGGTCGGTTCGGTTATGGCTTTTGTCATGAACCGCAACTTTCTGTTTTTCGTGTCCGCCATCGTGCTCGTTGCGCTTGCCGCATGTGGCAAGGGTGACGAGGAGACCGCTGCCACGACGACCGGTACCGAGACGACCAGCACCGACAAGGGGGCCGCCGTCTCGCCGCCCGCGCCGGTGGCCGACAACGGGAACGCCGAAAAGGGACCGGATCTGGTCAAGTCCCTTCGCGAAAATGCGGGCGTGACGGGCCCGGAAGAAAAAGCCGCCGCCATTGAGCGTGCGCGCGGCAATGCCGTTGCGGCGGCGAAGTCAGTCGGTCAGACGGACGAACAGGCGCAGGCTGCCGGGGAAGCGGCGGCGGCGACCGCGCAGCGTTCGTTCGAGGAACGCGAGCCACAATAAGCGCGCGATTTTTCAAGGGAGGCCAGCCGGGCGATGTTCGTCCGGCAAGATTATGAGGCTTCCTGCGCATTTCTTTCTAAATAATTGTTTTTTCGACTTTAGCGCGTCTGTATGGTTTTCAGCCCATTTGGAATTCTATAGAAAAGACCCATGTCGATTTGGGTTCGCATTGGTGAATTTGTCACTTACGTGGCGTCGAATGCCGTTACCGGCGTTATCGAAGCCGTGCGCACCGTTTTCGAGGGCGATGCCGATACCCGCCGGCGCGTCGCCTTTTCCATCGCAATGATTGCGCTTTCCGCGAAAATGGCCAAGGCGGATGGCGTTGTAACGCAGGACGAGATTCGCGCTTTCCAGGATATATTTGCCGTGCCGAAGGAAGAAGCGGCGCATGTCGCGCGGCTTTACGATCTCGCCAAACAGGACGTCGCGGGTTATGAATCCTATGCGCGTCAACTGGCTGGTCTGTGCAGCGAAGGGCAGACCGACTGCCATTTGCTGGAAGATATTCTGGATGGGCTTTTCCATATCGCCAAGGCCGATGGCTATGTTCACGAAAAAGAACTTTCCTTCCTCGCCAGTGTCGGAGACATTTTCGGCTTCGATGAGGTTCGTTTCGACCGGATAGCCCTTCGGCATATCCAGCGGGGCGAAGACGATCCCTATGCAATTCTTGGGCTTGAACGCGGTGTTCCCTTCGAGATTGCCCGCAAGCGCTATCGCTCGCTGGTCAAGGAGCACCACCCCGACCGGCTTGTGGCGGAAGGCCTTCCGCTGGAGTTCATAACGATTGCCAACAAGCGCCTTGCGGCCATAAATGCAGCCTGGGCAAGCATAGAGAAGAATCTGGAGGCTGCATGAGCGGCGTGAGCGAAATCGAAACCGGACCCTTTCCGGAGTTGATGCTGGAGCAGGCGGACCATGCAGGCGCATCGCTCGACCCGTCGCCGAATTTCGGTCCGCGCCGCGACGGCAAGGTACCGGCCTTCCTCATTCTTCATTATACGGGACTTCCGACAGCCGAAGAAGCGGTCGAGATTTTGAAGTCGCCTGATAGGGAGGTCTCGGCACATTATCTCGTTCATGAGGACGGGCGGATCGTGCAGATGGTTTCGGAAAAGGCGCGCGCATGGCACGCGGGCAAGAGTTTCTGGAAGGGCGAGACCGACATCAATTCCGCCTCCATCGGCATCGAGATCGTCAATCCCGGCGATCTTGAAGATTATCCGCCTTTCAAGGACAGGCAGATTGAGGCGGTCATCGGCTTGTGTCGCGATATATGCGAGCGCCATGCGATAAGGCCGGAAAATGTTCTGGCCCATTCGGATATTGCGCCAGCGCGCAAGACCGACCCCGGCCATAACTTTCCGTGGAAGCGGCTGCACGAGGCAGGTATCGGCCATTATATCGAGCCGACACCGATCCGCGGCGGTCGTTTTCTGGCGCTGGGCGAGCGTGGCCAACCGGTTGAGGCGCTGCAGTCAATGCTGGCACTTTACGGCTACGGAATAGAGGTCACCGGCGTCTTCGATGACAGTACCGAGACCGTGATCAAGGCCTTCCAGCGCCATTTTCGGCCACAAAAATTGGATGGCGTGGCCGACGTATCGACCATAGACAGCCTCTACCGGTTAATTTTTTCCTCGCAAAATGTTACCGCCTGACGGGACGTCTGCGGGTAAGTCCGCCATTCTGCACTGATTCGAATTTTAGTAATGGTTTCAGAAAAATAGATCGATCCAGCTGCAATGATCGCGGGTCTGGAAGGGAAACATCGCGCTTCCGCGCATATCGGAAATGTTGCAACCTGTAAGACTATTTTACTTTTTTTACCAATCTTCAGCTGCATTTTCCCGCCACTCCAACGCTCAATCCCAGTGGAGACGGGGCCGACGCAAACGGGCCTGATCATCCGAGCGGGGGCAAGAAAAACAGGATCGTCTCCCCAGGACGGGCGATCCGAAAAAGAAAAGTTTCAAGACGGTAGGTTATGAAAATAAAATTTGTTGTTGTTTGCGCCCTTGTCGGCGCGATGAGTTCGTTTGGTCTGAATCCTGCGCTGAGTGCTCCTTCGACTGAACCGACCAACCTCGCAGCCCTCTTCAAGGCACGCCAGCAGAACAAGACTGCCGAGGCAAAAAAATCCACCGCCGCGCCAAAGAAGGCATCGGTTATCACCCGCCGCGCAGCGCCTGCCCGGAAAGGTTCGACCGGCAAGCATTCGCACTCTAAGCGCAAGACCACCCGCAGTGTCAGCCACGGCGGCGCCTATTCCCGCATCATCAATCGTTATGCTGCGACCTACGGTGTGCCTTCCGCACTTGCTCATGCCGTGGTCCGTCATGAAAGCAATTTCCAGCCGAACGTGCGCGGCAGCGCCGGTGAAATCGGCCTGATGCAGATCAAGCTCTCGACGGCCCGGGGCCTCGGCTATACCGGTTCGGCCAAGGGACTTTACGAACCTTCCACGAACATCCAGTTCGGCATGAAATATCTTGCCATGGCACAGAAGCTCGGCGGCGGCAGCACCTGCGGCACGATCCTGAAATACAATGCCGGTCATGGTGCAAAGCGCATGAACCCGATCTCGGCAAAATATTGCAGCTCGGTCAAGGCCTATATGCGCGCCTTTTGAGTTTTCATGTTCGACCATTTGCATCGGCGGTCGCGTAGCGTAGAGGCCGTCTGATGTGAACGAAAAGCCGGTAGCGGTCTCGCCACCGGCTTTTCTGCTGTCTGGGCACAGTTTTTTTCGAATTTCGGTTCCACTGCCCTGTTATCGTTGCTATATGCGCGCTGTCAGTCGGTCGGGCAGCCGCGCCTGTCATAGGCCGAAAGGCGGCAGGTGAGGAAAGTCCGGGCTCCATGGAAACACGATGCCGGGTAACGCCCGGCGGGGGTAACCCCAGGGAAAGTGCCACAGAAAGCAGACCGCCCCGTCTTTCGTACCGTTTCGACCAAACGGCAGGGATGACGGGGTAAGGGTGAAAGGGTGGGGTAAGAGCCCACCGCGCCGGCAGCAATGCAGGCGGCACGGTAAACCCCATCGGGAGCAAAACCGAATAGGGACGGCGCGTCGGCTCGAAAGGGCTGGCAATCGGTTTCCGGATCAGCCGTCCGGGTGGGTTGCAAGAGGCGGGTGGCGACATCCGTCCCAGATGAATGGCTGCCACGCCGGGCGTAAGCCCGGCCATACAGAACCCGGCTTACAGACCGGCTGACAATTCTTCCATCTTGCCGGTGGCGATGCTTCAGATCGGCGCGCCGGTGGAGAAATCGTAGATCAGTTTCAGGTTCAGCACCACGATGATCGCCGCCGTAACGGCCGCGAGGATCGTGACCCAGCGTGCGGCGACCAGCGATCCCATCTTCTTTTTCTGCGCTGTGAAAATCACCAGCGGTATGATTGCGAAGGGAAGCTGGAGGCTCAGAACCACCTGGGAGAGAATGAGAAGCTCGGTCGTTCCCTGCGAGCCGTAAAGGATGGTGACGACGGCTGCGGGCACGATGGCGACAAAGCGCGTGATGGCGCGGCGCAGCCAGGGCTTCAGGCGGATATCGATGAAGCCTTCCATGACGATCTGTCCGGCCATGGTCGCGGTGATGGTCGAGTTCAGGCCGCAGCAGAGCAGGGCGATCGCGAAGAGTGTCGGGGCAAGGGCGGAGCCGAGCAACGGGTTCAGGAGGGCATGGGCCTTGTCCAGATCTTCGACGCCCACATGACCGGTCGCGTTAAAGCTTGCTCCCGCGAGAATGAGGATCGACGCATTGACCACCAGGGCAAACGTCAGAGCGATGGTGGAATCGAGCGTGGCATAGCGGATTGCCTCGCGCTTTTCGGCGGTTGTGTGGCCGAAGTCGCGGGTCTGTACGATACCCGAATGCAGGTAGAGATTATGCGGCATGACCGTCGCGCCGATGATGCCGAGCGCGATATACAGCATGTCCGGGTTGCGTACGATCTCGGTGGTGGGCGCAAAGCCCCTTATGACCTCGCCCCAGTTGGGCTGGGCCATCAATATCTGGATGAGAAAGCAAAGGGCGATGACGCCGAGAAGCGTGATGATGAGCGCTTCGACCCGACGAAAGCCCTTGTTCTGCAAATAGAGCACCAGAAGCACGTCGGCCGCGGTGATGATGACGCCGATCTCCAGCGGAATGCCGAACAGCAGGTTGAGGCCGATTGCGGTGCCGATGACTTCCGCAAGATCGGTAGCGCAAATGGCAAGTTCCGCCAATAGCCAGAGCGGCCAGGCGAGAATACGCGGATACGCGTCGCGGCAGGCCTGTGCCAGATCGCGGCCCGTCGCGACCGCAAGCCGGGCGCAAAGCGCCTGCAACAGAACCGCCATGATGTTGGAGAGCAGGACTACCGTGAGGAGGGCATAACCGAAACGGGAGCCGCCAGCGAGCGATGTCGCCCAGTTGCCGGGGTCCATATAGCCAACGGCGACAAGATAGCCGGGGCCGAAGAAGGACAGTGCACGGCGGAATTTCGAACTGGACCGGCTGACCCTGATGGAGCGGTGGACGTCCGACATGGAAGCTTCGCCGCGATCCCGCCGCCACCCTTCGAATGTAACTTCAGCGGTTTCGGAAGGGCCTGCTCCATGGGGCGTCATGATAAATGCCTTGGTTTCTTTATGCAGTTGCAAACTATTTGCATTAAATAATGGCTTCCGGACTGTGAGTCAACGGGGGGGAAGAAGGAGGGGAGTAAGGGAATAGGGGAATAGGGGAATAGGGGAATAGGGGAATAGGAAGGGAACTCCTGGCCGAAAAAATCTCTTGCGCGGAGCGAGTGGCCGGGATCACCCTCCCTTACTCATTTTCCCTAGTGTTCATGCAAAGGATAACGCTTCATTAAGCTTAATATCCGATAACTGGCGAACGAATCCGTCATGATGGCAAGTTGACGGCAAATGGCCGGAATCCACGTGCTTGAAACGAAATGATTAAAGCGCCAAGCGCTTTAGGTAACGGGCCGCGTACCCGAGAAAGGAACGGAATGATGGCAAGCCTCGGCGGGGACAATTCTCAAGCCGAAGGGGCTGAAGTCCGTCACGTTCCGGTGCTGATCGCCGAAGTGATCGATGCCCTGAAGCCGGTACCCGGTGCGGTGATCGTTGATGGCACGTTCGGCGCGGGCGGCTATACGCGCCGCATTCTGGAAGCGGGCGCGAATGTGATCGCAATCGACCGCGATCCGACCGCGATCGAGGCCGGACGGGCAATGGAAAAGCAGTTTCCGGGCAGGCTCACTCTGGTCGAAACCCGGTTTTCCGCGCTCGACGATGCGGTTTCGCAGGTCACGGGAGCGGGCAGCAAGGTGGACGGCGTCGTGCTGGATATTGGCGTTTCGTCGATGCAGATCGATGAAGCTGAGCGAGGATTTTCCTTCCAGAAGGACGGTCCGCTCGACATGCGCATGTCGAACAAGGGGGCGAGTGCCGCCGATGTGGTCAATCGCCTGAAAACCGGCGATCTGGCCCGCATCTTCAATTTTCTGGGCGAGGAGCGTCATGCGGGGCGTATCGCACGCATGATCGACAAGCGTCGCGTAGCGCAGCCCTTCACGCGAACGCTCGATCTTGCCAACGCCATCGAGGCGCTGGTCGGGCGCAATCCGAAGGACCGCATCCATCCGGCAACCCGCGTGTTTCAGGCGTTGCGCGTCTATGTGAATGAAGAATTGAGCGAACTGGCACGGGCGCTGCTCGCAGCCGAGCGTGTCCTGAAGCCCGGCGGTCGGCTGGTGGTGGTGACATTCCACTCGCTCGAAGACCGCATGGTGAAGCGCTATTTCGCCGACCGTGCTGGCGGCAGCGCCGGATCGCGCCATTTGCCGGCGGCGCATGTGCGCCTGCCGAGCTTCACGCCTGCCGTCAAGGGCGCGGTCGGCCCGACGCTCGAGGAAGAAGAACGCAATCCGCGCGCGCGCTCGGCGAAGCTGCGCGCCGGAATAAGGACGGATAATCCGCCACTGGAAGACGATTTATCGCTTTTCGGGTTGCCGAAGCTGCCCGAGACGAACGAACTGGCCCGGAGTTGAACGAGTGCTGCGTACTTTCGACATCATCATGATAGCGGCGATGCTGGTGGCGGCGACCGTCACCTACACGATCAAATATGACGCGGAAAAACAGATCGCCGTCATTGCCAAGCTGAAGCGCCAGATCGATTCCGAAAAAGACACGATCACGCTTCTGCGCGCCGACTGGGCCTTGATGACCCAGCCGGGCCGTCTGCAGAGCCTTGTTGGCGTCTATGAAAAGGAACTCAACCTTCAGCCGATCGAGGCCGAACAGCTTGTCATGGGCGTGGACGAAATTCCCGAACGCCCGATCGACGACATCCAGAAGATCATTTCCGGCAGCGACGAACTGCTCGCAAGCGGCGTGCTCGAAAGTGACGCGATCACCACCGGCAGCGTCAGGAAAAACGGGGCGAGGCACTGATCATGCGGCTGAAACTCGGACTCTCGGAAAAGAAGCACGCACAGGTGAACGGCAATGACGGGCCAGTCGGCGATGAAAAGCCTGCTGGCAACATGGCTTTTGTCGGCTCGCGCAAGAAGCACGGCAATCGCGCCCGCAACCGCCTATGGATGGCCATTGCCTGCTTTGTCGGCATTTATGGCGTTATCGGCGGCAAGCTCGTCTATTTCGGCGTTATAGGCGGCGAAAACCAGGATACGGCGGGCCCCGTTATCAATCAGCTTGCATCGCGCCCCGATATTCTCGACCGTAACGGCGAAATTCTCGCGACCGATATCAAGACTGCGTCGCTTTATGCCGAACCGCGCAAGATCGTGGACCCGGATGAAACCATCGAGATGCTGTCGACGGTGCTGCCGGATCTCGACTGGGAAGCGACCTACAAGCGCCTGAAGAGCGGCGCCGGGTTCGTCTGGATCAAACGCGGGCTGACGCCGAAGCAGCAGAGCCAGATCATGGCGCTCGGCGTGCCGGGCGTCGGTTTTCGTACGGAAAAACGTCGCTTCTATCCCGGTGGTCCTACCGCCTCGCATATTCTCGGTCTTGTCAATGTCGACAATCAGGGCATTGCGGGCATGGAGAAATATATCGACAGCCAGGGCCTGACCGATCTTCGCTCGGTCGGTCTTGCGACGGGGCAATCGCTGGAGCCTGTTCACCTTTCCATCGATATTCGCGTGCAGCACATCATGCGCGATGTACTGGTCAAGGCGATGGAACGCTACCGGGCGATTGCCGCCGGTGCGGTGGTGCTGAACGTCAAGACCGGCGAAGTGATCGCCATGTCGTCCGTGCCGGACTTCGATCCGAACAATCCGGTTCATGCGCTCGACAAGGATCGCCTGAACCGCATGTCGGCGGGCACTTATGAAATGGGCTCGACCATCAAGAGCTTCACGACGGCGATGGCGCTCGATTCCGGCAAGTTCAATCTGAATTCGCGTCTCGATGCGTCGCGTCCGCTGGTGTTCGGTCGCCAGACCATCCGCGATTTCCACGGCAAGGGTCGTGTGCTGACGCTGCCGGAAGTCTTTATTTTCTCGTCGAATATCGGTTCGGGCCGCGAGGCCGATGCCGTGGGCATTGAAGGCCATCGCGCCTTTCTGAAGAAGATCGGCCTTCTCGACCGGTTGCAGACGGAACTGCCGGAAGTGGCGCGCCCCGTCGAGCCGCGTGTCTGGAAGAAGGTTCATTCGATGACCATTTCGTTCGGTCACGGCATGATGACGACGCCGCTGCAAACGGCGGTTGGCGCCGCGGCCCTGATGAATGGCGGCAAGTTGATGCCGCCGACATTCCTGATGCGCACGCAGGCCGAAGCCAACAAGGTCGCCAGGCAGGTGGTTCATCCACAGGTCTCGGCGGATATGCGTTACCTCTATCGCTTGAACGCGACCGCACCGGGCGGGTCGGGCAAGCGCGCCAAGGTTCCGGGCTATCGCGTCGGCGGCAAGACAGGCACTGCGGAAAAGGTCGTCAATGGCCGCTATTCGAAGGACGTGCGCTTCAATGCATTTCTGGCATCGTTCCCGATGGACGATCCAACCTATGTCGTGCTGACGATCATCGATGAACCGAAGCCGGAAGAGGGCAAGTTCAGCGCTACCGCCGGTCTCAATGCCGCCCCCATGGTGGCAGAGATCATTCGCCGCTCGGCGTCGTTTCTGGGGGTTAGCCCTGACTTTCGGAAGGAAGCTTTGCCCGCAACGGTGGAAAATGTCAGCAGCAGGCCCGATTTTAAACAGGAAGTACCGCCAGCGATGGCTTCCAACGAATACGATTGATTCGCCCAAGGCAGTCTTTGTATTGACGCGCACGCAACTGAATCTGGATTTGGTATGACCATGAAACTGAAGGAAATCGCTCTTTTCAAGGAACTGGCCTCCGGCAAAGCCGGCGAGGTGGAGATTACCGGCGTCACGTCGGATTCCCGCAAGGTCGAACGCGGTTTTCTTTTCGCGGCGCTGAAAGGCGTGAAGGCGGATGGCGCGGCTTTTGCCGCCGATGCCGCCAGACGCGGTGCAAGCGCAATCGTTGCAGGCAAGGATACGATCATCGCCGATGCGGGCGTACCGGTTCTGCATGTTGACGACCCGCGCCATGCGCTGGCGATTGCATCGGCCCAGTTCTACGGCAAGCAGCCACAGATCATGGTCGCGGTCACAGGCACGAGCGGCAAGACATCGGTGGCGTCCTTCACTCGCCAGATATGGGCCTATGCAGGATTTCCCGCAGCCAATATCGGTACGACCGGCGTCTTCTCCCCGACCCGAAGCGACTATAATTCGCTGACCACACCCGACCCGGTGGAACTGCATCGCGTACTGGCCGAACTTGCAGACGAGGGCGTGACCCATGCGGCCATGGAAGCCTCGTCGCACGGCCTCGACCAGCGCCGCCTCGACGGTGTCCAACTGACCGCAGGCGCGTTCACCAATCTCGGCCGCGACCATATGGACTATCACGCCACCGTCGAAGAATATCTGGGTGCAAAGATGCGCCTGTTCGATACGCTTTTGCCCAAGGGCGCGCCCGCGATCATCTACGCCGACGATCATTTTTCGGCGCAGGCGATCGAAGCTGCGACGGCTGCCGGATGCGATGTGAAGACCGTTGGGCGCAAGGGAAATTTCATCGCGCTGAAGCGTGTGGAGCACGAGCGTTTCCGCCAGCATGTGGAAGTGCGCATCGGTGACGACATTTTCGAAATCGAACTGCCGCTTGCCGGTGATTTTCAGGTCGCAAATGCGTTGGTGGCGGCGGGGCTCGCCATGGTGACGGGCGTTCCCGCTGCTGCCGCCATGCGAGCGCTGGAGCGCCTGAAAGGCGCGCCGGGGCGTCTCGACCTGGTGGGGGCGACTGAAGACGGCGCACCAGCCTATGTCGACTACGCCCACAAGCCGGAAGCGCTTGAAAATGTACTGACCTCGGTCCGTCCATTCACGACGGGCCGCGTGATCGTGGTTTTCGGTTGCGGCGGCGACCGCGACAAGGGCAAGCGTCCGATCATGGGCGAAATCGCCTCGCGTCTGGCGGATGTGGCTATCGTCACCGACGACAATCCGCGCTCGGAAGTCCCCGCACATATCCGCGCCGAAATCATGGCTGCGGCACCGGGTGCGACGGAGATTGGCGACCGCCGCGAAGCCATTTTCACCGCCGTTTCCATGATGCAGCCCGGCGACACGCTGGTGGTCGCGGGCAAGGGACATGAAGAAGGGCAGATCGTCGGCAATATCACCCTGCCGTTTTCCGATCACGCGGAAGTTGCCGCCGCTCTTGTCGCCCGCCTTGAGGAGCCGCAGAAATGAGTGACTGGCTCTGGACATCCAACGACATGGTCGAAGCCATGGAAGGCAGGCCCTTCGGCTCGCTTCCAGATGGAATTACCGGCATTTCCATCGACAGCCGCACCCTGAAACCGGGCGAGGCTTTCTTCGCCATAAAGGGCGATCAGTTCGACGGGCATGATTTCGTCACCGCCGCCATGGCCGCACGCGCTGGCCTGCTCGTGGTGGCGGAACACCGTCTGCCCGCTTTCGGCAATTCCAAGGTGCCGATGATCGTGGTTGAGGATGTGCTTGAAGCCCTGACGAAGCTTGGCATCGCCTCGCGTACACGCTCCAGGGCGCAGATCATCGCCGTGACAGGTTCGGTCGGCAAGACGACGACCAAGGAAGCGCTGCGTCATGTGCTTTCGAATGTCGGTAAGGTTCACGCTTCGGTGGCGTCGTTCAACAATCACTGGGGAGTGCCGCTGACGCTGGCGCGTATGCCTGCCGATACCGACTACGGCATCTTCGAAATCGGCATGAATCATCATGACGAAATCCGTCCGCTGGTGAAGATGGTGCGTCCGCACGTGGCGCTGATCACATTGATCGCGCCCGCCCATCTCGGTCATTTCGCCAATCTGGAGGAAATCGCCGTCGCGAAGGCGGAAATTTTCGAGGGTATCGTGCCCGGCGGCTATGTGCTTTTGAACCGGGACGACAAGCGCTTCAAGCAGCTTGAAGAACTCGCGACGAAAGCGGGTGTCGAGCACATCGCGACTTTTGGCGAGAATGCGCGATCCGACTATCGTCTGCGCGAAGTGAAACTGCATCCGACCTGCTCCTGCATGACGGTGAAGATCGGGACGCATGAAGCGGCGGTCAAGGTCGGAATGCCGGGACGCCATATCGTGCAGAACATGCTGGCCGTCCTCGGCGCCGCCCATCTGGTGGGGGCGGACATTGCAAAGGTGACGATGGCGATGGCAACGGTTCCTGCCGAAGGCGGGCGCGGCGCGCGCCATGTGCTGCGGCACCCGGAGGGAACGTTCACGCTGATCGACGAGAGCTACAACGCCAATCCCACCTCCATGCGCGCGGCGCTGTCGCTGCTGCATTCGACGGTGCCGGAAGGATCGCGCGGCCGACGCATCGCGGTGCTTGGCGATATGCTGGAGCTTGGCCGCCAGTCGGGCAAGCTTCACGCCGACCTGGCGCGTCCGGTTGTCGATGCCGGGGTGAATGCGCTCTTTATCGGTGGACCGGACATGTCTGTGCTCAAAAATGCCTTGCCGGTTGAAATTCAGACCGAGTACAGGCAGGGCACCGACGAATTGTTGCCGCTGGTGGTCAAGGCGGTCCGTCCGGGCGATGTTATCATGGTGAAGTCGTCGAAGGGGATCGGCTTTTCCAGAATCGTCAAGGCGTTAATTAGCCAATTTCCGCCGGTGGAGCCGGCGGAGTAAGCGGTATTTGAGGGATTTTTCTCTACGATGTTGATGTTTCTCACCTTCTTCGCCGAACATATGACACCGCTCAATGTGTTCCGCTACATCACTTTCCGCACGGGCGGCGCGATGATTACATCGGCGTTGATCGTGTTTCTGTTCGGCCCGGCGATCATCAATTCGCTGCGTATGCGGCAGGGGAAAGGCCAGCCGATCCGCGCCGACGGTCCGCAGACTCATTTCAAGAAGGCCGGCACGCCCACCATGGGCGGTCTCATGATCATGACCGGCATTCTTGCCTCGTGCCTGCTGTGGGCCAACCTCTCCAGCGTCTATGTCTGGGTTGTGCTTCTGGTTACGGTGGGTTTTGGCGCTATCGGCTTCTACGATGACTATCTGAAAGTGACGAAGCAGTCCGACAAGGGGTTTTCGGGCAAGGCGCGTCTCGGCATCGAATTCCTGATCGCAGCAATCGCGGCCTTCACCATCATGCGGGCAGGGCAGGAGCCGTTCTCATCCTCGCTGACTTTCCCCTTCGCCAAGCAGTTTGTCATCAATCTCAGCTGGTTTTTCATTCCGGTCGCAGCCTTTGTCATGGTTGGCGCGGGCAATGCCGTAAACCTGACCGACGGTCTCGACGGGCTGGCCATCGTGCCGGTCATGGTGGCTGCCGCCTCTTTCGGCTTCATCGCCTATCTGTCCGGTAACGCGATCTTCGCCGATTATCTGCAGATTCACTTTGTGCCGGGCACAGGCGAACTGGCCGTCGTCCTGGGCGCGGTCATCGGGGCGGGCCTTGGCTTCCTGTGGTTCAACGCGCCGCCTGCCGCCATTTTCATGGGCGATACCGGTTCGCTGGCGCTCGGCGGAATGCTCGGCACGGTAGCCGTCGCCACCAAGCACGAGATCGTACTGGCCATCATCGGCGGTCTGTTCGTCGTGGAAGCACTTTCGGTCATCATTCAGGTCGGTTCGTTCAAGCTCACCGGCAAGCGCGTGTTCCTGATGGCCCCCATTCATCACCATTTCGAAAAGAAGGGCTGGACCGAGAGCCAGGTCGTGATCCGTTTCTGGATCGTTGCGATCATTCTCGCAATGATCGGCCTTTCCACATTGAAACTCAGATAGCAGGCACAGCGAATGATCCCGATCACTGCCCTTAAAGGTAAGACAATCGCCCTCTTCGGATTGGGCGGGTCGGGCATTGCCACCGCAAAGGCCATCGTTGCAGGTGGGGCGAAGATCATTGCCTGGGACGATAATCCCGACAGTGTGGCTCGCGCGCAAAGCGCGGGTATCGCCACAGGCGATCTGCGGCAGGCCGACTGGTCGGAGATCGGTAGCTTCGTGCTTTCTCCCGGCGTTCCGCTGACCCATCCCAAGCCGCATTGGACGGTGGAACTGGCGCGTGCCGCCGGTGTCGAGATCGTGGGCGATGTGGAACTGTTCGTTCGCGAGCGCAGCATGACTGCGCCCGATTGCCCGTTCATCGCCATCACGGGCACAAACGGCAAGTCGACCACCACGGCGCTCATCGCCCATATCATCAAGGCATCGGGCCGCGACATGCAGCTTGGCGGCAATATCGGTACTGCCATCCTTACGCTGGAGCCGCCGCGCGCTGACCGCTTCTATGTGGTTGAATGCTCATCCTATCAGATCGATCTGGCGCCGTCGCTCAATCCTTCGGCCGGCATTCTTCTGAACCTGACGCCCGACCATCTCGATCGCCATGGCTCGATGGAAAACTATGCCGCCATAAAGGAACGGCTGGTGGCTGCAAGCAGGACGGCAATTGTCGGCGTCGATGACGCTCACTGCGAAGCCATTGCAGACCGGCTGCATCGCGACGGTGTTCATGTCGCGCGGATTTCCAAGGAAAAACGTCTCGACAGGGGGTATTTCGCCGAAGGTGCGAAGCTGTTCTGGGCGCATGAGGAGGGGATTGACGAAATCGCCTCGCTGGATGGGATCGGCTCGCTGCGCGGGAGCCATAATGCGCAAAACGCGCTTGCAGCAATCGTGGCTTGCCTGTCGGTCGGCCTGAGCCTTGAAGAAATTCACGCGGGGTTGAAAAGCTTTCCCGGCCTTGCCCATCGCATGGAACAGGTGGGGCGTCGCGGCAAGGTTCTCTTCGTCAACGATTCGAAGGCCACCAATGCGGAAGCGACCGCGCCCGCCCTGTCTTCGTTCCCAGGAAACATCTACTGGATCGCGGGCGGTGTGCCGAAAGTGGGCGGGATCGCTTCGCTGGCAGGTTTCTTTCCGCGTATCGCGAAAGCCTATCTGATTGGTGAAGCCGCCGCGCAGTTTGCGGCGACGCTCGGCGACGCGGTGTCGTTCGAGATTTCCGACACGCTGGCCGTAGCAACCGAACATGCGGCGCGCGATGCCGGCAACGATGCCGCGCCGGAGCCGGTGGTGCTGCTGTCGCCTGCCTGCGCGAGCTTCGACCAATTCCAGAATTTCGAAAAACGCGGCGATGCGTTCCGCAGCGCTGTTCTGTCGCTTCCGGGCGTCGAGCCGATAGGAGGGAAAAGCTGATGGTAAGCCGTGCCGATCGCGGTCCTGTCGCCAACTGGTGGTGGACGATAGACCGCTTCTTCCTCGCCGCATGTCTGGCCCTGATGGGGCTTGGCATTCTTTTGTCCTTTGCGGCCAGCCCCGCCGTGGCGTCGCGCATCGGCCTCGACAGTTTCCATTTCGTCGAACGCCAGATCGTCTTCATGGTCCCCGCGGTCCTGGTGATGGTCGGCGTATCCTTCTTTTCGCCCCGGCAAATCCGGCGATTTGCGTTGATATTGCTCGGCGTCTCCATGGTATTGATGGTCGCCGCACTGTTCTTCGGCATCGAGGTCAAGGGCGCGCGGCGCTGGGTCAGCCTGGCAGGAATTTCCATTCAGCCATCGGAATTCATGAAGCCTGCTTTCGTGGTTGTGTGTGCGTGGCTTTTTTCGGAGCGTGAACGCGGCAGTGAAATGCCCGGCAATTTTCTCGCGATGCTACTGTTCGGAACCGTTGCGGCCCTGCTCGTTCTCCAGCCCGATCTTGGTCAGACCATGCTGACTACGGGAACCTGGGGCGCGATGTTCTTTCTTGCCGGTCTGCCGATGTTCTGGATTCTCGTGCTCGGCGGTCTTGCGGTGTGCGGCGGCGTTTCAGCCTACTTCATGTTCGATCACGTTGCCGGTCGTATCAACCGCTTCCTGACCGGTGAGGGCGACACATTTCAGGTCGATGCGGGCCGCGAAGCGATCCTGCGCGGCGGCTGGTTCGGACAGGGGCCGGGCGAAGGTACGGTCAAGCGGATCATCCCCGACAGCCATACGGACTTCATCTTTTCCGTAGCTGCCGAGGAATACGGGATCATTCTCTGTATCGTCATCATGCTGCTATTTGCCTTCATCGTCGTGCGCGGGCTTTCCATTGCGCTGAAGGAGCGCGATGCATTCACACGCCTTGCCGTGTCGGGCATCGTGATCCTGTTCGGCTTCCAGTCGATCATCAATATGGCGGTGAATCTCCACCTGATGCCTGCCAAGGGCATGACGCTGCCATTCATTTCCTATGGCGGTTCCTCGCTCGTGGCCATTGCAATCACGATGGGCATTCTGCTGGCGCTGACACGCCGCCGCCCGGAAGCGCGCATGACCCATACGTTGGGAATGGGCACGGAAATGGGCAAACGTATTCCTGCGCTGTGAGGGGTTGATGGGCAATCTGGCTAATCGGGGCGTAATCGTACTGGCCGCCGGTGGAACGGGCGGTCATCTGTTCCCGGCAGAAGCGCTGGCGCATGAATTGCAGGTGCGTGGCTGGGACGTGCATCTGGCCACCGATGCGCGCGCGCAGCGTTTTGCAGGGGCTTTCGCGCCAGATCATGTGCATGTGATCCGCTCGGCAACGATTGCGGGCCGCAACCCGATAGCGCTTTTGAAGACTTTCTGGTCGCTGTGGCAGGGCAATCTCGATTCCCGCAAATTGTTCCGTCGGCTGAAACCGAAACTCGTCGCGGGTTTTGGCGGTTATCCGACACTGCCGCCGCTCTATGCCGCGAGCAATATGCATATCCCGACCATGGTTCACGAGCAGAATGCCGTCATGGGCCGGGCCAACAAAGGACTTGCCGCGCGGGTGAAGGCGATCGCGGGCGGCTTTCTGCCTGAAACAGGCGGAGCTTATCCCGAAAAGACGGTGACAACCGGCAATCCGGTGCGCCCGCCGGTGCTGGAGGCTGCGAGCGCACCCTATAGCCCTGCGAAACCGGATGAGCGTTTCCGCCTGTTGGTTTTCGGCGGCAGTCAGGGCGCGCAGTTCTTTTCGGCTGCCATTCCCGCTGCCGTGGCTCTATTGCCGGAAAAGGAACGCGCCCGGCTGTTGATCACGCAGCAGGCGCGCAAGGAAGATGAAGCCGCCGTGCGCGAGGCTTATGAAAATCTCGGAGTTCCCGCCGATGTGGCTCCGTTCTTCAACGACATGCCCGCACGCATGGCCGATGCGCATTTCGTGATTTCGCGCTCCGGCGCGTCAACGGTTTCGGAAATTACCGTAATTGGCCGTCCGGCCATTCTGGTGCCGTTTCCCCATGCGCTGGATCACGACCAGGCGGCCAATGCAGCGGCGCTCGCCGCTGCGGGTGGCGGAGAAGTGGTGCGTCAGGCCGATCTTTCGCCCGAAAAACTGGCTCAGATATTGCAGGCGGCCATGAATGAGCCGGAACGGCTCGAAAAACAGGCGAAAGCTGCAAAAAGCGTCGGTAAGCCGGATGCAGCGCGGTTGCTTGCCGATCTGGCAGAGGCTATTGCATCCGCCAAAACCGTCCAGGAATTCAAAGAAGGAAACCGGCCATGAAAATGCCGCTGAACATCGGGCTTGTCCATTTTATTGGAATTGGCGGCATCGGCATGAGTGGTATCGCCGAGGCGCTGCATAGTCTGGGCTATAAGGTTCAGGGTTCCGATCAGTCGGATAGCGCCAATGTCCAGCGCCTGCGCGACAAGGGTATCGAGGTTTTTGTCGGCCACAAGGCAGAGAATCTTGGCGACGCCGAGGTGATCGTCGTCTCTACGGCCATCAAGAAGACCAATCCTGAATTTGTCGCGGCCCGTGAAAAACTCCTGCCCATCGTGCGTCGCGCTGAAATGCTGGCCGAACTGATGCGTTTCCGTCGCGCGGTCGCCATTGGCGGCACACATGGCAAGACGACGACCACCTCCATGGTGGCAGCGTTGCTCGACGCCGGTCATCTCGATCCGACCGTCATCAATGGCGGCATCATCAATGCCTATGGCACCAACGCCCGCATGGGCGATGGCGACTGGATGGTGGTGGAAGCCGACGAAAGCGACGGAACCTTCCTGAAACTGCCCGCCGACATTGCGGTCGTTACTAATATCGATCCTGAACATCTCGACCATTATGGCAGCTTCGACAACGTTCGTGCTGCGTTTGCGCAATTTGTGGAGAACGTGCCGTTTTACGGTTTCGGTGTGATGTGTCTCGATCACCCGGAAGTGCAGGCGCTGGTCGGCCGAATCGAGGATCGTCGCATCGTCACTTATGGCCAGAACCCGCAGGCGGACGTGCGCTTCATCAACCATCGCATGGAAGGGGCTACAAGCCTGTTCGACGTGGTGATCCGCTCACGCAAGGGCGAGACGACGGAAATCAGGGATATGCGTCTGCCCATGCCGGGCCAGCACAATGTTTCCAATGCGACGGCGGCTATCGCCGTCGCCCATGAGCTTGGCATCTCCGACGACGATATCCGTCGCGGTCTCGGAGCTTTCGGCGGCGTCAAGCGCCGCTTTACCCATACCGGTTCGTGGAACGGCGTCGAGGTGTTCGACGATTACGGCCATCATCCGGTGGAAATCCGCGCTGTGCTCAAAGCCGCGCGCGAGGCCACAAAAGGCCGTGTGGTCGCCATCGTGCAGCCGCATCGCTACACGCGTCTGGCGAGCCTGTTCGATGAATTTGCCGCATGTTTCAACGATGCCGATACGGTGATTGTCACGCCGGTCTATACGGCGGGCGAAGATCCTATCGAAGGCGTCAATTCCGAAGCACTTGTCTCACGCATAAAGACTGCGGGACATCGCGATGCACGCTATGCTGCCGGGGCGGAACTGCTTGCGCCTCTGGTCAGCTCGATTGCCGAACCCGGCGATTTCGTCGTCTGTCTCGGTGCGGGCAATATTACGCAGTGGGCCTATGCCTTGCCAAAGGAACTGGCGGAACAGGGTAAGAAATAATGATGGAAAGCGGCGAGGCGCTTCTGAAGAAGCTCGATGGCAGGCTGTCGGGCCTGCGCGGGCGGCTGACGCCCGATGCGGGCATGGACAAGATCACCTGGTTTCGCGCTGGCGGACCGGCGCAGGTGCTTTTCCAGCCAGCTGACGAGGAAGACCTCTCCGCATTCCTGAATGCCGTGCCGGAGGATATACCGCTCCTCGTGGTCGGTATCGGTTCCAATCTGCTTGTACGTGATGGCGGTGTGCCCGGCTTCGTGATCCGGCTTTCGGCAAAGGGCTTTGGCGAAGTCGAACAGGTTTCCGAGACGCGGTTGCGTGCAGGCGCGGCGACGCCTGACAAGCGTGTGGCCGCGGCGGCGCTGGAAGCGGAGCTGGCCGGGTTTCATTTCTACCACGGCATTCCCGGCGGCATTGGCGGCGCGCTGCGGATGAATGCGGGCGCAAACGGCGTGGAAACGCGTGAGCGTGTGGTGGAAATTCGCGCTCTCGACCGCAAGGGCGAAGTGCATGTGCTTTCCAATGCGGATATGGGCTATGCCTATCGTCACTCGTCCGCGTCGCCCGATCTGATCTTTACCTCGGTGCTGTTCGAGGGCGTGCCGGGCGAGCGTGAAGCCATCAAGCGGGCCATGGACGAGGTTCAGCATCATCGTGAGACGGTTCAGCCTGTGCGCGAGAAGACCGGAGGCTCGACCTTCAAGAATCCCGAAGGTACATCCGCCTGGAAGGAAATCGACAAGGCTGGTTGTCGTGGCCTGCGTGTTGGCGGCGCGCAGATGTCGGAGATGCATTGCAATTTCATGATCAATACCGGGACTGCGACCGGACACGATCTGGAAACGTTGGGCGAGACTGTTCGCGCAAAGGTTTTCGAAAATTCGGGCATTCGTCTCCATTGGGAGATCAAGCGTCTCGGTTTGTTCCGCGACGGAGAACCTGTCGAAGAGTTTCTCGGAAAATCCCAATAAAAAATTGGCTGGATTTCTGCCTGAAATTTCGGGCTTTTTTGACTCCGTGAGCGATGCGTAGCGCGAGTCCCTTCCTATAGGGGCTTGTCACGGAATCAATCCTCTGATTCTTTAGGGTTAACCACACAGTGATTTGATTCGGCAGGATTTTCCTGCCGCGGGTGCCTGCGGCCTGTGCTGCTGGGTCGCTCGGATTCTGTTTAATCGATGCGCAGGGGATTGCGCAGAGGGGATGCTAACATGACGGGAAAGCATGTTGCCGTTTTGATGGGCGGTTTCTCTTCGGAGCGCCCGGTCAGCCTGTCCTCTGGAGCGGCTTGCGCAGCGACACTTGAAGAGCGTGGCTATCGCGTGACGCGCGTCGATGTCGATCGCAATGTTGCGAGCGTTCTGACGGAATTGAAGCCTGATGTCGCGTTCAATGCGCTGCATGGCCCGTTCGGTGAAGATGGCGCCATTCAGGGTGTTCTTGAATATCTCCAGATTCCTTACACGCATTCGGGTGTGCTTGCTTCGGCGCTTGCCATGGATAAGGATCGCGCCAAAAAGGTCGCTGCTGCTGCTGGAGTGGCTGTTGCTCCTTCCCTTTTGCTTAATCGTTTTGAAATCGGTGCTGAGCACCCGATGGAGCCGCCTTATGTGGTCAAGCCGGTCCGTGAGGGCTCCAGCTTTGGTGTTGTGATCGTCAAGGAAGGCCAGGCTCATCCGCCGCAAATCATCAGTTCGGCTGAGTGGAATTATGGTGCTGAGGTTCTGGTTGAGAAATACATTGCCGGCCGGGAATTGACCTGTGCCGTGATCGGCGACCGTGCCATGGATGTCTGTGAGATCATT
Source organism: Brucella daejeonensis (assembly GCF_014199265.1). Taxonomy (GTDB): domain Bacteria; phylum Pseudomonadota; class Alphaproteobacteria; order Rhizobiales; family Rhizobiaceae; genus Brucella; species Brucella daejeonensis. Next base: position 188,784 of record NZ_JACIJG010000008.1, read on the forward strand.
CCGGTCGGTCATCAGTTTTATGACTATGATTCAAAATATGTTGCAGGCGCATCAACTCACGTGTGTCCGGCAAAAATTTTACCAAATATTTACCAAAAAATACAAACAATGGCCCTTACGGCGCATCGGGCAATCGGGTGTCGGGGCGTAAGCCGGTCGGACTTCCGTTTCGATGACCGGTTTTCCGAAGAAGGTGAAGTTATCTGGCTGGAAGTCAATACACAGCCAGGGATGACTCCTACATCACTCGTGCCTGATATCGCCAAAGCGGCTGGTATCTCTTTCGGTGAATTGTTGAGTTGGATGGTGGAGGACGCGTCTTGTTTGCGTTGAACGGAAAATCGGACGGATACGGGCGCCCTGGCTCGATGCGCGACGCATCGGGGGCGATGGTTCTGCCACGTTTCCTGCGTAAGCCGTTCCGTTTCGCCGTCCGTCTCTTTCAGGGTAATGTCAATATTCCGCGCCATGCGGGTACTGTCGGCATGTTGGGTTTTCTCGGTGCGACGGGCCTTTATGGCATGGTGATCGGCGGTCATTCCTCCGAAGTGATCAAGGCGACCGCTTCGACGCTTGGTTTTGCCATTGAGGATGTGAAAGTCGTCGGCAACAGCGAAACATCCGATATCGATATTCTGGGTCAACTCGATCTGGATGGTGAAACTTCCCTCGTTGGCTTGAGTGCCGAAGAGGCTCGTCAGTCCATCGATAAATTGCCGTGGGTGGAAAGTGCGGAAGTGCGCAAGGTCTATCCGGGCACCATTCTGGTTTCGCTGCATGAGCGCAAGGCGTTTGCGATCTGGCAGAACGACAAGGAATTATCGCTGATCGATGCCGCCGGCGATACGATCGTTCCATTCCGCTCTGGCCGTTACAGTTCGCTGCCGCTTGTCGTGGGCGATGGCGCTGAAACGAAGGTCAAGGGTCTGGTGGACGAGGTTGCTGCTTATCCGATGCTGGCTGGAAAGGTTCGTGCCTATATTCGCGTCGGTGATCGCCGCTGGGATCTGCTTCTGGATAATGGTGTGCGCATCATGCTGCCGGAAAGCAACCCGTTGAAAGCGCTGGCGCAGGTCGAGAAACTCGATCAGGAAAAACATCTTCTGTCACGCGATATAGCAGCGGTCGATCTTCGTCTGGAAGATCGCGTGACCGTTCAGTTGACAGCAAGCGGTATGGAGCAGCGCCAGAAGTTTCTGGCGGAGCGAAAAAAAGAACTGGCCCGCACGGGGAAGCGCGTATGAGTATTCTGGGCGGTAAGGGACCATCACAACACGGAACGGCGGGGCGCAAGGTGCGCCTGTTGACGGTTCTGGATGTCGGGTCGAGCAAGGTTTCCTGCGTGATCGGGAGGCTGCGTCCGCATGAAGGCGGTACGCTGCTTCCGGGGCGTACGCATCGCATGGAAGTGCTCGGTATCGGTCATCAGCGTTCGCGCGGCGTGAAGTCCGGCGTCATCATCGATCTGGATGCCGCCGAACAGTCAATTCGCCTTGCGGTGGATGCTGCCGAACGCATGGCAGGTCTCACGGTCGATAGCCTCATTGTCAATATTTCCGCAGGACGCCTCAAAAGCGAGACCTTTACGGCAAGCGTCAATCTCGGCGGTCATGAAGTCGAGCAGGCCGATATTCGTCGTGTTCTGGCCGCAGGGGCAAAACAGGCGCTCGCCGCTGAACGACACCTCGTTCACTCGCTTCCGATCGGCTATACGCTCGATGGAGAACGCGGCATCCGCGACCCGCTCGGGATGCTCGGCGACAGCCTTGGCGTCGATATGCATGTTCTGACCGCAGACGCGGCGCCGCTGCGTAATCTGGAGCTTTGCATCAATCGCTGCCACCTGTCGGTGGAAGCCATCGTTGCCACGCCCTATGCGAGCGGCCTTGCTGCCCTGGTGGGGGACGAGGCCGAAATGGGGGCTGCCTGCATCGACATGGGCGGCGGCACCACCACGATATCGGTCTTCTCGGAAGGCAAATTCATTCACGCCGATGCGGTTGCCATCGGCGGCAATCACGTGACGATGGACGTGGCACGCGGCTTTTCCACCCGAATGGAAGACGCCGAACGCCTGAAGGTCATGTACGGCTCAGCCCTGCCGAGCGCTGCCGACGACCGCGATCTGATCTCCGTTCCGCCGATCGGCGACGACGAGCGTGATGTACCCAATCAATATCCGCGTTCGGTATTGACGCGGATTATCCGTGCAAGAGTGGAAGAGACGCTGGAACTGGTACGCGACAGGCTGAACCAGTCAGGTCTCGGACATATTGTCGGCAAGCGTGTGGTTCTGACCGGCGGCGCCAGCCAACTGCCAGGAATGCCAGAGGCTGCCCGGCGAATCCTTGCAAGAAATGTGCGAATCGGGCGTCCTCTAGGGATAGCGGGACTGCCTGAGGCGGCTAAGGGGGCAGCTTTTGCCGCGACTGTCGGACTTCTGATCTACCCGCAGGTGGCCGGGATAGAAGAACGGTCGGTAAAAGCGGCTTCCTCCGGTCTGATGACCGGTACGGGTGGGCGCATTCAACGTGTCAGCCAATGGCTGAGAGAGAGTTTTTGAGTACGCGGGCATTGAGTGCTGTTGAATATTTGGGGCGTGACCATCTGGGTAACAACCAATCCACACCGCGGCGGCGAAGCGGTGGTAAGGCTTAAGAGGAACAAGGACCTATGACTATCAATCTGCAAAAGCCGGATATTACCGAGCTCAAGCCCCGCATCACCGTATTCGGTGTCGGCGGTGGCGGTGGCAACGCGGTCAACAACATGATCAATGCCGGTCTGCGCGGCGTGGATTTTGTCGTGGCCAACACCGACGCTCAGGCTTTGACCATGTCGAAGTCGGAACGCATGATCCAGCTTGGCGCTGCTGTCACCGAGGGCCTTGGTGCCGGTTCCCAGCCGGAAGTCGGTCGTGCCGCGGCTGAAGAATGCATCGACGAAATCGTCGATCACCTGAACGGCACGCATATGTGCTTCGTTACCGCGGGCATGGGTGGCGGCACCGGTACGGGCGCGGCTCCCGTCGTTGCTCGCGCCGCTCGCGAGCGCGGCATCCTCACCGTCGGCGTCGTGACCAAGCCTTTCCACTTCGAAGGCGCCCGCCGCATGAAGACCGCCGACCTCGGCATCGAGGAACTGCAAAAGAATGTCGATACGCTCATCGTCATTCCGAACCAGAACCTCTTCCGCATCGCCAACGACAAGACCACCTTCGCCGATGCTTTCGCTATGGCCGATCAGGTGCTTTATTCGGGCGTTGCCTGCATCACCGACCTGATGGTCAAGGAAGGCCTCATCAATCTCGACTTCGCCGACGTCCGTTCGGTGATGCGCGAAATGGGCAAGGCCATGATGGGCACGGGCGAAGCTTCGGGCGAAGGCCGCGCAATGGCCGCCGCCGAAGCGGCAATCGCCAATCCGCTACTCGATGAAACCTCGATGCGCGGTGCAAAGGGTCTGTTGATCTCGATCACCGGCGGCCGCGACATGACCCTGTTCGAAGTCGATGAGGCTGCCACCCGTATTCGCGAGGAAGTCGATCCGGATGCGAACATCATCCTCGGCGCAACTTTCGACGAAGGTCTCGAAGGCGTTATCCGTGTTTCCGTCGTCGCTACAGGCATCGACAAGCAGATCGGAGACGCGGCGCCTGCGCCGCTGGAATTTCGCCAGCCGGTGAAACCAGCTACCCAGGCCAAGCCGATGGCCCCACACGGTGCGCTGCGCCCTCCGGTCGTCGAGCAGCCGCGTCAGGCTGATCCGGTTGCTCCGGCGAACCAGTCCGCCGAAGCGGAAACGCCAGCCGCATCTGCTGCTCCTGCCGCTTCCACTGAACCGGAATTCCGTCCGCAGAGCCGTATCTTCCAGGCTCCTGCACCGGAAGCCTTCGAACGCGCCCCGGTTGCCCGTGCACCGATGCCGCAGGCTCAGGCATCCCATCAGGCAGCGCAGGCTGCCCAGCCTCAGGCATATCAGCAGCCGCAGATGCATGAGCAGCCGGTACGCGAACCGCGTCCAGCTCCGCGTATGCCGGCCGTTTCGGATTTTCCGCCGGTTGCACAGGCCGAAATCAATGCCCGTCGCGCCCCGCAGCAGCCTGCGCAGGAAGAGCCTCGCGGCCCGATGAGCCTTCTGAAGCGCCTGACCCATGGTCTGTCGCGTCGTGAAGAGGATCAGCCGGCAGCCCGTCTTGAGCCTGCGCAGCATCGCGAACCGGGTATGCGCCCGGCCGAACGCCGTACACCGCAGCAGGACTCGTCGATCTACGCGCCGCGTCGCGGTCAGCTTGACGATCAGGGCCGTCCGCAGCCGCGCGCCGCTTCGGAAGAAGACCAGCTCGAAATCCCGGCCTTCCTGCGCCGTCAGTCGAACTGATCGGGTCCAAAGAATGGAAACAAGCCGCAGGTTCCGCCTGCGGCTTTTTTGTAGGTATGGATACTCTTCTCAAGCTGTTTCAAAACCGCCCGTAAGAAAGCGTGATTTTGCTCTTACGAGGCAAAATTGATACTTAGATTGCGGGGTGCGGGCGGGCCATGTCGATTGTGACGAGTTTGTGAAGCTACGCGCCTTTTCAGTCGCAATTTCAGCCTTATCTAACCATATAGATGCGGGAAGTTGTGAAACAGGGTTGTATCAAGTCTCCCATTTGATCAGCCCTTGTCGTTTTTGTTGAGCAGATTGGAACTGTCTTGAACGCATATCAAAAGACAATCGGTCGTGCGGTCACGCTGTCAGGCGTCGGCGTTCACGGCGGTGCACCGGCTTCGGCAATGTTTCTTCCAGCCGATGCGGACACGGGTATCGTATTCCAGCGTTCCGATCTGAAGGGCGAGGCACCGGAAGTGCGCGCTCACGTGTCGCAGATCGGTGCGACCGATCTATGTACGTCGCTCGGTTCGAAAGAATCCAGGATCGATACGGTAGAACATCTGATGGCGGCGGTTGCCGCTCTCGGTATCGACAATCTCATAGTGGAGGTCGACGGGCCGGAAGTTCCCATTCTGGACGGTACGTCCGCGCGCTTCATCGAAGCGTTCGATGAGGCTGGCATCGTTGTGCAGGAAGCGAAGCGTCGGTTCATTCGTATCCTGAAGACTGTTCGCGTGGAAGCAGGTGGGTCGTGGGGCGAATTCAGGCCTTTCGCGGGCACACGATTCGAAGTCGAAATCGACTTCGAATGTCCGCTGATCGGACGGCAGAAATTTGCCGACGATGTGAACGAGACGACTTTCCGCAAGGAATTGTCCACTGCGCGCACCTTCGGTTTCATGAAGGATGTGGAGCGTCTTTGGGCTTCCGGTCACGCGCTCGGTTCTTCCCTCGACAATTCGCTTGTGATCGGTGACGACAATTCGGTCATCAATCCGGGTGGGTTGCGTTTCAAGGACGAATTCGTCCGTCATAAGGCGCTTGATGCCGTTGGCGATCTGGCTCTGGCCGGTCTGCCCTTTATCGGCTGTTTCCGGTCTTATCGGAGCGGCCACAGGCTGAATGCGGAAACCGTCAAGGCGTTGCTGTCGGACAAGACCGCTTTCGATATTGTCGAGGCATCCGGTGTCCGCCGCAATTCCAAAGCCGCGGATTTCGTTGCCGTCAAACCGAATATCGCTGCCCCGTGGGCTATCTAGAAATATTTCGGGCAAGGGTTAAATTCGGGCAAGAGTTAAATATGCGGGGACCGGCATATGGCCTTAATTGGGCCGTGTTCGCCGGTTCACCTCATGATTGAGTCGGTGCACCGTTACGGTGGATTGATCGGAGAGCGTCTGTCCTGACAGACCTTATCCCGGGGATCATCCAGGCGGTTTCGGGTTTCGGCATGTTGTCCGATGCCGGTGCGGGCCAAATTTGGGCTATAGGTCAGCTAGACGATTGCCGATTGCGCTCGCATATGGTTTATGGACGGCCAAAACAGCGTTAGCTATGTTCGTATATTTGCTGAAGCTGAATCAATTCGATGGATGAAGCGATGGCGGAGTGCTAGAAGCGCACGCTGCTTCAAACGGGAAATTTGCTGCCAGAAGGCTGGAGACCGCATGACGAGTTTCAAATTCACGGGTATGACGAAAACCGCGCTGCTGACGGGCGCTATGGCCGTTCTTATCCCGCTCGCCGGTTGTGCCAGCAAGGACGACGATATCGATCTCACCAAATATGTCGAGACGATCGATCCTGCGGACAAACTCTATAATGAAGGCCTCGCCAATCTGGATGCTGGCCGCCTCGATGAAGCCGCGAAGAAATTTGCCGCTATCGACCGTCAGCACCCCTATACCGAATGGGCGCGCAAGGCGCTTGTGATGGCTGCCTTCACCAATTACCGCAAGGGCAATTACGAAGAAGCGATCTCGATGGCCAAGCGTTACAACACGCTGTACCCGACGTCGCCCGAATCCGCCTATGCCTATTACATCATCGGCCTGTCCTATTTCCGCCAGATCCCGGACGTGACGCGCGATCAGGCAGCAAGCCGCCGCGCCATTGCCGCGATGCAGGAAGTCGTCGATCGCTTCCCGGATTCCGAATATACGGATGATGCAAAGACGAAGATACGCTTTGCCCGCGACCAGCTTGCCGGCAAGGAAATGCAGATCGGCCGATACTATCTCGAACGCAAGGAATATCTGGCTGCGATCAAGCGGTTCCGCGGCGTGGTGGAAGAATATTCGAATACCCGCCAGGTGGAGGAAGCTCTCGCGCGTCTGGTTGAGGCCTATTACGCGCTTGGCCTGACCTCCGAAGCCCAGATGGCCGCTTCGGTTCTCGGCAAGAATTTCCCGGATAGCCAGTGGTACAAGGATAGCTACAAGCTTCTCCAGAGCGGTGGACTAGAGCCTCGTGAGAACGGCAATTCCTGGCTGGCCAAGGCCGGGGCGCTCATCACCGGCGGCAGCTCATAAGCTGATCCTCACATGCTGTCGCACCTGTCGATCCGCGATATTGTTCTGATTGAAAGGCTCGACATCGAGTTCAGGAGCGGCTTGTCCGTGCTTACCGGTGAAACCGGCGCAGGCAAGTCCATCCTGCTCGATTCGCTGTCGCTGGCGCTTGGCGCACGCGGTGATGCCTCGCTCGTTCGTCATGGCGCCGATCAGGGGCAGGTGACGGCGGTGTTCGATGTGTCGGGCAGCCATCCGGCACGACTGTTTCTGCGCGACAATGGTTTCGATGACGATGGCGACATCATTCTGCGTCGCTTGCAGATGGGGGATGGGCGTACGCGCGTTTTCATCAACGATCAGGCGGCAAGTGTCGCGCTTCTGCGTGATCTGGGGCGCAAGCTGGTGGAAATTCACGGCCAGCATGATGACCGGGCGCTGATCGACACCGATCTTCATCGCACATTACTGGATGCATTTGGCGGCCTTGAACAGGAGACCGCTCTGGTTCGCGAATGTCACAAGGCCTGGCGCGAGGCGGAAAGCGCGCTGGCCAGACATCGCGCCCGCGTGGAACAGGCCGAGCGGGAAGGCGATTATCTGCGCTCGTCGGTCGAGGAACTGACCAGGCTCGATCCGCAGCCGGGTGAGGAAGAAGACCTCGCCGAGCGTCGCGCCACCATGATGAAATCTGAAAAGATTGCCGGTGATGTGAATGAAGCTGGCGAGCTTTTGTCGGGGCAGGGATCGCCTGTGCCGACGCTGGCGAGCCTTGTGCGCCGCTTGGAGCGCAAGATTCCGGAAGCGCCGCATCTTCTGGAACCGGTTTGCAAGGCTATCGACGAGGCGCTTAACAGTCTGGCTCTGGCGCAGGATGGTATCGATTACGCGATGCGCGAGATCGATTTCGATCCGCGCGTGCTGGAGCAGGTGGAAGAACGGCTATTCGCTCTGCGCGCTGCCGCGCGCAAATATTCGGTAATGGTCGAAGGTCTGCCTGCATTGCGCGACAAGATGGATGCCGACCTCGCCGATCTCGATGCGGGAGCGGAAAAGCTTGTGCAGCTTGAAGGACAGGCGAGTGAATTGCGGTCAGCCTATGACGCGGCTGCGGGCAAGCTGTCGGCTTCACGCACGGAAACGGCGGAGCACCTGAAAGCCGCTGTAATGGCCGAATTGCCGGCGCTCAAACTGGAACGGGCCGAATTCATTGTCGAGATGACGACCGATCCAGAAGCCCGGGCGGCGGAAGGCATAGACACGGTCGAATATTGGGTGCGCACCAACCCGGGCACACGGGCGGGACCAATGATGAAAGTCGCCTCCGGGGGCGAGCTTTCGCGTTTCCTGTTGGCGCTGAAGGTGGCGCTTGCCGATCGTGGTTCTGCCCCGACGCTTGTGTTCGATGAAATCGACACCGGTGTGGGCGGCGCTGTGGCGGATGCTATCGGTCAGCGCCTTGCGCGGCTTTCCGGTCGTGTGCAGGTTCTTTCGGTCACACATGCGCCGCAGGTGGCAGCGCGTGCCTCGACACATTTCCTGATTGCCAAATCTGCAACCAACGAAGACCGGGTGGCGACCTCGATTCGATCTATCGGGGTGGACGAGCGGCAGGAAGAAATAGCCCGTATGCTGGCTGGCGCCAGTATCACCGATGAAGCGCGCGCAGCGGCGGAACGACTGCTTGCCGAGAATAGCGGACTCGTCTCCTGACACCATGCTGTCAGGGTATTTGCATGTTCGTAACATCGGGCCGGTGTAGGCGCGATGCCATTTCTTGGTTATGTTGAGCAAAATTGAATCAGCGGGTTTTGCTCCACCTATGTCCGATATTCCTGTCGAAAAACTGACCGAGCCTGAGGCCGCTTCCGAACTGGAACGGCTGGCGCGCGAAATTGCTCATCATGATGAGCTTTATCATGCCAATGACCGGCCGGAAATTTCGGATGCCGAGTATGACGCGTTGAAGCGGCGCAATGACGCGATTGAAGCGCGCTTTCCGCATCTGGTTCGAGCGGACAGTCCAACCTTGCGGGTTGGCACTGCACCGGCTTCTAAATTCGCTGAAATTGTCCATGCGCGGCCAATGCTGTCGCTTGGCAATGCGTTTTCCGACGAGGACGTGTGCGATTTTGTCGGGAGCGTCTATCGCTTCCTTGGGCAACTGCCCGATAATTCCATCGCGTTTACTGCCGAACCGAAGATCGACGGACTTTCCATGTCGATCCGATACGAGAACGGAATTCTGGTTAGCGGCGCGACGCGTGGAGACGGCACAACCGGCGAGAATGTGACGGCGAACATCCGCACCATTGCCGAAATTCCGAACAGGCTTCCTGCTGGAGTGCCTTCTGTCGTGGAAGTACGCGGTGAGGTCTATATGGCCAAGAGCGACTTCCTTGCGCTCAATGAGCAGATGGCAGCCGAAGGCAAGCAGACTTATGTGAACCCGCGCAACACGGCAGCAGGCTCGCTGCGTCAGCTTGATGCCAGGGTGACGGCAAGCCGCAAACTCAAATTCTTTGCCTATGCCTGGGGTGAAATGTCTGACATGCCTGCTGACACGCAGACGGGCATGGTCGAGAATTTCCGCGAATGGGGTTTCCCGGTCAATCCGCTGACGAAGCGGCTTCATAGCGCGGAAGAACTGCTTGCGCATTATCGTGCCATCGGTCTCGAACGCGCTCAGCTTGACTATGATATCGATGGCGTCGTCTACAAAGTTGACCGGCTCGATTTGCAGACGCGGCTTGGCTTTCGCTCGCGCAGTCCACGTTGGGCGATTGCACACAAGTTTCCGGCCGAGCAGGCGCTGACGATCCTGCGCGACATCGATATTCAGGTCGGGCGCACGGGCGCAATGACACCTGTTGCGCGACTGGAGCCGATCACTGTTGGCGGTGTGGTCGTGACCAATGCAACGCTGCACAACGAGGATTACATCAAGGGCGTCGGCCTCAAGGGCGAGCGCATTCGCGCGGACGAGCATGACATTCGCATCGGCGATACGGTCATCGTGCAGCGCGCGGGTGACGTTATTCCCCAGATTGTCGACGTTGTGCTGGAGAAGCGCCCGGCCGACGCCGTGCCATTCCGGTTTCCGCATGAATGTCCGGTTTGCCACAGCCACGCCGTACGTGAAGAAGGCGAGGCAGTCTATCGCTGTACTGGCGGTCTGACCTGCGCCGCGCAGGCGGTTGAGCGTATGCGCCATTTCGTGTCGCGTAACGCGTTCGATATTGAAGGCTTTGGCGAGAAGCAGGTCGAGTTTTTCTTCCATGCCGAAGATGAAAGCCTGAAGATCAAATCGCCTGCTGATATCTTCACACTCCAAAAACGGCAGGCTGATTCCCCCTTAAAGAAACTTGAAAACATCGAAGGCTTTGGCGCGACTTCCGTGAAGAAGCTTTATGACGCGATCAATGACCGGCGCGAGATTGCCCTGCATCGCTTTTTGTTTGGCTTGGGTATTCGTCACGTCGGCGAGGTGAATGCCAAGCGTTTTGCCCGTGCCTATCTGTCCTATGCAGCTTTTGAAAAAGCTGCGTTGGAGGCGGTGCCGCCGAAGGAGGGCGACCGTACCGACAAGGGCAACGAAGCTTGGCAGGAACTGATCGCGGTTGATGGTATCGGTTCAATTGTTGCTGAAGCGGTCGTGGACTTTTATGCGGAGCCGCATAACCGTGAAGTTCTGGCCGCACTCCTTGCCGAAGTGACGCCGCTTGATGAGGAGGCGCGCGTCGCCACCGGCTCACCGGTCGAGGGCAAGACGGTGGTGTTTACCGGCAGTCTGGAACGCATGTCGCGAGACGAGGCCAAGGCCATGGCTGAACGTTATGGAGCAAAGACGGCTGGATCGGTCTCGAAGAAAACCGATCTCGTTGTGGCTGGACCGGGGGCGGGTTCCAAACTCGCCAAGGCATCGGAACTGGGCATCGAAGTTATTGATGAAGACGCCTGGTTCACACTGGTTGGAGAGGAATGATGGCATCTTTCAACGGCTTTGGCGACAAGGCGATCCAGTTCTTGAAAGCTCTGGATTTCCACCAGAACAGGGAATGGTTCGTCGAGAACAAGGATCTCTTCGAGCGGCAGTTGAAGGAGCCGCTTGGCGATCTTGTCGAGGAACTGACGGGACGCTTCGAAAAGGCTGGACTGCCATTCAAAGGCGATCGCGTGAAATCGCAGTTCCGCATCAAGCGCGACACGCGGTTTTCCAAGGACAAGGCACCTTACAACCGGCATCTGTCCGCGCTCCTGTCCCAGTCTGGCACGAAATGGGATGAAAGTGGCTGCTTCTATGTCTGCATCGGCCTGCCGGGCGTACGCGACTGTTATGCCTGCGTTGCTTGGTGGGGGCCGAAAGCGCCGCTCCTGCTCGCTATACGCAAAGCCATTGCCGAGAAGCCGGCCGAGTTCCGTTCCATGGTGACGAAACTGAAGAAAAATGGCTTGAAAATCAGCGATTACGACCGGCTGAAGCGGACGCCGCGCGGTTTCGAAAATGTGACGGACGCGGATCTCCTTGAAGCCATTCGCAACCGGCATTTTGCCGTCAGGATGGAGATCGATCCCGATACGATCACACGGCCCGACCTTGCGGATCGTCTCATCGACTTTACGGAACGGTCCCGCCCGCTCGTGGATTGGATACGGAAGATCGAAAAGACAGTGCCGCAACAATCATGATCCGTCATGAAATCATCAGCGGAACTTATGAGTGATGCTCAAATGCTGCGTCTGACAGCTATCGTCAGCTAATTGTATGATTTTTCAGAAGGTCATATTCCAAGACGCATGAGAATTTCCTAATCACTCCTTATTCGGAGGAGTGAACAGCCGTGGATCAGACTTTCAGGCCCAGCCGGGCTTCCGTGCGTACCGATATCATCGACGGTGTCCAGCGCGGACTTCCGCTTGTTCTGGCGGGCGCGCCTTTCGGTTTGCTTTTTGGGGCGCTGGCGGTCGATAACGGCCTGTCGCTTGCCGAAACCGTATTCATGAGCGCCGTCATCTATGCAGGTGCAAGCCAGATGGTCGGGCTCGATCTTTTTGGCCAGAACGTCGCGCCGTGGATGATCGTCATGTCTATTTTCGCGGTCAATTTTCGCAATGTTCTCTATTCGGCATCCACGGGGCGCCGTATCCGCCACTTCAAGCCGTGGCAAAAGGTTCTCGCCTTTTTCGTTCTGGTCGATATCCAGTATGCGGAGGTTGAACAACGCGCTGAAGCGGGGAGGCCGGTCACCTTCGTCTGGTATATGGCGCTCGGGCTTACATTCTATGTGACATGGGTGCTGGAGGCGCTGATTGGCGGTCTTTTCGGCAATCTCATTCCCGATCCCCATGCATTCGGCATCGACTTCCTGTTGCCGATTTATTTTCTCGGCATGGTCATGAGCTTCCGGCACCGTCAGAACTGGCTGCCGATTGTCATCGTCAGCGCGATTTCAGCCGTGGCCGCCTACAAGTTCGTCGGCTCGCCCTGGCACGTAACACTGGGGGCGTTGGGCGGCGTAGCCCTTGCGGCCTTAATCGCCAAGCCGCGGGAAGGGGAGGCCTAAATGTCCACGACGATCTGGATCATTTTGGCGGGTGCGCTCTGCACCTATCTGACCCGCGTTGGCGGTCATTTGGTGCTGTCACGCTTCAGCCGGGTGCATTATCGGGTTGAAGCAGCGCTCAATGCCGTGCCTGCGGCCGTTCTGACCGCTATCGTTGCCGCTCCTGCGTCGGACCATGGCTGGCGGGAACTGTTCGTGCTTGCGGTCTGCACCCTGTTATCGCTGCGGCTCAGCATGATGACAATGTTCTTTGCCGGCGTAGCGCTCTTGATAGCGCTACGCAATTTCGCGGTTTGAGAATTCAGAGCGGTGCGGTAGCCGCTTCGAGCCACTTGCATTCGGCAGCGCCCAGATGGCCTGACAATTTCTCACGCACACCTGCGTGATAATTGTCGAGCCAGTCTATTTCCTCCTGCGTAAGCAGCGATTTGTCTATCAACCGCCGGTCTATCGGGCAGAAAGTCAGCGTCTCGAAGCTCATCATCGGAATATCGCCGCCTTCGGGTATTTTCGGCTCGGTGACGACGATGAGGTTTTCGATACGGATGCCGAACGAGCCTGGCTTGTAATAGCCCGGCTCGTTGGAAAGGATCATGCCCGGCAGCAGTTCCTGAACGCCTTTCCTGGAAATACTCTGCGGGCCTTCATGCACCGAGAGGTATGAGCCGACGCCGTGGCCGGTGCCGTGCGCATAATCGAAACCGTGCTTCCACAATGCGATGCGCGCAAGGGCATCGATATCCTGCCCGCGTGTGCCTTTCGGGAAGCGGGCGGTGGTGATGGCGATCACGCCTTTCAGTACAAGCGTGAATGCCTTGACGGTTTCCGGGCCAACTTTCCCAACCGGCACGGTTCGGGTGATGTCGGTGGTGCCGTCGCGATACTGCGCGCCCGAATCGACCAGATAGAGCTCACCATCCTGCAACATGCGGCTGGTATCGGTATTGACCCGGTAATGAATGATGGCGCCATTCGGCCCGGCACCGGAAATCGTGTCGAAGGAAAGGTCCTCAAGCGGCATCTGGAAATCGCGCCCCGCATTGGCGCGCGATTCTTCGAGTTTCTTTGCCGCACTGATTTCATCGATCGTGCCGGGTTTCTGCGCATCGATCCATGAGAGGAAATTGACCATGGCGACGCCGTCGCGCTCGTGCGCCGCGCGCGAGCCTTCAAGCTCCGCCGCGTTCTTGATCGCACGCGGAATGCGTGCCGGGTCCTTGCCCTCGATCACGCTTCCGCCCGCACCGGTGACGATGAGGCGCAGTTTCTCGGCAGCAAGGTTTGGATCGAGCAGGATGGCTTCGCCTTTTGCCGCGCGGGCGCTCAGGCGGCTCTCGAGTTCTGCGGGTGCCGACAGTTTTGCAAGCTGGGTCAGATAGGCGCGAGGCTCGATTGAAAGTTTGCGCTCATCGATGAACAGCTCCGGTTCGCCTTTCGCGGGAACGATGGCGAAACTCAGGGGAAGCGGCGTGTTGGACACATCCTTGCCGCGAATGTTGAAGACCCATGCGACAGAAGAAGGATCGGTCAGAACCGTGGCGCTTGCGCTACTTGCAGCGACAGCAGCCTGCATCTCCCTGATCTTGTCTCGGGCTTCGTGACCGGAGAAACGGGCAGGCTGGATAGTGACATCCGCTGTCGGCGCTTCCGGTTGGTCGTCCCAGACTGCGTCGACCAGATTGATTTCGACCGGAACAAGCTGACCGCCCTGTTTTTCAAGCGCGACACGCAGGGCCTCAGCTTCCGAAATGGTGTGAAGCCACGGGTCGAAGCCGATATTCAGTCCCTTGCCGTTTTCCGCCAGCCATGAGGCGGGCGGGTTGCTGACGAGGCTCTCATAGGAAAAGACCTGCGGGTCCGTCTGGGTGCGGACCTGCAGTTCGTAGCGCCCGTCGACGAAAATATAGGCACTCTTCCTGAGGATCAGCGCGGCGCCAGCCGATCCGGTGAACCCGGTCAGCCAGCCAAGGCGCTGCGCACGAGGTGGCACATATTCGCCCTGATGTTCGTCGGCGCGCGGGACAAGAAAACCGTCGAGCCCGAGCTCGGCCATTTTTTCACGCAGTTTAGCGACGCGCGGGGCGCCGTTGGCCGGATTGGTGGTAACGTCGAAACTCTGAAAAGCCATAGCTGTAACTCGCTCAAAACAGGAATGCGCCGCTGTCCCAACGGCCTGTTATTTCAGGTGAATCGCCACCCAGCCTTCGCGGTGGAGGGTTTTCTGATGGGTCAGGCCCTGAGCCTGATAGGCAGCGAGCACCGCATCGTGCTGGCTGTCAAGTATCCCGGAAAGGATGATGGAGCCACCGGACGCCATATGTTCCTTGATGGAAGGCGCAAGTTCGATCAGCGGATTGGCGAGAATGTTGGCGACGATCAGGTCGAACGGCGAATAGGAACGGAAAACCGGGTGGCCGAAGCCCTCTGCCGTTGCGGTTACGATATGTTCCGCGACACCGTTCTTGGCGGTGTTTTCTGCGGCTACCGTTACGGCAATGGGATCGATATCCGTCGCCAGAACAGGAATGGGAGCGAGCTTGGCAATGGCAATGGCGAGAACCGCACTGCCCGTGCCTAGATCGAGCGCATTGGTCGGATGTTCGGTTTTGACAGTTTCCTCGATAAGCTCAAGGCATCCTGCCGTGGTTCCGTGATGCCCGGTGCCAAAGGCCAGTCCCGCATCGATTTCTATCGGAATGTCGCCTGCTTCGATCTTGTCGCGATCATGCGAACCATGGACGAAGAAGCGTCCGGCGCGTACGGGTTTCAGGCCTTCCAGCGAATGCGTGACCCAGTCGATATCCGGCAGTTCCTCAACGGCGAAAAGGCCAGCGCCGACCAGCGCGTCAATCCGCTCCCCAACGTTCTCGGGGCTGTCCTCGACATAGACCGACACTTCGAAAATCTGCCGGTCTTCATCAATCTCGGTGATAGCGATGGGAAAGCCGTCATCCTCGAACGCCTGTTCGAGGAGATTGTAGACGCGTTCGGCTTCCGCCTTGTCCGCCGAAAAGAAAAGTCGTGACTGGGCCATGAGGGTAAAAAGCTCTCTGCTCAAAATGCTTCGGAGCTTCTCCTTAGCTGTTTGCGGCACCTTTGGCCAGATTCTTCAACTTTTCCAGAGCTGTATCGGGGTTTTCCTGATAGGCGATGGTGCTGCGGAAACGCCCGCCCTTATCGAGCAGGAACACCGATGCGGTATGATCCATCGTGTATTCACCGTCTTCGCCGGGAACTTTCTTGGCATAGACGTGGTAGGACTTGATCACGTCCTCGATATTCTGCGGCGTGCCGGTAACGCCGACGATGCGGTCGGAAACGTTGCTGACATAAGTCTTCATAACCTCCTGCGTATCGCGTTCCGGATCAACTGTGATGAAATAAGCCTTGATGTCACCGGCTGCGGGGCCGAGCTGTTTCAGCCATCCATCCAGTTCATAAAGCGTGGTCGGGCAGACGTCGGGGCAATGGGTGAAACCGAAGAAGATCGCCGCCGGGGTTGCACGCAGGTCCTTTTCCGTGAAAGCTTTGCCGTCCATCGTCACCAGGTTCACCGGACCGCCGAAAGGCTCTTTGGCCGCCTGCTTGTCCCGGAAAAGATTGAGGCCCGCCGCGCCGACAATGACGACGACGAAAGCGAGTATGAAGATGGGCAGGAATTTTTTCATGTCCAGTCGTCCTTGAATTGCCGAGCGCGTCCTTCTTGCTGCTCGATACATTATCTTTTCTTTATGTCGGGCGGAACGGTCGATTTGGCCGCAATCCGCCATCATGAAGAGCTTGGCGGTAATGTACGGCCATTTGCCCAATTTACAATAATTTCTGAAATGTTTGACAGGCGATCGGGCGCGTCATTCTGTCTTGATGGTGACGGGTGGTTTCAGGAGGGTATATGAGCTTTCCCTCATTCGATACGCCAGCAAAGTTGATGATCGATTTGTAATCTTTGGTTTTGCAGGCCGCACGGAATGTTGTATTTCCGTCATGAAATTGCAATTTTTCAAGAGAGCCGTGGTGGAAGTCGATTACGTAATCGCATGGGTCGATGGGCAGGATCCTGCACATATGGCGGCCAGACAAGAGTTCGCACCGAATTCCGGTCGCACACATTTCGAAGCAGTCACGACCGAACGTTATCTCGACAATGGCGAGATTTATTACAACATCGCATCGGTCATCAAATTCGCGCCTTTCGTCAGGCGGATTTTCATCATTACAGACAACCAGAAGCCCCGGTTACTGGATGCTTTCAAGGATGAGAGCAAATGCGATGGTTCTCTCATCCAGGTCGTATCGCACGACGATATTTTTGAAGGCCTCCCCGCCGCTCGTCCTTCCTTCAACGCGCGCGCCATAGAAGGTGCGATGTGGCGTATTCCCGGCCTGTCGGAACATTTCGTTTATTCCAACGATGATTTCTTCGTGAATGCACCTCTGAGCGAGGTCGATCTTTTCGAGAACAGGCGACCGGTGCTGCACGGCGATTGGGAACGGCCGGAAAACACGCGCTGGAAATACAAGCTGCGTCACCTGTTCGGTAAGATATCGGGGCATGAATATACATTCCCGAAGTTTCGAATGGCGCAATGGAAGGGTGCCGTCGCGGCGGGCGTGACGGATCGTTTCGTATCGATCCACCATCATCCCCACCCATTGCGACGTAGCACCCTCCCGTCATTTTTTGCCGAGAATCCTGAGGTTTTGAACCGTCAGGTCGGTTTCCGTTATCGCGATATCGAGCAGTTCAATACGGTTTCCTTGGCCAACCATCTTGAAATCTTTCGGCACAATGCTTCCGTGCGACCCGCCAGAGACCTTGCCTATCTCGATTTCGTGCAGCCCAAGCGCTGGGCTGAAGAATTCGACAAGATCAGCACCGGCTCGGCACCCTTTGGATGCGTTCAGGGATTTGAACGTTTTACTCCGGAGTTTCGGGCGCGGATTCACCAGACCCTGATTGCTAAGTTTGACGATGTCCTGCCGGATGCTATCAAGGCCTATCTCTCCGGCGATAAAAACGGTTCGCGACAGGCGGCCTGAAGTCCGTGGGCGATAACAGGGCGGAAAAATTACAAAAGGGCTTCAAATGTCGTCGTCTGACGATCTTCGCTTCCAGAACAACGAGCCGCGCATTCACTCAACGGCGCAGCTCAAGTCCGTCAAGCTGGGCCGCTATGCCGATATTGGCGAACGGGTGATCCTGCGCGAAGTGACGGTGGGCGACTTTACCTATTTTGAGCGGAATGGAGAGGGAATTTATGCCGAGATCGGCAAGTTTTGCTCGATTGCCGCCAATGTCCGCATCAATGCGTTGGAACATCCCATGGAGCGGCTCACCACGCACAAGATGAGCTACCGTCCGAATGAATATTTTCGTTATCTGGGCGTGGACAGCGATTTTCGCGCCCGGCGACAGGAAAAGCGGGTCGTCATTGGCAATGATGTCTGGATTGGCCATGGCGCAGTCATCACGCCGGGCGTCACCATCGGACATGGCGCGGTGATCGGCGCCAACGCGGTGGTAACGAAGGATGTCGCGCCCTATTGCGTGGTGGGTGGCGTTCCGGCACAGTTGATCCGCAAGCGTTTCGACGATGCGCTCATTGAGCGGCTGCTGGCGTTATGCTGGTGGGACTGGCCGGTCGAAAAGCTCTATGAGGCCATTCCCGATATACAGAAGCTCGTGCTCGATGATTTCCTCGATAAATGGGAAGAAATAAATCAGGCAGGCTGAACGAAACTGTCGAGAACGCGTTTCTGTCCGGCCTTGTCGAAGTCGATGGTCAGCTTGTTGCCGTCGATGACGGTCACCGTCCCGTTGCCGAATTTGATATGGAACACGCGGTCGCCGGTCTTGAAGGCGGATGGCTTGTCAGCCACCGACTTTGCCACCAGTTCTCCGTCGATGGTGCGACCCTTGACCGAACCGCGTCCCGCGCCGAAGCCGGAATCGGTTTCGCCATAACCGATGCGCTCAACACGGCTACCGGAACGTGAACCCCAATTGTTGCGTGTGGCGTCGGAGCGGTTTTGTTGCGCCCGCTGCCAGCCCGGCGTCGAATAGGAATTCTGGAACGGATCGGCCTTATCGAAGCGCGACTGCCCGTAGCCACCGCCGTAACCGCCGTAATTACCTTCAAGTTCGGCCACTTCCACATGCGCATCGGGAAGCTCTTCCAGAAAGCGCGACGGGATAGTCGACTGCCACATGCCATGGATGCGGCGATTCGAGACGAACCAGATATGCAGGTTTTTCTTGGCGCGGGTGACGCCGACATAGGCGAGGCGACGTTCCTCCTCCAGTCCGGAGCGCCCGCCCTCGTCCAGCGCGCGCTGGTGCGGAAACAGGCCCTCTTCCCAGCCGGGCAGGAACACGGTCTCGAATTCCAGCCCCTTGGCCGAATGCAGCGTCATGATGTTGACGGCATCCATGTCCTCGTTTTTCTCGGCATCCATCACCAGTGCGACGTGTTCGAGGAACCCGCGCAGGCTTTCATAATCCTCCATGGAACGGATCAGTTCCTTGAGGTTTTCCAGCCGTCCCGGTGCTTCCGCCGATTTGTCGTTCTGCCACATGGCCGTGTAGCCGGATTCGTCGAGAATCGTCTGGGCCAGTTCCGTATGCGATGTATTGTCGAGCAACGACTGCCAGCGCAGGAAATTCTGCACCACGTCCCGCAGCGCGGCGCGGGGCTTCGGCTTCAACTCTTCCGTTTCGACCAGATCGCAGGCGGCTGCGAACATGGAAATGTCGCGCGCGCGGGCATAGTCGTGCACCTGACGGATGGCGGCTTCGCCAAGGCCGCGTTTCGGCGTGTTGATGATGCGTTCCAGCGCCAGATCGTCAGCCGGTTGCGCCACGACGCGGAGGTAAGCCATGGCATCGCGGATTTCGAGGCGCTCATAAAAGCGCGGGCCACCGATAACGCGGTAATTGAGGCCGAGCGTGACAAAACGGTCTTCAAACTCGCGCATCTGGAAGGACGCGCGCACGAGGATCGCCATATTGTTGAGGAGGTGTCCCTGACGCTGGGCCTGTTCGATGGCTTCGCCAACCGCGCGGGCCTCTTCTTCCGAATCCCATGCGGCGTGGACTTTGACACGCGGGTCGTCGGGATCGGGCGCTTCGGTAAACAGCGTCTTGCCCAGACGCCCTTCATTATGCGCGATCAGATGGGCGGCAGCGCCCAGAATATGCGCCGTCGAGCGATAATTGCGTTCCAGCTTGATGACGACTGCGCCCGGAAAATCCTTCTCGAAGCGCAGGATATTGTCCACTTCCGCCCCGCGCCAGCCATAAATCGACTGGTCATCGTCGCCCACGCAGCACAGATTGACTTTGTTTTCGCTCACGCCGAGTTCGCTGCGCTCACCGGCTCCGCGGGGGCCTTCGGACGCCCTAGCGGGCTGTATGGGCGCATTTCCGCCCTGTGTGGCTGGTGTAGAATTGCGTGGCTGCGGCCTTTGCGCGAGCAGGCGCAGCCAGAGATATTGCGCGGTGTTGGTATCCTGATATTCGTCCACCAGAATATAGCGGAATTTCGCGTGATATTCGCGGAGGATATCCGGGTGATTGCGGAAGATGCGGATCGGATGCAACAGAAGATCGCCGAAATCGCAGGCATTCAGGGTGCGCAGCCGGTCCTGATAGGCCTGATAGAGTTCGCGTCCCTTGCCATTGGCAAAAGAGCGCGCATCGCCCTCGGGAATATCGGAGGGGCCAAAGCCCTTATTCTTCCAGCCGTCGATCATGTTGGCGAAAGTGCGCGCCGGCCAGCGCTTGTCGTCCAGACCTTCGGCCTGGATAAGCTGCTTGATCAGCCGGATCACGTCATCAGTGTCGAGGATCGTGAAATCCGAAGTCAGGTTCACCAGTTCCGCATGGCGGCGAAGAAGCTTGACGCCAATCGAGTGGAATGTGCCAAGCCACGGCATCCCTTCCACCGCGCCGCCCACCAGATGACCGATACGCTCCTTCATTTCGCGCGCGGCCTTGTTGGTAAAGGTCACGGCGAGAATCTGGCTCGGATAAGCACGACCGGTCGTCAGGATATGCGCGATGCGGGTGGTGAGCACACGTGTCTTGCCGGTGCCCGCACCAGCGAGAACCAGAACGGGACCTTCGGTGGTCAGAACCGCCTGACGCTGTTCCGGGTTCAGACCTTTGAGGTAATCGGGTTCGCCGCGCTGCTGGTTGCGCGCGGCCATGGCGCGAGCGGCAATACCTCCGGAAGCAGGCGCGCGGCCAGCCGGTGCGTCATCGCCGAAAAACGGCATATCGTCGGGAAAATCGGACATCTGACCCGAATGTAATGATTCGTGGCTGAAAGACCAGCGAAAGGGTTAAAATATTCGACTACTCTAATTGAGTAACGCGTCGGTCGGTGAAGTTCAGCCGATGCGCTGCCAGGGCCTCCACAAGCCCGCGCATTTGTGGTTCACGTTGCAGAAGATCGTCCAGTTCCGTCATCTGGTTCATGGCGATCAGCCGCAATATGTCGTCGCGGATCGCGCCATCGGCGCGGCGCGGCAGATGGGCAACAGGCTGGATCAGTTCGACCTTTTGCCCCTTGAGGCGCGTGCGCAGGCTCTTTTCATCGGCATTCAGCGTTTCCACGAAGGCATAGATGCCGACGCCTTTTGCAGGCAGAGAGTAGAGCGTCAGCGCCACATCCTTCACGCGCGGATCGGATTTCAGGGCGGCGAGAATTGCCGGGCCTTCATTATCGATCCGGTCGCCGGTGCCTTCGCCGTCGGACCAACTGAAAATACCGCGTGTTATAAAATTATAGACCTTCTTGCCGGTCGCAAGCCAGATACGCGAGGGCAGGGAGCGGCGGGCCAGAATGCGCTTTTCGGTCGGTGTCATCAGTTCTTTCGCGAAGGCGCGTTTCTGCTTGATGAGATGACGGAAATCCTCATAGGCCATCAGGCGATAAAGTGCGCCGCGACGACGGTGAACGCTCGCGAGCTGAAAATCGATGACGGCGGCTTCGCCTTCCGGCGTCATCAGCCAGTTCTGCGGCTTGGCAAGGTCGTTATGGGTCACGCCGAGGCGACGCATGTCGCGCAGGATGCGGTGTGCCGTGCGATACCATTTCGGATCGGTGGGGCGGGCGAGATGAAGCGGTGTGCCGTCCGTCCATGAACGGTAAAGTCCGTCCTTGTCGGTGGCGAGAAGTTGCGGCACACCTTCGATGCCGCGCACGGTCTTGAGGCCGCGGATTTCGCGGCGTGCCAGAATCCACGCCAGCGGCCTTGACCACCAGGGCGCGGCGCTGACCACGCGGCGGATGATGCGAGTTTCTGGGTCGCCTGCGAAATAGCCTGCGCGCGTTTCGGAAAACACGTCGCGCTTGAACACGGCGGTCTCAACGAATTCCGGTATCCGGTCGCCTTCTAGTGGCGCATCTATATTGGGGTTCTGAACCATAAGGCTCCACTAGCCGCTTGTGTGCGATCAATCAAGTTTGATGGTGCTCTCGCTTATTGCAATCACGTGATCGAAGGCGCACAAGAAACGCACAGATTTCATGAAAGCCGCCGAGGGATTGCAGAAAATGGCACAGAGTGACGACATCAAGCAGATGATCGATCAGATCGTTCGACAGGAACAGGCACTGATTTTTCCTTCCTTCGATGAAAACGAGGCTTTCGCACTCGGCCACCGCATCCGTGATATTGCGGTGAATGAAAAGCTTGGCATCGCCATCGAGATTTCACTGTGGGACCGGCAATTGTTCTATGCGACCACCGCCGGAAGCACGGGGGACAATCAGGAATGGCTGCGCCGCAAGTTCAACGTCGTGCGTCGCTTTCATGCATCTACCTACCGCCTCGTTCTGGAACAGAATCGCGAAGACCGCATGTTCGCGCCCCACAAGGCGCTGAATGTCGAGGACTATGCGCTTGCAGGCGGCGGTTTTCCGATCCGTGTTTCCGGCGCTGGCGTGATCGGAGCGGTCATCGTCTCGGGATTGCCGCAGCGCGAGGACCACAATCTGGTTGTTCGGGCAGTTGCCGGACATCTTGGGCAGGATCCTGTTGCGCTTGCGCTTGCCGCCGTTTGACTGTTGAATTTCGGAGAATGAAAAATGTCGCTTGAAAATGTTGTCGCGCTTGCTCGCAACGAGGAGGGCATAGCCGCAGCAGTTGGTATTCTCAAGCAGCAGTTCGGTGAACGCGCGCAAACCGGCCGGGCAATCCGCGAACAGCATGGCCATACGACCACCTATGTGCCGACGCAGGCGCCGGATATCGTTATCTTTGCTGAAAATGCGCAGGAAGTGCAGGATGTCGTCCGCATCTGCGCCGAACATCGCGTGCCGGTTATCGCATTCGGTGCGGGGTCGTCGCTGGAAGGGCAGGTCAATGCGCCTGCCGGCGGCGTTTCGCTCGATATGACCCGTATGAACCGGATTGTCGCCGTTCATGCGGAGGATTTGGACTGCGTGGTGGAGCCGGGTGTTACGAGACGCGAACTCAACGAATATCTGCGCGATACCGGGTTGTTTTTCCCGATCGATCCGGGTGCCAATGCCACGCTTGGCGGTATGGCTTCCACCCGTGCTTCAGGCACGAATGCCGTGCGTTACGGCACGATGCGTGAGAACGTGCTGGCGCTCAAGGCGGTGATGCCCGACGGGCGGTTGATCGAGACTTCCAAGCGCGTAAAGAAAACCGCCGCAGGTTACGATCTGACAAGATTGCTGGTCGGCGCGGAGGGTACGCTTGGCATCATTACCGAACTTACCCTGAAGCTTCAGGGTATTCCGCAGGCGATTTCTGGCGGCATCTGTCCTTTCCCGGATGTGGACTCGGCGTGTCGGGCGGTGATCGAAACGATCCAGATGGGGATTCCCGTGGCGCGTATCGAACTCGTCAACACGCTCCAGATGGAAGCGATGATCCTGCATTCCAGGCTGCCTTACAAGGCGCAGCCATATCTGTTCGTGGAATTTCATGGGACGGAAAGCGGTGTTGCGGAACAGGCGGAACTCTTCGGAGAAATCGCTGCAAGCAATGGCGGCGGCGATTTCCAGTGGACGAATGACGCCGAGGAGCGCGACCGGCTGTGGCGGGCGCGTCACGATGCCTATCTGGCTTCATTCCTTCTGCGTCCGGGTTGCAAGGGTGTTTCCACCGATGTCTGCGTACCGATCTCACGTCTGGCCGACTGTATAGGCGAGACGGAAAAAGATCTGGCCGAAACGGGCCTGATCGCACCCGTCGTCGGGCATGTCGGTGACGGGAATTTTCATCTTCTTCTGCTTCTCGATACGGACGATGAGGCCGAGATGGAACAGGCGGAAGCCTTCATGGATCGTCTGGCCAAACGGGCCATTGCCATGGAAGGTACATGCACCGGCGAACATGGCATCGGGCAGGGCAAGATGAAATATCTCGCCATGGAACTGGGCGATACCACCGAATATATGCGTACGATCAAGAAAGCGATCGATCCGGACAATATCCTGAACCCGGGGAAGATACTGGTTTTGTGATTCAAAACAGGCATTTGGGCGACTTTCCCGACAAGTCGATTCAAATGGACGTGCATATAGATCCAGCGACAATGTAATTTGCCTTGTTGTCGCCGGATCGATGTCGTTATGTTGCGCGGATAAAGATAGCGTGATTCACCCTTTGTTTCACGTTATCTCGCAATCTGTAGTTTGACCGGAGCTTGTTCTTGGGCCGCATATTCGTCATCGTTGGCGGGCTTCTCGTGCTGCTGTTGACGGCAGCGCTCATTGTGCCGCCTTTTGTTGACTGGAGCGGCTACCGTGCCGATTTCGAGCGTGAGGCGACCCGTATTCTGGGGCGTCCCGTCAAGGTGGCTGGCGATGTCAGTGCGCGTCTTCTGCCATTTCCTTCCGTGGCTT
This sequence comes from Brucella daejeonensis, assembly GCF_014199265.1. Classification (GTDB taxonomy): domain Bacteria; phylum Pseudomonadota; class Alphaproteobacteria; order Rhizobiales; family Rhizobiaceae; genus Brucella; species Brucella daejeonensis. Next base: position 213,117 of record NZ_JACIJG010000008.1, read on the forward strand.
TTTCAGACGTGCGCGTGGGCGCCGACGCGACCCATCCGGTTATGACCGTCGATACGTTTTCGATGGATGCCGAACTTATGCCGTTTCTGCGTGGCCAGCTTCTGATTTTCGATATGCGCGTGGACCGGCCCCGCGCGACGATTTCCCTTGATAAAAACGGCAAGATCGACTGGGCGATCCGTCCCTCGACACCGCTTGACCCGACGAAGATCAGGGTAGAACGCCTCTCCATCAAGGACGGTGAGATCACGCTTCGTGAGGACGCAAGCGGGCGCAGCCATACGGCGAGCGAAATCAACACGGTGATGTCCGCGAACAGTCTGGCGGGACCATGGCAGGCAAATGGAACCCTGACGGTGCAGGGCAAGAAGCTTGCTTTTGATCTGGCAAGCGGCGAGGCGAAGGCGGACGGTTCCCTGCGCGTACGAGCGCGGATTTCGCCGGATGCCATCCCCGCATCGTTCGAGACAGATGGCGACGTGACCGTCAGCGATGGCCAGATCGGCTATGCCGGTGAGTTTTCGCTTCGTTCTTCCGATGTGGATGCCAAGACCGGCAGGGATCAGAAGACAGCTACGGAAAAGCCTTTTTTCAGCGATTTGCGTGTGACAGGCAAGTTCACGGCCGATCGCAATCGCTTCGATGCGAGCGAATTTCGCATAGAGCAGGGGCCTGCGGACAATCCTTACGTCGTCGATGGCAAAGCCTTCATCGATTATGGCGATAAGCCGCATTTCGAGGTCAGTGCCGACGGGCAGCAGCTTTTCTGGGGTGCGAACGAAACGACAAGTGACGAACAATCCGGTTCGGCCATGCCGCTTGCCGATCGTATCGCGATAGCCCGCCGCGTTCTTGAGCAGATGCCGATCCCTTCCATACCCGGCAATGTGGATCTGCGCCTGCCTGCGGTCATCGCGGGCGGCACGACCATTCGATCGGTGACAGTCAGTGCCGAACCGGACGGCAGGGACTGGAATATACGTCAGTTTGCCGCTGATCTTCCGGGGCGGACAAAGGTGGAAGCCAAGGGGAAACTCTCCGTTGGACGGGACTTCGGCTTCAAGGGCGACATGCTTGTCGCCTCCCGCCAGCCATCGGGCCTGGCGGGCTGGCTTAACGAGACGGTAGACGATTCCGTCCGCAAGCTCGACGGCGCCGGTTTTTCCGGAAAGGTTGATCTGCGCGAAGGAATGCAAAGGATCGACAATCTCGAAATTGCTCTCGGGCAGACGTCGCTCAAAGGCTCGCTCGTTCGCGAGGTGAAAGGGCTTGCGCAGCCTGCAATCGCGCTTGAGTTGAATGGGGGCGCAGTGAAAAGCGATGCCCTGCAAGCTTTCATCGCTTTTTTTTCCGGCGGTGACGGACTGTCTTTTCTTGATGGTCAGTCGCTGAACCTTGCCTTCAAGGCCGGGCCGGTCCGATATCAGGATATGGATGCCGGCAATGTCGATATTGCGGTCAGGCTGCATGACGGGCGCTTCGATTTCGATCGCCTGCTTGTCGCCGACGTGGCGGGAACGACACTGACTGCGACAGGCATTTACGAGCCCTTCGCGAATACACCGTCCGGATCGCTCGACGCAACGATCCTGTCCGGCGATCTCACGCGTTTTCTGTCACTGATGGCCAATCGCTATCCGCAATTGCCGCTGTTTCGCGCGCTTTCGATGCGGGCAGCGGGTTTCCCCGGCTTGTTCGAGGATAGCGAGATCAATGTCGTTGCGAATGCCGTTGCACCATCGGTTTCACAGGCAGAAACATCGCCTGCCAGAAGCGGAGCTTCCAAGGAAAAGAGTGCAAGGCCTGCCGAAGCCAAGAACAGGATATCTCCGGGCGTAGGGGAGTTTTCTTTTAGCGTTACCGGTAAGACGGGCGGTATGAAGCTGGACCTTTCAGGAACCGCGAGCGGCGGTGAGGGCGAAAGCGAACCGTTGCAGATGCAGCTGAACGGTACTGCCACGTCGAAGCAAGGCGAAACTGTCCTTGCGTTGATCGGCCTGCCGTCCTTGCCGCTTGGGCTGGCGGGCGAACTTACCGCCGACCTCAGTATGCAGGGTGCGCCGAGCGCAGGTATGCGAACATTGCTCAAACTGACGGCTCTGGACGGATCGGCGGTGGCTGACGGCGTGATCTCGCTGGTTGGCGGCGATATTGCCGCCAGCGGCAAGGCGCAGCTGAAATCTGCCGATCTGCAACCGTTCATTGTGACCGCCGGTTACGCCTTGCCGGGTTTCGGTGAAGGGCTTTCAGCTGACCTTGCAAGCGATTTCCAGTTTGCGAAGGGAATTTTGCGCTTTCCCAATCTGGCCGGGAAGCTTGATGGAGAAGACGTATCGGCGCGGCTGGAGGCAAATTTTGCCGATAGCGGCCTGCCGCAATTGAAGGGTGAGGCAAAGCTCGCCACGCTTGAAGTCGACAGTCTTGCCGCGATCATGCTGGGGCAGGATGCCTTCGATCCGGCGAAGCCCACCGCGAAGACGATCTGGCCGCATGGGGCGTTTGCCGTTCGTCCGTCATTGCCGCTGCTTCTGGATATGAAGCTCAATGTCGCGCAGGCGCGTATGGACGGTTTCGGCACTGCAACGGAATTCTCCACGCGACTCCAGAAGACCATGGACGGTATGGAACTCGGCGAGTTGACCGCCAACTGGGCAGGGGGATACCTGGTCGGCGATGTCTCGCTGCGCAATAGCGACAGGAATGCGCTTCTGTCCGCCGATCTGAAATGGAGTGGAGCGGACCTCAAGCATTTTTATCGGTTGGAAAATGGTGCCGCGCCACTGGGCGGCGTGGCCAAAGCGACCGTCAATCTGAATGGAAGCGGAGACAGCGTTGCGTCTCTCATCGCGTCGCTGGCAGGGACGGCGATTCTCGACGTTGAAAATTTCACTGTCAACGGTGTGGACGGAACGGCATTGCCTGCGATGATCGCGGCGGCAGACGCGACCGGCGATCAACCTTCCGATGCCGGGAAGCTCGCTTCGAAACAGTTTATCGGCATCGCAGAGCGAGCCACCGGGCAGGGTACATTTGCGCCGGGCAATGCACGGTTCGACTTTACGATCAGCGGCGGCGTTGCGCGTATGGCGGCGGCTAATCTGAACGATGGAAATGCTGCTCTTCTCAGCGACATGCAGTTCGATCTTTCGACATTGGGCGTTGGAGGAAACGGCACTCTGACATTCCAGAACGGTAGCGGCGCCGATACGGGGATTGCCCCGCAGGTGACATTCATGCTTGGCGGAACCTTTGATGCGCCGAGCGTGTCATTCGACCGCCAGCCGCTCGTGCAGTTCCTGACGCAGCGAGCGCTTCAGCGCGAGCAGGAACGCGTCGAATCCATGCAGGCAGGACTGATGGAAAAGCAGCGCCTTCGCCGCCAGTTGGGGCTGTTTGAGGCGGATGAGGCTGAACGTGACCGTTTGCAGCGCGCGGAAGAGGCAAGGCGGCGAGCCGATGCGAGCGCAAGGGATGCTGCGGAGAAAAAGGCCGAAGAAGCCAGGCGGCTGGAGGCTGTAAGGTCGCGGGCCGACCAGCCTGCCGTTGACGCGGAAGCGCCATTCAGTTCGCCGGAGGGAGGGCAATCCCTGAACGAGTTTCTGAAAAGTCTGGAGCAGACTTCGCCGACGCCCGTTCCTCAGCCGTGAGGCGTTCTGGATTTAAGCCAGTCCAATACATGCAGACGGAGCGCTGAAGACAGATTGACCGATCTGTCGCGTTTGCTGTCCACCTCGGCGACAAGCGCGGCGACAGAAAGTTCGCACGCCGCTGCGATCTCTTCGATCATCTCGAAGAAGGGATCTTCGAGCGTGTAGCTGGTGGCATGTCCGCGAATGCTGACGGAATGTTTACGTAATCCTGCCGAGCCGCTCACTTTTCCGCGTCCGGCTCATCGCGTTTTTCGAGACGGTTGTCATCGAGAAAACCTTCGGTCTTCTTTTCTTCCCGACGTGCAAAATCCTTTTCAACCTTGGTTCGTCCGTGAAGAATGCGGTTTTGCTCCGCCTGTTTTTCTCTGCTTTCACGGATTTTCTGTTTTCTGAACTGCCGAAGGTTGACGATATCGTTCATGGGACCACGTGGAATATGTGCGCCGAATGATAATGATCAGGATGTGAGAGACGCACTTCACGTGAAAATCTAACGTGCTTAGGCGCGGTGGTGCAAGGGGCTATTGGTCTGTAATAGGTCAGGCTAATTTCGCGGGTTCTTGGGATTGGTGAACCACCAGATCGCCAGCGAAACCAGAATGAGCAGTACCAGCCCGACCGTCATTTGAAGGAGAGGGAAGTTCGGCTCGTCTTTCGCGACGAAAAACGCCGCAACAATGCCGCTGACCCATAATACTGCCTGAGCGATTACCCGGAGCATCGAGCTTGATCCTGATCTGGTTGCCGTCGCGGGAGAAGATAGAACATCCGTACGATTTCCGCCATTGATTGCAGTCAAATGGCGGAAAGGATCCAACCCGGATTCGAAAGAGTGGCTACGAATTATTTCTTGCGGAACGAATCCAGCGAAACGACATCTGCCGAAGGCTTTGTTTCCTTGGCATTGTCATCATTATCGTCTCCTGAGGCGGCATCGTTTTTCTCCGCCGCGCTCTTGCGGGACTTTGCCTTGGGCTTTTCGGCCTTTTCCACCTGCGTTTCCGTCGGTAGAATCTCGATGGGTGCAATATTGCCGTCTTCGTCATTGTCGCTGGCAGGTTGAGCGACCGCGACATCGAATTCCAGTTCGAAATTTACGGACGGATCGTAAAAGCCGCGAACGGCAGAAAAGGGGACCGTGAGCTTTTCCGGGATGTCACCAAATGACAGTCCGACCTCGAACAACTGGTCCGTAACCTGCATATCCCAGAACTGGTGCTGCAGGACGATTGTCATCTGCTCGGGATATTTCTCCTTCAGGCGCGAGGAAATACGCACTCCAGGCGCTCCGGTCAGGAACGTGATGAAGAAATGGTGGTTCCCCGGCAAGCCAGCTTTAGCGACTTCCGCAAGAACCTTGCGAATGACGCCGCGCAGGGCTTCCTGAGCGAGAATATCGTAACGGATCAGGTCTTGTACCATGGTTTGCTTATCCCACGGATTCGGAGGTCGATGTCAAGTTCGTTCTGACCGGAGATCATGATATATGACACGAAAACGCTGGAAGCACGCCATCGCGGTTCCAGATGTTCCTTTTTTGCACGTATGCTTCAGAAGGAATAATCGTTGCCGAAAGCCATCAGAAAGGTGCGCACGCCATTGACTGCGCTCTGCTCTATAATGGCGTCATCGATATTCTGACCGGTCAGCATGTGATAATACGTATCGGCATTGATCAGCGCCATGAAATGGCGCGCTGCCAGGTCGGGATCGTCAATACGCAGATGCTCGTCCATGGCCAGTCGTGCAAGGCGCGCCGCGATGGCGGGAATCGCTTGCGCCGGACCTTTGGTGCTGCAGATATTGGCGACGAGCGGCTGGCTTGTTTCGTTCCCCTGCATCAGCTTGCGCAGAAATACACCTGATGAATCGTAAATGCAGTTGCGGCTCATGCGGACGGAAAAGGCGACAAGCTCTTTTTCCAGATTTTCGCCCGTTTGGGGAAAAGTGGCAAGAACCGCGAAAAGGCTTGCACTCATGCGGGCGAGTGAATCTTCCACGACAGCGGCCAGCAGGGCCTCCTTGTCACGATAATGATTATAGATCGTCTGCCGGGAAACGCCGGCTTCATTGGCGATCAGGTCTATGCTCGCGCCCTGAAATCCGTCCCGATAGAAAACGCGTGCTGCCGAGCACAAGATGAAGTCGCGCTTCATGCATTGTCCGGGCTTCATTGGCGCGGAACCCAGGCCCTTCTCGGTGACGGCTCGCTTATCGGGCAGGATGGCCATGTCGCTCATGTCAGTAGGTTTCATGTTTACAACATAAGATAGCTTGACGTTTTGGACAATGGCGTCTAATTTTACACCAATGTCAAATCTGTTTTGACGCCAAGTCTACATTATCTTCCGCTTCAGAGCTTTCGACCTTCAGCCATTCTGAAATAGGGGCTGGTCAAGTCGAGCTAGGGCGGGAATTTGTAACGGATACAATCGATTGTCCGCCCTGCGCCGATTTTGCGAGCTCGATGGAGCCATCCTCCCAGGCAAAATCTGAGTCCCGAAATCGGTGTGGAAACCTCACGAAACATTGATGAAAGCGCGTCCCCCATGGCTTCCAGTCTTGTGCGCAATGCCATTGTTCTTGGTCTTCTTTCCGCGATTGGCCCTTTCGCGATCGACATGTATCTACCCGCCTTGCCAACCATAGCTTCCGATTTGCAGGCGGAAACGGGTGCGGTGCAGATGAGCCTTCTGGCCTTTTTCATAGCGCTCGCGATAGCGCAGCTGTTCTGCGGACCGCTCTCCGACATGGTCGGGAGAAAACTGCCGCTCTATGGCGGCCTCGTATTGTTCGGTATAGGTAGTATTGGTTCGGCGCTCGCAACGAATATCGACATACTCGTGCTCTTCCGCTTCGTGCAGGGGTTGGGTGCCGCCGCCGGTATGGTCATTCCACGCGCTATTGTGCGTGATCTTCACACCGGCATTGAGGCGGCGCGCCTCATGTCGCTTTTGATGCTGGTATTTTCCATCTCTCCGATTCTCGCGCCGCTGACCGGTTCGGTCATCATCAGCTTTTTCGGCTGGCGCGGTGTTTTCTGGGCGGTTCTGGTTGCTGCCGCCATCGGTGTCGTTCTGGTTGCGACGGCGCAGAAGGAAACGCGAACGGTCGAAGCACGTCTTGAGAGCAATCTGGGCACAGCCTTGCGTGGTTACGGTCGGCTGCTGAAAGATCGTTGTTTCCTCGGTCTCGTATTTGTTGGCGGCTTCGGGATCGCTTCGTTCTTTGTCTACCTCGCCAATTCGTCCTTTGTCCTGATTGACCATTACGGCCTGACCCCGACGCAATATGCCATGGCATTTTCGGCCAATGCGGTGTCTTTCTTCGGCGTTTCGCAACTGAATGGCTGGCTTGGTTCGCGCTTCGGGCTTCGCCGCGTCATGCGATTCGCTGTGTCTGGCTTCGCCGCAGCAATGCTTGCCATGTTCGCGGCCGCATATCTGGGACATCAGTCGCTCTGGCTGATCGCCGGTTTCCTGTTTGTGGGCTACGGCTTCCTCGGTTTGGTGATCCCGACGACCGCGGTTCTGGCGCTTGAAGACCATGGTCAGATTGCCGGTACGGCTTCGGCCCTGATGGGGACGCTGCATTTCATCATTGGTGGTGTGGCGATGGGGGTTACCGGCTCGTTCTTCGACGGATCGGCATTGCCGATGGTGGGCGGGATTGCCGGGTGTGCGCTGACGGCCTTCGTGCTGACGCAGATCGTCCTTTCGCGCAAGGCGAACGAACTCGAGACTGAAGCGGCAACCGCCTGATTTATTGGAAACGAAGTGGAGGCTTCCGGTTAATGGGAGCTTACCACTTGAAAATAAAGAGAATACGTTTTCCAGCGAAGATACGCTAAATCGTGAACAAGATCGGAACAAACCGAGTTATTGTAAAACGGATTTCGACCACTTAGGCGCGTCGGACGCTGTTCGCACAGCCGCGCTTTGGTACTGCCAAAACCATCACTCCCGCGCCGGTCCCTTTATTCCCTTTCTGAGAGAGACATTTGCCCTGACGGCTCTTGAAGCCATCAGGGCGATGCAGCTTGGTCGCAAGATGGCAAGCGAGGCCCGCCATGGCTGAGCCTCACTCCGGTAACGATTTCCCGCGCTCCCGACAGATATGGATTGATCAGGCTGGAAATGACCACGAATTGCCTCCGATGGCTTTCAAGGTTGCGCACCACCTTAGCCACTACTTTAACCGCGACCAGTTTCTTGAAACCGGATGCCTGAATGCATGGCCTTCCTATGAGGTTTTGGCAGGGAAATGCGGCTGCGGTGTCAGCACGGTAAAGCGATCTGTCAACGAACTTCGCAAGCAGGGTCATATCAGAACGACAGGCGGGCGCGGTCGTTCTCAATCCCTCCAGTATCAAGCCGTAATTAAACCAAGAGTTGTGCATTCGGCTGATAAAAGTGCCGAAAATACACCCAATAAAACCGGTCAGAATTGGACTGTTAATGAGAAAAAACAGGTCAAACCTGTATCAGAAAACAGGTCAAATCTGCACGAAAAAGAGGTCAGAAATGACCTACAACCTTTATTGAATAAATATAAATATAAACACGCGGGCGCACGCGAGGATTATAATCCCGTTACGCATCACTCCCAATCAGTCGAAGATCAGTGCGAGCCTTACAACCCGGAATGGGCTTTGGTTGTATTCGATGGGCTTTCGAAAGGTCCGGGCGATCTGCCGAGGCCAGCGACAGCATTTCTCAGGAAGCTGATCGAGGTAGACCGCAGCCCATTGCAGATACTCGACCATCAGGCAAAGCACGGCTGGCCTGAGATCAATCGCATGTTCGAATGGCCGAAGGCGCTAGACCTTGCGAGTGTACCGCTTGAGGTCCGCCCGATGGCTTCGGAAATGGAGCCAGTCAGGTCAGGCACCGCCCTTTGGTTTGAATGGCGCGCCGAGTTTGAGGCGAGAGGATGGCCGTTCCCCCGCGAAGCGCCGCTTATGTCGTTTCCACGCGGTGGGCCGCGAGCCTTGCCGGGATTTCTTGTTGCGATGCAAACCCGGCGATGGGGTTATCCCGACAAGGTTGTCTCGATCATGTCGCGAGCGGCGAACGGGTGAGGGGGAGGGTGAAAATGTTTCGACACTCGTTTCTCGACCGGCGGCCTCACACCCAAAAAGTCGGCGCGATATTTTCGGCGAATAAAAATTTTTCTGGTACCTTTTGGGAGGCTGTCAGCCATGGCTAAGCGCGGGAAAGCTGGCGATTTTGGATTTCATGTGGATGTTCGGGCGGGGTCGGTGCCGATAGTCGGTGATTTGTTCGATGCCGCCGGTCTTGGGCAGAAACCAGTCATCAAAACCCGTTTGGAATTTTCCGAACCGACCGCCTGCGGCCATTGCGGTCAGTTGTTTGCCGCGATTGCGGGAAATGGCAGGCCGATACGGTTCTGCTCGGAGCCTTGTCGCGAAGCGCATCGCCTGTTTCAGCAAAAATCGTGGAATCAAAAGCCTTCGAGCGAGCAACCTAAATCCTGCCAAGGTTGTGGAAAACCATTCCCGCCTCGCAAAGTCTCAGCTGGAAGATTTCGCCGGTTTTGCTCGCCAAATTGCCGTGTGAACAGCCGCCGCGCCGAAATTCGGCAACGTGCGGTAAGCCAACAGACCGGATTTTGGCCGAAAGATTTTTCGTCGGTGCGCTTGCCTTCTGGAAAAACCTCTCGTAGCCTCTGTGCATTGTCGGGTGATTTGGCTGATGGCCGCATCTCCCCTGCAATCCTTCCGAACGGCGAAGCTGATGGCTGAGCGCGTCGGGCAAAGCAACTGGATTTAACCCCAATGTTGCGGCGCTCACGTGTGCTCGTGCTGTTGCCGCCGAATAGGAAGCTTAAAAATGAGAATCTCCACAAATCACCTGATCGCCCTGCGCAAACACGCGCTTGCTGCCGTCCGCAAGCTGGACCTCAAAGGCGAGGAAGTCCGCGTTCATCAGCTTGATTGGAAGGCGCTTAATGCGCTCGAAAAGGATCTGGGCCAGCAAGCGCGGTTGACGGTCGAGAAAATCACTGAAACCACGCAGGAAGCCGAGGCGCGTTCGATAAACGACGCCGTGGATTGCCTGATGGAAATACGTGGTGCCATCGGAGCAGAGAAAGACATTCGCAACGCGATTGGTAGCCGCGAAGCGCGCGAAGAGGAACATGATACAAGCGGTCGCCCGAACCTTGGCGATTCGGAAACGCGCGGTGCAGACTATCCTGATGACTGCGACGATCTCGACTTTTCCGGTTTCGATCATCGAGATAATCCATCGAACGGCGAAATCGCTTATGCTCTCCGTTCTTCGGATACGCTTGTCGGCTATGTGGCCCGTTCGGGTCAGGTGCGCGACCAGTACAAGGGCTTGACGGAAGGTGCCTTTCTTCGCTCCATGGTCATTGGTGCACGAACACCAATCGAAAAACGTGCTCTGGCGGAGGGTTCGGATTCGGCAGGCGGTTATACCGTTCCGGATATTCTCGCCGCTCGCATGATCGATCGCCTCCGGGCTAAGTCGGTTGTGTTTCAGGCGGGTGCACAGACTGTGCCGCTGCTTTCCGACAAAAACAGCATTGCAAAAGTCGCCACGGATCCAGTTCCGGCGTGGCGCGTGGAAAACTCCGAAGTAGCCGAAAGCGATTCGACATTTGCAAAGGTCGAGTTGCAGCCAAAGAGCCTTGCTGTTCTTGTGAAGATCAGCCGTGAACTGCTTGAGGATTCGATCAATCTGGAAACTGCGTTGCCGGAAATCCTCGCTGCCTCGATGGCAGGCGAGCTGGACCGGGTTGCGTTGTTTGGCAGTGGAACCGCCCCAGAACCGCGCGGTGTGTCGAATTTTGCAGGCCTGACTGCCGGTGTGGCTGTTAGCGGCCCGCTTACGAGCTACGGCCCGCTTTTGCGTGTCAGAACCGCGTTGCGAACCGCAAACTCTGATGTGTCCGCCTACATCATGCATCCGCGAGATGAAGGTGCTCTTGCGGAACTGACCGATAACACGGGCCAGCCACTCAATATTCCGCCGGCTCTCGCAAAAGTGTCAATGCTGACTACCACGAAAGTGCCGATCAACCTTGGAACCGGAACGGATGAATCCATGATCCTTGCCGGTAATTGGTCAAATCTGATCGTAGGCGTTCGCACATCGATTCGTATTGAAATCCTGCGCGAGCGTTTCGCGGATAATCTCCAATACGGCTTCCTTGCGCATCTTCGTGCGGACGTTGCAGCGGAGCATGAAGCGTCTTTCTCGAAGATAACCGCCATCACTGCCGAGGCTTGATATGGCAGGCGCGGCGGAAATCGAAAAGCGGTCGGTCGCGGGTGAGATTGAAACCCGCGCCACTGGCAAAAGATCGACAGTGGCAGGCTATGCCGCTGTCTTCGGAGAGAGTGCCAATATCGGTGATAGTTTCTATGAGACGATTGCGCCTGGTGCTTTCACCAACACGCTTAAGACTGCCGACGTCAGGGCGTATTACGGGCACGATAGCCGCCGGTTGCTGGGCCGGACTTCTGCGGGAACCTTGCGCCTGAAACAGGATGGCAAGGGCCTCGCAGTGGAAATTGATCTGCCAGACACAACGGACGGACGCGACGTGCGCGAATTGATTGATCGTGGCGACATAACCGGCATGTCGTTCGGCTTTCAAGTGCTGAAAGAAACGTGGGATGAAACCGGCAATATGAGCCATCGGACGATTCATGAAGTTGAATTGATCGAGGTCTCTGTTGTGGCGAGCCCAGCATATCAAGGCACATCTGTTGCGTTGCGGTCGCTCGAAAAAACTCGGTCGCAAGGTGAAGGCAGCTTCGACCCGATCTCATATCGGCTCAAGTTACAAGCCAAACTGAACATTCGAATTGCTGGGATAGGGTAACGAGTTGTTTCAGCAAAATTCTTCGGGCGCAGGCATTTGAGGCCTCTTAGCCAAGGCCAATAACGGAAATCCGACCTCCCCGCGCCCTCTATGAAAACCACGAGGGGACAAGGTTGGAAAGGCGAAAGGCGGGTCCGCAAATTTGCGGACCCGCCTAATCGTTTATTGCCAAAATGGCAAATCTCGCCAGGTTTCCGGGAAACCCATATCGCTTGCGTCGGCAAGGGGATGCGCATCGATCAATGAAATGAGATTTTGGCGCCACTCGGAATCCGGGGCAACGATCTTTATCAGATAGCCAAGCGCAACGAGCGAGTTGTAAAGCCGTCTCTTCTCTGTGGAGTTCATTGCAAGTTTTAGTGATGCTGGCGAGTTTGGAACCGACATTGTTACTGTGAACTGTTTGTTCCAAAGCCTGCCGTGGTGCGCGCAGATGTTGCGAACATACGCAAGATGATGGACTGCAGACACCATTGCCTTTTCGTCAAGGCCGTAAGTTTTTGCGATAGCTTGCCGGTCGGCACGGTGCTTCAAATTGCTGTACCATTTCGACAGTTGTCCGAGAGATAATATTTCGGCGGTCATCCAAACTGGCGGCTGGGCCGGGTCATCATACTTGGTTTTGTAATGGACGATGAACGTATCCTTGGACTTGGATATTTCCTCGAGGAGCGATGAAAACGCCTTCGCGTAATAGTCTGCTCGTGCGTAAATAGTTCCATCAAGGTAGCCGTGCGGACCGTATTTCATGGCAAGATGATGTGCCCACGCGCCGCGCAATGAGACTTCGATTCTTTCAATTGCGTCCATTACGTGCAGACGTAATTGCCTGTCGAAAACATATAACGATAGAGCGTCATCAAACGAAGTGCCGGTTACAAATGCATGATCATCCGCATTGGATGCTGGAAGCTCAAATGGAAGCCAATATGCGCGCAAGCGATAATAGCTAACATGTGTGAGGTAATGTCGGGCCTGCAGCTCATTCCCGACGATCATGCCACGCGCACGCAAGCGCTCGATCGTAACCGCCCGATTGTTACCGTGGGGAATATGTCTTGACACGTTCGACGACTTCCTGGTCGTCGACAAAGCATTCGAGGAATTCTTGCCATTT
>NZ_JACIJG010000009.1 GCF_014199265.1 Brucella daejeonensis
ATCCACTAGATACATAAACTTACTAGTGGTCTGATTCCGACATTTGCTCGGCGCCTGTATCAGAGGGATGCAAATGTCGGAATCAGACCACTAGCAACATGGTTTCGCAGAAAACGCCATGTTCAGCTACTTCGGAATTATCTTCTTATTCACATATTTCCCCCACCAATCGCTCTCCCTTTCGTTTTTTTTCGATTTGGGTAATATCGTTTTCGGATTTATTCTGCCATTGGAGGATTCGAAGGTTGATCCTTCGATAAAAATTGCATTCATATAAGTGCAAGGAACAGACTGCAGATGCCGGGGCTTTCGGTCCATCGGAAGATGGGCTCCAATGGTCCGGCAATCTTACACCTGAGGAGGAAACATGCTTATCCGTCTGATCACGACTTCGGCGCTGACCAGCGCCCTCGCCCTCACCATCGGTTCGCAGGCATTCGCCCAGACGGAACTGGCGTGGTGGCACGGAATGACCGGCGCCAACAATGAAATGGTCGATGAACTCTCGAAGGAATTCAACGAAAGCCAGAGCGAATACAAGGTGGTTCCCGTTTATAAGGGCAGCTACCCTGAAACTTTGAATGCGGGCATTGCCGCTTTCCGCTCAAAGCAGCCTCCAGCGATCCTTCAGGTCTTCGATGCAGGCAGCGGCGTGATGATGGCTGCCGAAGGCGCCGTAGTTCCGGCCGCCGAAGTGCTTGAAAACGGCGGTTTCAAGTTCGACAAGTCCCAGTATCTTCCCGGCATCGTGGCCTATTACTCCAAGCCCGACGGCACGATGCTGTCTTTCCCCTACAATTCCTCATCGCCGATCCTGTATTACAACAAGGACGCCTTCAAGAAGGCTGGCTTGGACGAAAACAACCCGCCGAAAACCTGGCCGGAAGTTTTCGAAGCCGCCAAGAAGATCAAGTCCAGCGACGCTGCTGCGTGTGGCTTTACCTCGACCTGGTTGACCTGGATTCAGACTGAAAACTTCGCCGCATGGAACAACGTGCCCTACGGTACGAACGAGAACGGCCTGGGCGGCGCTGATGTAAAGCTTGAAATCAATTCACCGCTTTACATCGAGCACTTTCAGGCAATTGCCGATCTCGCCAAGGACGGTGCCTTCCGTTATGGCGGTCGCACATCGGAAGCCAAGCAGCTCTTCACCTCCGGCGAGTGCGCCATGCTGACGGAGTCCTCCGGCGGTCTGGGTGACGTCATCAAGTCAGGCCTCAACTACGGTATCGGCCAGCTTCCCTACTACGAAGGCCATGGCCCGCAGAATACCATCCCCGGTGGCGCGGCGCTTTGGGTTTTCGCCGGACTTAGCGACGAGCAATACAAGGGCGTCGCCCAGTTTTTCAATTTCCTTTCCCAGACCAAGATTCAGGTGAAGCTGCACGAAAAATCCGGCTATCTGCCGGTAACCATGGCGGCTTACGAAGAGACGAAAAAGTCGGGCTTCTATGAAAAGAACCCCGGCCGCGAAACGCCGATTCTGCAGATGATGGGCAAAGCGCCTACCGAAAATTCCAAGGGCGTTCGTCTCGTCAACCTGCCTCAGGTTCGCGACATCCTCAATGAAGAGTTCGAAGCGATGCTCGGCGGCAAGCAGGATGCCAAGACTGCACTGGATAACGCCGTAAAACGTGCCAACGAAGCCATCGCCGCAGCCCAGTAATTTATTGCATTAGCGCGACGCCGCCCGTCCTCATGGGCGGCGTCGCCCCCACGAGGAAGCTCCCCGTGCAGAAAGTCACCTTTCCGAATAAAATTCTGCCCTACCTTCTACTCGCGCCACAGATCGTTCTGACCGTAGTGTTTTTCTTCTGGCCAGCCAGCCAGGCGATCTATCAATCCTTCCTGCGGGAAGATGCATTCGGGCTCAAGTCAACCTTTGTCGGGTTTGCGAATTTCACTGCGGTTCTTTCCGACCCGAATTATCTTCATTCCTTCAAAGTCACGATCGTTTTCAACATCCTGACGGCCTTGCTCGCCATGGGCGTCGCCCTGTTGCTTGCAACCGCGGCCGACCGTGTCATCCGCGGCAAGACCTTCTACCGGACATTGCTGATCTGGCCCTATGCTGTCGCGCCCGCTGTCGCGGGTATGCTCTGGCTCTTCATGTTCAATCCGGCGATGGGCACAGTCGCCTATCTATTACGCCGTAACGGCATTGCGTGGGATCCTTTGCTCGACGGCAATCAGGCCATGGGACTTGTCGTTGTCGCGGCTGCATGGAAGCAGATTTCCTATAACTTCCTGTTTTTTGTCGCAGGCTTGCAGGCAATTCCCAAATCATTGATCGAAGCGGCGGCCATTGACGGTGCGCGAGGTGCGCGGCGTTTCTGGACCATAGTATTCCCGCTTCTGGCTCCGACGTCATTCTTCCTGCTCGTGGTCAATACGGTCTACGCCTTCTTTGACACTTTCGGCATCATCCACGCCGTTACCGGCGGCGGCCCGGCCAAGGCGACGGAGACGCTGGTCTACAAGGTTTACAATGACGGCTTCGTCAATCTGAATCTCGGCTCGTCTTCGGCGCAGTCCGTCATTTTGATGGCCATTGTGATCGCCCTGACCGCATTCCAGTTCCGCTTCGTCGAGAAGCGCGTGCATTATTCGTGAGCGAGGCGACCATGATCGAAAAACGCCCAGTCTCAAATCTGATCGGCCATCTGATCCTGATCCTCGGGATCGTCATCGTTGCCTTTCCGATCTATTACACCTTTGTCGCCTCGACGATGACCTCTTCGCAGATCATCCGTCCGCCGATCTCGCTTCTGCCCGGTGGCCATATGATGGAGAATTACAACGACGCCATTTTCGGCGGTGTCGAGCGCGTGGTAGGTGTCAGCCTCGAGCGACTGCTCTGGAATTCCTTCGTCGTTGCCATGGCAATCGCCATCGGCAAAATCATCATCTCGTTCATGTCCGCCTTCGCGATCGTGTTCTTCCGCTTTCCGTTGCGCATGTTTTTCTTCTGGATGATCTTCGTGACGCTGATGCTGCCGGTCGAGGTGCGCATTCTGCCAACCTATAAGGTGGTCGTCGATCTCGGCCTTATCGACACCTATGCGGGACTGACCCTGCCCCTGATGGCCTCTGCAACGGCAACCTTCCTGTTCCGCCAGTTCTTCCTCACCATTCCCGGAGAATTGGTGGAAGCCGCGCGCATCGACAATGCCGGACCGTTTCGCTTCATGCGCGATATCCTGCTGCCGCTTTCGAAAACGAACATCGCGGCACTCTTCGTCATTCTCTTCATTTATGGATGGACCCAGTATCTGTGGCCTCTCCTCGTTACCAATGACGCCAAGATGAACACCATCATCATAGGTCTACGCCGCATGGTTGACTGGGCCGATGCATCCACACCGTGGAACTACGTCATGGTAACGGCGATCCTCGCCATCATCCCACCGATCATTGTGGTCGTGCTGATGCAGCGCTGGTTCGTCAAAGGTCTCGTTGAAACGGAAAAGTAATGAGCAAAATCGTTCTTGATAACGTCCGCAAGAGCTATGGCGGCAATGTTGAAGTCATCAAAGGCGTTTCGCTGGAGATTGAAGACGGTGAATTCGTCGTTCTGGTCGGCCCATCCGGCTGTGGCAAGTCCACCTTGCTGCGTATGATAGCGGGGCTCGAAAGCATCACGTCCGGCGCCATTGCCATCGGCGACCGTGTGGTAAACGACGTCGAGCCTGCCGAGCGCGACATTGCCATGGTGTTCCAGAATTACGCGCTCTACCCGCATATGACAGTGCGCGAAAACCTGGCCTATGGTCTGAAAAACCGCAGAACGCCGAAAGATGAAATAGAACGCCGCATTGCAAAAGCGGCCAAAGCTCTCGAAATTGAACAGTTTCTGGATCGCAAGCCGCGCCAGCTTTCAGGCGGGCAGCGCCAGCGCGTCGCCATGGGGCGTGCTATCGTGCGCGAACCGGCCGCCTTTCTTTTCGACGAGCCGCTTTCCAATCTTGACGCCAAACTGCGCGTTCAGATGCGCGTTGAGATCAAGCGCCTGCAGCGTTCACTTGGCACCACAAGCGTCTATGTGACTCACGATCAGATGGAAGCCATGACCATGGCGGATCGTCTCGTTGTGTTGAACGCAGGTCATATCGAACAGGTCGGCACGCCGATCGAACTTTATGAAAAGCCGGCATCGACCTTCGTGGCGACATTCATTGGCTCACCTTCGATGAACCTGCTCCAGAGCGCGCAAGACACCGTCTGGCAACCGGGCACCGCAGTGAATCTGCCATCTGAAGGTTTCACTATCGGCGTGCGTCCCGAAGACATCCGCATCCTCGAAGATCGGGAGCCGGACAGCGATGGCTTCAACGCCAAAGTGCGTATCGAGGCAGTCGAACTTGTCGGAGCAGAAAGCTATATTCACGGTGCATTGTCAGATGGCAAGCCGCTCATATTCCGCGTCGCCGGGCGTTCCACACACAATGTCGATGAAACCGTCAGAGTGGGGTCCAGCGCCAAAAACGTGCACATCTTTAATGCCAATGGACGACGCGTGAACGACTGAACCTGCAAGTGATTGCGCGCCAACGAAAGTGCGCGGTCACTATAATATTCAATTTCTGTTTTGGAATTTATCGGATACACAAGGTGGATTGTTTTTTCCGCCCGTGAGGAACTTCCGATAGATGACTCATCCGCAGATTCTGTCCTTCACTGTCATTGCGCTTATGATGGGGGCATTTATCTGGGGGAAGTTTCGCTATGACGTGGTCGCGCTTTGCGCCCTGCTTCTGGCCATAGCAGTCGGAATAGTCCCCTTCGATCAAGCCTTTTCCGGCTTCAGCGACGATATCGTCATCATCGTGGGCAGTGCTCTCGTCGTCAGCGCGGGGGTAGCGCGCTCCGGGCTTATGCAGGTGGCGATTCAGCGTTTTCTGCCGGAACTGAACAGTGTACGCTTGCAGTTGGCGGTACTGGTAGCCCTCGTCACGATTCTTTCAGCCTTCGTGAAAAATGTCGGTGCGCTGGCGATCATGATACCGGTCGCCTTCCAGTTCGCGCGCCGCTCGAATGTTTCGCCCTCCACCTTTCTCATGCCGATGGCATTCGGCGCGTTGCTCGGCGGATTGATGACGCAGGTGGGCACCTCGCCCAATATCGTGGTTTCGCGCATACGCGGCGAAATGGTCGGTGAGCCTTTCACGATGTTCGACTTCACACCGGTCGGCGCCGTGCTGTCTGCCGTCGGAATCGTTTATCTCGTATCGTTCTACTGGCTCGTGCCGCAACGCACCCGCGAAAATATCTCGCTCGATGATGCGATTAAGATCAAGAACTACGCATCCGAAGCCCGTATAACGAAAAACTCCACCATAATCGGCAAACGTGTCACCGATCTTGTCAAGGCAGCTGAGGGCGAAGCGATGGTAACGTCCATCGTACGCAATGATCAGAGACTGACACCTCTCCCCGACACCGTACTGAACGAAGGCGACGTTGTATTGCTCGAGGGCGATCCCAAGGCCCTCGATACTGTTATCAGTACCGGAAAGCTGACCCTGTCGGAAAATCGCAATCCCTCAGAGACCAGCGGCTCCACCGACATTGAAGTGGTCGAGGCGGTGATCGGCAAGAATTCGAGACTGATCGGCCTCACGGCGCAACGGCTCGCTCTCTTTGCACGGTACGATCTCAATATGCTGGCAGTAAGCCGCCCGGGCGAACGCATTACAGAACGCCTCAGCGAGGTTATCCTCCGTTTTGGCGATGTGATCGTCCTGCAAGGCAGGCAGGCAAATCTTTCGACTTTCCTGCCCGAATTTGAGTTGCTGCCGCTCGCCCGCCGCAAACTGATGCTCGGTAGCGTCCGGCGCGGTTTGATCCCGCTTGCCATTTTGATCGCCGCCATTGGAGCAACCGCTTTCAGTCTGGTTCCCGTTGCAGTGGCATTTTTTGCGGCAGCTGTCGCAATGCTTCTGTTCAGGGTAATACCCCTCAACGAGGTCTATGACGAAATTGACGGTCCGATTCTCGTCATGCTGGCAGCACTCATTCCTGTATCGGATGCGCTCAGGACCACCGGAGGTACGGAACTCATCGCCACCGGGCTTGCCTCGATAGGTCACCAACTGCCACCAGCGGGTGCGCTGGCACTAATGCTCGTCGCAGCCATGATGGTCACACCGTTTCTCAACAATGCAGCGACCGTTCTTGTCATGGCCCCCATTGCAACCAGCTTTGCGTCGGGACTGGGGTTCAAGCCTGAAGCATTTTTGATGGCAGTCGCCATTGGCGCAGGCTGCGATTTCCTGACGCCGATCGGCCATCAATGCAATACGCTCGTCATGGGACCCGGAGGATACAAGTTCAGCGACTATCCGCGCCTGGGCCTACCACTTTCGATCATTATCGCCATTGTAACGGTGCCGACCCTGATGTTCTTCTGGCCGCTGAGATAAAGCGCCGATCTGATTCAATCAGCTCGAAACGCGCTCCAAGATCTAGGGTCAGGACCTATTAATTTGGTGGAAATGGTGTGAGGCCATCCGTCTGGATACGAGGAGAAAAGGCGAAGGAAATGTGGTTCATTTTCAAGCCTTTTCGACAAAGTAGCCGAGCGGATGGACCACATCCTTCGGACACCGAAATGACTGGTGATCTGCGGCGTCAAGCCGCTCAACCGGGGGAACCACCCCGTTTTTCGCGTCTTTCCTTGCAGCTCTTGTCATTTCAGGTGCCATTTTCATCAAATTAATAGGTCCTGACCCTAGACCTGAACCGAAGAAATCCAGTCGAGACTATCCGATACGATCTTCTCGACAGGCTCCGCAATATCCGCACGAAATACCAGCGGTTCGCCGACCGGGCTTTCGAGGGTTGCGATCTGACTTTCAAGCATCGATAGCGGCATGAAATGACCGGTGCGGTGTCCCATATGCTCATGCAGCACATCGAAACTGCCATCCAGAAAAACGATAAGCACCGGCGCTCCTGCAGCACTGCGCAGACGGTCACGATAGCTCTTCTTGAGTGCCGAACAGGAAATGATGATACCATCACTTGTCCCAGCCAGACGCTCGCCAATCTCGTCAAGCCATGGCCAGCGGTCGTCATCCCGCAAGGGAATACCCGCCGACATTTTATCTACATTGGCTTTGGGATGCAGGGAATCGCCTTCCAGAAAAGGAAGCGTCAGTGCCTCGGCAATTTTCTCACCTACAGTTGATTTACCGGACCCCGAAACACCCATTACGATAATACGCAGCATCAATTCCTCATACACTCGCGGTCATGCCGCCATCGACGTGCAGAACCTGTCCATTGACGAAAGAAGAGGCATCGCTGCTCAGGAACACCGCCGCGCCAACCAGTTCTTCGACATCGCCCCAGCGACCTGCCGGAGTTCGCTTTTCCAGCCATGCCGTAAATTCGGGACTTTCCACCAATGCCTGATTCAGCGGCGTCTTGAAATAGCCGGGCGCAATCGCGTTTATCTGTAATCCGTGACCAGCCCAGTCGGTCGCCATGCCACGCGTCAGGTTGCGGATCGCTCCCTTGGTCGCAGTGTAGGGTGCGATGGACGGTCGCGCGAGTTCGCTTTGAACCGAAGCAATATTGATGATCTTCCCGCGTCCGCGCGGGATCATGTGACGGGCGACCGCCTGCCCGGCATAGAATGCGCTGGAAACATTTGTTTCCAGAAGCTGCTGCCATTTCTCGATTGGAAAATCCTCAAGCGGCGCGCGATATTGCATACCCGCATTGTTTATCAGAATATCCAGTGGACCGATTTCTTCCTCAATTGCATCGACAGCCGCGCGGACTTCTTCAGCATCCGTGACGTCAAACACCGACGCGAAGACTGAAAAACCATCCTGTTCCAGAACAGTTACCGCAGAATCGACCTTGTTCCGGTCACGCCCGTTGATGATGACCGTCGCGCCGTGTTCGGCAAGCCCTCTGGCAAGAGCGAAGCCAATCCCCTGGCTTGAACCGGTTATCAGGGCGATACGCCCTTCCAGATTGAAAAGTTCGAAAGAGCGAGCCATCAGAAAGTTTCCAGTTTGAGACCGACGCGGCTTGCGGCCTCGACGATGTGGTGGCGCATTACTTCGCGGGCGCGAAGCGGATCACGGGAAAAAATTGCGTCTCTGATCGCGGTATGCTCATCAATGGTCACCGCAACGATCTGCTCCAGTACGGCACGCGCACGTGCAGCCTTTATGGCCTGATTGATGCGCTCAGCGATAAAGCCGAGAACGGAGGGGAAATACTCATTATGCGTAGCTGCGGCAAGCGCGCGGTGAAACGCCAGGTCGGCGGCAATACCCGCATCCGTCCATTTTCGCGCGCCGCTCATTTCATCGAGCGCTTCGTCCATTCGCGTCATGTCAGCAGCGTCGTGATGCACGGCGGCAAGGCCCGCCGCCTCAATCTCAAGCGCCATTCGCAATTGAAAGAGGCTTCTGAAATTATCGACATTGACGAGCGTCTCAGGCTCTATGCGGATTGCATGACGCCTGTCAGGCTCTGTCACGAAAGCCCCGACGCCTTGCCGGGTTTCGATAAGCCCCTCATTACGCAACTGCGCAATCGCTTCACGCACGACGGAACGACTTACCGCGAAGCTCTGCGCGAGATTGTGTTCGGTCGGCAATTTTTGCCCCGGGAGGAGACTCCCTTCGTTGATCTGCCGTGTGATTTCGGAAGCAATACGGCCGGGAAGCTGCTCATTGCGCCTGATTTCTCCAAACAAAATGATGAAGCCTCCCTGTTTCTCCGCGGAAAGGTGTGTCGTTAGCCTTTTGAAGAGTCAAGCAAAAGCTGGCAACCAGGGTTCATGATATTGTCAGGATCGATCACCTGCTTGATGCCTTCAAGGAGCTTCCTGCGCACAGGATCGAGACGTTTCTCGAAATCCTCCCGCTTCAACCGGCCGATGCCATGTTCAGCGCTGATGCTACCGGCGTAGCGATCCAGCACGGCATTGATCGTTTCCTTGGCGAGCTTGATTTTCTTGTCTTTGACAACCGTATCGATATCGCTTTCCGGAATGACATTGAGGTGCACATTACCGTCGCCGACGTGACCGTAGGAAACGGCAAGGCAATCCGGCAGTATCCTGGTCAGTTCGGCTTCCGCCTCCAGAACAAAGGACGACAGCTTCGAGAGCGGAACGGATATGTCCGTGCGCAGATGTTTGCCGCGCAATGCCTGGCCTTCATTCATTGCCTCCCGGAACATCCAGAGATTCTGTCCCTGAGCCCGCGACGACGCTATAGCCCCATCCAGAACAAGACCGTCTTCCATGGCGCTGCCAAGAAACCGCTCCATCAAAGAGGCTATATCCACCAATCCCGAACCTGAAATCTCCATCAGGACATAGGCGGGGTATTGTCCAAGCGGCATAGCGAGGTCGGGCATGGCTTCTTGTGCCAGCGTGAAAGCCATGGGCGGCATGAATTCGAACGCCGACATCAGATCGCAACATTGAACGCGGGCACGGCGATAAAGCGCTATGGCGTCCTCAAGGGAATCAAGGCCCAGCAGCGCCGTCTCCACCCTGTCAGGCAAGGGCATTAGCTTGATCGAAACGGCAGTCACGACCCCCAAAATACCTTCCGCACCGATGAACAACTGCTTCAGGTCGATACCGCGATTGTCTTTTCGCAGTGTGGACAAGCCATTGAATATGGTGCCATCAGGCAGCACGACCTCCAGCCCCAGCACCAGTTCGCGGGTCATGCCATAACGCAACACATTTACGCCGCCCGCATTGGTGCTGACATTTCCGCCGATCCGGCAACTCCCTTGCGCTCCGAGAGCCAAGGGAAAGAACATGCCTTCGGCCACAAGTTTGTCCTTCAGTTCCGACAGAATGCAACCGGCCTCGACAACCGCTGAAAAATCGTCTGGATCGATATGTCGAATGCGATTCATCCGTTCGAGACTCAAAATGACGAGATTATCGCGCCCATCCGGAACGCCGCCTTGAACGAGACCGGTGTTGCCGCCTTGGGGAATAATTGCCAAGCCCAGCGAGCCACAGGCTTTAACGGCAGCGGCCACTTCTTCCGTCGAACGTGGGCGAACAACAGCAACCGCACTATTTTCCACATCGCCGGGCCAGTCGCGACAATAGCGAAGCATGTCGGGCCTCTGGACCAGCACCATATTCTTCCCCAACATTGCGATAAGCTGCGCCAACCTGGCGTCAACCGAATCCCCCGAAACCTGCATTCTTGCCCTCCGGTCATGTTCTGGACGTCTGCTGCGTGCATCACGCAACTGTCCAACTAAAATTTTGACTGCAATCAGACTTACCCGGTCATTCTTGTGATTGGCCGGAGAAAACTGTTTTCAACGCCTACATATAAGGTTATCAGACAACCCTACAACATAAAATCTGTTGTCGGGCTGGGTCGGCGTCGCAAGAGGAACTGACAACGCCCGCAAATGAGCGGTTTCGAAACGGGGAGGATCAACCTGAAATGCATATCGCGATCATCGGCGCTGCTGGCATGGTGGGCCGCAAGCTCACGCAACGTCTGTCAAAAGAAGGAACGTTGGGCGGCAAACCTGTTGAAAAACTAACGCTCATCGACATTGTTGCAGCAGAAACGCCGGCAGATTTTGCAGGGGCCGCCGATATCGTTGCGACAGATATTTCCGCCGCAAAGACCGCAGAAGAGATCGTGTCGGGGCGACCTGATGTCATTTTCCATCTCGCCGCAATCGTCTCCGGCGAAGCAGAGCTCGATTTCGACAAGGGCTACCGAATCAATCTGGATGGAACGCGGCATCTTTTCGATGCGATCCGGCTCGCGCACGTCACCGATGGTTATAAGCCGCGTGTGGTTTTCACGTCTTCCATCGCAGTCTTCGGCGCGCCTCTCCCTTACCCGATCCCGGACGAGTTTCACACGACGCCACTGACAAGCTATGGCACGCAAAAAGCGATCAGCGAACTGCTATTGTCGGATTACACCCGGCGCGGTTTCTTCGACGGGATTGGCATTCGTCTGCCAACGATCTGCATACGGCCGGGCAAGCCGAATAAAGCGGCATCGGGCTTTTTCTCCAACATCCTGCGTGAACCACTATCCGGTCAGGAAGCTATCTTACCAGTTCCTGAAAGCGTTCGGCACTGGCACGCGTCCCCACGATCCGCCGTTGGATTTCTCGTCCATGCCGCGACGTTCGATACTGAATCCGTCGGACCACGTCGTAATCTTTCCATGCCCGGTCTCAGCGCCACCGTGGGAGAGCAGATAGATGCTTTGAGACGCATGGCCGGCGAAAAGGCCGTGAAGCTGATCCGCCACGAACCTGACGAAATGATCATGGGCATGGTTGCAGGCTGGGCACCCGGTTTTGAGGCCAAGCGCGCGCGCGCCCTCGGCTTCGTTGCAGAAACATCCTTTGATGAGATCATTCGCGTGCACATCGAGGATGAAATGGGGGGCAAGCTTTGACACGCAAGATCGCTTTTCTCGGAACCGGGCTGATGGGGACTCCGATGGCTACCCGTCTTCTGGATGCAGGCCTCGACGTCACAGTCTGGAACCGTGACAGCGCCAAGGCAGTTCCGCTCGTGGAGAAAGGCGCCAAGCTGGCCAAAACCGCCGCCGAAGCAGCCGAAAATGCCGATGTCGTCATTACCATGCTGACCGATGGTCCCGCAGTACGCGATGTTCTTTTTGAGCAAGGGGGAGCAAAGGCTTTGAACAAGGGCTGCGCGGTTATCGACATGAGTTCGATTTCGCCCGACTTCGCACGGGAACATGCCGAGCGTCTCAAAGCCGCAGGCGTCGGTCACGTGGACGCTCCAGTTTCAGGCGGTGTCGTCGGGGCTCAGCAAGGCACTCTTGCGATCATGGCCGGGGGTGACGAAGAGGTTGTAGCCCGCCTCGCAGATGTGTTCAAACCGATGGGACGCCTCACCCGTGTCGGCCCTTCGGGTGCTGGGCAATTGGCAAAGCTCGCCAATCAGCAGATTGTCGCCGTCACCATCGGAGCCATAGCCGAAGCGATGGTTCTGGTTGAAAGAGGCGGCGGCTCACGCGCCGCTTTCCGCGATGCCATTCGGGGCGGCTTTTGTGAAAGCCGCATTCTGGAACTTCATGGCAAGCGTATGATCGACCGGAATTTCCAGCCGGGCGGCAAGTCGCGCATTCAACTCAAGGATCTCGACGCCATCCTCAAAGCGGCAGGCGACTTGTCCCTGAACCTTCCCCTGACCGAAACGGTGCGGGAAGCCTTTGCCGCTTTCGTCGGCGAAGGTGGCGGAGACGCGGATCACAGCGCCCTGCTTCTTCATATCGAGAAACTGAACGAAGGTCGAAAAATCTAGCCATTACTGCATTCGAATTGCATTGGGAGGTGCAATGAAGATCACCGCTATCGAGACGATCCGGATCGCCGAACGGCCCAATCTGTTGTGGGTCGAGGTCCATTCGGATGAAGGTATTACCGGACTCGGTGAGACTTTCTTCATGTCGGAGACCGTCGAAACCTATCTGCATGAGTATGTTGCGCCACGTGTTATCGGTCGCGATCCGCTGCAGATCGATCTTCTGGCTTCCGATCTTGTCGGATACCTCGGATTCCGTTCGACAGGTGCGGAAGTGCGTGGCAATTCCGCATTCGACATTGCACTCTGGGACCTCTACGGCAAGGCTGCAAACCTTCCGATTGCCCAACTGCTTGGCGGGTTCAGCCGCCAGTCCATCCGGACCTACAATACCTGCGCCGGAACGGAATACATCAAAAAGGCCACCGGGCAGCGGTCGGCCAATTACGGGCTTGTGAATACCGGCGCTGATTATGACGACCTCAACGGCTTTTTGCACCGCGCCGACGAGCTCGCACTTTCGTTGTTGGATGAAGGCATTACCGCGATGAAGATCTGGCCATTCGATATGGCTGCCGAAAAGACGCGCGGACAATATATCTCGCAAACAGACCTGAAAGCGGCGCTCAGGCCTTTCGAGAAGATTCGCAGCGCGGTCGGCGACCGCATGGACATCATGGTCGAATTCCATTCCATGTGGCAGCTTTTGCCAGCCATGCAGATCGCCCGCGAACTTGCTCCGTTCAAGACATTCTGGCACGAAGACCCTATAAGGATGGACAGTCTGGGTAGTCTGAAACGCTACGCGGAAGCAAGCATTGCCCCGATCTGTGCATCGGAAACACTGGGAAGCCGCTGGGCGTTTCGCGATTTGCTTGAGACTGGTGCGGCAGGCGTCGTCATGCTCGACTTGAGTTGGTGTGGTGGATTGTCGGAGGCGCGCAAGATCGCGGCGATGGCTGAAGCATGGCACCTGCCGGTAGCGCCTCACGACTGTACCGGCCCCGTGGTCCTGTGCGCTTCGACGCATTTGTCGCTCAATGCGCCGAACGCCCTGATTCAGGAGAGCGTGCGCGCATTCTACAAGACCTGGTATCGCGATCTCGTCACGGCCCTCCCCAGAGTGACCGACGGCATGATCACGGTTCCACCCGGCGCAGGTCTTGGCATGGAGCTGAACCCCGAGATAGACAGAGCCTATACGGTCAGTCGTCGAAAAACAGATCGATCTAAATTTTGAGGAAAGCCGCATTCCGAAGGCTGGACTCAACCCCGGTCTGCTAATAACAATAGCGCCGCATTGTCAGACATCCTGACAATGCTGGTCGTGGGAACGGCCATAAAATGGGAGAATATTTGTGCAAAGTAAGCGTGAACTCACTGCGTCGGCGATTCTGCCCGAAGACAGCCAATCTGCAGTTTTGATCGGCCGTGTGTGGTCGAAAGCAGAAAACGGCCCCTGCCCCGTACTGGTTAAAGACGGCCATTTGCACGATATTTCCAGCCTGTCGGCCAGCGTCTCCGGCCTTCTGGAACGCAAATCGTTGGTGAACGAATTACGGGATACGCAGGATTTCGCGGATCTGGGTTCTCTTGACAGTTTTCTTTCCGGTGAGCCTGGCGAACTGCTGGCTCCCATCGATTTACAATCGATCAAAGCTGCGGGCGTCACGTTTGCCGATAGTATGCTCGAGCGCGTTATTGAAGAGCAGGCAAAGGGCGACCCGTCGCGCGCTCGTGAAATTCGTGAGCGTCTTGCCCCCGTGATCGGCGATAATCTCCGTGGTGTTGCAGCTGGCTCCGAAAAGGCGGCGAACGTCAAGGCGCTTCTTCAGGAGATGGGTCTCTGGTCCCAGTATCTGGAAGTGGGCATCGGCCCCGACGCCGAGATATTCACCAAATCTCAACCCATGTCCGCCGTTGGATGCGGCGCGACTGTTGGCATTTTGCCGATCTCGCAATGGAACAATCCGGAACCGGAAGTCGTGTTGGCCGTCGCTTCGGACGGTCGCATCGTCGGCGCCACGCTCGGCAATGACGTCAACCTGCGCGACGTTGAAGGCCGCTCGGCCCTCCTGCTGGGCAAGGCCAAGGATAACAACGCCTCCTGTGCCATTGGCCCGTTCATCCGGTTGTTCGACAACGACTTCACTATGGATGTGTTGCGCAAACTCAAACTGTCGTTGACCGTCCACGGAGCCGATGGCTTTGAAATGACCGGCGAAAGCCCGATGGAAGCTATCAGCCGCGATCCCGAGAACCTCGCGGCGCAGATGATGAACCGCAATCATCAGTATCCCGATGGTGCAGTGCTTTTCCTTGGCACGATGTTCGCACCGGTCAAGGATCGTCGCGGTGCCGGTCAGGGGTTTACTCATGAGATCGGGGATCGGGTGGAAATATCCACTCCCAAGCTCGGCAAGCTCGTAAACTGGGTTGATCGCACGGATAATTGTCCCGAATGGACCTTCGGCATCAGGGCATTGATTCAGAACCTGCAAGCCCGCAATCTGCTCCATAAGATTTGAGGTAGATGTATGACGAAAGCCATAGATTTCCTCTATAAGATACTTGGTGCAATTCTCGTCTTTCTGCTCGCCGGTATGGCGCTCATGGTATTTGTCAATGTGGTTTTGCGTTATGCGGCAAATTCCGGACTGACGGTATCGGAAGAGCTTGCCCGGTACTTTTTCGTCTGGATAACGTTTCTCGGCGCCGTCCTCACTTTCCGTGAAAACAGCCACCTTGGGATCGAGACTCTCGTCGCTCGCTTCGGAAAGCGAGGGCGCGTGAACTGCATGGCAACCAGCTATCTGATCATTATGTTGTGTTCCGGAATTTTCTTCTGGGGCACCTGGAAACAGTTCGATATCAACGCCAGCATGGTGGCGCCCGTCACCGGCATTTCCATGATCTGGGTATATGGCATCGGCCTGTTTACCGGCGCGGCAATGTTCATCATCGCTGCCGAACGCTTTCTCCGGGCTGTCACCGGTCGCCTGACCGATGAAGAGATTGCCATTTTTTCGGGCGAACATTCGCTCGACCACCTGATGGAGTAGAAGACATGACACTTGTCGTATTTGTCGGATCGCTCCTCAGCGCCATGGCAATTGGAGTGCCAATCGCATTCTCGCTTATGTTCTGCGGCGTGGTTCTCATGTGGTACATGGGAATATTCAACACGCAGATTATTGCTCAAAATATGATCGCGGGAGTCGATTCATTCACACTTCTGGCGATCCCCTTCTTCGTTCTGGCAGGCGAACTGATGAATTCAGGCGGTCTCTCCCGCCGCATCATCGATTTCGCCATAGCCTGCGTCGGTCATATTCGCGGCGGTCTTGGCGTCGTTGCCATTCTCGCTGCAATCATCATGGCCAGTGTATCGGGTTCTGCAGCCGCCGATACCGCTGCGTTGGCAACGATCCTCGTTCCTATGATGGCCAAGGCAGGATACAATATTCCGCGTTCAGCCGGACTTATGGCTGCCGGCGGTATTATCGCTCCGATCATTCCGCCGTCGATGGCAATGATCGTGTTCGGCGTGGCCGCCAATGTATCCATTACACAGCTTTTCATGGCGGGTATCGTGCCCGGATTGATGATGGGTGTAGCCCTTCTCATCACCTGGCAGATGGTCGTCAGGAAAGACAACCTGAAAGTGCTGCCGAAACGATCGGGGAAAGAACGCCTCCACGCAACGGGGCGTGCACTCTGGGCGCTCGGTATGCCGGCCATTATTCTGGGCGGCATTCGAATGGGCGTGATGACCCCGACCGAGGCGGCGGTTGTCGCAGCCGCTTATGCCCTGTTCGTCGGCATGGTCATCTATCGCGAACTGAAATTTGCCGATCTGTATGGCGTTTTCCTGCAAGCAGCCAAGATAACGTCCGCGATCATGTTCCTGGTCGCTTCGGCACTCGTTTCTTCGTGGTTGATAACGGCTGCAAACATTCCGGCAGAAGTCAGCAGTTACATCACGCCACTCATCGACAATCCAAAACTGCTGATGTTTGCGATCATGATCCTGGTGCTGATTGTCGGGACTGCGTTGGATCTTACTCCGACGATCCTGATCCTGACACCGGTTCTGATGCCGATCATCAAGCAGGCGGGAATCGACCCGGCCTATTTCGGCGTCCTGTTCATCATGAACACCTGTATCGGTCTTATCACTCCGCCAGTCGGCGTAGTGCTCAATGTGGTGAGCGGCGTTTCCAAAGTGCCGCTCGGCAAGGTAGTCACAGGCATAAGTCCGTTCCTGCTTTCACAGGTACTGGTGCTGCTGTTGCTAGTCCTGTTCCCGAACCTCGTTCTGGTGCCCATGCACTGGCTTCATTAGAACTGTATTAGGGTTTCGATCCGGTGAGAGCCGGTCGGAACGTTAATCCTCAACGTAACCGCATTCTGTCACGTCAAATGTTCTGGTTTGACGGCAAGTATTTTAACTTTGGGAGGAGATTTCTATGAGAAAACTGATCATGCTGGCAACGACCGCCCTCGTGGCGGGAGCGCTGACCGTACCCGCATTTGCCGAGTTTCAGGAACGCAACATCCGCGTTTCAAACGGCATCAACGAAGACCACCCCGTCGGCAACGGCATCAAGGCAATGAATGAATGCCTGGCCGAAAAGTCCGGCGGGAAAATGAAGATAACTGCCTTTTGGGGCGGAGCGCTCGGAGGCGATCTACAAGCAACGCAGGCTCTGCGTTCCGGCGTACAGGAAGGTGTCGTGACCTCGTCGTCGCCACTTGTGGGCATTGTTCCGGCGCTCGGCGTCTTCGACCTGCCTTTCCTGTTTGCAAACGATGAAGAGGCAGACAAGGTTGTCGACGGCTCATTCGGCAAAATGATGGACGAAAAGCTCGCCGCTGTCGGCCTCGTCAATCTCGCCTATTGGGAAAACGGGTTCCGCAATCTCTCCAACTCGAAGCGTCCGGTAAACAAGTGGGAAGACTTCAGCGGCATGAAAGTCCGCGTGATGCAGAACAACATCTTCCTTGATACGTTCCAGAATTTTGGCGCCAACGCCACGCCGATGGCTTTTGGCGAAGTGTTCTCGGCACTGGAAACCAAGGCTATCGACGCTCAGGAAAACCCTTACGTCACGATCGACACGTCCAAATTCTACGAAGTACAGAAATACGTTACCGAAACGAAACATGCTTACACGCCGTTTCTGTTCCTGTTCTCGAAGCCGATCTTCGACACCTATTCGCCGGAAGAACAGACCGCCCTGCGTGAATGCGCAGTCGTTGGCCGTGATGTCGAGCGCAAGGTCATTCGCGAACTGAACCAGAAATCGTTGGAAAAAATCAAGGAAGCGGGCCTTGAGGTAAACACTCTCTCGCCAGAGGAACATGCTCGCATACTGGAGAAATCCCAGCCCATCTACGAGAAGTACAAGTCCCAGATCGGCGAGGACGTCGTCGATGCGGTGCAAAAGCAGCTTGCCGAAATCCGCAAGTAATCGAAATTGAACATGATAAAAGGCCGCGCGAAATGCGCGGCCTTTTTAAATCATTGCGACGCGCGAACTGACTGCGGCAGAATGAAGGGCACGCCTTTTTCTGGCGACACGCCGACGCGCAGCGAACATTCATAGATGCGCTCAAGCCGCTCGTCGGTCAATGTATCCTGCGGCGATCCCATCGTATCAAGGCGGCCCTTGTTCATGACCGCGATACGATCGGCAAACATGGCGGTCAGATTGAGATCATGCAGGACCGCGACGACCCCGCCTCCAGCCATGGCGAAATCTCTTGCAATCTCCATCACGACAATCTGGTGACGGATATCGAGACTTGAAATGGGCTCATCGAGGAAGAGATAACGTGCTTCGCCGTCCACGACGGGTTTCCATACCTGACAAAGAACGCGGGCAAGCTGCACGCGTTGCTGTTCACCGCCCGACAGTTCCTGATAGAGCCGCCCACCGAAACCGTCGAGATCGACCTTGTGCAAGGCCATATCGGGCAGGTCTTTCTCTTCCTGGCGGGATACGCCGCTATAGCCGCCCGTAAGCCCGATCTTCACGATCTCGCGGACCGTAAAGGGGAAGGACAAAGCGCTTGCCTGCGGAAGAACCGCCCGACGCGACGCCATTTCCCATGGTTTGATCGCAGCAAAAGACCGACCATCGAGATAAGCCGATCCGGTGAACGGAATATCGCCCGACAATGCCCGCAGCAAAGTGGTCTTGCCCGAACCGTTTGGCCCGACGATTGCCGTCACCTCGCCACGCCGCGCGGAAAACGCGATATCACGAATGATGGTTTTCCCGGAAAGACTGACGCTCAATGCCTTCGTTTCGATCATGGCAGTCTCACAAGTCCAGAAGGCCGCGCTGGCGCAGCAATATCCAGAGGAAGAACGGCGCCCCGAAAAGCGCGGTGATGATGCCGATCGGCAATTCCGCCGGAGCCACAATTGTGCGGCTCACCGCATCGGCCAGAAGCAGGAGGGTTCCGCCAAGCAGCGCTGCCGCCGGCAAGAGATAGCGGTGATCCGGCCCGATGCTGAGGCGCAACATATGCGGCACCACTATGCCGATGAAGCCTATCCCACCCGCCACGGCCACTGTCGCGCCGGTTGCCGCCGCAACAGCCACGATAGCAACATTCTTGATGTATTGTACCTGAATGCCGAGATGTCCGGCAGCCGCCTCGCCGAGCGCCAGAGCATTGAGGCCCCGCGCCAGCAATGGCGAGACGACAAGCACGATGGCGATGACCGGCCCGGCTGCGGCGAACTTGGTCCACGTAGACCCCGCAAGCGACCCCAACCCCCAAAAGGTCAGATCGCGTAACTGCCGGTCATCGGCGATATAGATAAGTCCGCCCGTCGCCGCACCGGCCAAGGCTGCCAGCGCAATGCCCGCAAGCAGCATGGTTGCGACAGATGTTCGTCCGCGACGTGTTGCGATGCGATAAAGCAGTGAAGTCGTGGCAAGCCCGCCGGAGAAAGCGGCAAGCGGCAAGGCATAGACGCCAAGAAACGCAATGACCGGTGCGAGTAAGGTGCTGCCGCCCAGGACAATCATGGATACTGCCCCGAGTCCTGCTCCGGTTGAAACCCCGACGAGGGCCGGATCGGCAAGCGGATTGCGGAACAGGCCCTGCATAACAGCACCCGACACGGCAAGTCCTGCCCCGATCAACATGCCCATCACAACTCTGGGCAGTCGAATTTCCATGATGATCAGATGATCGCGACGAAACACCTCCGCGCCCTCCTCCGTCCCGGAGGTCAGGGAGTGCAATACGGAAAGCATAGACGCATCCGAGGCGCCAGCCGTGAGGCTGAATATTGCCGCGACACAGAGCGCAGCCACAAGAGACGCAATTGTCAGCCTGGCACGGGAAGCGCGATCCCCTGCTGCCTTGTTGCTCATCGCCTCGCTTTTTGCAATCTTCGTTTCGTCTGGTGAATGAGGCGCTGCTAAACGTTCTTCGCGCGCAGCCCGGCCCTGACTGGTCATTTCCAACTATCCTTGCGATCAGGCTTCGCGGCTGTTCCGCCCGGGAACCTGCCCATGCTAATGCTCTGCGGGAGCGGCATAGAGTTTTGCTGAAAGCTCCCGGATGGCCGATCCGGTACGCGGGCCGAAGCCAAGCAGATAGATCGCATCCATGGAGACGATATTTTTGCTTCGTCCGGCCGGGGTTGCAGCGATAACGGGATTCTTCAACAGCGCTTCGGGTGTAAGACCGTCAGCTCCGGTATCCATCGTCAGGATCATGTCGGGTGCGGTTTTCTCGATAGCTTCATCGGTCAACTGCTTGTATCCATGATATTCGCTGACAACGTTCACACCACCGGCCAGTTCGATCATGCCGTTAGCCGCTGTTCCGGCGCCCGAGGCCATCAGGCGACCACCTGGAGCCGACAGGATGAAGAGGATGCCCTTGCGCGGGTTTCTGTCGGCAGCGGCTTTTTTCGCCGCCTCGATATCCTGCGCGATGTTGTCCGCGAGTATTTTCGCCTTATCGTCGAGACCAAGCGCCTTGCCAACAATCTCGATTTTGCGGATCACGCCCTCACCGGTATAGGTTTCAGGAACCTCGACCATTGGCACGGAAGCTTTTTTCAGGACGTCCAGCGCATCTGGCGGGCCGCTGCCGTCAAGCAGCAGGATGCCGGTTGAATTGACCGACAGTACGCCTTCAGGCGCGAGCTGGCGCATATAGCCAATGTCGGGAAGCTTCTTTGCTTCTTCCGGATAGGTGCTTGTCTGATCGCGCGCGGCGAGCATCTTCCCGGCACCGAGAGCATAGACTATTTCCGTCAGCGAACCGCCAACCGATACAATCCGCGACGTATCGGCGAACCTTTCTACGGTCTCCGCACGTGCAAGGCCACCCGCGACAAGCGACAGAACAACTGTCGCCAGAACAACGCCACGTCCGCAGCGCATGGAAAGGAACGACATTGCGGTCATCCTTACGCAGCAGTCGATTGCGGCAGGCGTGGAAGATTTTCCACGATCATGCGCCAGTCAGCCAGTTCCGTCTCTCCTTCGTGACGCTCTCCAAAGAACTGAACGATCAGCTCACCCCGCGCGTCATAGGCCTCCAGAGAGGTCACGTGCCCGTCACTGGTCGGCTTGCGCACAACCCAGACGTCGGCAATGTGATCGGTACGCAGATGCATGTGGAAGGTCGGGTCAAGCACATTCAGCCACGGCCCCATCATCTTGATCTCGCGAATTCGGCCAGTGTGAATCTGGATGCAGCCGCAGCTTCCAACAAAACACATGATCGGAAGCTGTTCCTGCACGGCATGATTCATCATCGCTTCGACGGACGACCTATCGACCCGCCAGGCAAAATCACGTCCCGCGAGACTGACCGCCTGATGACGATCCACGCCGAAATCCTTCAGAAGACCGACGAACTGATGCACATCCGTAAGCGCGCTCCAGCGTTCCCGGAACGCGTCGATATCGAGAAGCGATGTGTCCGCCTTAGGACCTTTCGATGCTACAGTTTCTGTCTCGATGACGGGGGACTGATCGTCCAGAAGCAAATCCGCGACAAGCGTTTCATAGGCTTCCACATCCGACGCAAGGCGCAGGTGAATCTTGTGGACCGCCTCGCCGGTCGCATCGAAAAACTGCAGGCTGCGTCGCGTGGCTTCGCCATCCTGTTTGGTTACTGCAAAACCATGAATCCAATGCTTTGGGAAAATGCGGAGATCGATTTCCTTGCCAAGCGCCAGCGAAGCATGTGGCCCCCAGACAGTCTTCTCGAAAGGTCCGATCTTTTCGTGGACGACGCTTTCATTGCGTGTCAACGCCATGATCTCGCCGACCGCAGCGATGCGTTTCAGCAGTACTTCGACGTCGGCCCGAATACGACGCGCCGAAATCGACGCCCCATTATCGAGCCCGCAGTGCGCCGCAATGAAATCGGCTTCCGATATACCCAGGCTCTGAGCAAAATCCCGCTCGCGCATTTTCGGACTATCGGCCCGTGCCTTGAGAATCTGTTCCGCGGAAGGTCTGGTCTGGATCGTCATGAGAGATGCCTATTTGTTTAGGATGAGCTTGCCTTGGCGAGTAATTCTGAGACGATAGAGCGAGCCGCCGTGCTCTATACCGACCTCGCGCGAACCGTCGAAGAGTTCGCGACTGCCATAGGTTTTAAGCAGTGCTTCATGCGCATTCGCATCAAGCCGAGGCTGAGGCCGGACAGCGGTGACCGCGTCAGTTTTGCTGTTGGGAACGGGATTTTCGGCTCGTTCGCAAACCTCACGTCGGGGTAACCGCACCTGCATGTCGATATGGATCCGCCTGTTCATAACCTCGCCTCAGCGCCGACGTTTCACATGGCCACGTCTGCCAATTTGTTTGTTGACATAATTTGTCATGTTTACTAATCACTGCATTACTGGAATAAACGAGTCAAGTTTAAATCTCGTTTTTTCGACGCCAGCCAGAAAGAATGTTTTCTTCCCAGCCAGCACGCGGCCTTCGGTGAAGGCCGAAATCATAAACAGCTGAAAAATATAGGTTTCCCGTTGTTCTCAAACCAACAGGTTACGTATTGGCACGAAGGAAATATCTGAAATGCGGGCGACTGGTGGGGTTAGTAAGCGGTCATTCCAGGCGAGCACAGGGCTTGCTGTGATATTGATGGCCATGACATCGAATTCATTCGCGCAGGAGCAGAAAGCGTCGGAAGACGATGCCGGAGTTGCACTGAAGACAATCACGATTCGCCGGGCCGGAGGTGCACAGGATCCGACTGCCATCCCGGCTCCGGTCGGCAAGGTGGATCGCAACGCGATTGACCGCTTCGGCGGAGCGAAACTGGACGACGCTCTGCGGGGCACGGCAGGCGTTTTCACCCTGCAAAGTGCGTCCAACCCCGGTGTCGCCGTCAATATTCGCGGTTTTGAAGGCTCTGGCCGCATCAACATGATGATTGACGGTGTGCCGCAGAGTTATCGTAATACCGCGCATGACGCGCAGGGCTATGCCTATATCGACCCGAATCTGCTGTCCGAAATTGACATAGCGCGCGGCGCGGTCACAACGGAAGGCGGCACAGGACTCGCGGGAAGCGTCAATTTCCGCACATTGGGTGTGGATGACGTTATTCTCGATGGCAAGGACAAGGGCGTCCTCGGTCGCGCCTCCTGGGGCAGTAATGGAACCGGCTTCTCTGAAATGCTGGCTGGAGCGACGCGGGTGAATTCCATCGGCATTGTTGCAGCCATCAGCCGCCATGATGCCGATAATTACGAAAACGGCGATGGTGTCACGGTTCAAAAGTCCGGCGAAGAACTGACTTCCGGGCTATTCAAGGCCGAGTTCGGTCTTGGCGAGGACCAGAAGCTGACGCTTGGCGGTGTGCTCTACAACAACCACTACGGAACGTATGCTGTCGGCTATCGCCCCGGAACCTATACCACATACGATATGTTCCTGCAGAACCGCACCTTCTTCGCACAGTATAATTATAACCCGTCCGACAACGAGCTGATCGGGCTCGACGTCAATATCTACCACAATAGTACGCTACAGAACTGGGAAGACGGCAATGGCAGCTTTGTCGGCCGCCAGATATCAACCGAAACCACCGGCATGACGGCATCGAACACATCACGTTTCAATTTTGGGGATGTGGCAGTCGCGTGGAAAAACGGTTTCGAAATCAATCGTGACAATGCGAGCGGCAACAATACCGGCGTAAATCCGGCCGACGCCAAATCAAATCGCGGCGCGGTATTCTCGGAAGCGATCTGGAATTATCAGGCACTACAGGTCGTCACCGGCTTGCGCTATGATTATTTCAAGCTGGAAAATGAAGATGGGACGGTTTCCAATGACGACAGCACATTCAATCCCAAGGTCACCGTCGCCTATAATGTGACCGATTGGTTGCAGCCCTATGTCACCTACGCCCATTCCATGCGCTCTCCCAGCTTGCAGGAAACTTTTCTCGGCGGTGTCGCCCATTCCGGCCAGCAGCCAATGCACGGAAACCCCGATCTTCGACCCGAAAAACAACGCGGCTGGGAGTTCGGCGTGAACATCGCTCGCGACGGTATCTTCACGA
The DNA here is from genome assembly GCF_014199265.1 of Brucella daejeonensis. GTDB lineage: Bacteria > Pseudomonadota > Alphaproteobacteria > Rhizobiales > Rhizobiaceae > Brucella > Brucella daejeonensis. The sequence goes on from NZ_JACIJG010000009.1 coordinate 23,888, forward strand.
TGGAAGACGGCCTGCGCATCAAGGCGAATTACTACACGATGCGCGTCGAAGACTATATCACCGCCGCATCCGACTACAGCCAGTTCGTGAATATTGAAGGCACCTCCACGGTCAAGGGTTTTGAACTCGAAGCCAGATATGATGCCGGATTTGCTTTTGGTGGCCTCGCCTACACGCATTCGACCTCTGAATTGCCGGAACAGACAGCCGGTCTCGGCGCAAACCAGTACCTGCCGGAAGATGTGGTGACAATTACCGCCGGAGGACGCTTCTTCGAGCGTAAACTCGAAAGTGGTCTGCGCGTTCAACACGTTTCGAGCGGCAAGGCACTTGGAGGCGGAGAAAGTACCGATCCCTATACGCTCGTCGATCTCTTCGCGAAGTACAAGTTCACCGACACCGTCGACCTTTCGCTTCAGGTGCTGAACATCGCGGACAAGACCTATACACCTGCTCTGAGCAGCTACGGTTCGGGTCGCGGGCGGACCTTCCTCGTATCGACGCAGTTCCAGTTCTAAAACTTCGGGAGGCGACAAACCTCCCGGTCTTATCGTCACGTCTTCGAGGACCGACTATCCTGACCGCAGCGGCCTTCGAACCCCATGATGTGACGCGGCGAGTGCGGCCCTACCACCGCACTCGCCGGAAATTATATATAGTGGCGTCGGAACCCGATGAAAAAGGATCAGCAATGTTCATAGCCATGAATCGCTTCAAAGTTCGTGTTGGCAGCGAAGCCGATTTCGAAACCGTCTGGAAAAACCGCGATTCCAAGCTGTCGGAGCTCCCCGGCTTCGAAAGCTTTCATCTCCTGCGGGGCGCAACCAATGAAGAAGAAGGCTATACGCTCTACGCTTCTCATACCGTGTGGCGCGACCGCGACGATTTTCTTGCTTGGACCAGATCGGAACAATTCCGCGACGCCCATCGCAACGCCGGTCATAACAAACCTCTTTATCTTGGTCCGCCGCAATTCGAAGGTTTCAGCGCGGTTCTCGGTTCCTGATCGATCCAGTGAACGCTTATCCACATCATGCGGCGAAATAACGCATAGAGCGACGGCGGTCGTTTTGGCGACCGCTGTCGCCATGTGGAATAGTAATTGTCTTTTAAAGATGGGCAGTTAACTCATATTTAGAATAATTCCAAGCTATTGATTCTTAGAACATTTCAAAAACATAGAATTTGACAGATCCGAGCCTCAGCGGCCATAACCTGACCTAGTTTGACGGGTTTTGAAAACCCCGTCGTAGTAACGCCTTTAATGTTTGGGCCTTTAACCCTTGCAATTGGAGGAACCTTTGACCGGTTCAGTTCGGCCTCGTGCCACCAGTGTAGTAGTTCCGTCCTCGTCTGCAAGTAAACCGACAGCTAAAGCACAGAGCGCGCCGGTTGAAAATTTCCTTCTGACGGCAGTCTCTTCTGATATTTTTCTTGCACGCATGGGAGTTTCCTTCTCATGCTAGTCTGTAGTTGCAACGTTATTACCGATAAGGATATCGAGGCTGTTGTGATTGAGCTTCTCGATCAGGATTGCTGGCAACTTATTGTTCCGGGCACCGTTTATAATGTCATGTCAAAGCGCGGCCGCTGCTGTGGCTGCTTCCCAAACGTCATAGAAACCATCATAAGGGTGACTGAAGAGTATCATCTTCGTCATAACCAAATGGACGAAAACGTGGTCCAGTTCATGGATCGTGTACGTTCTCTACGTGACAAATTCGGGAGTTCATGGAATGAAAGGCGAACCAAAGGTCATCGAGCGGCTTAACGAGGCACTGTTTCTCGAGCTTGGCGCGGTAAACCAGTACTGGCTTCATTACCGCCTGCTCAACGATTGGGGATTCACGCGTCTTGCCAAGAAGGAACGTGAAGAATCGGTCGAAGAGATGCATCACGCAGACAAGCTGATCGACCGCATCATCTTCCTCGAAGGTCACCCAAACCTTCAGACCGTTGCTCCATTGCGCATCGGCCAAAACGTCAAGGAAGTTCTGGAAGCCGACCTTGCCGGCGAATACGACGCTCGCGCTTCCTACAAGAAATCCCGCGAAATCTGTGACGATCTTGGCGATTATGTTTCCAAGCAGCTTTTCGACGAACTTCTGGCCGATGAAGAAGGCCATATCGACTTCCTCGAAACCCAGCTCGACCTCCTCTCCAAGATCGGTGAAGAGCGTTACGGCCAGCTTAATGCTGCTCCGGCCGACCAGGCCGAGTAATAAAATCAGCGTTGCGAATAAAAGCCGGGGTCTTGCGCTCCGGCTTTTTTATTATCCCAACTTTACCGTTGCCCCTTTCTCGTGATATTGCGCGCCCAATTTTCCGAAATTCGCAGGTATTACCATGAGCGCACCGCGCGTCAGTTTCGTTTCACTTGGCTGCCCGAAGGCGCTTGTGGATTCCGAACGCATCATCACCAGCCTTCGCTCCGAAGGCTATGATATCTCCCGCAAGCATGACGGTGCCGATCTGGTGATCGTCAATACCTGCGGTTTTCTCGATTCTGCCCGCGATGAATCGCTCGACGCTATCGGTCTGGCGCTCAATGAAAACGGCAAGGTGATCGTAACGGGTTGCCTGGGGGCGGAACCCGACGTCATCCGTGAACGCCATCCAAACGTGCTCGCCATCACCGGCCCGCAGGCCTATGAAAGTGTGATGAGCGCGGTACACGAAGCAGCACCGCCCGCCCATGACCCATTTGTGGACCTTGTGCCGCCACAGGGCGTGAAACTCACCCCTCGCCACTACGCCTATCTGAAGATTTCCGAAGGTTGTTCGAATCGTTGCTCGTTCTGCATCATCCCCGCACTACGCGGCGATCTTGTCTCGCGTCCGATTGATCAGGTGCTGCGCGAGGCAGAAAAACTGGTCAATGCCGGGGTCAAGGAACTTCTCGTCATCTCGCAGGATACGAGCGCTTACGGCCTCGATCTCAAATATCAGGAAGCAATGTGGCAGGACCGGGCGGTTCGCACCAAGTTCCTCGACCTTTCACGGGAATTGGGCCAGATGGGTATCTGGGTGCGGATGCATTATGTTTATCCCTACCCCCATGTCGATGAGGTTATCCCACTGATGGCTGAAGGCAAGATCCTGCCTTATCTCGACATCCCCTTCCAGCACGCTTCACCAGCCGTCCTGAAAAACATGCGACGCCCAGCACATCAGGAAAAAACGTCGCGCCGCATTCAGGCATGGCGCGAAACCTGCCCCGATCTCGCCGTTCGCTCCACCTTCATCGTCGGCTATCCGGGTGAAACGGAAGAAGATTTCGAGATGCTGCTCGACTGGCTCGATGAAGCCAGGATTGAGCGCGCCGGTTGCTTCAAGTATGAACCGGTCAAGGGAGCGAAAGCCAATGATCTCGGCCTGGAACAGGTTCCGGAAGAAGTCAAGGAAGCCCGCTGGCATCGTTTTATGGCCAAGCAGCAGCAGATTTCCACCAATCTTCTCAAGAAAAAGGTCGGCAAGCGTCTGCCAGTCATCATCGATGAAGCGAATGGCACAGTCGGCAAGGGCCGCACCCGTTACGACGCGCCGGAAATCGATGGAAGCGTTCATATCCAGTCGCGTCGCCCGTTGCGTGTCGGCGACATCGTAACGGTAAAAATCGAAGCGAGTGATGCCTACGACCTGCACGGGATCGCGGTCTGATGGAGAAAGATGCAGCCATATTCATAAGAAAAGCCGGGCTCGCGGATGTGACGGTAATCGTCGCCATGCTTGCCGACGACGCACTTGGGGCGCAACGCGAAGACACACGCTTTCCGCTGCGCGATGAATATCGCAACGCCTTCGCCGCTATCGACGCGGACCCGAACCAGTTGCTTGCGGTCGTCGAGCGTGACCGTGAGATAATCGGCTGCATGCAGATCAGCTTCATTCCGGGCCTCTCCCGGCTGGGCCTGTGGCGCGGTCAGATTGAAAGTGTGCGCATTGCAAGCACGGTGCGCGGGGGTGGCATCGGCCGTCAAATGATCGACTGGGCGATCGCGCAATGCCGCGAACGCGGTTGCGGCCTCGTGCAACTGACCACTGACAAGTCCCGCGCCGATGCACTGCGCTTTTATCGCTCACTCGGCTTTGTCGATAGTCATGAAGGGCTTAAGCTGACACTTTAACAAGCGTTGCAATCATATTGTTAGACAAGAAAAAGGGCGCTTCAAGCGCCCTTCTCTCTATCGTGGCACGCGGCTTATTATTGCGGCAGCCTGTCGTCAACGCCTGCAACGTAGAAGTTCATGCCGAGCAGCGTCTTGTCATCGGCCTGTTCGCCGGCCTTCAGCCATTCCGATCCGTCCTGCTTCTTGATCGGGCCGGTAAACGGCTTCAGTTCCCCGGATTTGATCTTGGCTTCGGTTTCCTCAGCCAGCTTCTTCACGTCATCGGGCATATTCGTGTAGGGTGCCATCTTCACGAGGCCTTCCTTCATGCCCCACCAGATATTCTGGCTCTTCCAGGTTCCCTCGAGAACGGCCTTGGCACGGTCGATATAGTACGGACCCCATTCGTCCACGACAGCGGTCAGCTGCGTGTCCGGCGCGAACTTGATCATGTCCGAGGCCTGACCGAAGGCCTTGATTCCGCGATCATGCGCTACCTGAATAGCGGCGGTGGAATCGGTATGCTGCGTGATGATATCCACGCCCTGGTCGATCAACGCTTTGGCTGCATCGGCTTCCTTGCCCGGGTCGAACCAGGAATTGGCCCAGATCACCTTGACCTTGAAATCGGGATTGACGGACTGGGCTCCCAGCATGAAGGAGTTGATGCCCTGCACGACTTCCGGAACCGGTACGGAAGCGATATAGCCGGCCACGCCCTTGGTGGACATCTTGGCGGCGATCACGCCCTGCACATAACGGCCTTCATAAAAGCGCGCATTATAAGCGGACATGTTATCGGCGGTCTTGTAGCCCGTCGCATGTTCAAACTTCACGTCCGGGAACTTCTTGGCGACTTTCAGCGTCGGGTCCATATAACCGAAGGACGTCGTGAAAATCAGCTTGTTGCCGGCCCGGGCAAGACGCTCGATGGAACGCTCGGCATCCGCACCTTCCGGCACGTTTTCCAGAAAGGTGGTTTCAATCTTGTCGCCGAGCGCCTCGACCAGCTCTTTTCGGGCCTGATCGTGCTGGTAGGTCCAGCCAAAATCGCCCGGAGGGCCGATATAGATGAAGCCGATCTTCAGTTTTTCTTCCGCATGAGCGGCGTTACCGAGCATAAAGCTCGCCGCTGTGGCAATTGCCATAAGCGTCTTATTCATGATCCCTGCACTCCTTGTTGCACCCACTATTCCTTTGTTAACACAGCATTATCCTGTGCAAAGCGCCTCGCGCCTCCGCCAGAAATTTGCTGTGCGAAACACAAACCGTTGGGAGCCGGTCCGCGTTTACCCCTTACCCGCCTCATCGATCCGGCACGAACGGCTTGCCGAGTGATGCCGGTGTATTCATCATCGTCAGGCGCTTGTTGCGCGAGATGATGACCAGCACCGCGATTGTCGCAATATAAGGCAATGCAGACAGGAATTGCGATGGCAACCCGAAGCCAAGCGCCTGCGCGTGAAGCTGGCCAATGGTAACGGCGCCAAACAGATATGCGCCGATCAGCACCCGCCATGGTCGCCACGAGGCGAAAACGACAAGCGCCAGAGCTATCCAGCCACGTCCCGCCGTCATGTTTTCCACCCATTGCGGCACATAGACCAGCGATAACTGGGCACCGGCAAGACCAGCGCAGGCACCGCCGAACAGCACAGCCAGATAACGCGTACGTACCACATGCACGCCAAGCGCATGAGCCGAACCGTGGCTGTCGCCGATAGCACGCAAAGTGAGCCCCGCACGGGTGCGAAACAGGAACCATGCCACGCCTGCGACAAGTAGAATGGACATGTAGAAGATGGGGTCCTGGCCGAACAGAAACCGGCCCACCAAGGGAATGTCGGTCAGATAGGGAATGTGGATCGCGTTCAGCCGCACACCGGGAAGTCCGACGAAACTTTCACCCAGCAGAGCCGAGCCACCGACGCCAAGAATGGTAAGCGCAAGACCGGTCGCCACCTGATTGGTGACGAGCGTCAGGGTGAGAAAGCCAAAAACGGCCGCAAACATCATGCCGACCAGAATCGCCGCGAGAAGGCCAAGCCAGGCCGATCCCGTCATCTGCGCGATGGCGAAACCCGAAACAGCACCCATCAGCATCATGCCCTCGACACCGAGGTTGAGGACACCGGAACGCTCCACCACCAATTCGCCGATGGCCGCAATCAAGAGCGGCGTCGCTGCGGTAGCAATCGTGAGAATGATGGCCTGCGTCAAATCCATAAGATCAGGCCTTTCCTGTCTGGCGGTTCATTACCAATCGAACGCGATAGAGAATGAGCGTGTCGCAGGCGAGCACGAAGAACAGGATCATGCCCTGAAATACACGCGCGGACTTTTCCGAAATGCCGATGGCGACCTGCGCCGCTTCGCCGCCAAGATATGAAAGCGCCAGCACAAGCCCCGCCGCAATCGCTCCAAGTGGATTGAGACGCCCCAGAAAGGCAACGATGATCGCCGTGAAGCCATAGCCGGGCGAAATAACGGGACGCAATTGACCGATAGCGCCAGACGTTTCCGCAATGCCTGCAAGTCCTGCGAGCGCGCCGGACAGGGCGAAAACGAAAAAAACCATCCTGCCCGAACTGAAACCGGCAAAGCGCCCCGCCCTCGGACTTTGACCGATTACCTTGACCTCGAAACCTTTCAGCGTGTGCTTGAGCAGAAACCAGACTACAATCGCCGCCACGATCGCGAAGATAAAGCCCCAGTGAGCACGACCGGACGCGCTCCAGATTTCAGGCAGGACAGCGCTGTCGTTAAACTGGCGCGTTTCCGGAAAATTATAGCCTTCAGGGTTACGCCACGGCCCGCGCACCAGCCAGTCGAGAAAAAGCTGCGCGACGTAGACGAGCATCAGGCTGGTGAGGATTTCATTGGTGTTGAGGCGCACTTTTAATAGCGCCGGGATCGACGCATAGGCTGCTCCACCTGCCATGCCCATCAGCATCATCAGGGGCAGCACGATCCATGATTCAAGATCGGGGAACATGACCGGCAGGACCGAGCCGGCAATTGCCCCCATGATGAATTGGCCTTCAGCCCCGATATTCCAGTTATTGGAAACAAAGCAGACGCAAAGGCCAACGGCGATCAGGATGAGCGGAGCCGCCTTCACCAGAAGCTCGTGCCACGACCAGATGTCCAAAAGCGGCTCGATGAAGAAAACGTAAAGCGCGTGGAGCGGGTCCTTACCCATAATTGCGAAGGCGAGGCCACCAAAGACCAGCGTCAGCGCCAGCGCCAGTAAAGGGGAAAGTGTGCTGAACAATCTTGAAGGCTGGGGCCTTTTTACAAGCTCGATCCGCATTATGCCGCCCCCGCCTGCGTTTCGTTCGAGATGCCACCCATAAGCAACCCGATCTTTTCGAGCGTCACTTCGGCAATGGGCATCGGATCGGAGAGATGACCATGGTTCATGACGGCAATACGGTCGCTGATTTCAAGAAGCTCATCCAGATCTTGACTGATGACGAGAACGGCGGAACCCGAACGGGCAAGATCAACGAGCGCCTGACGGATATGCGCCGCAGCCCCCGCATCCACACCCCATGTCGGCTGATTGACCATCATGACGGACGGGGCTCGATCAAGCTCGCGACCAATGATGAACTTCTGCAGATTGCCGCCGGAAAGCGCTGAAGCGGGTGGATTTTCCACGCTTTTTCGCACATCCATCCGCTCGACGATACGCTTTGCGGCGAAGCGCAACGCACTTTCGGCAACAAGTTTCAGCTTACCGCCCCGAAGGAAGGCCCGCGCATCGGTCCTGTAGCGTGAGAGAAACAGATTGTCGGTGAGTGTCATGCCGGGCACGGCACCATGGCCGAGCCGTTCTTCCGGCACAAAGGCGGCCCCCATCATACGCCGCTCACTGATGCCGAGCCTGCCTGCATCCTTGCCGCGAATGCGTAGCGCTGATGGCGCCGATTGCAGCACCTCGCCGGAGATGGCTTCGAAAAATTCGCCCTGACCATTGCCTGCGACACCGGCAATGCCGACGACCTCGCCCGAGGCAACCGAGAGCGAGATATCCTTCAACGCCGTCGAAAAAGGCCCGCGCGGCGGTTGCGAGAGGCCCTTGATCTCGAAAAGCGGCGCGCCTGCCACATTCGCTGCAATCGGCGCGCGCGCGACGACATTGATGTCGTTGCCCACCATCATGCGGGCGAGCGACGCCGCCGTTTCCTGACGCGGGTCGCAATGCCCTACGACCTTACCGTGACGCAACACCGTTGCGCAGTCGCAGAGCCGCTTCACCTCTTCCAGACGATGGCTGATATAGAGAATGGACTTGCCCTCGGCCTTCAAACGCTCCAACGTTTCAAAAAGCCTGTCGGCTTCCTGCGGCGTCAGCACGGAAGTCGGTTCATCGAGAATGATGAGGTCGGGTTCCTGAAGGAGGCAGCGCACGATTTCAATGCGCTGGCGCTCACCCACCGAAAGATCCCCGACATGCGCTTGCGGATCCACTGGAAGGCCATAAGTCTTGCCCACTTCCCGCGCACGTTTGGCCACCTCCGCCAAAGACAGTGAGCGATCCAGCGAAAGCGCAATGTTTTCGGCTGCGGTCAGAGAATCGAATAACGAAAAATGCTGAAAAACCATGCCTATGCCAAGTTTTCTTGCCACGGCAGGTTCATGAATGACGACGCTTTGCCCTTTCCAGACGATTTCACCATCAAGCGGCTGCAAGGCACCGAACAGCATTTTTACGAAAGTGGATTTGCCTGCGCCGTTTTCACCCAGGAGCGCATGAATCTCGCCCTCGGCGATGGTAAGATCGACCCCATCGCAGGCTTTAAGCTGACCAAAAGCTTTCGTGAGCCGGCGGACATCCAGAAGAGGCCGGTCGGTTGAGCGCGCTGACATTGTTCCCCAACGTATTTTTGAGCGACCTTATCCAGCAAGTCTGCTCTTGAAAAGTCCAAAAGCAAGCTGCGGTGGATATATGCACACCGCCGCAACCTTTTCCCCATTTACGGCAGCAGGATACTCGTGCCCGTCGTCTTCCGCGCTTCCAGTTCCTCATGCGCCTTGCGCGCATCCTTGAGGGCATAGGTCTGATTGATTTCGATCTTCACGACACCGCTTGTCACCACATCGAAGAGTTCAGCCGCCGACTTTTCCAGATCGGCACGCTTGGCGATGTAATTGAAAAGTGTCGGGCGCGTCGCGAAAAGCGACCCCTTCTGTGCCAGAATACCGAGATCGAAAGGCGGAATGATACCAGACGACTGGCCGAAGCAGGCAAACATGCCAAGTGGCTTCAGGACGTCAAGCGAACCCATATAAGTGTCGCGACCGACCGAGTCGTAGACCACGTCCACGCCTTCACCGTTGGTAAGTTCACGCACCCGTTCGGCGAAGTTTTCCGTGCGGTAATTGATCACGTGATCGTAGCCATGTTTTTTGGCGAGTGCGATTTTCTCGTCCGAACCCGCCGTACCGATAACGGTTGCGCCAAGACGCCGGGCCCATTGCCCCGCAATGAGGCCCACGCCGCCCGCCGCCGCGTGAAACAGGATCGTCTGGCCGGGTTCTACACGGAAAGTACGGCGCAGGAGATATTGCGCGGTCATGCCTTTCAGCATCATCGAGGCGGCGGTTCTGAGATCGATTGCGTCAGGTACCCTCACCAGCCTGTCCGCCGGCAGGATACGTTCGTCCGCATAGGAACCGGGCGTTGCGACGTAGGCAACGCGGTCGCCCACATGCACATTTTCAACGCCTGCACCGACAGCGGTTACCGTGCCCGCACCCTCATTGCCGGGCGTGAACGGCATTTGCGCAGCTTTATAAAGCCCGCTGCGGAAATAGACATCGATGAAGTTCAGACCTATCGCCTCGTGACGAACCCTGGCTTCACCCGGCCCCGGCTCACCGATTTCGACGGTTTCATATTGGAGGACTTCAGGCCCGCCAGTCTGATGAACACGAATGGCATTTATCATGGTGCTTCTCCGGTCTTCTGCTTCTTCTCGACAACTTTTCTGGCCTTGGCGAGCGCCGCTTCACGGCCGAGGCTCGGGAAAAGCTGCATGATCGCGCCAATGAAATAGATGTATAGTCCGGTGACGGAAATGCCGATGCGAACCCAGAGCGGCGCATCAAGCATGTAATAAAGCGCGATGATGCCGGATGCACACCACAGCAGGAAAATCGTCAGATTAAGCGGGCGCAGCCGCACGACACGCACCGGATGGAGGAAATTGATCGGCAGGAAAGACAGGATCGCCGAGATCACAACCGTTGCAAAAGCGACCCATTCGCCCGGCTTGACGATAAAGAGCGTGAACACCACCATGTTCCAGACGACGGGAAAACCCTTGAAGAAGTTTTCCTTCGTCTTCATGCCCGTATCGGCATAATAGATCGCGCTGGAAACCACGATGATCGCACCGGATAAGAAGGACAGATTCGTCCCCATGAACCCGCTCTGATAGAGAGCGAAAGCCGGGATCAGAACATAGGTGACATAATCGATGATATTGTCGAGCATTTCGCCGGACCAGTTCGGCAAAACGTATTTGACTTCGAGCTTGCGTGCGATGGGCCCGTCGATGCCGTCCACGAACAGCGCCAGCCCGAGCCACCACCACATGGCCGTATAGCGCCCGTCGCTGGCTGCCACGATGGACAGAAACGCCAGAAACGAACCCGATGCCGTGAGAAGATGAACCGAAAACGCCTTGGCTTGCGGCGCGGTGACTTTCTTGGCTTTTAGTTTTCCGGTCAGTCTGGTTTTCACGCTGTCCGCCATTTCAAGTTGTCGCCGTGTAGATTCCGCCCAAATTGCTCCTAGAGACGGCGAATAGATACAATCTGTTGGACACGCATACACCAAACAATCCGACGTCCCCAATCTTCAAGACCAGTCATGTGCTTTTTTCCCTGAAAAAAGTCACCGATCTTGCAGAAGCTTTCACTGAATAAGAGCAAAAGAGCAAGTAAGGCATGAGGCAAATCCGCCATAATCCCACGGAAGAATGGCCTTTTGGCCGCAATTTGGTTTAAGTGCCGGTCAAAACTATCCGGCAGGAATCATCTCACCGCAGACAAGCGACCGCGAGTGATCACGGGACCGCCATTCTGGATCAGGGACGCAACACGATGAACGATCTGATTGTGAACAAGCCTCTTACCGATATTATCATCAGCGGCAGTGGACCAGCCGGAATGATGGCGGCTCTGGCGCTCGGCGAGAAGGGTTATCGAATCGTGTTGATCGGACCCGAAACGGACAAGGGAGACCGGCGCACGACCGCGCTCATGATGCCTGCGATCCGGTTTCTGGAAGGATTGGGCGTCTGGTCTGAGATAGAACCCGAAGCAGCACCACTGGCCTCCATGCGTATCGTCGATGCCACACGGCGCCTCGTAAGAAGCCCCGTCGTGACTTTCCGGGCCGGTGAGATCGACGAAACAGCTTTCGGCTATAATATTCCAAACGCCATCCTGAACGAGAAACTGGCCGAGGCTGTGGCGCGCAATGCGAATATCCAGCGCGTCAACAATACGGTCATCGAATACCGCCACAATGACGACCATGTGAGTATCACGCTTTCAGGTGGAGATACGCTGCACACGCGACTGGTTGTGGCGGCGGATGGGCGTAACTCCATGGCACGTGAAGCTGCGGGCATTCGTACGCGCCGCTGGAGCTATCCGCAAACGGCGGTCGTACTATCCTTCTCGCACACGATCGACCACGAAAACGTCTCGACGGAATTCCACACCGAAGAAGGCCCCTTCACCCAGGTACCGCTGAAAGGCAAGCGTTCCAGTCTTGTATGGGTGGTCAATCCCGACCGGGCCAAAAAGCTTCTGGCGCTTGACGATGCCGCGCTTGCCGCGCACATCGAGGACATGATGCAATCCATGCTGGGCAAGATCGAACTGGAAATCAGACCGCAGGCATGGCCCCTTTCCGGCCTCGTGCCGCATGTCTTTGCGGCAAAGCGCACGCTCCTGATCGGTGAAGCCGCGCACGTATTTCCGCCGATTGGCGCTCAGGGACTCAACCTCGGTTCGCGCGACGTCGAAACGCTGGTCAAGGCTGTCGAAAGCGACCCCGTCGACCCCGGATCGGATCGCGTCATTCGCGCCTATGATCGCGCGCGGCGCCCCGACATTCTTGCGCGCACCGGCTCCGTCGACGCACTCAATCGCTCGCTTCTTTCTTCGATGCTTCCTGCCCAGATCGTGCGTGGGGTCGGACTAGAAATGCTGCGTTCATTCGCGCCGCTACGCGCCTTCTTCATGCGTGAGGGTCTTCGTCCGGGTAGCGGTTTTGCCAATCTCATTCCGAAACTGCCGAGTCTGCCCGACCGGCGCGGCGGAAAACATACCGGCTAAGCGCGCCGCCTTCCAGAACCGGATACCGCGACCCGACAGGAATACTGGGGCCTGCCGACTTTAATTTGTCGTGCGGTGGACTACATTAGCTTGCATGGGCATGACACAAATAAAGCACGCGAAATTCCAGATCGGTCAGGTCGTCAGACACCGATTATTCCCGTTTCGCGGGATCATTTTCGATGTCGACCCGGAATTTGCAAACACGGAAGAATGGTATGCTTCCATTCCGGAGGAAGCGCGTCCGCGCCGAGATCAACCATTCTATCATCTTCTCGCCGAAAACGAGGAATCCGAATATGTCGCCTATGTCTCGGAGCAAAACCTCGTACCGGATATGAGCGGCGAACCCTTGCGTCATTCTCAGATCGACGAGATATTCGAGCGGCTGGATAATGGAACCTATCGCGTGAAATCGCAACATTCCAATTAGGCTGTGTTCTCAAGCGGTAGATTAAACAAAAAAGGGCGCTCAGGGCGCCCTTTTTTATAACATGCCGGACAGCGGATTAGTTGGCTGCGCCCTTGGCCTTGTCCTGTTCAGCCTTCATCTTGGCTTCAAAATCCTTCTGGCGCTTCTGGACCGCATCCTGAAGTTCCTTCTGGCGTTCTTCCAGTTCGGACTGCTTGAGAGCCGGACCGGTCAGCGCGTTGGAGAATCCCGTGAGAGCAACCGGAATCGGGTTCGGCTTGTTCTGATAGTTGACAGACGTCAGGGTCAGCTTGCCGCCCTTCTTGAGCGCATTGATGAGATCATCGGTCAGCGGAGCTTCCGCGATGCAGCGATCCGGGAAGCAGATGCCGTATTCGAGCTTGACCGGCTTGTTGCTGTCGATCTGGAGGCCGACACCGGCCGGAATCAGACGGCCGATGGGAACCGTCACCTGAAAGATCTTGCGGTTGATCTTGCCCTTGATCTCAATGAGGTTGACGGCCGTAAGGAGCTGGCCGGAATCGGCCGTGACGATGTTCTGCGTGTTGCAGATGTCATTGTCTTCCTGCTTCGAGCAGACCTTGAACCAGCCCTGCGGTGGCTGCTGCTGCGCAGATGCAGGCATCGTCGCGGTGGCAAGCAGGGCGAACGCGCCAGCAATGGCAGATGCGGCAGCGATTGTCTTCGTGCTGGACATGATCAACAGGTTCCTTTCAACGCTCTGATCTATAGTTCCCGTTCTGTGTTTTAAGTCAGCGATAGACCGTCACTGATTTGAAAATGCGGCAACAGCGTGACCTTTGAGGACTTCCGTCCCCATCCAGACCTAATTCGAAGCCGTGTTACAACGACTAGGGCCATGAATCCAGACAAGTTTCGACATTCACGTCCAGGAATCCGCCAGAATCTCTATTTTGGTCTCCACTGTCACGTGCCGGACACGCCCTAATTCCGCACATAATGTACGATCATGCTAGTTTCCTGTTTCGAATCGCCGCTGCTCAGCGACGACCATCAAACTTATTTACACTGGGCGACTGAAGTTGAACGGATTGATTGCCATTTTCCGCAGAGCTGTGTTTGCGAGTCTTGTCGGATCGGTCATCGGCATGACGGCAGCGCGGGCCGTTGCCCAGACGCAGCCAGATTACGCGCTCTCGATGCACGGAGACGTGGCGCTACCGGCGGACTTCAGCCATTTCCCTTATGCCAATCCCGACGCACCAAAGGGTGGCGCGCTCACGATGGGTGTTGTCGGCACCTTCGATAGCCTCAACCCGTTTGTGCTGAAAAGCATGCGCACGACGGCGCGCGGGCTGTTTCTCGACGGCGAATTGGGCAATCTGGTTTTTGAACCATTGATGCAGCGCTCCCGCGACGAGCCTTTCACACTCTATCCTCTGCTAGCTGAGAAAATCTCCATCGACCCGGATCGCAAGTGGGTCGAGTTCACACTGAACCCGAAAGCGAAATGGTCGGACGGCGAGCCGGTTACAGTGGACGACGTACTCTTTACCTATGACATTCTGACCGAAAAGGGACGCCCTCCCTACAACAACCGGGTGAGCCGCATCGAAAAGATCGAGAAGACTGGAGATCGTTCTGTCCGCTTCATCTTCAACGACAAGTCGGACCGTGAGTTTCCGATGCTCATCGCGTCCATCACGCCCGTGCTTCCAAAGCACGCCATCGATCGCGAAACATTCGGCAATTCCTCGCTGAAACCGCCTGTCGGAAGCGGTCCCTATATCGTGTCCGACGTGCAGCCCGGCCAGCGCATTATCTACAAGCGTAATCCCGATTATTGGGGCAAGGATCTGCCGACACAGACTGGCCTCAACAATTTCGATACGTTGAGCATCGAATATTATCGAAACGAGACGTCATTGTTCGAATCGTTCAAGAAGGGCCTGCTCGATGTTTTCATCGAAGCCAACCCTACCCGTTGGGAAAAGCTCTACGACTTCCCGGCGGTAATGCAGGGCAACGTCGTCAAGGACAGCTTTGAAAAAGGCACGCCCGTCAACATGCTGGGCTTCGTATTCAACACGCGGCGACCGATTTTTGCCGACCGTCGGGTGCGCCAGGCTCTCGGTTTGCTGTTCGATTTCGAATGGGCCAACCGCAATCTTTTTGCCGATCAATATCGCCGAACCCAGAGTTTCTGGGAAGGTTCGGAGCTTTCATCGGTCGGCAAACCAGCGGATGCACGTGAAAAGGAACTGCTTGCCCCCTTCCCGGATGTCGTTCGGGAAGATGTGATGAATGGCACCTGGCACCCGCCCGTGACGGACGGGAGCGGCCATGACCGGGCGCCCGCCAAGAAGGCCTATGATCTCTTGACAGAAGCCGGCTTCCGTTTCGAACGCGGTCTTGCGATCGATCCATCTGGCAAGCCATTCTCATTCGAGATCATGACGCGCTCGCCCGATGAGGAAAAAGTCGCGCTTGCCTATAAGCGCAATCTTGCACGTCTCGGCATTACTGCGGAGATTCGTACAGCGGATGACGCTCAATACCAGCAACGCCTCCAGACTTTCGATTACGACATGATCCTCGGCGCTCTGACAGGCTCGCTTTCGCCCGGCAACGAACAATGGATGCGATGGGGGGCTGCATCACGCGATATTCAGGGCAGTTTCAACTATGCGGGTGTTGCCGATCCCGCCGTCGATGCAATGATCGAAGCGCTGCTGGCCGCAAAAAGTCGCGTCGATTTCGTTAGTGCGGTACACGCGCTCGATCGCGTGTTGATATCCGGCGATTATTATATACCGCTTTATCATCTCCCTTATCAGTGGGTGGCAAGATGGAGCCAGATCGAACATCCCCGGAAGACACCGCTTTACGGTTACCAATTGCCGACATGGTGGCGCGCAAAGCAATGACTTGTCTTTAAGACAGCTGTAATCCACCCTACATGCTTCAACTATATTATGAATCTCATGCGGGAGTTGCGCTCTCGCACTCTGCTGCACGGAGACACCGCCATGGCTATCAGAAAGATTACAATCGATGTCGTTTCGGATGTCGTCTGCCCGTGGTGTTTCCTCGGGCGAAAGCGGCTGGAGGCAGCGTTGGCCATGGTGCCGGAGGTGGACGCCGAGGTTCGCTGGCGTCCGTTCCAGCTTGACCCGACCTTGCCGCCGCAGGGTAAGGATCGCAGAACCTACATGCGCGAGAAATTTGGCAGCGGCTCGAAGATTGACGATATCCATAAGCAACTGACCGATCTTGGCGAAGAGAATGATATCGTCTTCGATTTCGATGCGATCGCCCGAGCACCAAACACACTCGATGCGCATCGCTTGATCCATTGGGCGGCGCAGGCGGCTCCCGACACACAGGACCGTATGGTCGGACTGCTATTCTCGCTCTATTTCGAGCAGGGACAGGATATTGGCGATCATGAAGTGCTGGTCGATGCGGCTGCAAGTACAGGAATGGACGCAGCAGTCGTTGCGAGATTGCTCCAGAGCGATGCCGACAAGGCGACTGTCCGCGAGGAAATAGACACCGCCAGCCGTATCAGCGTGCGCGGTGTGCCCTGCTTCATCATCGATCAGAAATATGCCGTCATGGGCGCGCAAACCGCCGATGTTCTGGCCGACGCCATCCGCCAGACGGCCGAAGGTTTTGAGCCGGGAATTTCCGAAGATCGGTAAGATTCACTCCGCCGCGATTTTAGCAAGCTGTGTCATAATGACGGCTGAACCGTTGAGGCGCTTTTCCGGCGTCGGCCAATCGCGGATGAAAACGATGCTCTGATCCGGTCTGATCTTGGCCAGGGAACCCTGTTCGCCTATCATCTTCACCAGTCCAACCGGATTGTTGAAAGTCGCCTGACGGAACTGGATCACCACGCCCTTCGGCCCGGCATCGAGTTTTTCGACATTGGCGCGGCGGCACAACGCCTTGATATAGACGATCTTGAGCAAGTGCTGCACTTCGTCCGGCATCGGGCCAAAACGGTCGATGAGTTCAGCGCCGAAGGCGTCAATGTCCTGCGGTTCTTGCAGATCGGCCAGACGGCGATAAAGACCGAGGCGCAATTGCAGATCGGGCACGTAAGCTTCCGGGATCATGACCGCCGTGCCAATCGCAATCTGCGGCGACCACTGGCTGTCTTCGACCTCGATTGTGCCCTTGAGCGTCGCCACCGCTTCTTCCAACATTTGCTGGTAAAGCTCGAAACCGACTTCCTTGATATGACCGGACTGTTCTTCGCCCAAAAGATTGCCCGCGCCGCGAATATCCATATCGTGGCTGGCAAGCTGGAAGCCCGCGCCAAGCGTATCGAGCGATTGCAGAACCTTCAGGCGACGTTCCGCCATCTGGGTCAGCATTTTGCCGGCCGGTAGCGTGAACAGGGCAAAAGCGCGCTGCTTGGAACGCCCGACGCGACCACGCAACTGGTACAATTGCGCCAGACCGAACATATCGGCGCGATGCACGATCATCGTATTGGCGGTCGGAATATCAAGCCCCGATTCCACGATGGTCGTGGACAACAGCACGTCATATTGCCCGTCATAGAAGGCGTTCATAATGTCATCAAGCACCCCCGGCGCCATCTGCCCGTGAGCGGTCGCCACTTTCAACTCCGGCACATGGTCTTTCAGAAATTCCTCAATGTCAGTGAGGTCGGAAATGCGCGGGACGACATAGAAACTCTGGCCACCGCGATAGCGTTCGCGCAACAGCGTCTCGCGGATGACAAGCGGATCGAAGGGCGAAACGAATGTGCGCACCGCCATGCGATCCACCGGCGGCGTGGTAATCAGCGACAATTCGCGCACGCCGGTCAGCGCAAGCTGCAAGGTGCGTGGGATTGGCGTCGCGGACAGGGTCAGCACATGCACGTCGGATTTGAGTTCCTTCAGACGTTCCTTGTGCTTGACACCGAAATGCTGCTCTTCATCAATGATGAGCAGGCCGAGATTCTTGAACTTGATGGAAGAGCCCAGCAGCGCATGGGTGCCGACGACAATATCGACAGTCCCCTCTTCCAGCCCTTTTTTGGTAGCCGCCAGCTCCTTCGCGCCAACCAGTCGCGAGGCATGGGCAACATTGAGCGGCAGACCGTGGAAACGCTTGGAGAAAGTCTTGAAATGCTGGCGTGACAGAAGCGTTGTCGGCACGACAATCGCCACCTGAACGCCGCACATCGCAGCGATGAAGGCAGCGCGTAAGGCTACTTCTGTCTTGCCGAAACCGACATCGCCGCAAATCAGGCGATCCATCGGCTTGCCCAAGGCAAGATCATCGGCCACCGCCTCAATAGCATTGAGCTGGTCTTCGGTTTCGTCATAGGGGAAGCGCGCGGCAAATTCAGCATAAAGCCCATCCGGTGGCGTCATCACCGGCGCGCCGCGCATCTGGCGTTCGGCGGCAATCTGTATCAGATGACCGGCGATTTCCAGCAGGCGTTTCTTGAGCTTGGCCTTTCGTGCCTGCCATGCGCCACCGCCAAGCTTGTCCAGAACGGCATCGGAGCCTTCCGAACCATAGCGCGACAAAAGCTCGATATTTTCGACCGGTAGGAACAGCCGGTCATCGCCTGCATAATGAATTTCAAGGCAATCATGCGGCGCACCTGCCGCAGTGATTGTCTTGAGGCCGATGAAACGTCCGATACCGTGATCGACATGGACGACGATATCGCCAGCCGTCAGCGATGCGGCTTCGGCAATGAAATTCTGGTCGCGCTTGCGCCGTTTCGAGCGGCGAATGAGACGGTCGCCCAGAATATCCTGTTCGGCCACCACGACCAGATCGCCTGCGTCAAAACCGCTTTCGACAGCCAGTACCGCTGCGGTAACCTTGTCGCGCGACAGAGCCTTGACTGTCGAAAGACGATCCACTGTCTCGATCTTTTCCAGCCCATGCTCGTCGAGCACCTGTAGCAGACGGTCTAGCGAGCCTTCACTCCAGGCCGCGACCAACACCTTCTTGCCGGATGCACGCAAATCAGCGATGTGCTTTACTGCGGCTTCGAACAGATTTACGTCGGTGGCAGCACGTTCCTCGGCAAAATTGCGTCCCTTATGCGCGTCCGCATGGATGATCGTGCGTCCCGCCACATCCGGCACGCCAAAGGGCGTCAGATCGATACGCCGACCGACAATCGCATCCTCCACCGCCTTCGGCGTCAGATAGAGCGTTTCCGGCTTGACCGGCTTATAAGGAACCGCATCGCTGCCCGCCTCCTTGCCTTCGGCCTGACGCAGCCGCGCTTCATAATGATCGACCACCATCGTGTGGCGTTCGGCCAGTGCTTCCAGCACCAGATGATCGAACACCACCGGCATGTTGCCTGCATGGTCGAACACGGTTTCCAGATGATCGTAGAAGAGCGGTAGCCAATGCTCCATGCCTGCAAAACGGCGGCCTTCGCTGATCGCCTGATAAAGCGCATCGTCGCGCTGCGGCGCGCCGAATATGGCGACATAATTCTTGCGAAACCGGCTAATCATATCCGGCGTGAGCGTGATTTCGCTCATCGGCTGGAGCACGAATTCCTTGCGTGTGCCGATGGTGCGCTGCGATGCGGGATCGAAAGCGCGGATGGTCTCCAGCGTATCGCCGAAGAAGTCGAGCCTCAGCGGTTCTTCCGCGCCCGGCGCATAAAGATCGAGAATGCCGCCGCGCACCGCGAATTCGCCAATATCGCGCACGGTAGAAACGCGCTCGAAACCGTTGCGCTCCAGTCGTGCCGCCAGTTCGTTCATATCGAGCTGGTTACCCGGACGAGCTGAAATAACCTGTTCGGCGATAGCCGCCTGTGGCGGCAGTTTTTGCAGTACCGCATTGGCCGTGGTGAGCACGACTGCGCGATGCGGTGCTTTTTTGAGCGCCGCCAGCGCACCAAGTGCCGTGAGCCTGCGCGCCGCTGCATCCGCGCCCGGTGACACGCGGTCATAGGGCAGGCAGTCCCATGCGGGCAGATGCAGAACCGGCAGATCGGGAGCGACAAACCCCAGCACTTGCTCCAGATCTGCAATGCGTTGTCCGTCACGCACCACATACATGATAGGCCCGTTTTCACCGATCTCCTCCACCAGTCGTGCGAGACAGAACGCCTCGAAACCGTCGGCAACGCCGTCGATCACGGTATGGCGTCCAGTGGTGGATTTAAGACCGAGCTTGCTGAAAACGGGCATGGGTAATTTAAAACTCTATGCGGTCGCGGAAGGCAACAATATCGCGGAACAGCGGCGTATCATGTTCAGACGGGATTGGGCTTTCGCCGGTCACCCATTTAAGAAGGTCGCGGTCCAGCACTTCGAGAATCTGCTCGAACTCGTCAAGCTGGGCGTCTGTGAAACCGACAATATACTGATCGGCATATTGCCCCAGAATCAGATCCATCTCGCGCATGCCACGATGCCAGGCGCGAAACAGGAGCTTGCGCCGCCGCACGTCGAGAGTTTCAGTCGCAAGGGTGCTGCCAGTCATGTCGGAATTGCTCCATTATATAGATTGCAGCCGCTATATAGCATCTCTGCACCCTGTGGGAACCTCTTTTACACCTAGAACAAAAAGAGTACATAAATTGCTTTCCGGGCTTGCGTGCGGCTGCGAAGCAGTTAATGCTTATTATATGCGTCCATCCCAGCTCGACCCGTTTTTTGCGTCTGTTCGTTCACTTTCCGGCATTGGCCCGAAAGTATCGGTTCTGCTTGGCAAATTGCTCGGAACCGATGTGCCGGGCGCGGAGCCGAAAGTCGGCCAGCTTCTGTTTCTGCCACCGAGTAGCGTTATCGACCGACGCAATCGCCCCGGCATCGCTTTTGCGCAGGAAGGCGCCATCGTCACGCTGGAAGTCACCGTTGATCAACACCAACCGGCACCGCGCGGCGGCAATGTTCCCCATCGCGTCTTCGCTCATGACGATACCGGCGAAATCGCGCTGACCTTTTTCCATGCACAATTACCATGGCTGGAAAAAATGCTCCCGGAAGGCGAAACGGTGATCGTGTCGGGCAAAGTGGAATGGTTCAACGGACGCGCCTCAATGGTGCATCCCGACTATATTGCCAGCCTTGAAGATGCCGCCAGTCTGCCGCTGGTGGAGCCCGTCTATCCGCTGACGGCGGGCCTGTCGCCCAAAACGCTGGCGCGTGCCGTGCGCGAAGCACTGACCCGCGTGCCCGTGTTGCCGGAATGGATCGACGGCCCCTTGCTGACGCGGGAACGCTTTCCAGCCTTTCGCGATGCGCTTTCTACCCTGCATCAGCCGCAGGATCCGTCCGATATCGCGCTGGAAAGCATCACACGGCGCAGGCTTGCTTATGACGAGTTTCTGGCCGGACAACTGGCACTGGCTCTGGTGCGCGCCAAGACACGGCGGCTGTCCGGGAGACCGTTGGAAGGCACGGGGCGCATCGTTACTGAGATCATGCACCACCTGCCCTACCGCCTGACCAAAAGTCAGGAACAGGCGGTGCGCGAGATCATCACCGACCTCAAATCGCCGGAGCGCATGTTGCGGCTTCTCCAAGGCGATGTCGGGTCTGGCAAGACGGTGGTGGGGCTTTTATCCATGGCACATGCAGCCGAATCCGGCGGTCAGTCGGCGCTTATGGCCCCGACGGAAGTGCTGGCGCGTCAGCATTTTGCGACCATTGCGCCGCTGGCCGAAAAGGCCGGTTTAAAAGCCGCCCTTTTGACCGGACGCGAAAAGGGCAAGGAACGCGTTGCCGTCCTGGAGGGGCTGAAGAATGGTGAAGTCAATATCGTCATCGGCACCCATGCGCTGTTTCAGGAAAAGGTCGAATATCACGATCTGGTTTTCGTCATCATCGATGAACAGCACCGTTTTGGCGTGCATCAGCGTCTGATGCTGACCGCCAAGGGCGCGGCACCCGATATGCTGGTGATGACGGCAACACCAATTCCGCGCACCTTGGTGCTGACTGCCTTTGGTGATATGGACGTGTCAAAACTCACCGAAAAACCTGCCGGTCGCCAGCCGATTACCACGGCCATTCTCCCAATGGAGCGCATGGGCGAACTGGTGGAGAGAATTCGTAAAGCAGTCAACGAAGGGCAGAAAATCTATTGGATTTGCCCCTTGGTGGAGGAATCCGAGCATGTCGAACTGACCTCCGCCGAAGAGCGTTTTGAAAGCCTCAAATCCGTTTTTGGTGACCGGATCGGTCTTATTCATGGCCGCATGAGCGGCGCGGAAAAAGACGAGACCATGCACGCTTTCAAGCAAGGCGAAACGCGGCTTCTGGTGGCAACAACAGTGATCGAAGTTGGCGTGGATGTGCCCGACGCCACCATCATAGTCATCGAACATGCAGAACGTTTCGGCCTGGCGCAATTGCACCAGTTGCGCGGGCGTGTTGGGCGCGGCGACAAACCATCGACCTGTATGCTGCTTTATAAAGGCCCGCTTGGCGAAGTTGCGCAAGCACGGCTGAAAGTGATGCGCGAGACGGAAGACGGTTTCCGCATCGCCGAAGAAGACCTGAAACTGCGCGGCGAAGGTGAACTGCTCGGCACGCGCCAGTCCGGCTCGCCGGGTTTTCGTCTGGCTTCCATTGAAGCCCATGGCGATCTCTTGGAAATCGCCCGCAAGGATGCGCGCTATATTCTGGCAAGCGATACCGATCTTGAATCCGAACGTGGACAGGCATTGCGCGTACTGCTTTACCTCTTCGGACGCGACGAAGCGATCAGGCTTCTCAGAGCAGGATAGCAAAATGGCCGCATTCGCGGCCATCTCGATTAACATATCAGAAAAATTACATAATTATATGATTTTACTCAACAGTTACCGATTTCGCCAGATTGCGTGGCTGATCGACATCCGTGCCCATCAGGATAGCCGTGTGATAGGCCAGCATCTGGATCGGCAGCGCATAAACCAGCGGCGTGATGAATTCCGGCACGTCCGGCAGAACAATGGTCGCCATCGTATCGATGCTGGCGGATGCAGCACCCTTTTTGTCGGTAATCAGGATGATGCGACCGCCACGAGCAGCCACTTCCTGCATGTTCGACACAGTCTTTTCATAGAGCCGATCGGACGGTGCGATGACGATAACCGGCATGGTTTCGTCGATCAGTGCAATCGGGCCATGCTTCAATTCGCCGGCGGCATAGCCTTCGGCGTGAATATAAGAGATTTCCTTAAGCTTCAGCGCGCCTTCCAGAGCCAGCGGGAAGGACGTGCCACGACCCAGATAAAGCACATGATTGACCTTGGCGAGATCCGCGCAAACGGCCGCGATCTGGTCTTCCAGCTTCAGCACCTGATTGATGAAACGCGGCGCTTCGGAAAGCTCACGCACCAGTTCCTGCTCACGCTTGTCATCAATCGCGCCGCGTGCCTTGGCCGCAGCAATCGCCAGCGAGGCCATGGCCGAAAGCTGGCAGGTGAAAGCCTTGGTCGAAGCCACGCCGATTTCGGGTCCGGCAAGCGTCGGGAAAACGGCATCGGATTCACGCGCAATGGTCGAGCCAGTAACATTGACCACAGAGGCAATTTTCAACCCTTGCGACTTGCAATAGCGCAGCGATGCCAGCGTATCCGCCGTTTCGCCCGACTGCGACACGAACATCGCCAGCGAATCTTTTGATAGCGGCATTTCGCGATAGCGGAATTCCGACGCGATATCGCTATCGACCGGCAGGCGAGCAATCTGCTCGAACCAGTATTTGCCGACCGAAGCCGCATAGAAAGCCGTACCGCAAGCCGAAATCGTCAGGCGGTCGATCTTGCTGAAATCAACGTCGATGGCGTCCTGGCGCACTTTGCCAGTCGTGAAATCGAGATAATTGGCGAGCGTGTGGGAAATGACTTCCGGCTGCTCGAACATCTCTTTCTGCATGAAGTGGCGGTGATTGCCCTTGGAGACGAGCATATTGGCGGTCTGCGTCTTTTGAACGGGACGCTCGACCTGATTGTTGTTCTCGTCATAGACTGTCACGCCCTTGCGGGTCAGGACCGCCCAGTCGCCATCTTCCAGATAGGCGATGGTATCGGTGAAAGGCGACAGCGCAATCGCATCAGAACCGAGGAACATTTCGTCATCGCCGTATCCGACGGCCAGCGGAGGCCCCTGACGTGCGCCGATCAACAGTTCCTCATCACCCTCGAACAGGAAGGCGAGCGCGAAAGCGCCGTGCAATTGCGGCAGGCTATCGCGCACGGCTTCAACCGGCGATTTACCCTTTTCCAGTTCGCGCGTCACCAGATGCGCGACGGCTTCCGTATCCGTTTCTGTGACAAAGGTGCGGCCTTCGGCTTCAAGCATGGCACGCAATTCGGCAAAATTCTCGATGATGCCATTATGAACAACGGCAAGACGCGTCGTGATATGCGGATGCGCATTACGCTCCACCGGCTTGCCGTGGGTGGCCCAGCGCGTATGGCCAATGCCGATCACGCCCGGAAGTGGTTCGCCCGCAAGGCGCTTTTCCAGATTGACCAGCTTGCCTTCGGCGCGGCGGCGATCAAGTCCGCCGTTTTGCAAGGTGGCAATACCGGCGGAATCATAGCCGCGATATTCAAGCCTTTTCAGCGCATCGACCAGACGCGGGGCGACCTCGTCCTTGCCGATAATACCGATAATTCCACACATGCGCTTGCTCCAGATCCGTATGCCTGCTCTTGCCGGCCGGTTTAAATTTTTCAGCGCGAGACGGCAAGCCTGCTTGCCGTCTCGCGCATTAGCTGTTGGTTGAATTTATTTCGATGAGGTTTTTGCCGCTTTGATGGCAGCGTATTTTTCGCGCAGGACTTTTCCCCGACCTTCTTTCGTGTCCTGTCGTGCGCGACCAAAGGCCAGGGCGTCGGCAGGAACATTGGCGGTGATCGTGCTGCCCGAAGCAACATAGGCATTGTCGCCGATTTCCACAGGAGCCACGAGCGAGGAATTCGAACCGATGAAAGCGTTTTCGCCGATCACGGTCTTGTATTTGTTATAGCCGTCATAATTGCAGGTGATCGTGCCTGCGCCGATGTTGCTTCCCGCACCCACCGTCGCATCGCCGATATAGGTCAGATGGTTGATCTTGGCGCCCTTGCCGACTTCGGCATTCTTCACTTCACAGAAATTGCCGACCTTGGATTTTTCGCCAAGATTTGCGCCCGGTCGCAGCCGCGCAAAAGGCCCGATTTCGGCATTGAGCCCGACCTGCGCGCCTTCAATATGCGAGAAGGCACGGATCACCGCACCGGATGAAACATGGGCTTTCGGGCCAAAGAAAACGTTCGGCTCAACAACGACATCCGCCTCGATCAGCGTGTCATGGCTGAAAAACACGGTTTCCGGCGCAATCAGCGTCACGCCTGAAAGCATCATGTTGTGGCGCTTGCGGTTCTGCCAGATGGCTTCCGCCTCGGCCAGTTCAGCGCGATTGTTGATGCCGATGACGTTATCGACCGGCACTTCAAGTGCCGTCACATTGAGGCCCTTGCCATGCGCGATGGCAACAATATCGGTCAGGTAGTATTCACCCTTGGCGTTCTCATTGCCAACGGCATCCAGCAACGCCAGCGCGGGCTGCCCACGCACTGCCATCAGGCCGCCATTGCAGAAACCGATCTGCTTTTGCGCGTCCGTTGCTTCCTTTTCTTCGACAATGGCCACCAGCCTGTCGCCCTCCTCGACAAGGCGGCCATAGCCGTGCGGATTGGCAGGGCGAAAACCGATCACCACAATATCCGCACCATCCGCCAGCTTTGCGCGAGCTGCCTGCAGCGCCTCGGCCTCAATCAGCGGCGTATCGCCGAAGACAATCAAAAGATCGTCGTAACCACGCACGATAGCCTCGCGCGCCGCAAGCACCGCATGGGCCGTGCCAAGCCGCTCCTTCTGCTCATAGGCGGAAACAGAACCGGAAATTTTCTCGACCGCCGCCTGCACCGCATCCGCGCCGCGCCCGACCACCAGAGCCACATCGCTTTGGCCCGTGCCTTGCACAGCCTTGACCACATGACAAACCAGCGGCAGACCAGCGATCTGGTGCAGCACTTTCGGCTGGTTCGATTTCATACGTGTGCCTTCGCCAGCAGCAAGCACGATGGAAAGGCAGGTACGGTCAGTCATAACGTCATCCAAAATTTCGTGTGTTCGTCCGCTTTAGCACCAAAGCGTATATGGAAACTTACGAGGCTTTTATCCCAGTCGCCCCAGCGCTGGAAAGGTTTCCAGCAGCCAGAAGGAGAAGGATTGCATGCCGCCGGTCAGGAAAAGCACGCCAGCGATAATCAGCAGCACGCCCATGGTCTTTTCGACTTTTCCCAGATGCACCCGGAAGCGGGACAGAAAGCGCATGAATGCGCCGGAAAAAAGTGCCGCGATCAGGAACGGAATGCCAAGCCCCAGCGAATAGACGGCCAGAAGCAGCGCACCCTCGCCCACCGTGCTGCTGCCGCCAGCAAGCGTAAGGATCGGCCCTAGCACCGGGCCGATGCAGGGCGTCCAGCCAAAGGCAAAGGCCAGTCCCATGATATAGGCGCCAAGCGGCGAAGCGGGAGCATTACGTGCCTGAAACCGCGCCTCACGCGACAGGAAGGACAGACGCAGAACCCCAAGAAAATTAAGCCCCATCAGGATGATGACGATACCGGCTACAATGGCGATTTCCTGCTGCCATGCGCGCAAAAATGCGCCGATGGATGAGGCTCCAGCGCCAAGCGCCACGAAAACCGTGGTGAAGCCAAGCACGAAACAGACCGCTGCGAAAGCAAGCGAACGCCGTGCCGAAGGAGCTGCCTGAGCGACGAACTGCCTGTCCGCGCGAAAATCCTCCACGCTGACACCAGCCATATAACACAGATAAGGTGGCACCAGCGGCAGAACACAAGGGGAAAGGAAAGATAGAGCACCGGCACCAGCCGCTGTCATGTAGGAAATATCAAGCACCAATACCTCTTTCGTCAACCAAATCGTTTACGCCCAACCCAACCACAGGCTTATATAGACCAACTTCGGCTCTACTCAGAATATTTTCAATGCGGCATCTCGCTCGAACACAAGTTCGCTCCAAAGCGAGACCGTGGCGCATTTCATAATATATTGCTCCAATCAGGCGACGTGCCATAAGCCTACTTGATGATAATGCGCGCCCGCCCCACAGGAAACGCCGACGCGATGTTTCGATCTGTTCAGACACTACCGGCATCTAGAGCGCCAGACCGTTTCAATCAGATCGAAACGCGTTCTAACGATCCGTTCCAAGGAAACCATTTACCACCTTGCGCGTTAAAACAATAAGGCCTGAAAACAAGCAGTCTGGCCTGAATGAGTCAGCAACGGAGCGAGGGCCGTATAACAATAATTCGGGAGGAACTTATGTGCAGGGACTATAATCTGCAGCAGTGTGGAGACGGTACGTGGTCAATCGTAAGCAAGGCAACGCAAACCCCGATCACGTTCAAGGGCCGGATGCAGATTGCGCTGACTGAAGAGGCCGCCCAGAAAGCGTTCGCGATACTCGAAAGGATAGAGGTCGAAAACGACCAGCAATCAAAAGACGGACGACAGTATTGAGACTCTCTGTCCTGAAACGTAAAACAATACCGTTTAATGAGAGAGCGAAGTTCAAGCGCTCCTGATAGAACATACGCAAAATGTGTCTGTAAAATAGCACAGTTTGTTCCGCTTCTCCTAAGCGGGCATTCGTGAATGATGTTACCTAGCGTAAAGTGACATATAATAGAGTGGCGCTAAGTCATTGATTTTGGTGAGCGCGCAGGGGTTCGAACCCTGGACCTACTGATTAAAAGTCAGTTGCTCTACCGGCTGAGCTACGCGCTCCCAATTGGAGCAAATCGCCCCGGAAGTGCGGCGGAACATAAGGGCGACTTACGAATTGGTCAACACCATAAAATCACGTTTATCCAACATAAAACCAAAAAATGACGGTGCTGGGACACTCTGAGACATGCCCTGCTCCGCCATCGCGGGGCAACGCATGTTTTCGCGTGTCTCATCAAACACCGAAAGCACTTGGAACTGTTACCGATTCTCCGGAAGCCAGAATCGTTTCTGTGCTGCATCTCACACAGAAACCAGGGCTCATCTGATCATAGCGGGAGCGGAAGTCAGCCCCTTGAGCTGACTTCTTCGCATAGACGTTCCACATTTTCCGGGACGCACCCTGATAGCCAAATGCCTTCTACTGTGATTGAGAGCCATTGAGGTTCAGCATCGGAACTGCCCCATTAGGCACCATCGTGGTCGGCAATTGGCCATCCCATTTCTCCGCTTGCGTGAGCGCAACAAGAGCCGGATTGCTACGGAGCGCATCACCGCGTGCCTTGATGGCGGCGGCTTCCGCCTCACCCTTGATCCGGATGGCTTCGGCATCGGCTTCAGCCTGAAGGCGAACGGCGTCCGCCTGCGCCCGTGCTTCCGCACGGCGCGCATCGGCCTGAGCATTTGCCTGTGTCACAGTGATTTCGGCCTGCACCTTTTCACGCTCTGCATTCTGGCGAAGACGCTGCACTTCGACCTCGGCCAACATGCGCTGCTCGATGGACTGCTCGTAGGCGTCCGAAAAGTCGATATTCTCAATCTGTACCGTATCGATGATGACGGGACCATGGACACTGTTCTGAATGGCTTCGGCAATTTCCTGATTGAGACGGCTACGCTCCTGTATGGCAGTAACCGCATTGAATTTACCAAAAACCGTTTTACTTTCCTCGAACACACGCCGCTCCACAAGACGCGAAAGCAGGCCTGCCTCTCCACCATAAGTCGCGTAAACCTCCTCCACCCTGTCGGGCGGAATACGGTAGTTTACGGAAAGGTTCATCGTCGCGGGCTGCTGATCGCGGCTGTAAGCTTCCATGCTGTCGTAAATTGCCGCCTTGGATTGCACCGATATCCGGACAATGGAATCGATGACGGGAATTTTGAACCCGAGACCCGGCTGGGCTACGCCAGCGACCGCACCATAGCGCAAAACAACACCACGCTCACCCTCGTCAATCGTATACCAGGAGCCAAGCACTACGCTTAGTATTGCGAGGATGGCGATACCAGCCAACATTCTAGGTAAAATCTGGCGCATCTCGTCTCCTTCAGCCCTAAAAACCGTGAAGTTATTTTGATCACGCGGCCATTTATCAACGACCGCGACGAGGGGCTTCTAGAAGGTGGCGACTAAAATGACAATTACTCACTTCTGCGCTTAACAGAACTTATACATATCCAGCGCAATCGCGCTTTATTACACTCCAATATTTTATAGTAGCGCTCACAGGCCAAGCCTGGATATCGATCCAAAACGAAAGCCGCCCATAAAGGGCGGCTCGTCGGCTTCGACCATCATTGGTTTTCAGTAGGGCGAATAGCACTGTTGGCGCGGGCCATTATAGGGTTGGAACGTATTGTCCGACGCGCGGTAGGAACGGTAGCGATTATAGCACCACTGAACATGTGCGTTACTGTAGGCAGGCGCGCGGTACACAGGTCTTGCGGGAGCAGCGAGTGCACCGCCAACGATTGCGCCAGCACCAAAGGCTGCCAGCGGGTACCACCAGCCATCATTGTAGCGACGATAGCCGGGGCGGTAATACCGGTAGCCGCGATGGCCGTTCCAATAACCCGGTCTGTGACGATACGGACGATGTCCCCAGCCGGGACGCGGTCCCGGACGATAGCCGCCCCAATGACGCGATCCCCGGTGGCGATCACGCACGTTTTGGATATTCTCATTTGTCGCAGTGGGAGCGTCGGGCACAATGGGTGCCGCCGAGACCGGAACCATTGCGCCGATCAGAAAGCTCGCACCAACAAGGCCGACCATCATCTTTTTGAAGGTGTTCATCCTGTGCATCTCCATTTCTATGCTGCCATCATTGCCGAACGATTATGAATGCACGCTGAATATTGCTGCCAATTTACATATATGAATAAATTTCAAATATCTAGCATCCCTAACCGTCTCTAAACAACAAGAAGAGTATTTGATTTATCAAAAGACGTATCTTTTACTTTCATCATATAAATATTACAAAAGAGCGGCGACAACGTTCACCACTCTTCGTTTTGGCTTTGACGCCTCCGAAATCGGCGGCGCGGCGTGCACCCCATGCCGCGACCGCAACGATAATCTACCTGAACGACCTTTCCAGCATCGGAAATATCCACCCGCAATAGGTAGAGAATAGCGGTTACGGGTAAAGTCACTTAATTTTACGCAGATCTATCAATCTCGATCGGGCATCGGAGCAAACTCTCCTCGCGATACCTTGAACGTAGAGGCATTTTGACATCTGGCGGCGGCGAGGGAAAAACGCCATATCGTACATCATGACGAACAGCCCTGCCTCCTCCCTCCCCGATACTGCAACGCCAAAGCCTCGCGAGCGCGATGCGCTTGAAGCGAACTTTTTTCCCACATCAGCGAATGCGTCGCCGGTGGAATGGATCGTGGCAGACGGCCTGACAGACTATGAAGAGGCGCTTGCCTTCATGGAAACGCGTGTGCAGGCCATTCGGGACGGCACGGCCAACGAACTCGTCTGGCTGGTCGAGCACCCGCCCCTGTATACCGCTGGCACGAGCGCGCGGGCGGAAGACCTGCTTGCGCCCGATAGCCTGCCGGTTTTCAACACAGGACGCGGTGGAGAATATACCTATCACGGTCCCGGTCAGCGCGTGGCCTATGTCATGCTGGACCTCAAGCGCAGACGCGAAGACGTGCGCGCCTTCGTGGCCGCCCTGGAACAATGGATTATCGAAAGCCTCGCCGAATTCAATGTGAAGGGTGAACGCCGTGAAGACCGTGTCGGCGTATGGGTCGTGCGCCCGGAAAAGCCGCGTCTGGCCAATGGCGGCACGTGCGAGGACAAGATCGCGGCCATCGGTATCCGGCTTCGCCGCTGGGTCAGTTTTCATGGCATCGCCATCAATGTAGAACCCGATCTCAGCCATTATGGCGGCATCGTTCCCTGTGGCATTTCCGAACACGGCGTCACCAGCCTTGTGGATCTCGGGCTTCCGGTCACGATGGGCGACGTGGATGTCGCGCTTGGCAAGACATTTGAGAATATATTCGGCCCTCGGCAGGCCAGATAACGTCAGGACGACGCCTGCTCGG
Source organism: Brucella daejeonensis (assembly GCF_014199265.1). Lineage (GTDB taxonomy): Bacteria > Pseudomonadota > Alphaproteobacteria > Rhizobiales > Rhizobiaceae > Brucella > Brucella daejeonensis. Next base: position 54,866 of record NZ_JACIJG010000009.1, read on the forward strand.
CCTTTATCTTGCTCTCGCGCATGAAAACGTAAAAGCCCGAACCTATGATAATCGCAATACCGAGCCATTTGGACGGCGTCGGGAAATCGCCGAAGACGATCAGGCCGACGAGAACGGCATTTACGATTTCGAGATATTGAAACGGCGCCAGCACGGATGCGGGTGCAAGCTTGAACGCCTGCACCACCATCAGATGGCTGACTGTGCCGATCGTTCCCAGCAACACGAGAAGCAGCCACGGCTGCACGCCGGTTGGCAGGCCGAAGCGCATGTCCTCAAGTCCCGTGTTCGCGGCAAGCAGCATCGCGACACCAACGAACAGCCAGCCGCCCAGCCCGGCATAAAGCTGCATGGCAAGCGGACTTTCCTTCGCTCCGTATTTGCGGTTGAGGATCAGATAGATCGCGAAAGTGACGGCAGTAGCCAGTGGCAGAAGCGAAACCGCGCCGAAAATCTCAAAACTCGGCTGAATGACGATCATCGTTCCGATCAAACCGATAGCGACCGCGCTAAAGCGCCTCCACCCCACCTTTTCCTTCAAAAAAAGAGCCGAAAAGAGCGTGAGGATCAACGGCTCGGCGAAAAAGACCGCCATGGCGTCCGCGAGCGGCATATATTTGACGGCCGTAAAGAAACACAAACCGCCGAAGCCCATCAACGCACCACGCACCAGGTTGCCTGTCAGATGTGATGTGGCGAGCGCCCTGAAGCCGCCGACGGCGAGAATGATGAAAAACATCAACCAGGATTGCACGAAAAACCGCATGAAGGTGACGGTTGCGGGCGGCATGTCGTCCATCATGGCGAGCCACTTTCCGATCGCGTCCATTAGCGGCAGCATGAGAACGGAAAGGACCATGATGCCCATCCCTTTTACGTGTGCTTCCACACCAACCGCCGCTGTCTTCTGCATAGTCGCATATTCCCACAGGGGACAGTCTTCGCCCCTCAAGAAGCTCTATTCCAAGCCCGGATCGCTTTCCATCGACCTTTTGTAAAGAAAGCACCGCCAGTTTGACTTTCGCCTTCTTTCTGGTGCAAATCCTGCTCGCTGAGAGCGAAATCCTTTGATAAAGCTGGCCAAGCGCGGAACGTAAAGCGAACTTCTGTCGCCTTTCAGTTTGTGGCATGGCATCATCTATGTGATTCGCAGGCGCGTTAATTTGGGGCCGTATCGTGCTTCTGGCCGTACATTCCCTTGAAGAATTCTGACAGAAAGCTTTTCGGACACGATGGACGACAGCAACGATCTCTTTTCAAGAGTAGTGAACAATGCAAGGGAACGGCAGATTGAGCGGCAAACGGTTGAAAGCACCGCGCCACAGCCTGTCGGCCAGCTCGCAGCAGTGCCGTTGCCATCCACACCGAAACCCGCACCCGTTGCCGCCAAGGCACCGCCGGCGTCAACGGGTGGCGACGATTATAATGCCTCTTCGATCCGCGTCCTTGAAGGGCTGGAGCCGGTGCGTCTGCGTCCCGGTATGTATATCGGCGGTACGGACGAAAAGGCCCTGCACCATCTCTTTGCCGAAGTCATCGACAATTCGATGGACGAGGCCGTAGCAGGACATGCCAATTTCATCGAGGTCAGCCTCAACGCCGAAGGCTTTATCACCGTCACGGATAATGGACGCGGCATTCCCGTGGACGAACATCCGCAGGTACCCGGAAAATCCACGCTCGAAGTCATCATGACCAAGCTTCATGCGGGTGGCAAATTCGATGGCAAGGCCTATGAAACATCCGGTGGTCTGCACGGCGTCGGTGTTTCGGTCGTCAATGCGCTGTCCGACGTGCTGGAAGTGGAAGTGGCGCGTAACCGTCGGCTCTATCGTCAGCGTTTTTCGCGTGGTATCCCGCAGGGCGGTCTGGAAGATGCGGGCGAAGTGCATAATCGCCGCGGCACGCGCGTTCGTTTTCACCCCGACCCGGATATTTTCGGCAAGACGGCCCGTTTCGATCCGCACCGGCTTTATCGCATGGCGCGGTCCAAGGCCTATCTGTTCGGCGGCGTTGAGATTCGCTGGAATTGCGATCCGGCTCTACTCGATCCGAAGAAGGAAACGCCGGAAAAGGCTGTTTTCCATTTTCCCGGCGGGTTGAAGGACTACCTTGCTGCTTCACTGGGCAAGGAACATCAGGTTACGCGTGAGATTTTCTCTGGCAAAACCGAAAAACAGGGCGGACATGGTGCGGTCGAATGGGCGGTATCATGGTTCGGCGGCGACGGTTTTGTTCATTCCTACTGTAACACCATTCCAACCGGCGACGGCGGCACACATGAAGCAGGCCTGCGCATTGCGCTGACACGCGGCCTCAAGGCTTACGCCGAACTGACAAATAACAAGCGCGCTTCGATTATCACCACGGATGACGTGATGGTGTCGGCAGCGGGCATGTTGTCCGTCTTCATCCGCGAGCCGGAATTTGTCGGACAGACCAAGGACAAGCTGGCGACTGTGGAAGCGCAGCGCATCGTGGAAAACGTGATCCGCGATCCATTCGACCACTGGCTGGCGGCATCGCCGCAGGAGGCCTCGCGTCTCCTTGACTGGGTAGTGGATCGCGCCGAGGAACGCCTGCGTCGCCGTCAGGAAAAGGAAACTGTCCGCAAGAGTGCGACACGCAAGCTGCGCCTGCCCGGCAAACTCGCCGACTGCACGCAGAATGCGGCAGCGGGCGCGGAACTGTTCATCGTCGAAGGCGATTCGGCAGGCGGCTCAGCCAAGCAGGCGCGCAATCGCGCCATGCAGGCTATTTTGCCATTGCGCGGCAAGATTTTGAACGTCGCCAGTGCGGGACGTGACAAGCTGACCGCCAACCAGCAGATCGCCGATCTCATTCAGGCGCTGGGCTGCGGCACGCGCAAGAATTATCGCGAAGACGATCTGCGCTATGACCGCGTGATCGTCATGACCGATGCCGACGTGGACGGTGCGCATATCGCGTCGCTGCTTATCACCTTCTTCTATCAGGAAATGCCGGAACTGATCCGCAACGGCCACCTCTATCTGGCCGTACCGCCGCTTTATCGCCTGAGCCAGGGCGGCAAGACCGCCTATGCACGCGACGATGCGCATAAGGACGAATTGTTGCGCACGCTATTCACCGGTCGCGGCAAGGTGGAAATCGGGCGTTTCAAAGGTCTTGGTGAAATGCGCGCCGATCAGCTCAAGGAAACCACGATGGACCCGGCCAAGCGCACGCTTTTGCGGGTACAGGTGGACGAGGACTATATCGACGAAACACGCAACACGGTCGATGAATTGATGGGTACCAAGCCGGAAGCCCGTTTCCGCTTCATCTCGGATCGTGCGGCTTTCGTGGAAGAGCTGGATATCTAATCAGGCTGAAACACTATAGCGCGGCGGTGAGGCTGATGCCCGCCGCCGTTTGTTTTATTTATAAACAAGACTCTCTATCTATATGAAAAGATAAGGTTTCAGGCCTTCACATCAATCCCCAGTTTCGTCTCGATTTCTTCAATCGACTCTTTCACGAAAAAAGTCTGATCGGTACTCAGGGTCACGATGCGAGTGCCCGTCCCATAGGCATTATAGGACAAGACGTGATTGAAATTGACCGCGAGCTTTTCGCCGCCCACATCCGTCAGCATGATCCACATGGCTTGCCCTCCTCATGAAAACCGGGTTTCCTACAAAGGATAGGCACATCTCATGAACTGGCAATAGCGTCTCAAAGCTTTGCTTGCATCCTGACTTTTTCGACGTCACGGCCAAGACTGACAGACATTTCAGAACCGCGCCATTCGATCCGAAAACCCATTTTTTCATAGAGCCTGATGGCGCGAAAATTATCGGCATGGGTGCCGATTTCTGCTTCACTAAAACCATCTAGCAGAATTTGCGCCATCAGCGCATCGAGAAGACCTGTGCCAATCCCCTGCCCCTGATAAGGCGGATCAATCCATAGATCTGCAATATAATTGCTTTTGGGAATTCGTGCGCCCCAGCCACAGGCAATTCCATCCCTTTCAGCAACCAGAACACCGTCGGCATTCTCATGCAAATAACCCAGAAAATTTTCTTCCATGGCGGAGCGGCGTTCGTCGCTTAAAAAATCGATGCCAACAGAGGTTTCCCACGCCCTGACTGAAAGCGCGGCTATCGATACAAATTCGCCGGGGAGACCCCGGCGAACAAGATAATCAAATTTTACCACCACTTTGCCGGGGTAAAGCGCCCGGCAGCCTGTTCGATGGCATGAGCCGCCTGAAACAGCGTCTCTTCCTCGAACGGGCGTCCGATCAGTTGCAGACCGAGCGGCAAGCCTTGCGCATTGATGCCAGCAGGCACGGAAATGCCCGGAAGACCGGCCATATTGACCGTAACCGTGAAGATGTCGTTGAGATACATCTTGACCGGATCGTTGGCGAGCTCTTCATCCGCCAGACCGAAAGCCGCCGACGGTGTCGCAGGCGTCAGGATCGCGTGAACGCCCTTGGCGAAAACGTCCTCGAAATCCTTCTTGATCAGCGTGCGGACCTTCTGGGCGCGCAGGTAGTAGGCGTCATAATAACCAGCCGACAGAACATAGGTGCCGATGACGATGCGGCGCTTCACTTCTTTGCCGAAACCGGCAGCGCGGGTCTGCTCGTACATGTCGGCAATGTCCTTGCCCGGCACACGCAGACCATAACGCACGCCGTCATAGCGGGCGAGGTTCGATGACGCTTCGGCAGGCGCGACAATATAATAAGCAGGCAGTGCGTACTTCGTATGCGGCAGCGAAATATCGACAATTTCCGCACCGGCATCCTTCAGATACTGAATGCCCTTCTGCCAGAGTTCCTCGATTTCACCCGGCATGCCATCAACGCGATACTCCTTCGGAATACCGATCTTCATGCCCTTGAGCGACTTGCCGATGGCAGCTTCATAATCCGGCACCGGCAGATCGACCGACGTGGTGTCTTTCAGGTCGAGCGAGGCCATGGATTTCAGCATAATAGCGGCATCGCGCACGTCGCGGGCAATCGGGCCAGCCTGATCGAGCGACGAAGCGAAGGCGACCGTGCCCCAGCGCGAAACGCGGCCATAGGTCGGCTTGATACCGACCGTGCCGGTAAAGGCTGCTGGCTGGCGGATGGAGCCGCCCGTGTCGGTTGCGGTTGCGCCCGCGCAAAGCTGTGCGGCAACGGCAGCGGCGGAACCGCCCGACGAGCCGCCCGGCACCAGATCGGCATTAGAGCCATTGGCGCGCCACGGATTTTTCACCGAACCGTAAAAGGAAGTCTCGTTGGACGAGCCCATGGCGAATTCGTCCATGTTGAGCTTGCCCAGCATGACCGCGCCATCGGCCCACAGATTGGCGGTGACGGTCGATTCATATTCCGGCTTGAAGCCGTCGAGAATATGCGAACAAGCCTGCGTATGCACGCCCTTGGTCGCGAACAGATCCTTCACGCCCAGCGGAATGCCTTCCAGTGCGCCCGCTTCGCCCTTGGCGATGCGTTCATCCGACGCTTTCGCCGTGTCCCGCGCCTGATCGTGGGTCACAGTCACATAGGCATTGATGGCTTCATTGGCGCTATCGATAGCGCTGAGATAGGCTTCTGTCAGCTCGGTCGCGGTGATGGCTTTGGCCTTCAGCTTGTCACGCGCCTCGGCAATGGTCAGTGCGGTCAATTCGCTCATCGTCTAATCCTGTCAATGCGCCTCTGTGAGACGCTTTTCAAAAAAGGCGCTGTATTCAGAGTCCGGATAATCCAGGACCACACCGCAGCGCGTAAAACCCGAATTCTCATAAAGTCGCCACGCCCCAGCAAAACTGGAACCGATCCCCGTTTCCAGAACGAGATGAGAAACACCCTTGGCTTTCGCGAGGTCCTCAATCGCATCCACGAGAGCCGAGCCAACGCGATTGCCGCGCACTTCGGGACGCGTGAACATACGTTTCAACTCGCCGACGCCATCGTCGTGCATTTTCAGGGCGCCGCAGCCGACAGCCTTGCCTGCTTCGTCACGGGCCACGAGAACTGTAGTATGAGGTTCGGCCATTTGCTCGACGGTCATCCTGAACTGAAACTCCCGCGGGGAAAGCGGCTGTAGATGCGCGTTCAGTTGTTCGATCAACTCACGCACATCGTCCTGCAATGGGGTCTCGATCGAAACCCGAACAGCCATGACTTACTCCACGACCTTCGGCACGACAAAAAAATCCTCTTCCGTCACCGGCGCATTGGCGACCACGGCGGCAGCGATTCCGCCGTCGGTCACCTTGTCTTCGCGCAGACGCATCGTCATCGGCGTCACCGAGGTCATCGGCTCGACGCCATCGACATTGACTTCATTCAATTGCTCGACGAAGCCCAGAATTGCATTGAGCTCACCGGTCATGCGTTCGGCATCGTCCTCGCTGACGGCAATGCGCGCAAGATGCGCAACCCGCTTGACGGTGGAAATATCGACGGACATCCTGTTCTCCGCAAAAACTAAATCAATGAACGCTGGACAGGGGCGGCAAACTGCCACCCCAGAGGTTCTTTGTTATGGCTATAACGGTGCGCTTGTTGAAGCGCAACATTTCTTCAATCAGAAGCTATGAACGGTCCCTACCGGATCGGCCAGCACTTTTGTGCCCGGATGATCAGCCATGCCTGCAATGAATTTATCTGCTGTCTGGTCGATGATCGGGAACGAACCGTAATGGCAGGGCAGCACGGCCTTGAAGTTGAAATAGCGCTGGCATGCGAGCGCTGCAACCGCGCCGCCCATGGTGAAGCGGTCGCCAATCGGCACGATGCCGATTTCCGGCTGATGCAATTCGTTGATCAGCGCCATATCGGAGAAAATATCGGTATCACCCATATGATAAAGCGTCGGCGCATCCTCGAAATGGAACACCAGACCGTTCGGGTTACCCAGCGAATGCGACACGCCATCTTCCGTCTGCGTGGCGGAAGAATGCAGCGCATTAACGAAAGTGACCGTAAAGCCGTCATGCGCCTGCGTGCCGCCTGTATTGCCGGGATCGACTTTTTCCACGCCCCGGCGGGCAAGCCAGCTTGCCAGATCGGCATTGGCGATGACCGTCGCGCCCGTTTCCTTGGCAATGGCAATTGTATCGCCGGTATGATCGCCATGACCGTGGGTCAGCGCGACATGGGTGATGCCTCTGGTCGCTTCCTTGAGGTCGATCCCTTTCGCGCCCGGATTACCATTGATAAAGGGATCGATCAAAATAACTGCTTTGTCGGTTTCGACACGAAAGGCGGAATGGCCGAGCCAGGTGATTTTCATGAGCGTGCTCCTTACGTCTCGATTTCCATGTTCGGAACAGATATGACGCTTGCATATTTATAAGCAAGGTTGGATCACTTCAAAATCCGATGAGGACCAATGGCCGTTGTAGAAATCGATGAAATTCCGGCGCTCCTGAAGCCGGGGCAAACAATCGCAGGTCTGGATCTGGGCACCAAGACCATTGGGTTTGCCATTTCCGACCTTGGCCTTTCCTTCGCGCATCCCCGCCCGGTTATTAAACGCACCAAATTCACAATCGATGCACAGGTTCTGCTCAAAGCGCTGCAAGCCGACCGGGTGGGCGTCATTGTGATCGGTCTGCCGATGAATATGGACGGCAGTTCCGGTCCCCGCGTTCAGGCGACGCGGGCCTTCGTGCGCACCATGCAGCCGCTGACCGACCTGCCCTTCGTCTTCTGGGATGAGCGGCTTTCGACGGTCGCCGCCGAACGCGCATTGATCGGCATGGACGTATCGCGCGGCAAGCGCGCCGAACGCATCGATTCGGCTGCTGCCGCTTTTATCCTGCAAGGCGCGCTCGACCGGCTGCACGCGCTGCGTCGGCAGAGTGATTACGACGCCGGATAAAGCTGATCGAGAATGCGCACCGCATCGTGGCGCGCATCCAACATGCCATAGGTGCTGCGCCACTGACCACCGAGCCGCGTTTCGATGAAGGCGTCGGCAACATCATCCGCGCCAAGCTGGCGCAGTTCGGCAGCAGCCGCCGCATAAGCAAGCTGCTCCGTCAAAAGCCGCGCCACGCCCTGATCGCTTTCGGTCAATTGCAAGGCCGCACGCAACACGTCGATGGTGCCCTGCCCGCGAGGCCCAAGCTGTCCACCGATCCATTCCAGCACATCATCGAATAGCGACGGCGCACGCGACAGAACGCGTGCCACGTCCAGCGCCATGACATTGCCGGAACCTTCCCAGATGGCATTGACCGGCGCTTCACGATAGGCTCGCGCCAGATTTCCGTCCTCGATATAGCCATTGCCGCCAAGACATTCCATGGCTTCATAAAGCAGCGCGGGCGCTGTCTTGCAGACCCAGTATTTGACCACCGGTGTCATGGTGCGGGCAAAGGCCGCCTCGGCACGGTCGCTCGCGGCCATATCAAAGGCACGGGCGAGCCTCATCGAAAGTGCGGTCGCGCCGGCTACATCGAGCGCCATATCGGCCAGAACGCGGTTCATTAGCGGCTGTTCGATGAGCGGTTTCCCGAATACCTGACGGTGACGGCTGTGATGCACCGCCTCGGCGAGCCCCACCCGCATCAATCCGGCAGAGGCCACCGCACAATCGAGCCGCGTCAGCGTCACCATATCCATGATAGTCTTCACGCCATCGCCCGGATTGCCGATCATATGGCCGAGCGCGCCGTCGAATTCGACTTCCGACGAGGCATTCGATCTATTGCCGAGCTTGTCTTTCAGGCGCAGGAGTAGAAAACCGTTGCCAGTTCCTTTCTCCGTCATGCGCGGCACGAGAAAGCAGGATAAGCCCTCTTTCACTTGCGCCAGCACCAGAAAAGCGTCTGACATCGGCGCAGACATGAACCATTTATGGCCGGTCAGCCGCCATGCGCCGCCAATAGCCGGTTCGGCGCGAGTCGTGTTGGCACGCAAATCCGTACCGCCCTGCTTTTCCGTCATCGCCATGCCGAGCGTCACGCCATGCTTGGCGAGTGCCGGCTTCTGCGCAAAATCATATCTGCGCGACATCACCGCAGGCGACCATTGCTTATAAAGCTCCGGCGAGGCCATGAGAGCCGCAAGCGATGCGCTTGTCATGGTCAGTGGGCACAGGTGCCCTGCCTCCAGTTGCGCAGTCAGGTAAAAACGTGCGGCGCGGGCCTGATGGCGGCGACCGCTTTCCAGCGGGTTGTCTTCCCAGATCGAGCAATGCAACCCCTGCGCAATCGAGCGGCGCATCAGCGCATGATAGGCCGGGTGGTATTCGACCACATCAATGCGGTTGCCCTGCCGGTCATGCGTGCGCAACTTCGGCAATTCCGTATTGGCCAGACGCGCCATGTCCTGCGCTTCCACCGAAAGGACGAAACGCCCGGTCTGCTCCAGTTCGCCATGCAGTTCCTTCGGAAAACGGGCTGCCATCTGCATCAGAAGCGGATCGCCCAGATATGCATTGGTGCCGGTCATCGGCGGCGTCTGGTTGGTAACTTCGTGCGTTTTCAAAGGTTCGTCCCGTCCGTCTTGAATCAAATCGTTGCAAGCTTCTTGCATCTAATCGCTAAAATTACGTCATTCCAATCTCGATTCCGACCTCAAAGGCGCAGCTTTTTCTTGGGGAATCGCTCATCGCCGTTATAAGGGGAGTTGCGGGGCCTGTCTCATGGTCCTATAGGGGTGACTTGCCATGATAAAAGAACCGGCCTCTCCGCTTTTCCTTCACCGCCACCTGCTTGGCATCAAGGGCCTATCGCCCCTGGACATTCTCTGCCTTCTTGATCTCGCCGATCAGGAAATTGCCGTTTCCCGGCAACCGGAGAAGAAAAAGTCCGTGCTGCGCGGTCGCACGCAAATCAACCTTTTCTTCGAAGCATCGACGCGAACGCAATCCTCGTTCGAACTGGCCGGAAAACGGCTGGGCGCTGATGTGATGAATATGTCGGTCGGCAATTCGTCGGTCAAGAAGGGCGAAACCCTGATCGACACCGCCATGACGCTGAACGCGATGCAGCCGGATATTCTGGTGATCCGCCATGCCTCGGCAGGCGCTGCCGCACTTCTGGCGCAAAAAGTCGGCTGCTCGGTGGTCAATGCCGGCGACGGCGCGCATGAACATCCAACTCAGGCCCTTCTCGATGCGTTGACCATCCGTCGCGCCAAGGGGCAAATCGAAAATCTGGTCGTCGCCATCTGCGGTGACGTGCTGCATTCTCGCGTGGCGCGCTCCAACATCATTCTCCTTAACGCGCTGGGCGCAAGGGTGCGGGTAGTTGCGCCTTCCACGCTTCTGCCCTCCGGCATGGCCGATATGAGCGTCGAGGTCTTCAATTCCATGGAAGAAGGGCTGAAAGACGCCGATGTCGTCATGATGCTGCGCCTTCAGCGTGAGCGTATGGCTGGCTCCTTCGTGCCTTCGGTACGCGAATATTTCCACTTCTATGGGCTTGATAAGGAAAAGCTCAAAATCGCCAAACCTGACGCACTCGTCATGCATCCCGGCCCGATGAATCGTGGCGTCGAAATCGCTTCCGACGTCGCCGACGGACCGCAGAGCATGATCCAGCAACAGGTGGAAATGGGCGTCGCCGTGCGCATGGCCGTAATGGAAGCGCTGCTCGACCCGCGCCGCAATGGAGAACAGTCATGAGCGCCATCCTGTTTGAAAATGCGCGTATCGTTGATCCCTCGCGTGGTCTCGATGAAACCGGTAGCCTGCTGATCCGCGACGGCAAAATCGTGGCCGCTGGCAGCGATGCTCGTAATCAGGGCGCGCCGGAAGGTGCCGAAATCGTCGATCTCAATGGCATGGCCATCCTGCCCGGTCTGGTCGATGCACGGGTTTTTGTCGGCGAACCCGGTGCCGAGCACCGCGAAACCATCGCCTCGGCCAGCCAGGCGGCGGCGGCAGGCGGCGTCACCTCCATTATTATGATGCCCGATACCGATCCGGTCATTGATGATGTTGCATTAGTGGAATTCGTCAAGCGCACCGCACGTGACACCGCTATCGTCAATGTGCATCCCGCAGCGGCCATTACCAAGGGCCTGCACGGCGAGGAAATGACCGAATTCGGCCTGCTGCGTGAAGCAGGTGCGGTTGCCTTCACCGATGGCCGTCATACGATTGCCAACACTCAAATCATGCGTCGTGCACTGACCTATGCGCGCGATTTCGGCGCTGTCCTCGCTTGTGAGGCGCGCGATCCTTATCTCGGCGCAAACGGCGTCATGAATGAAGGGCTGTTTGCAAGCTGGCTCGGACTTTCGGGAAGCCCGCGTGAGGCGGAAGTCATTCCGTTGGAGCGCGATTTGCGACTCGCCGCGCTGACCAACAGCAATTATCACGCCGCGCAACTTTCCTGCGCCATGTCGGCGGATGCCATGCGCCGCGCCAAAGAACGAGGCGGACAAGTCACGGCAGGTGTTTCCATCAATCACCTGTCGCTCAACGAGAACGATATCGGTGAATTCCGCACCTTCTTCCGTCTGTCACCGCCATTGCGCAGCGAGGAAGATCGGCTTGCCATGGTCGAGGCGGTGAAAAATGGCACCATCGACATCGTGGTTTCCGCGCATGATCCGCAGGATGTCGACACCAAGCGCCTGCCGTTTTCGGACGCGGAAGCGGGTGCCATCGGACTGGAAACCCTGCTTGCCGCAGCGCTCCGCCTTTACCACAATGACAGCATTCCGTTGTTGCGTCTCGCAGAAGTGTTATCCACCGCGCCTGCAAAAATCTTCGGTCTCGATGCCGGTACGCTGAAACCCGGCGCAAGCGCCGATCTCGCCATCGTCGATCTGGACGAACCGTGGGTCGTGCGGGAGGAGGACCTGCATTCGCGCTCGAAGAACAGTTGTTTTGAAAACGCACGCTTTCAAGGACGGGTTGTCCGCACGATAGTCGCTGGCAAAACCGTTTACTCAGCTTGAAAAACACCGCATAACCCGAAACAATCAATCGTGAATTCCGGGCAGCGGAATCAAAATAACAGGGGACGTTCATGGCAGAACCAGGATTCCTAAGCGTGGCGCTCTTGGGCGCATTCGTCTTTGGCTATTTTCTTGGCTCCATTCCGTTCGGGTTGATTTTGACGCGACTTGCGGGTCTAGGCGATGTGCGGTCCATAGGTTCGGGCAATATTGGCGCAACCAATGTGCTGCGCACCGGAAACAAGAAACTCGCCGCAGCAACGCTGCTTCTCGATGCGCTCAAGGGAACCGCCGCAGTTCTCATCGCTTCGCGATTCGGCCCCTATGCAGCCATCTGCGCGGGCTTTGGCGCCTTTATCGGTCATCTTTTCCCGGTCTGGATCGGGTTCAAGGGCGGCAAGGGTGTCGCTACATATCTGGGTATCCTGATCGGGCTGGCCTGGCCCGGCGCGCTGGTTTTCGCGGCTGCATGGATCGTAACCGCACTCCTGACGCGCTACTCGTCTCTGGCCGCGCTCATCGCCAGCGTCATCGTTCCGGCGGCTCTTTTTCTCAGGGGCGACCACGCGATTGCAGCCTTGTTCGCGCTTATGACCGTGCTCATTTTCATCAAGCATCGGACTAATATTTCCCGGCTTTTAAGCGGCGCCGAAAGTAAAATCGGAGCCAAGGGATGAAGGAAGGTGCGAATTCAAAAGCAGGAATTCGCCTTTCCCATCGTCAGCGGCTCAACTGGCTGCGCCTCATCCGGACCGACAATATCGGCCCAGTCACTTTCCGTGATCTGATCCTGTTTTGCGGATCGGCGTCCAGCGCGATCGAAATGCTGCCGGATTTGAATATTCGTGGTGGCAGCGCTCGTCCCATCCGGGTCGTGTCCATGGATGATGCGGAACGGGAACTCGAAGCCATCGAACGCGCGGGCGCCCGCCTTGTCGGGATGGGCGAACCGGATTATCCGCCACAACTCAAAAACTGCGAAGCGCCGCCGCCCCTTGTCATCATCAAGGGAAATGCTTCCGTTTTTCACAAGCCTCCCGTGGCCATAGTCGGTTCACGCAACGCGTCCGTGGTAGGCGCGCGATTTACAGAACAACTGGCGCACGATCTGGGCGAATCAGGGTTTGCCATTATCTCCGGCCTTGCACGGGGTATCGATGCTGCCGCCCATCGCGCAAGCATCGATACCGGAACCGTGGCCGTACTTGCAGGGGGGCTTGATCGCCCTTATCCGCCTGAAAATCTTTCACTCTATCATGCCATCGCGGAACAGGGCGGCGCCCTGATAACCGAAATGCCCATGGGGGCCGAACCGCGTTCGCGCGATTTCCCGCGTCGCAATCGCATTATCGCTGCGCTTTCACTCGGACTGGTGGTCGTCGAGGCCGCCGAACGTTCGGGATCACTGATCAGCGCACGAATGGCCGGAGAAATGGGGCGTACAGTGTTTGCCGTTCCCGGATCGCCGCTCGATCCACGAGCCAAGGGGACGAACCTGCTCCTCAAACAGGGCGCGACACTCGTGACCGGGGCCGCCGACATTATCGAGACGGTGATGCCGCTCACAGGGGCTTACGACAAGACCTCCCATCTGTGCGAACAACCCGCTCTACCGATCCAACTTGCACCAGAGCCGGAACAGTTCCAGGCAGTTGCCAGCGAGAACGAGCGCGACATCATCGTGGATGCGTTGGGACCGGTTCCGACAGATATCGATTCACTGGTGCGCCATACAGGAATAGAAACCGGCACAATCCAGCTGGTTTTGCTTGAACTGGATCTCGCGGGACGGCTGAACCGCTATCCCGGCAATCGGATTGCCCTGGTTCCGATTACAGAGAACCATTAGCACCAAATTAACAGGTCCTGATCCTAATGCTGGTTTCTGTGTTGCGCGTCTCCCGCGCTTCGAGCAGCGCCATTTCGATCATATATGCCAGCAACGGTTGGTCGGCATTCTTTGCCATATCCCCAAGCTGCTCCAGCATTTGCTCTATATATAGCAAAGTGTCATAGTGAGTCGTTGTTCCGATTTTTCCATCGTTCTCGGCATTGGGTGTGCCAGCCATTTCATTCATGAAAATCTCCGACGGATCGATTCAGGCATACTTTATCGCGTGTAAAACTACCACTGGTTACATATGTCGTAATAGCAATCATAAGTTGTATTTGCTGAATTTTGTCCTCTCGCTCTTGACCAAACGCCGCCCGCTGTTCATGTGATGGCAACGAATTTCTCGCGGGAAGGAGGTATTTTATCTCCATGGGACGCGAATCTGGGTTGCTTTAAATGAACGTCGTTGTTGTCGAATCGCCTGCCAAGGCTAAAACCATCAATAAGTATCTGGGCTCGGACTATAAAGTCCTGGCCTCGTTCGGTCATGTCCGCGACCTGCCGGCCAAGGACGGCTCCGTACGGCCCGACGAAGATTTTGCCATGTCGTGGGAGGTCGATAGCAATTCGTCCAAGCGGCTTGCCGACATTGTCAGAGCGCTGAAAGACAGTGACGGCATCATTCTCGCAACCGACCCGGATCGCGAAGGTGAAGCCATCTCATGGCATGTGCTCGAAGTGCTCAACCAGAAGAAGGCGCTCAAGGGCAAGACGGTAAAGCGTGTGGCTTTCAACGCCATCACCAAGAAAGCCGTTCTGGACGCCATTGCCAATCCGCGTGATATTGACGAGCCCTTGGTGGATGCCTATCTGGCCCGCCGCGCCCTCGACTATCTCGTCGGCTTCACGCTCTCTCCCGTTTTGTGGCGCAAGCTTCCCGGCGCTCGCTCGGCTGGCCGTGTTCAATCCGTTGCGCTGCGACTGGTAGCCGACCGTGAGGCGGAAATCGAACGCTTTATCCGCGAGGAATACTGGAATATCGCCGCGCTTTTGAAAACGCCGCGCAACGACAGTTTTACCGCCCGCCTCACCGTCGTTGACGGCAAGAAGCTCGGCAAGCTCGACATCAAGAACGGCGAGCAGGCGACTGCGATCCGTACCATGCTTGAAGGCGCGAGCTTCAACGCCCTTTCCGTTGAAGCAAAGCCGACCAAGCGCAATCCCGGCCCTCCTTTCACCACCTCGACGCTGCAACAGGCAGCATCCGGGCAGCTTGGCTTTACGGCATCGCGCACAATGCAGGTCGCGCAGCGTCTTTACGAAGGCGTCGACATTGGCGGCGAAACAGCCGGCCTCATTACCTATATGCGTACGGATGGCGTGCAGATGGCGCCGGAAGCCATCAGTGCGGCCCGCGACGCCATCGGCAAGAGTTTCGGTGCGAAATACGTACCTGAAAAGCCGCGCTATTATTCCAGCAAGGCGAAAAACGCGCAGGAAGCCCACGAAGCCATCCGCCCAACGGACTTCTTACGCCATCCGAAGGATGTGCGCCGCTATCTCGATGATGATCAGGCCCGGCTTTACGAACTGGTCTGGAAACGCGCCATCGCCAGCCAGATGCAGGCAGCCGATATCGAACGCACGACCGTCGATATCGAAGCCGTCAACGGCTCGCGTTCCGCGATGCTGCGCGCCAATGGTTCGGTGACGAAATTCGACGGCTTCCTCGCTGCTTATATGGACCATCGCGAGGAAGAGGACGACGACGAGGATAGCGCAAAGCTGCCGGAAATCCGCTCCGGCGAAGCTGTGGCGCGGGAAAAAATCGATGCGACCCAGCATTCGACAGAACCGCCTCCGCGTTATTCCGAAGCCTCGCTCATCAAGAAAATGGAAGAGCTGGGCATCGGTCGCCCTTCGACCTATGCGGCAACGCTGGCAACCTTGCGTGACCGTGAATATATCACGATAGACAAGCGCAAGCTTATTCCCGAGCCGAAGGGGCGACTGGTCACGGCGTTTCTCGAGAGCTTCTTCGAACGCTATGTGGAATATGACTTCACGGCGGATCTCGAGGAAAAGCTCGACCTGATTTCCGATGGCAAGCTTTCCTGGAAAGACGTGTTGCGTGACTTCTGGCGCGATTTCTCCGGCTCGGTCGATGATATCAAGGAGCTGCGTGTCACCAATGTTCTGGACGCGCTGAACGAAGAGCTTGCACCGCTTGTGTTCCCGGCACGCGAAGACGGCAGCGATCCCCGCTCCTGCCCGACTTGCGGTACAGGCACACTGTCGCTGAAGCTTGGCAAATACGGCGCATTCGTTGGCTGCTCCAACTATCCGGAGTGTAAATATACGCGTCAGCTCGGCGGTGACGCCAACGGTGAGGCGTCGGCTTCCGACGAGCCAAAATCTCTCGGCAAGGACCCGTTCACGGGCGAAGAAATCACTGCGCGGACGGGACGTTTTGGTCCTTATGTCCAGCGTGGCGAAGGCAAGGAAGCCAAGCGCGCAAGCCTGCCGAAAGGCTGGACGCCGGATTCGCTCAATCACGAAAAAGCCGTAGCGCTTCTGTCGTTGCCGCGCGATATCGGCGCACACCCGGAAACCGGCAAGATGATCTCCGCGGGCATCGGGCGCTATGGTCCCTATGTCAGCCACGATGGCACCTTCGCCAATCTGGAAAATGCAGAGGAAGTCTTTTCGGTTGGCCTCAACCGCGCTGTCTCCGTGCTCGCCGACAAACAGGCGAAGGGCGGCGGTCGCGGCCGGTCGACACCCGCCGCTCTTGCCACGCTCGGCGATCACCCGGATGGTGGTGCCATCACTGTGCGCGACGGTCGTTACGGACTCTATGTCAATTGGGGCAAGGTGAACGCCACTCTGCCGAAGGGCAAGGACCCGGCCAGCGTGACATTGGAAGAAGCGCTGGAACTGATCGTGGCAAAGGCAGGCTCGAGCAAGAAAAAGGCTCCCGCACGCAAAGCTGCGGCAAGTTCGGAAAAGAAAAGCACCGCGAAAAAACCGGCTGCGAAAAAGGCGCCCGCAAAGGCCAAATCGAAAGTCAAGGCCAAGGCTGGAGCCGAGGCAGCAGAGGAGTAGCAATTGGCACGCCGCTTTCCCAAATCCGATACCGGCCGGTCCGCACGGACCGAACGGCGTGCTACCAAGGCAAGGTCGGGCGACGTCAGGAACGATCCAACCGCGTTTCTGCCGACCCGTGAAGAGGTCCTTAAATATATTGAGGAAAATCCAGATCGAGCAGGCAAGCGCGAACTGGCGAAAGCCTTCAACATCAAGGGCGATGCGCGGGTCTATCTCAAGGATCTTCTACGCGAACTGGCCTATGAGGGGCTCGTTGAAAAGCGTGCGCGCAAGCTTTCGCGTCCTGGCTCACTGCCTTCCGTCACGGTTCTCGACATCACTGGTCGCGACGAGGATGGTGGCCTGCTTGCCCGCCCGTCCGAATGGGACGAAGCCGGACACGGCAAGCCTCCGCTCGTTCTGATCCGCCGCACCCGGCTCAACAAGGCTTCCGATGGCGGCCCCGCGGTTGGTGTCGGCGATCGCGTACTGGCAAAAATATTTCGCAATGAGGACCGTGAAGGACCCGACTATACCGCCCGCGTGATGAAGCGCCTCGAACATCGCACGAATGCGGTGCTCGGCATTGTGCGCAAGCTTGACAGCGGTGAATGGCGTCTGGAGCCTGCGGACCGAAAGCAGGCGGAAGTGCAACTTGATCCAGCACAGCTCGCCAACGCCGAGAGCGGCGATCTGGTCGAGGTGGAGCTGCTTTCTTCCCGCCGCTACGGTCTGCCGCGCGGCAAGGTCCTGCAGGTGATCGGCTCGATCGACAGCGAGAAGGCTCTGTCGATGATTGCGATCCACGAGCATGAAATCCCGCATATTTTTCCGAACGAGGCGATCAGCGAAGCAGAATCGGCGAAACCCGCGACACTCGAAGGACGGGAAGACTGGCGCGACATTCCGCTCCTTACCATCGACCCTGCGGACGCGAAGGACCACGACGACGCCGTCTATGCCGAGCCGGATAAAGACCCCGAAAATCCCGGCGGGCAAATCGTGATCGTGGCGATTGCCGATGTCGCTGCCTATGTCCGTTCCGGTTCCGCGCTAGATCGTGAAGCACGAAAGCGCGGCAATTCCGTCTATTTCCCCGACCGCGTCGTGCCGATGCTGCCGGAGCGGATTTCGAACAATCTCTGTTCGCTGCGTGAACAGGAAGAACGCCCCGCTCTCGCGGTGCGTATGGTTTTCGCCGCCGATGGACGCAAGAGATCGCATAAATTCCACCGCGTCATGATGAAATCGTCGGCAAAGCTTAGCTATACGCAGGCGCAAGCCGCGATTGATGGCGCACCTGACGAGAAGACGTCTCCGATTCTCGACGGCATCCTGAAACCGCTGTGGGACGCCTATGCCGTACTGAAACGCGGACGGGAAAAACGGGAACCGCTTGAACTCGATCTGCCCGAAAAGAAGATACTTCTGACACCAGAAGGCAAGGTAGACAAGGTCATTGTGCCCGAACGGCTCGATGCGCATAAGCTTATCGAAGAGTTCATGATTCAGGCCAATGTTGCCGCCGCCGAAACACTGGAAGCGCGTCGCCAACCACTGGTTTTCCGCATTCACGACGCCCCTGCGCTCGCCAAGCAGGAGACCCTGCGCGAGTTCCTGCGCACCCTCGATCTGAGCCTCGCCAAGGGCGCGGAGCTGCAGCCCGCGCAATTCAACCGGATTCTTGAGGCTGTGGAAGGTTCCGACCATCAGGAACTGGTCAATCAGGTGGTGCTGCGCACACAGAGCCAGGCTGAATACAGCCCCGATAATATCGGGCATTTCGGCCTTCATTTGCACCGCTACGCACATTTCACTTCACCTATCCGACGCTATGCGGACTTGATCGTGCACCGGGCCTTGATCAAGGCCCTGAACCTCGGAAACGACGGTCTGACCACGGACGAGGAAGCCAACCTGGAAGAAATTTCAGCGTTGATCTCGTCAACGGAGCGCCGCGCCATGCTGGCCGAACGCGAAACAGTGGACCGCCTGATTGCGCATTTTCTCGCTTCGCATCTCGGCGACGAATATGAAGGGCGCGTTACAGGCGTTACAAGAGCCGGTCTTTTCGTCAACCTTGCGACATATGGCGCGGATGGTCTGGTACCCATTTCAACTTTGGGACAAGAATACTATCTATATGATGAAGCGAACCATGCGATCGCCGGGGAGCGGAGCGGCAAAGGCTTCCGGCTTGGCGATACGGTTACGGTTCGGCTTGTTGAGGCGCTCCCCGTTGCGGGCGCGCTTCGTTTTGAGATGGTTTCGGAACCGCACCCTCTGCCAATGTCGACGCGCTCGCACCACAAGGCCAGCCGGACGATGCGTGGGAGAAGGGGCAAACCCGCGGGCATACCGCGTCAGAAGAGAAGAGGTCGCTGATGAGCACGCTAGAGGCCAATTCCACCCAGAACGTTCAGGTGTTTGGCATGGAAAGCTCCAAGGCAGCGCATCCAAAGCGCGCTTTGGGCGAAGCCATGTGGCGCGGTTTCCGCAGCCGCTGCCCCCATTGCGGCGAAGGAAAGCTTTTCCGCGCATTCGTAAAGCCGGTGGCGCAGTGTTCGGTCTGCAATGAAGACTATACAGAACAGCGTGCCGACGATCTTCCCGCCTATCTTACCATTCTGATCGTCGGACACATAGTCGTGGGCGCGTTCATGGGCGTGGAAGCGACGACCAACCTGCCCCTCTGGGCCCATATGGCGATCTGGGGTCCGCTGACCGTTATCATGTCGCTGCTGCTGTTGCAGCCGATCAAGGGGGCGACCATAGGTCTGCAATGGGCGCTGTACATGCATGGGTTCGGGGGCAAGGGCGAAGGCGAATACGGCGACGTGACCTGAACGCCGCCATGGTTCAGTCATCATCTACCCCAGCCGGTCCCGCAAAGACGCTGCGCCCTCGTGACGCGGCATCCCTGCTTCTCGTGGACAGATCCGGGAAGACGCCGCGTATCCTCATGGGACGACGTCATCCAAGCCTGGTCTTCATGCCGGGGAAGTTCGTTTTTCCCGGCGGACGGACAGACCGGGCCGACGGCACGATCAGGGCTGCGACCGAATTGTGTCCCCCCGACGCCGAAAAGCTTCTGGCCGGGATGGGCGTTCGGGCATCCATGCGCCGGGCGCGAGCGCTCGGTCTTTGCGCCATTCGCGAGACATTCGAGGAAACCGGGCTTCGTCTCGGCTACGCAGCCCCGGAGCCGATTACGCCTCCGGGGCAAACCGACTGGCGAGCCTTTTTCGATAACGGCATGTTGCCGGCGCTGGATAGCTTGCGATATTTCGCGCGAGCGGTAACTCCGCCTGACAATGTCCGCCGCTTCGATACGCGCTTTTTCATGGCTTTTCGTGATGATATCCCGGAACTGGACCGGCAGCCCCTTGTTCCCAGTGGCGAACTGGAAGATCTGGACTGGGTTTCCATCGACGATACCGATAAACTCGACGTTGTACACATTACTCAGGCGATCCTGAAAGAGGCCCGCGCGCTCCTGACGGATAACAGCCTTCAACTACCAGCCATTTTACCCGTGACACAATATAGCAAGCGACATGGCCGCTTTGTTCGCGAAGTGATCTGAACCCGATGAATAAAGAAATTCACCCCGCCGATCTTGTCCCGCAGGAGCCAGTTGGCGGGCCGGCGCAGGGCCAGATGCATTGGCGTTCACTTGCGGCCGCGATCGCAACGATCAGTGCCGTGGGAGCCGCAATCGGCCTGGGCATCCCCCTGTTGAGCGTTCTCCTGGAAAGCCGCGGCCATACGGCAAGCCTGATCGGTGCCAATACGGCGGTAGCAGGCCTGGCGTCCATTGCCGCCGCGCCCCTTGCCGCCCCGATTGCCGCGCGACTGGGCGTGGTCAAAGCGATATTTCTGATGCTTCTCATCGGGAGCGCGGCCTTTCTCGGCTTTCACTTCTTTCAGCCGCTCTGGGCATGGTTTGCGCTGCGCATCGTCCTGCATTTTGCGTTAACGGTGCTTTTCGTGCTCTCCGAATACTGGATCAATGCCTCCGCGCCGCCAGAAAAGCGTGGGCTGGTGCTCGGAATCTATTCCACATCGCTCTCGCTTGGCTTTGCACTTGGCCCCTGGCTTTTCTCGAAAATCGGAAGTACCGGTGGCCTGCCTTTCTATGTCGGCTTTGCCATCATCATGATCGCCCTCATACCGGTCGCAATCGCATGGCGTGACAGCCCGGATTTCGAGGAGGGCGAACACGTCCCGTTCCTCCCCTTCATATTTGCCGTCCCGACGGCGACAATGGCGGTCTTCGTCTTCGGCGCGGTGGAGACTGGCGGCTTCGCGCTCTTTCCGGTTTTCGGTGCGCGCATCGGCTATCCCGAGGCCGACGCTGCCCTGCTGTTGACCATGATCGGCCTTGGCAATGTGTTGTTGCAGATTCCTCTCGGTATCGTCAGCGACCGCATTTCCGATCGCCGCAAACTTCTGTTTTTCTGCGCAGCGACCGGGTTGATCGGTATGATCGCCCTGCCTTATCTCATGCAGCACTGGTATCTGATGGCCGGCATCCTGTTCCTGTGGGGCGGTGTGGTCGCCGGTCTCTATACGGTCGGTCTCGCCCATCTCGGTTCGGAACTGACGGGACGTGAACTTGCGTCGGCCAATGCGGCCTTTGTTTTCTGCTACGCCATCGGTATGCTTGCAGGACCGCAGGCAGTCGGTGTTGGAATGGATATGCTGGGGCCGAAAGGTTTCCCCATGACGCTCAGCATATTTTTTGCGGCATATGCGCTCTTTGCAGCGGTAAGGTTGCTTTTGCGGAAGAAGCGGACTTGACTTTTCGCCACCAATACGTAGTGTCGCGCAAAATTTCCGCTGCCGGATGAGATTACCGGAATCGCTGGAGGTTTCCATCCATTGAGCATGATCCCGAAAACTGGGAACCGGTCTTCGGTAAGGTCATGCTCCGGCAAAGATACAGAGCAGGTAATTCGATATGGCCAAGGCTACGACGATCAAGATCAAGCTTTTGTCGACCGCTGACACCGGCTTCTTCTACGTAACGAAGAAGAACAGCCGCACGATGACGGAAAAGATGACAAAGACCAAGTACGACCCGATTGCGCGCAAGCACGTCGAGTTCAAGGAAACGAAGATCAAGTAATCCGTTTCCGGTCGTCATCCACGACGATTGAATGGAAAAAGCCATCCCTTTGGGATGGCTTTTTCGTTTCATACGGGTTGGGTTAACGTCTGGAACGCGTTACTCGAGTACAATTCAGCGTAATACGCTTCAGGCAGCGGAGGCCACAATGCAATTGCGGCCATTTTTCTTTGCCTGATAGAGGGCTGCGTCGGCCCGTGAGAGAAGAGCGTCCGGGCTATCTCCGACCAGCCTCAGCCCGCCAATCCCGACACTGATCGTCAGATTAACCTTGTGCTTGCCGTTTGCGATCACGAAAGGCATATCCGATACGGCGGAGCGAACGCGCTCTGCAACGGCCCTGGCGGCCTCCACATCCGTATCCGGAAGGACAACCACGAACTCCTCACCGCCATAACGACACATCAGATCCATGCCGCGGATGTTCTTGCGCAGCCGTGTTGCAAATTCTCGCAACACATCGTCGCCGGCCTCGTGCCCGAATTGATCGTTCACGCGCTTGAAATGATCGAAGTCGAGCATGATGATCGACAATGGCCGTTCGCGGCCCGTCGCACGAGCCAGAAAAATCGGCATATGCGTGTCGAGATAGCGGCGGTTATGGAGTCCGGTAAGACTGTCCGTCACGGCCATGGCTATGCTGCGATTGAGGCTCTGCCGCAGGAGATCGTTGTAGCACTTGCGTTTGATCTGCGTACGCAGACGCGCGAAAAGTTCGAGCTTTTCGAGTGGCCGCATCAAATAATCATTGACGCCAAGCTCAAGCGCGCGGACGACCAGAGCGCCCTCGTCCTCACGCACGACAAGAATGATCGGCACTAGGCGCGTGCGTTCGATTGTACGCAGCTGCGAGCAAAGGCGAAGCGGGTCGTAATAGGTAAAATTGGCGGAAACGACGATGCTGTCATAATCCGTTTCTATGGCCCGTATGAGTGCAGTATTGGGATCGCAGGCAATATCGACGCGATAATACTCGCCAAGGATCAAGCGGAGACGGGCTGCCGCCAGTTCATCTTCGTCAATAACGAGGACACGCGCCGCCTCGTCCTTATCTCCATAGTCCTGCCCCATCTTGCTCGCCAGCAATGCCTCGACATCCGCCTCGGCCACGGTACCCGTTCTCTGGAAAAGCTCATCGGAGACAAGCTTCAGCCGTGCCAGGCTTTTCACGCGGGACATGAGTTGGAGATCGCTGACGGGTTTCGACAGAAAATCGTCTGCACCGGCTTCCAGCCCGCGAATCTTGTCTTCCGGACCGTCGAGCGAAGTCACCATGACGATCGGTATATTCGAAGTATGGGGATCGGCCTTCAATCGCCGGCACACTTCGAACCCATCAATATCCGGCATCAATATGTCGAGCAGAACCACATCGATTTGCCCTCCCTGGCAAATCTCGATGGCCTCCAGCCCGTTATAGGCAACAACGACCTCGTAATATTCCGAAAGAAGTCGGGCTTCGAGGAGCTTTACGTTGGAATCCACATCGTCAACGACGAGAATTCGTGCTGTCATAATGCCCCTCCCCGCCCAACCATCACATACTGGGACCAAACACCTAATGGTCTGATTCCGACATTTGCATCCCTCTGATACAGGCGCCGAGCAAATGTCGGAATCAAAAAGACCACTAGTAAGTTTATGTATCTAGTGGATTTTTCGAATTTGACGTTTGAAACAGCATCTCATTCAGTCGGCATTCAAACGTCAAATTCAATCCACTAGTGGTCTGATTCCGACATTTGCATCCCTCTGATACAAGCGCCGAGCAAATGTCGGAATCGAAAAGACCACTAATCACTTTATGTATCTAGTGGATTTTTCGAATTTGACGTTTGAAACAGCATCTCATTCAGTCGGCATTCAAACGTCAAATTCAATCCACTAGGCGTCGCCCAAATAGGATTTTATCGTCTCTATGAAGCGAGGAACAGAAATCGGTTTGGATATATAAGCCTCGCAACCACCCTGCCTGATACGTTCCTCGTCACCCTTCATCGCAAATGCAGTCACCGCGATGACCGGAATATGCCGCAATTCGTCGTCGTCTTTCAGCCATTTCGTGACCTCAAGGCCGGATACCTCGGGAAGCTGTATATCCATCAGAATCAGATCGGGCCGATGTTCGCGCGCAAGGTCCAGCGCTTCAAGCCCGTTTCTTGTCCGGATCGTCTCGTATCCGCTGGCTTCAATCAGATCGCGAAACAACTTCATATTGAGCTCGTTGTCCTCGACGATCATTACGCTTTTCGGCATCGGATGTTCCTTGGCATCGTTTCCTGTGGCAGCTCGGCATTGCCTTGTTTTCACGCGAGCCGGAAGGTCCCCCAATTCTCAGGTTGCACCAGCTTAACCTCATTTCATTGATGAAACGCAAATAATTCCGTTGTTCCTCGGCATGACGACCGTTACATAATCGCCCAAATCTATACAATAAATGGAGAATCCGCATGAAGACGCTCATGAGCCAGACAGATGCGGAAGCTGTCGCAATCGAAGCGCTGGCATGGCTCGCACAGGACAAGGATCTCCTGCCGCGCTTTCTTGCCCTGACGGGAATCGAAGCAA
This sequence comes from Brucella daejeonensis, assembly GCF_014199265.1. Taxonomy (GTDB): domain Bacteria; phylum Pseudomonadota; class Alphaproteobacteria; order Rhizobiales; family Rhizobiaceae; genus Brucella; species Brucella daejeonensis. The sequence continues at coordinate 79,376 of NZ_JACIJG010000009.1, forward strand.
GCTCCATCCGGCAGGCAGCCCGCGAGCCTGGCTTTCTGGCGGGCGTCTTGCAGTTCTATCTGGCACACGAACCGACATTGCTGCGATATTGCGAGGATATGGGCCGCGATCCCGCAACGATCGAGAAAGCTTTGGCGCTCCTGCCCGGAGGATTGAACCAGCATCTCTGAAACACGTCTGCTGTTAAAAGACAAAAGAGCCCGGAATTGCCGGGCTCTTTTCCGATTATTCGGCCGCAGGGCTCACAACGGGTGTTTCGGCGTCGTTCGAGACCGTCAGAACGTTCAACTCATGCGGCTTGCCGTCCCGTGCCGTCCATGAAATGGACTGACCGGGAGCAAGACCGATCAGGGCCGTGCCGATCGGGGTCAGGATCGAAATCTTTCCCTGAGCAATGTCGGCTTCGCCCGGATAGACCAGTGTTACGCGGCGCTCCTGCCCGTCATTGGAGCGGAACTCCACCGTGGAGCCCATATGAATCACGTTCTGCGGCAAGCGTTTCGCCGGAACCACCTTGGCGCGATCAAGCTCCCGCATCAGTTCTTCGGCTATTTCCTCGAACCGTTCCGAAACACTGGTGGCCAGCCCCATAAGGCGTTCGTAGTCGACTTCGCTGACGACGATATTGGGCTTCTTGCGATTCTTTCCGCTCATGGCGCGTGCTCACTATTGACAGATAATAAATCTTCGCACCTCTCAGGCACGAAGCTGTTCCAGATTGAATGTTGGTGAAAGCGCTTTCTCTAAATCCGCTTTCGGGAAAGCGGCATCCCATCCCCCAGAGTCCCCCTGCGCCAGGCAGAACTCGAGGGTCGCTATCCCGTGATCGGGTAAATCCGATGGAGTATTGAAGCGAAACGGTTGTTCATGACATTAAACTTGGTGATATTCCCGCTAATGTCAAGTGTAAGGCGGACAGGTAGCACACTCCCCGTGGCGCTTCGCCTGAATGATGCTATAAGAGGATGTTCCTTATATGTTCATTGGACGACGCGCTTCCCATGGCAGACTCGATTGCAGCAAACAGTCCGGAAAAAGGCATTTGCCGCGATTGTCTTGCGCTGCAAAAATCTGTCTCGATCAGGCGCTGCCACGCATGCGGCAGCCCACGCCTTCTCCGTCACCGGGAACTTTACAGCCTTACCCTCGCACATATCGATTGCGATGCTTTCTATGCGTCGGTCGAGAAGCGCGACAATCCCGAATTGCGGGACAAACCGCTGATTATCGGCGGCGGAAAACGTGGTGTCGTGTCGACAGCATGTTATCTCGCCCGTATTCACGGCGTCCGATCTGCCATGCCGATGTTCAAGGCGCTGGAAGCCTGCCCCGATGCCGTCGTGGTCAAGCCCGACATGGAAAAATATGTCCGTGTGGGCCGCGAAGTCCGACAAATGATGCGCGAACTGACGCCGCTGGTCGAGCCTTTGTCCATTGACGAAGCCTTCCTCGACCTTAGCGGGACAGAGCGCCTGCACAAAGCACCGCCAGCGATAGTGCTCGCCCGCTTTGCCAAGCGCGTGGAGGAGGAAATCGGCATCTCCGCCTCGATCGGCCTCTCCTACTGCAAATTCCTGGCCAAGGTGGCTTCGGACATTGAAAAGCCGCGCGGTTTTTCCGTCATCGGCGAAGCAGAAGCCCTGACCTTTTTGAAGGAACAACCCGTCAGCACGATCTGGGGTGTCGGGAAAGCTTTCGCGAGCAAGCTTGAGAGTGACGGGATTCGCACTATCAGCCAGCTTCAGACCATGGAGGAGAACGCCCTCATGAAGGCCTATGGCACCATGGGGCAGCGTCTCTACCGCCTGTCTCGCGGACTGGACAGCCGCAAGGTCGAGCCAGACCATGACATGAAGAGCGTGTCTGCCGAGACGACTTTCAACAGCGATCTTTCGGAGGCAGGCGATCTCGTTCCGGTTCTCCGCGCCCTGTCCGAAAAAGTTTCCCGCCGCCTGAAAGCGGGGGAAATCTCGGGACGAACCATCGTATTGAAGCTCAAGACACAGGACTTCAAATTACGGACGCGCAATCGGCAGCTTGCCGACCCCACCCAACTCGCAGACCGCATCTTCCGCACCGGGCTGCAACTTCTCGAAAGGGAATTGGACGGAACACGATTCCGCCTGCTTGGAATAGGTGTTAGCGATCTTTCCTCAAGCGATCTTGCCGATCCGCCCGACCTTGTTGACATACAGGCGGCAAAGCGCGCGGTGGCGGAAAGCGCCGTCGACCGTCTACGGGGTAAATTCGGTTTGAACGCCGTGGAAACGGGTTACACCTTTTCGAAGGGCAATCTTGCCCGTCCGCAAATGCCGCCAGATCGCGACGAGCAATCGTGAGTTCACCATTGCAAGGGAAAGCTTTGTATAAATTTTCCACATTTGTCGCTAACAGCTTGACGAGAAGGGTCTGTATCAATATTGGAACGGACCAAGGCGCAGCCAAGTGATTTGGCAATAGCCTTACGGATGGCCTCGTGGCGGAGTGGTTACGCAGAGGACTGCAAATCCTTGCACCCCGGTTCGATTCCGGGCGAGGCCTCCAATAAAATCCAGAAAACACAATGAACGCTCGAAACCACCTTGATGTTTTTCAAGGTGTGACAATTCATTCGGCATTTTTCCCTTTGATCCATACGTTCTCATGGCTTCGGAAGCTCTCCTGCCCCAATTTTGGGCGCAACGGAACAAGAATATCGAAATCCTCTGTTCAAGCTAACGCAACTAAAGCATATTTCATCGATACTAGAGGGACTAATCATGATACCCGCACTCAACACGACTGTTGTTTCACTATGGCTTGGCGGCTTGGTGACCGTCCTTTCTCCGTTTGTCACGCCGGCGTCTGCGGCCGAACTACAGCGCTGCGCAAGCGAGAATGGAATCTGCCAGCTGCCTTACCCTGCTGAAGTGGTCTACGGCACCGGCGGACAGAATACGTCGCGCTTCATCGACCGACCGCAAGTTACCTGCTCGAACCGTGTCTTTGGCGATCCGGCCCCCGGCAAAAAGAAGAGCTGCTCCTTCGTGGTGCAAGATCGCTGGAACAGGCCGGATCGTCCGCGCCGTTATGATCGCTACGACGATCGCGATTGGAGTCGTTGCGCGAAAGAAGGCGGGTTCTGCGATTTCTACGGTCGCAAGCGCGTCCGCTATGGCGCAAATGGTCGTTTCACGGAAGGTGTCTTCCGCAACGGCGTTCCGTGCGATAACCGCGCCTTCGGCGACCCTGCACGCGGCAAGGCCAAGGCTTGCTACGTCCTCGATTGACAACATAATGGCTGAATACAGCCCCCGACTTCCTCACAAATGTCGGAGCGTGGGCTTTTGCCTTTTGAGGGGCTTTGTCGCACAACTGATAGGCCTCACGCTCGGTAAAGCGAGCCGCATCTTATACGATGCCTTGCGCATCTTGGATGCTCATTCCAAACAGTGTGAAACGGTTTTTGGGATGCGCGCAAAAACAAATAGTTAGAGCGCCGATCTCATTCAATCAGATCGAAACGCGCTCTAACGTCCGATCTGTTCGAGGTCGTATGGTGTGGACTGGTACATCTCGTTGATCCAGTTTCCGAACAGCAGATGTGCGTGGCTGCGCCAGCGGTTTTCGGGCTGGCGGGTGACATCGTCGCCGGGGAAATAATTCGCCGGAAGCCTCGTCTCCGGCTGTGCCTGAATATCGCGGAAATATTCGTCGGCCAGCGACGTCGTATCGTATTCCACGTGATTGAACATATGCAACGAGCGATGGCGCGGATCATCGAGCAGGCAAAGGCCGCTCTCCGGGCTGTCGACCAGCACCTTAAGGCCGCTTTCGGCAGGAATATCGCTCTTTCGCGCCTCGGTCCAACGCGATACCGGAATCTTGAAATCATCCGAAAAGCCGCGAAGATAAGGTGATGAAGGTGAAAGGTTGTGCTGGCTATAGACGCCGAATGCCTTGCCCGACAGCTCGTACTTGCCCATACCGTGAAAGTGATGAACGGCAGCCTGCGCGGCCCAGCATATGTTCAGCGTCCGGTGCACATGCGTCTGCGTCCAGTCGAAGACCCGCTGCATTTCATCCCAATAGGTCACTTCCTCGAATTCGAGGCGCTCAACGGGCGCTCCGGTAATGACGAACCCGTCAAAACGTTCGCTGCTTACCTCTTCCCAGGGGCGGTAGAATGAAAGCATATGATCGGCTGGCGTATGACGCGCCACATGATTGGTGATACGAACGAGGGTCAGCTCCACCTGAAGCGGCGTCGCACCGAGCAGGCGTGCAATCTGCGTTTCGGTGGCGACCTTGTTAGGCATGAGATTGAGGAGACCGATCTTCAGCGGGCGGATATCCTGACGGACGGCATCCGCTTCGCGCATGACCATAACGCCCTCGGCTTCGAGCACACTGGTCGCCGGCAGATCATCAGGAATTTTAATCGGCATGGTCGCATCGGTCCCTAGTTTGTGTCGGAGCGGACGCGAGTGGCTTGATCCGTATAATTGCCGGTTGGCCACATCCTCCCTTCAAAGAGAGTACCACCTTGCCCGGAGAGGCAGGTTGGCGTTGGGCGTCGCCCCAACTCTTGATGTAGCGATACTTCTACTCAAACTCTTGTGGAGTGGCAATAGGGTTTGGATATGCTTGCAACACCGCGCGAGTTTCATTTCCCTGATGTAGCCTGCTGATAGCTGCCCCAGTGCTTTGCGATCACTGCTTTCAGGGCACGGACCTTCGAGGCAGATGTCCGTGAGGATCGTGCGGAAGCAAATCCGAACGCGATGGCGCGTTTATCCTTTTCCCCGGCGTTCTCACGGCAGGACGCATGTATCTCCGTGGCGCACGTAGCCTGCAATATCCGCCCGACATTCTCCGGATTAACGCCGCAACCCGGCATAATTCCGATACGTCCGCCAGCCATCCCGGCCAACCGCTGTAGAACGTCCACCCCCTGCTCCGCCGTCCCGGACTGGCCCGATGTCAGGATTCGCTCGAAGCCGAGCGAAATTGCCTGTTCCAGAGCGATCCCCACATCTGGAACGAGATCGAAGACACGATGCAGCGTGGTTCCGAGTCCCTGCGCTTCGGCAGTCAGTTTTTTCAGCATGGCAAGATCGAGCGAACCGTCGGACAAGGAAGCTCCCAACACTACTCCGGCCAGACCCGCGTTTCTCGCATTGCGAATATCGGCCAGCATGAGGGCTTCATCACGGGCAGAGAAGCAGAAGCCGCCAGCCTGCGGCCTTATCATCGCATAAACAGGAATTGGAGCTCTTGCTGCAACATCCATCAGTGCCCGGGAAGGCGTCAGTCCGCCGAGTTCCAGAGCGGAACAAAGTTCGATACGGTCGGCACCGCCTTCAATTGCCGCATGAAGGCCATCGGCGCTATCGACACAGATTTCGAGTATCGCGCTCACTGCCGATGCCCCATTATCGCCGCCCCGATCAATCCGCCTTCACTGCCGAACTTGCCGGGCACAACGACCGGGCTGTCTGTCTTTCGCAGGATGCGCGCCCGCACCGCAATGTCGAGCGCCGAAATCAACCCGGCCGCAGTAGCAAGTCCGCCACCGACCGGAATGATGGAAGCGCCGGTTATATTGACCACAGCGGCAAGCGGATCGGCCACCAGTTGCAGATAGGCCTCGACGGTCCGGTTTGCCTCACGATGCCCGTCCTGCCATTGCCGCAGGATGGCGCGGCTGTCCGCAGCGCCGCCATTCAGAAAATGGTGCAGTTTTTCGATTCCCCGCGCCCCGCCTATCGTATCGACACAACCGCTTTGCCCACAACCGCACCTGAAGCGTGGAACGGATACAGGTTCGCCCTCAATCTCCACCACCGTATTCAAGATAGGGCCATGCCCCCATTCGCCAGTCAACCCACCGCCCCCCCGGACCAACTGTCCATTGACAATCAGGCCACCACCGACGCCTGTGCCCAGGACGGCGCAAAAGACAATCTCGTGCCCCTTGCCAGCACCTTCAACCGCTTCGGCAAGCGCCAGACAATCCGCATCGTTTGCCGCGATCACCTGCCTTTGCAGGATTTCACCAAGCTCTACGCTCAGTCGGTGACCGGAGATGCAGGGAATATTGGCGGAAAAAGCAGCAGTCGTGACAGGATCGACCAGCCCGGCAATGGAAAGCGCAAGCGGTCCGAGATCGTCCGGCGCGTGGGCTAGAAGCGCCATTGCCAGCGCCTCGCAGAATTTCTCCCAGCTGTCCGCCGGTGTCGGCAGTTTTTCAAGCAGGATAAGGTTTCCATCCTGCTTTGACCGCGCCAGCCTGATGAACGAGCCTCCGATATCGGCGGCGTAGGCTGCTCCCGCCGGTTGAGAATGGCCCATCCGTCTCTCATGCATATGTATGTTCCGCCGGTACATTTCGATGTTCTATCCATTCATCGCAAATGTACCGGCAGTCAATCGGAAGAAGCCATCTTATTGCTTCGGCGCCACAAGCGAAAAACTCACGCCCTGCGGGTCGCGGCACTGGACGACCCATTCGCCGTTCGGCACCTCCATCGGTCCGTTCTCAACTGTTCCGCCTCGGGCCTTCACGCGCTCGGCGGCGGCATTGATCGCATCCACCATGAAATAGAAGCCCCATCCAACCGGGACACCGGGCGGAGCCGTCATGATGCCACCGTGATCGGCGCCATCGACACTGAATACCTTATAGTTTCCCATCGGCCCCATGTCGAAATCTCTCGAAAGCTTCCAGCCGAACACCTTTTCGTAAAAAGGAAAAACTTTCTCGCAGTCCTGTGCCTGCAATTCGTGCCAGCCCGGATGCCCCGGCTTGCGCGATCCATAATCGGCTGGCGGAGCAGTATCGTCTTTCGGCTCGAAGAGCGCAAAAACACCGCCCTGCGGGTCGGACACGATAGCGAAGCGGCCAATGTCGGGAATGTCCTGTGCTGCCCGGAGAATCTTTCCTCCCTCGCCTTCCACTTTCCGGGCATATTCATCGGCGCTTGAGACGCCGACATAGCCGATCCAGCCGGGCTGACCGCCGCAATCGTCCTTCGGCAGATCGGCCACGGACATCATGCCCGCGATCATGCAGCCCGGCACTTCGAGCAAGGTGTATTTCATGCCCGGAACACCGGCGTCTTTTGCAGTCCAGCCGACCACATTCGTATAGAATTCCTCGGCTTGACCCGCATCGTTCGTCATCAGTTCGTACCAGACGAACGGAGATGTACTATTATTCATCGGATATTCTCCCTGAATTGCCTGCGTGAACCAGCGATCAGGCGCAGCAACTGTGTTTGGAGGTGTTGGCCGCATATTCGTCGTGTCTCTTGACGAAATGCATCGTCCCGTTCTCATTGCGCCCTTTCGGTGCGCGGTCGAGTATCATCAATGTGCCGATCCACTCCTCGATGCCGCGAGCGTAGCTCGAATAGGTGTGATAGATCGCGCCGGTTTCATCCTTGTAGAAGGCGCTCATGCCGGGCAGTTCGTCGAAGGCATCTTCAGGCGCAAGCCTGTCAAAATTGTAGAACACGCGATCATTTTCAAGTTCGTCCTTCGTGAATGAAACGTGGAAGTCGAAATTGAAATCGCTGCCTTCGGACGACACCCATGGGAAGTGCCATCCCATGCGCTTACTGTAGGCTTCCAGCTTGGATAAAGGACCGCGGGAAACCGCTACCAGCGTCACGTCGTGATTGTTGAGATGAGCTACCGTGCCGTCGAGACTGTCGGCAAGGAAGGAGCATCCCGTGCAACCCTGCTCCCAATCGGGGCCGAACATGAAATGATAGACCATAAGCTGGCTGCGCCCGTCGAAAAGATCGGAAAGCGATTTGCGTCCCGACGGTGTATTGAATGTATAATCCTTATCCACCCTGACCCACGGGAGCGCCTGTCGCTCACGGTTGACCCGGTCCCGCAGATGAGTGGCTTCCTTCTCCCTGGTCAGAAGCGTGCGCCGCGCCTCCAGCCATGCTTCTCGGGATACGACCTCGTTCATGGTGCAAGCCCTCCTCCGGCTTTTGCCCCTGCCTGTGTCTATACAAATCTTCCCGCTTGACGATTTGCATTGATATCAATATTAATTGAGCATGTCAAATACCCTCGATGTGCCTTTTGAAACAACACTTCTGGTCCGGGACACCTGCCTCTGCCTGCATGTTCAGCGCGCCGCGCGCGCTCTCGCCCGCCAGTTCGATGAAGCTCTGCGCCCCGTCGGCCTGACCAATGGCCAATTCTCCCTGATGATGTCGCTCAACCGTCCGAGCCCGCCGCCAATGAAACCGGTCGCCGAGCTTCTGGCCATGGACCAGACAACCCTGACGGCAGCATTGAAGCCCCTTCAAAGGCAGGGATGGGTGGAAATCATTGTCAATCCCAACGACAGGCGCGAAAGGCTCCTGCAATTGACGCTTGCCGGAAAGGCAACGCTGGCCGCGGCGGTTCCAATCTGGAAAACGACACATGCCGAGGTCGAGCGAAAGCTTTTCAGTGCCGACCAGTTGCGCCAAGACTTACTGGCATTATCCAGCGTTTGATGCTCCCGGCATTTGCAGCCATATATGGCGACTTTTGGAACAGGCTCCAAGAAGTTCCGCGCTGGCGCCCTGCCTACGCCTAATGGAAAAGGATTTCGGCTGACTTATCTACAATGCCACAGTACAGTCACTCGTGTGACTTTGAATCCGAAATTCATTCGCAACACCGCTCCAAAGTAATACGGATTTCGGATTCGCCACACTGGCTGTGTCTCTTGAGGTCGCTCTCGTTTTTACGAACGGGAGGATAAGCGAGGTAGGATGGCGGAAAGCAGCGAAGTTCATATTGTCGTCGTCGGCGCCGGTTTTGGCGGCCTGCAACTCGTTCACGATCTGAAAGGTACGAATACCCGAATAACGCTGATCGACCAGCGCAACCACCATCTTTTCCAGCCCCTGCTCTATCAGGTCGCGACGACCATTCTGGCCACGTCGGAAATCGCCTGGCCTATCCGTCATCTGTTTCGGGACCGCAAGGAGGTCGCGACGCTTCTTGGAACCGTGACCGGCGTCGACACCCAACGCCGTCAAGTCCGTCTCGAAAATGGCGCTGAAATCTCTTATGACATGCTGGTGCTCGCGACCGGTGCGCGTCATGCCTATTTCGGCAACGATCAGTGGGAAGCGCTCGCACCCGGACTAAAAGCGCTTGAGGACGCAACCACGATCCGGCGTCGCCTGCTGCTCGCCTTCGAACAGGCCGAGCGCGAAACGGATGAAGCGAAGAGAAAGGCGCTCCTGACATTCGCCATCGTCGGAGGCGGTCCGACCGGTGTCGAGCTTGCGGGGATCATCGCCGAGCTTGCCAAACAGACCATCTGGCCGGAATTTCGCAACATCGACACACGGCAGTCGCAGGTCATGCTGCTGGAAGCGGGACCGCGCATTCTCGCGGCATTTCCGGAAGACCTTTCGAACTATGCGCTGAAAGCGCTCGAGAAACTGGGCGTCGAAGTACGCCTGGGTATTCCGGTGAAAGATATTCGTGCCGAAGGCGTGACGGTAGGTGACGCGTTCGTCCCCTGCCGAACAGCAATCTGGGCCGCAGGTGTAGCCGCCTCTCCTGCGGCGGTGTGGCTAAATGCGGAAAGCGACCGCGCCGGGCGCGTGAAAGTGCTCTCCAATCTCAACGTGCCGGGCCATGACAATATTTTCGTCATCGGCGACACCGCATGGGTCGAAGGAGAAGACGGCAAACCAATCCCCGGCATCGCGCCTGCTGCCAAACAGCAGGGTGCTTATGTTGCCAGGGTCATCAAAAGCCGTATCGAAGGAAAGACGCCGCCAATGCCCTTCCGCTACAGGCACCAGGGCAATCTGGCCACTATCGGCCGCGGTGCGGCGGTGGTCGATATGGGGCGTTTCAGGTTAAAGGGAATCGTAGCGTGGTGGTTCTGGGGTATCGCTCACATTTTCTTTCTCATCGGAACTCGCAGCCGTGCCGCGGTCGCGTGGAGCTGGCTTTGGACCTATCTCTCCGGGCAGCATAGCGCCCGGCTGATAACCCAGGGCAAGCCGGTCGATCGCTGAAAGCGCAGACGGCCCGCTTTGAGCGGGCCGTCCCATTTTACACGCGCTTCTCGGTTAGGGCGCGTTTCGCTCCGGTCGGATCATGCTGCTATTCGGCCGGTTCAAGCTGCGGAATAGCGTCCGTAACCATGGGAGCACCGCTCATCGCCGCAGCCAGCTTGTCGGTATCGAGTTCGTTTTCCCAGCGGGCGACGACAATGGTTGCAACCGCATTGCCGACAAGATTGGTCAATGCGCGGCATTCCGACATGAAGCGGTCGATACCGAGGATCAGAGCCATGCCTGCAACCGGAACAGCGGGTATGACCGAGAGCGTCGCCGCGAGCGTGATGAAACCCGCGCCCGTAATGCCGGCTGCGCCCTTCGAACTCAGCATTGCCACCAGCAGCAGCAGTATCTGGTCACCCAGTGACAGCGGAATGTCGGTCGCCTGCGCGATGAAGAGAGCGGCCAGCGTCATGTAAATATTCGTGCCATCCAGATTGAACGAATATCCGGTCGGGATGACAAGACCGACCACGGACCGCTTGCAGCCCGCCTTTTCCATCTTTTCCATCAATGATGGCAGCGCCGCTTCCGACGAAGACGTGCCCAGAACCAGAAGCAGTTCCTCTTTGATATAGCGGATAAGCGCTGTGATCGAAAAACCGTTATAACGGGCGACCACGCCGAGGACCCCGAGCACGAAAAGCAGCGATGTCAGGTAGAACGTTCCGATCAGCATCGCGAGGTTGGCAATCGAACCGATACCATATTTGCCGATCGTAAAGGCCATGGCGCCGAAAGCGCCGATCGGAGCGGCCTTCATGAGAATTGCCACCAGTTTGAAGACCGGGGCGGTCAATACATGGAGGAAATCGACGACCGGCTTGCCCTTGTCGCCGACCAGCGCAAGCGAAATACCGAACAGAACCGAGAAGAACAGAACCTGCAGAATATCGCCTTCAGCGAACGCGCCGACAATCGTGGTCGGAATGATATTGCTCAGGAAGCCGGTAACAGTCTGTTCGTGTGCCTTGGCGGCATAGTTAGCCACTGCCTTCGGGTCGAGCGAAGCCGGATCGATGTGCATACCTGCACCCGGCTGCACTACATTGGCGATTATGAGGCCGATGACCAAAGCCAGCGTCGAAAACGTCAGGAAATAGAGCATCGCCTTGCCGGCAACGCGACCGACTTTCTTCATGTCGCTCATGCCGGCAATACCGGTGGCAACAGTCAGGAAAATGACGGGCGCGATGATCATCTTTACGAGCTTGATGAATGCGTCGCCAAGCGGCTTCAGCTGCGTGCCCAGTTCTGGGTAGAAATGACCGAGCAGAATACCGGCGGCAATCGCCACCAATACCTGCACATAGAGGTGTTTGTAAAATGGGATTGGACCGCGCGGCTCCGCGGTGCCAGTTGATACTGCAATCATGGTATCCTCCGTTCGGCTCAGTCCGGATCTCTTCCAGCCCCCCGAGCCTCAGTCTCGAATTCCAACGGCCTGCGCCGCTGTTCGATTTCCTGATTGCAACCTTCGTGCCAATTTGCGACCATTGACATAAGTATATGATTTTAAATGTATTACCCTATTTTTTACCCTGTCAAATCAGAAAAAAGTGCGAAATTTCGCACATTCCGTATTCTCAAATGTGTGAAATAATGCACAATAGGGATGATGAACACGAAAGCAGCCACAACCGACAATCATGACGGCTCCAACCGCCGTGCATGGATAGTATTCGGGTTGATCTGCGCTGCGATTTTCGCGTTGGCGTTCTGGATCGTCGGCAACGCGGCGCAAGACAGGGCGGTTCTGGCGCTGAGCGAACAAGCACGGATCGACGCCAATCTCAACAGCGCCTTGCTACGCGCCGTTCTCGAAAAGCAGCGGGCTTTGCCGCTGGTTCTCTCGAAGGACGAGGCGCTGGAAGCCGCCCTTCAGGATAAAACACCGGCGACTATCGATCCCCTGAATGAGAAGTTTGAAACACTTGCCGAAGGCACGCAGGCGGCAGTTATCTATCTTGTCGATCTGAGAGGTATCGCCATCGCCGCCAGCAACTGGCGCGGGCCGGTCAGTTTCGTCGGGAACGACTACACGTTTCGCCCCTATTTCCACGATGCGCTGAAAAACGGCAGTGCAGAATATTTCGCCCTTGGAAGTGTCAGTTTTCGTCCCGGTCTCTACATATCCCGGCGCATCGACGGCCCCGATGGCCCGCTTGGCGTCATTGTCGTTAAGCTGGAATTCAACCGGCTGGAGAGCGACTGGAACGATGCGGGGCGCCCCACCTTCGTTGCCGACGAACGCAACATCGTGCTGATCACCAGTCTTCCATCCTGGCGGTTCATGACAATCGGTCCGATGACGCCCGCGCAGCTCCAGCCTATTCGCGACAGCCTGCAGTTCGGTGACGCACCGCTGCAGCCCCTCCCGCTATCGGTGAAATCGATCGACGGCGACGATGTGCTGTCGATGGCCGCACTGTTGCCAGGCAACACACGGCAGACAGACTTTCTTGCCATACGTTCCGCAGTACCGTCCACACCGTGGCAGATGTACAGTCTCGCACCGATACGCCCGCAAATTCCCTCCGCAGTTCGCGAAGCGCGCCTGTTCGCCTTTATCATTCTTGCGGCCCTCGCCGCCCTTGCCGCCCTGCTGATGCGGCGCAGACAGAAGCTCGCGGCGCGCATAGCCAATGCCCGACGCATTCGGGCGGAACTGGAAAAGAACGTTGAAGAGCGGACCCGCGACCTCAGCCTTGCGCGCGACCGGCTGCAAGCGGAAGTAAGCGGTCACCGGCGCACGGAAATCATGCTGCAGGGGGTGCAACAGGACCTCGTTCACGCCAATCGGCTCGCTATCATGGGACAGGTTGCGGCGGGCGTGGCGCACGAGATCAACCAGCCCGTCGCCACGATCCGCGCTTATGCGGACAACGCCAGGACCTTCATCGAACGTAACCGAATTGCCGACGCCACCGAAAATCTGAACGAAATCGCCGCCTTGACGGAACGCATCGGAACCATCACCGGAGATTTGAAAGCGCTTGCCAGAAAAGGCCGGTCCCCGTCCGAACCCACACCGCTCGCACAGGTCATTTCCGGCGCGCTCGTCTTGTTGCGCAGCCGCTTCTCCGGGCGAATGGATCAGCTCGATATCGAACTGCCGCCGCCGAGCCTGCGTGTCGCGGGCCACTCCATCCGGCTCGAACAAGTCTTCATCAACCTGTTCCAGAACGCTCTGGAAGCCGTTGATTCAAAAGAAAATGATGGACTGGTAAAAGTTCGCGTTCACGAACGGGAGGAAAAGGTGGTCGTGACCGTCTCGGATAACGGTCCGGGTATGCCGACGCACATTCGCGAGAATCTGTTCTCGCCCTTCAACACCTCCAAGGAAAAAGGTCTTGGCCTCGGCCTCGTGATCGTGAAGGAAATCGTCACCGATTACGGCGGGACCATATCTGCGGAAAGCAGCGCGGCGGGCACGGCTTTCTGCGTCGAACTGAGAAAAGCATGATGGAAAAATTGCCCTCCGTTATTCTGGTGGATGATGACACGGCTCTGCGTCGCGCCACGCGCCAGACACTGGAGCTTGCCGGTTACAATGTTGCGGATTTTGCCAGTGCCGCCGACGCGTTGGAGGTAATCGGGCCAGATCAGGACGGCATCATTGTCACAGACGTTCGGATGCCACATATCGACGGACTACAGTTTTTCGCCCGTATCAAAATAATCGACGCGGATTTGCCAGTAATCCTGATTACCGGCCATGGCGATATTCCCATGGCTGTGCAGGCGATACAGGATGGCGCTTACGATTTCATCACAAAGCCGTTTGCCGCCGACCGGCTTGTGCACAGCATTCGCCGCGCATGGGAAAAGCGCCAGTTGGTGCTGGAGAACCGCGTGCTTCGCCAGGCCGTGGAAAACGCCGAAGGCGATCTGCCGCTGATCGGGCAGACGCCGGTCATGGAAAATCTGCGCCGCACGCTGCGTGATATCGCCGACACGGATGTCGACGTGCTGGTAGCCGGCGAAACAGGAAGCGGCAAGGAAGTCGTGGCCCAATTGCTGCATAATTGGGGCCGTCGTCGCAAAGGCAATTTCGTTGCCCTCAATTGCGGAGCATTACCGGAAACCGTCATTGAAAGCGAATTGTTCGGGCATGAAGCGGGCGCCTTTACCGGCGCCCAGAAAAAACGCCTTGGCCGCATCGAACACGCGAGCGGCGGCACGCTGTTTCTCGACGAAATCGAAAGTATGCCCGCTGCGACACAAGTCAAACTGCTGCGGGTTCTTGAAATGCGGGAAGTTACCCCGCTCGGCACCAATGAGATACGTCCCGTCGATCTGCGCGTCGTTGCAGCGGCAAAAATAGATCTCGGCGACCCGGAACAAAGAGGCGATTTTCGCGAAGATCTCTATTACCGGCTGAATGTCGTCACCCTGTCCATTCCTCCCCTGAGGGAAAGACGGGAGGACATTCCGCTACTTTTTGCACATTTCCTGACGCAAGCCTCTAAGCGCTTCAATCGTGACATTCCGGTGATCGATGCGGCGACCCACCGCCATCTCATGAGCCACAACTGGCCCGGAAATGTCCGCGAACTGGCGCATTTTGCCGACCGAATGACCCTTGGCGTCTGCGAGGCGTCTCCGTCTTCCGGCCCGGCGCCCCACAAACAGGAAAGCCTTCCGAAACGCCTTGAGCACTATGAAGAAGCGCTCATCCGTGAGACGCTCGCGGCTCACAACGGCAATGTTCAGGAAACGATTGAAGCACTCGGCATTCCACGCAAGACCTTTTACGATAAGATGCAGCGGCACGGCATCAATCGCGCGGATTATCGCGCCGGCAACGATTGAATACGCTCAAGCAAATTCGAAGTCGCTGGCCGCTGAGACGGCCTTTCCGCCACCTGTTTCCGCTTGGCGCACCGGAGGGTAGAGACTAAAACTCCAGGCGCTCAGGCCACTCCGGAGCTTTCAAAGCGACTGCATGAATTCGTGCAGAACTACGGCCTGATTATGCTCTTCATCCTTCGCACCATAGAGAAGCGTCAATCGTCCGCCCTTGGCTTTGGCCTTGGCGATCAAGTCCATCAGGGCGGGCTTGTTGCCTGCCAGTTCCTCGCGATATCTTTTCTGAAAATCGTTCCACTTCGCAGGGTCGTGGCAAAACCATTTACGAAGATCGGCCGAAGGCGCGATATTCCTGGCCCACAGATTTATATCGGCTTTTTCCTTCGTCATGCCACGGGGCCAGACACGATCCACGAGCACACGATAGCCGTCATCCGGCGAAGGAACCTCATAGATGCGTTTCAATGCAATAGCCATGGAACCTTTCCCTGCTGCCCTGCCGACAGATATGGCGAATGAAACAGCTTCGGCAAGGCCTCAGAGCCTGAAACAAGCAGCCGCTCATGGCGACCTTTGGAACAGATTCTCACAAAAAATAAGCCGTCGTGGTAGCGCTGCCCGGTATCCGAGGATGACCTTCAGGCAGGAGTGACGAATTATCAGCAGAGAAATGCCGCAGAAGCGGCACCTCTCGTGTCATGTCGTTATCAGGCCGCCTTGCCCAACAGGCCGTGCGGGTCGAGAACGAACTTCTTTGCCGCCCCCTGATCGAAACTTTCATAGCCCTGCGCTGCGTCTTCCAGCGAAATGACCTGAGCATTGACGATGTCCGCAATGTTCAGCCGCCCATGAAGGATGGCCTGCATCAACTGGCGATTATACTTGAGAACCGGGGTCTGGCCTGTATGAAACGACTGTGCCTTGGCCCATCCGAGTCCGAAACGCAGTGAAAGACTGCCATGTTTTGCTGCCTTGTCGACCGCTCCCGGATCTTCGGTGACATAAAGCCCCGGAATACCGATCGAACCGGCCGGACGGGTGATTTCCATCATCTGGTTCAGGACGATTGCCGGCTGTTCTCCACCGCCATGTCCACGCGCTTCGAAGCCGACGGCGTCGATAGCGCTGTCTACCTCGTTACTGCCCGTAACTTCGGCAATCATGTCGCCCAGCCGGTCGCTCGCCGAGAGATCGATCGGCTCGAAACCGACATTGCGGGCATGTTCGAGACGTTCCTTGTTGAAGTCGCCGATCATGACGACAGCGGCTCCAAGAATACGCGCCGATGCGGCGGCAGCAAGCCCAACCGGCCCGGCCCCTGCCACATAGACGATCGACCCGACGCCGACACCGGCCTTGACCGCGCCGTGGAACCCTGTCGGCAGGATATCGGAAAGCATGGTCAGATCGCGGATTTTTTCCATCGCCTGTTCGCGATCCGGGAATTTCAGCAAATTGAAGTCCGCATATGGCACCATCACATAACGTGCCTGCCCGCCGACCCATCCGCCCATATCGACATAACCAAAGGCACCGCCGGCACGCGACGGATTGACCGTCAGGCAGACGCCCGTGTCCTGCGACTTGCAGCAACGGCATCGTCCGCACGCGACATTGAACGGCACCGAAACGATATCGCCCACGTCGAGCATCTCGACATCGCTGCCCTTCTCGATGACTTCGCCGGTAATTTCATGACCGAGAACAAGACCCGGCATGGCCGTGGTGCGCCCGCGAACCATGTGCTGGTCCGAGCCGCAAATATTGGTGGAGACAACCTTCAGTATGACGGCATGTTCCAGCTTCCTCCCGTCTGGTGCCGCCAACGCTGGATCATCGATATCGCGCACTTCGACTTTCCCGGGTCGCAAATAAACGACGCCACGGTTCTTGCTCATGTCTACCTCCTCCAGGTCGAACAACACTGACAGATTTCAAGCAATGCAATGATCGATAATTGTCCGGGCAAGAATGGAATTTCCCGGTAGAAGGAGGTTACAGGCAGGAAGATGGTCGCTCAGTCTCAATCGCGACACGTCTCGTTCAAATTGGCCTTGGACGAGACGTATATTTTCATTCAGCGGAGCTGATTACCGGATGGCTCCGGCCCCGTCATCGAAAATGAATGCCGGACCGACAACGCGCACGGTGCGCTCGGTAATCGGTGCGAAAGATGTTGTCTGAACTTCAGAATCGCTATTGCGGGCGGGTCTGCTGTCCGGCATCGGAACAACTACGTTTTTCAACATGCGGGTTCCTCTGCTATTGGCCCGCAACTCACTGATCTTGCCGATATAGCCCGCCCAGTCGCATTTTCTGAAATTCCCGTCGCCATGATAATTATATGCCGTCGGCAGCTCGATATAAGGCTTGCCGGTGGAAACCGACACCATATCGCCCGTTTCGCCATTCGGATCGTTCAGGACATAGAGATCGACATTCTGGCCCTCGCAGATGTACCGGCACTGCGCCATCGTTTCGGCTACATTGTCGGACTTCTGAAACTGGGAATGCGGAGCGGGGAAAAGGTAACCGTCCGACAGGCGCACGCAATAGGTCAGCGCTCCTTTCCTGCCCGTCGCAGGCGTTCGTGACTGGCTGTCCGCCGCAGTCGGCGCAGACGGTCTGGAGCGGTCAAGCTTGGCTTTGACGGCTTTCCGCACGGTGCGCTCGCTACAGCCGCGAGACGCAAGCGAACTGCTAGAGAGCTGACGCTGGATGTTTGCCATGCGCAGGGTCAGATCGCGACATGCATTGAAGAAGCCGCCCCGATCATCGCCTTCCTTGCATCCTCGGCTCCGGGCTATCGCCCGTATGGCCGAAAGCTGGCGTTGCGCCATCAGATCCCCCGCGCTCGCCGTCCGCGTACAGGCGGCAACAGCCAATTGCGGAAAGCCGAGCAACCCAATCAATAGGAGCAAGACGAAAGATTTTGTCACGGCACCCCCCGGAACCTGTTGCTGTTGTCGCTACCTTACCGACACTAGGGAAAGTGGGACCTCCGCTTCCGAAGGCCGATCAGCCGCATTGAGCACCTTGTCCGGGTCCATTTCGGACACCAGTGCCGCCAACGCCAGACGCAGATAAAGAGGGGCATCGGCGCGATCTATCGATTTCAGCGCCACTCGCGAAATGCCGAGGGAATAGGCCAATTCCTGTTCGGATGTGTTCAGGGATGCACAGATCTTCGCGAGTTTTTCATATGCACGTCTACCCATTAGTATTGTTCCCTCCTCCATTAACGCGACCCGTCAAGCCGCTTTTAAAATCATCCTCGGTCCGGATTACCGGCCTGTTCCTCTTCGCGCCGTATGCGGACTTGCCCCGAGATACAAAACGGCATTCGGAGAAGGGACAGGATGCGCTCCAGACAGCGTGCCGCCATCACCTTTGCTGAATGTCTCGAAACGGGATCGTCATCCCCATTGGAAAACGGCGCCGCAAACGGCACGGAAAGACATCACGGCTGCACTTGACAGATAAACAACGGAAAACAACTCCAAATTGCGAAAACGCACCGAAACGCCTCGTTTTCTGCAGTGCCATAGAATAACAATAGAATGTATTTTCTTACATTAGGCAATCTCAAACATTATCCCAATTGAAAACTACTTATATTAGATATGAGTAATCAATATAAAATCCGTGCGATGTTCAATTTTTGGAAACAGTCCCCGCATCAGCCCCGAAAATTCATCGAATTTATATTTTCGCGCCTAACCTGCGAATTTTATTCGCATAATCGTCCTATCCCCCTGAACGGGGGAATAGCCACCGCTCAGAATGAGGCGTCCATAGGTTGAATTATAATGTTTTATATACCGCAATAGTTGCTTTTCATCAGCACGTCGCAGCCTGGCGAGCCGTTAACCCTGTTTGAAAAAGATTGCAGCGATAGAGAAGTTCCGGCCCGGAAATTACAAGCCAACCGTACCACCTCCGCACCGTCGGCAACCTATTTGCTTCCGCGAGGCACCGCGCTGCTTCAATTCTGGCAGGACAATCCTACTACCTTTAGTTGCCTCTCCGAAAAGCAACTACGGTCAAAATAATTTCAGGCACAACCCGATCCCCGCGAACGTCGCGAGCGACTGGCTCTAAAAGTCGTCCCTATGGCGGATCGACTGGAGATAGGCATATGCCGTGCCCAGCAGTATCGGCACGATCACTAAAGCGGTCCAGAACAGAATATTGCTCATCTCGGCCCTCCCTCCCGGCATGTGCTGCGATGTACAGCCTTATATTAACACATTCAGACCCTTCGCGTTCCGAATATTAGCAAATAGTTAACGACGCCATGCGCCAACCCGCCTCGACCGGATAGGGGCCATCTTCATCAAGGTGAGCGTCAACAGAAATGATGAGTGGGAAAAACTTCGTCGCCTTGACAGTTTATTGCGAGCCCGCTTCTCATGAACCTGATTTTTTTCGTCTTTTCCGTTAAGCTATGGAATGGCACTGGCCATCTTGAGGGGATGCAAATGCGTATTGGCTTCAATCGGCTTTTCTCAGCCTTTGCGATCGCGCTCTGTCTGACCGCGGTTCCGTTTGGTGGTCAGGCTGCCGAGACCCGGCGCGTCGAAACCACCGCCGATGGCGATTATTTCGGCTTCGATCTGCGCACCGAGAAGAATGTCTCGCTCGACCAGTGCAAGAACGCCTGCCTGGGCGATGAGGCCTGCCGGGCTTTCACCTACAATCCCAAGGCCAAATGGTGCTTTCTCAAGTCAGATTTCAACAAGCTCCACCAGACGGTTGGCTCCATCGCGGGCAAGATCGTGGCTGAAGGCTCCGCCGGTGCCGACATAGGTGCACCGCCCTCCATTCCGTTCTTTGGCGAGAACCTTGTCGATGAAGCCCGTCGCCTGAAAAGAGGACTGACCGCGGGCGACAGTACCGAAAGATTAGACACACTGAAGGCCGAAGCGGCATCTGCCGGCCTGAACGGCGATCCGCGCACGGCGATGGGAAAATTCGGCCTCGCTGCGGGCCTATCGCCGGATGACAGCGAATTGTGGACCGGGCTTTCTGTTTCGGCTCTTGCGACAGAACCGTCAAACGGTCAGGAGCGGTGGAAGCTCCAACGCGACGCCACATCGGCATCCTGGTTCGCCTACCAGACCTCCCGGACCACCGAAGACAGGGCGGCGGCTCTGGTCGTGATGGCGCAGGCACTCGAAAAGCGCGAACTCTCCCGCCCTGCCCTGCAAGCCTATGAGGCGAGCCTCAATCTGGTCAATTCCGCGTCCGTTCGCGCAGCCTATGAGGATCTCAAGGCGCGCAAAGGATTCAGAATTGTCGATCATACGGTCGATAACGACAACGCCGCGCCACGCATCTGCGCGCAGTTTTCTGAAGAGCTGGTCAAGAGCGGCATCGATTATTCGAGCTTCGTGACCCTCGACAGTGACGCCCCACAGGCTATCGACGCCAAGGATCGCCAGATCTGCGTCGAGGGACTGGAACATGGCCGCACCTATAGCGTGACATTCCGCGCCGGTCTGCCAGCGGCCATTGGCGAAACATTGCCTGCGCCGGTCACGCTCTCGGTCTATGTGCAGGATCGCGCGCCTTCGGTACGCTTCACCGGCGACAGTTTTGTGCTGCCCGCCAAGGCGCGCCACGGCATCCCGCTGGTCAGCGTCAATATGGATGCGGCCAAGGTAAAACTTTATCGCATCGGCGACCGCTCGCTGGCGCAGCTTCTTTCCGGCTACCAGTTCCTGCGCCAACTCGATGGCTACGACATCAGCACGGTTTCCGACCAGATGGGCGCGCCGGTCTGGGAAGGCGAAATCGATATCGCGGCACACGAGTTGAACAAGGAAACCACGACCAGTTTCCCCATCGACGAAGCGCTGCCGCAGCGCCAGCCCGGCGTCTATGTGCTGACCGCCGAAGCGCTCAAGGCGTCCGGAGAGAGTTACGACACCAAGGCCACGCAATGGTTTGTCGTCTCGGATATCGGGCTTTCCACCTATACGGGTCAGGACGGCATCAATGTCTTTGCGCGCTCGCTTGAGACGGCGGAGCCGCTTTCCGGTGTCAAGCTGACACTGCTTGCCCGCAACAATGAAGTGCTGGGCGAAGCCACCACCGACAGCGACGGCCGCGCCACCTTCACGCCGGGCCTTGCGCGCGGCACGGGCGGCATGGTGCCCGCCGTTCTGATGGCCAGTCAAGGCGAAGACGATTTTGTCTTTCTCGACATGGCCCGCGCCGGTTTCGACCTGTCGGATCGTGGTGTAACAGGTCGTGCAGCCCCCAAGGCGCTTGACGTTTATGCATGGACAGAACGCGGCATCTATCGCGCCGGTGAAGTGGTGCATGCCGCCGCGCTCGCCCGCGACGACGCTTCCCTTGCCGTGGACAATTTGCCGCTCACCTTCATTTTCACCCGGCCCGACGGCGTGGAAGATCGTCGCCTTGTCTCCGATACGTCGAAGGCAGGCGGGCATTCGGTCGATCTGACGCTTTCGCCCAATGCGATGCGTGGTACGTGGAACCTCAACATCTATACCGACCCCAAACAACCGGCGGTCGCCACGCAGATGTTCCTGGTCGAGGATTTCGTCCCCGACCGCATTGAATTCGATCTTGCCTCGGACAAGCCGGAAATCGCCGCCGGTGAAACGGCCAATGTCACGCTGGACGGGCGCTTTCTCTATGGCGCGCCCGCAGCAGGGCTTGCGCTCGAAGGCGAAGTGACGCTCTCCACCAAGCGAGACTGGGACCGGTTCAAGGGCTATTATTTCGGTCTGGCCGACGAGGAACAGGGCGAAGCCACCCGCATTCCGCTCGGCAACCTTCCCAATGTTGGCGATGACGGCAAGGCGACATTCCCGGTCGCCATTGATGAACTGCCCTCGACCACGCGCCTCATCAACGCAGCAGTGACCGTGCGTATGCGCGAAAGCGGCGGACGCGCCGTGGAACGCAAGCTCGATCTCGCTGTCCAGCCGCAAGGCGCGATGATCGGCATTCGACCAGACTTTTCCGGCGACGAGGTGCCCCAAGGCGGTACCGCGAAATTCAGCCTCATCGCCGCCGACGCCAAAGGCACCCGCTCGGCGCTGAATGGCGCGGTCTGGTCGCTGGTCAAACTCGAACGGAATTATCAGTGGTATCGCAACGGTAATAGCTGGAACTACGAGCCGGTGACGTTCACCAAATCGGTTGCCACCGGCAAGATTGACCTGAAGGCCGACGCGGAAGCCGTTATCACCGCGCCAGTGGACTGGGGCCGCTATCGGCTCGAAATCGAGACTGCGGATGCCTCCGGCCCGGCCACCAGCTATGAATTCGATGCGGGCTGGTATGTGGCTGCCACGTCCACCGAAACGCCGGACGGGCTCGAAATCGCGCTCGACAAGGATCATTATGCGGCGGGCGAAACCGCGCAACTGAAAGTAAGTCCGCGCTTTGCCGGTGAACTTCTCATCACCATCGGCGCGGAAAAGCTTTTGACGACCATCACCGAAAGCGTAGCGGCAGAAGGCGCGACCATCGACATTCCGGTCGGCGAAGATTGGGGTGCCGGGGCCTATGTCACGGCAACGCTGTTCCGTCCCGGCAGCGCCGAGGAAAGCCGCATGCCCGCCCGCGCCATTGGCCTGAAATGGCTGAAGGTCGATCCGGCGGACAAGCAACTCGCGGTCAAGCTGACGCAGCCGGATAAGATCACGCCGCGCGGCACGCTTTCCATTCCGGTTTCGGTCGAAAATGCGGGCGGCGAACAGGCCTATGTCATGGTCGCGGCGGTCGATGTCGGTATTTTGAACCTCACGCGCTACCAGCCGCCGAACCCGGAAAACTGGTTCTTCGGCCAGCGTCAGTTGGGTCTGGAACTGCGCGATATGTATGGCCGTCTCATCGACGGTTCGCTGGGCACCACCGGTCGCTTGCGCACCGGCGGCGACGGCGGCAATATGGCAGCGGAAGGCAGTCCGCCGACCGAAAAGCTGGTGGCATTGTTCTCCGGCCCGGTCGAACTGGACAGCGACGGCAAGGCGAGCGTCGATTTTGACATTCCGCAGTTCAACGGCACGGTTCGCGTCATGGCCGTGGCATGGACGAAGAAGGCTGTGGGCCATGCCGCAAGTGATGTGATCGTACGCGATCCGGTCGTTATCACCGCCGGTCTGCCGCGCTTCATGGCACCGGGCGATCAGGCGAAGATACAGCTCGACATCGCCAATATCGATGCACCGGACGGCACCTATCGCCTCAGCGTCGAGACGAGCGACAATCTTGGCACCGAAATCGGCTCCTATCCCGATAGTCTGACGCTGACCGGTGGCAAGCGGCAGTCCGTCGCCGTTCCGCTCACCGCGCAGGCAACCGGACAGGGTAATGTCACCATTCGTCTTGCCAATGATGGCGAGCTTACGGTCGAAAAAAATCTGTCGCTACCTGTGCGCCCGGTCGATCTGCCGGTTACCACGAGACAGGTTGTCAGCCTTCCCGCCAAGACCGGCAGCCTCAAGATCGACGGCGGGCTTTTGTCGGAAAGCCTGCTTGACGGCGCTTCCGTCAGCGTCGGCGTGACGCGTAGCGCGGCCTTCGATGTGCCTGCACTTCTGATGGCGCTGGATCGTTACCCCTATGGCTGCACCGAACAGACGACCAGTCGCGCCTTGCCGCTGCTTTACTTAAGCGAAATGGCGGCGGGCTCCGAAGAAAGCGCCGGTCTTGGCGATCAGGACGAACTGAAAAAGCGCGTACAGGATGCCATTTATCGTGTCCTGAACTATCAATCCTCGACCGGCTCGTTCGGCCTGTGGGGACCGGGTTCCGGCGATGTGTGGCTCGACGCCTATGTCAGCGACTTCCTCACCCGCGCCCGCGAAAAGGGTTACGACGTTCCGCAGCAAGCGCTCGTTTCCGCGCTGTCGAATCTGCAAAACGCGCTCGGCTACACCACCGACGCCAAGGATCGCGGCAACGAAATCGCCTATGCGCTTTATGTGCTGGCGCGCAACAAGAAGGCGTCGGTCGGAGATCTGCGTTATTATGCCGACAGCCAGCTCGACAATTTCACCAGCCCGATGGCGATAGCCCAGCTTGCCGCCGGTTTGGCGCTTTACGGCGATCAGCAGCGTTCGGACCGGGTGTTCAGCGCGGCTCTGGAACGCGCGAGCGCCAACACCGCCTTCAACTATGCCCGCTCCGATTACGGCTCGCCGCTCCGCGACGGCGCGGCCATGCTGGCGCTTGCAGCCGAAAGCAAGCCTGCACCCAAAGTGCTGCCTTCGCTCGTCACGCTCGTCGGGTTTGAGCGCGACCGAGCCAAGTATCTGAGCACGCAGGATCAGGCCTGGATGCTGCTTGCGGCACGCGGGTTGAAGGAGAACAATGCCGCGATCAGCCTCGACATCAACGGCGCGGCGCATGAAGGCGCGTTCTCCGAGCGCCTCAATGGCAAGGCGCTGGAAGCGCAGCCGCTCGTCGTGACCAACAAGGGCAGCGAAGCCGTCGATGCGGTGGTGACGGCAGTGGCCCCGCCTGCACAATCACTGCCCGCCGGTGGCGACGGTTTCAAAATCGAGCGCGCCTATTACAGGCTCGATGGGCAGGAAGCGAACATCACCAGCATCGGCCAGAACGAGCGTCTTGTCGTGGTGTTGAAGATCGATGATCTTGAACAATGGCAATCGCGCCTGCTGGTGACCGACCTTCTGCCTGCGGGCCTCGAAATTGACAATCCGGGCCTCGTTTCGAGCGCGAATCTCGGCAATTTCCCATGGCTGGAAAACACCGAGGCCGCGCATCTCGAATTCCGCGATGACCGTTTTGTCGCCGCTTTCGACCGCTCGGCGGGCGAAAAGAAGCAGATCGTGCTCGCCTATGTCGTGCGGGCGGTGACGCCGGGGCTTTACACCCATCCAGCGGCTACCGTCGAGGACATGTATCGCCCGCAATATGCGGCGCGTACCTCAACCGGCATGATGGAGGTAACTGCGCCCTAGCGCGTAATCTGTCGAATGAAAAGGCGTTGGAAAATAGCGATTGGCGGTGCCGGAATTCTCGGCATCGCCGCCGTTGCGACGGTTGGGCTTGACTGGCTCGACCGCGCTTTTCCGCCGCCTTTGCCGGAACGGCTGACCATTTCGACCGAGGTGATGGATCGCGACGGCGAATTGCTACGCGCCTATGCGACGCCGGATGGCTATTGGCGTCTCAATACGCGCATAGAGGACGTCGATCCGAAATTCGTGAAAATGCTGATCGCTTATGAGGACAAGCGCTTTTACGATCATGGCGGCATCGATCTGCGCGCCCTTTTGCGCGCCGCCGTGCAGCTTGCGGGCAATGGCCGCATCGTTTCCGGCGGATCGACGCTTTCCATGCAGCTTGCGCGCCTTATCGAGCCGCGTGAAAGCCGCAGTTTCGGCTCCAAATTCCGCCAGCTTGCCCGCGCCGTGCAGATCGAACGGCGTCTGAGCAAGGATCAGATTCTGGAGCGTTACCTGACGCTCGCGCCCTATGGCGGTAATCTGGAAGGCGTGCGTTCGGCTTCGCTTGCCTATTTCGGCAAGGAACCGCACCGTCTGACCACATCGGAGGCGGCCCTGCTCGTTGCCCTGCCGCAATTGCCCGAACGCCGCCGCCCGGATCGGGCCGCCAGCACGGCGCGGGCGGCACGCGACCGTGTTCTGATGCGCATGGTCGAGGCGGATGTCCTGACCGCAGACGAAGCCAATCGCGGCACACGGGAATCCATTTCGACCATCCGTCACCCGCTACCCGCGCTCGCGGCGCATTTTGCCGATCTGGCCTTGAAGAAAGCCCCGACCGAAGCGCGCCACAAGCTCACTTTGAAAAAATCCGTGCAAAGCGGACTGGAGGCGGCGGCACGCGACGCCGCTTCGCGGTTGGGGCCGAAAGTTTCGGCGGCAATAGTGCTGGCCGATAGCCGCAACGGCAATATTCTGGGCGAAGTCGGCTCAGTGGATTATTTCGACGGCAGGCGGCAGGGCTGGATCGACATGACCCGCGCCGTACGCTCGCCCGGCTCGACGCTGAAACCCTTCATCTATGGCATCGCCTTCGAGCAGGGTCTGATCGCGCAGGAAACGATCATCGAGGATCGTCCGGTCGATTTCGCAGGCTATCGCCCGCGCAATTTCGACATGAGCTATCAGGGTGATGTCAGTATCCGGCAGGCGCTGCAAATGTCGCTGAATGTGCCGGCCGTCAGCCTGCTCGACGCCATCGGCCCGACGCGCCTGACCACGCGCATCCGGCAGGCAGGCGTCAATCTGCAACTGCCCAAGAACGAAGCGCCGGGGTTGGCCATCGGCCTTGGCGGCGCTGGCATCAGCTTGCGCGATCTGGTGCAGCTTTATACCGGGTTGGCCAATGGCGGGCGCGGTGTTGCCCTTCGTGATGGCACCGAATTGACGGAGCCGGCCCAGCCTTCCGGCGCGCTCCTCACCGAACAGGCGGCTTGGCAGATCGGCGATATTCTGGGCGGTGTCGTGCCGCCGCAAGGCGCGCCACGCCGTGGCCTCGCCTACAAAACCGGCACGTCTTATGGCTACCGCGATGCATGGTCGGTCGGCTATGACGGGCGCTATGTGCTGGGCGTCTGGGTTGGCCGCGCCGATGGCGGCTCGGTGCCGGGATTGGCCGGCTATGCCTCCGCCGCGCCCATCCTGTTCGATGCTTTTGTCAAATCGGGTGTGGTGTCCGTGCCGCTGCCCCGCGCTCCGGCAGGCGCATTCCGCACCGCCCGCGCCGATCTGCCGGTGACGCAGAAGCGGTTTTCATCGGCCAGCGATCCGCTACCCGTTCTGAAGGCCGCGACAGAACCGGCCCCGCGCATCGTGTTTCCACCCGATGGCGCGCATGTGGAATTGAGCGGCTTAAGGGCGTCCGCCTCGCCGCTCGTACTGAAGCTGCAAGGCGGGCGGGCGCCGTTCCGTTGGCTCGCCAATGGCAAGCCAGTCGCAGAACCCGAACGCCGTCGCACTGCAACTTGGCAACCGGACGGAACTGGCTATTCCACATTGACCGTCATTGACGCCGCCGGACGTGCGGCGAGCGTCAAGGTCTTCGTCGAGTAGTTATTGCGCGGCTTCTGCGATCACTGCGCTTGCCGTTTTCTTTTCCAGCGACATGACTTTCAGATTGCCGGAAAACAAAATGCCGGTGATCGGCAGGACAGGCTCGGCAGGCATTTCGTCGTGGCGTGTGCTGTCCTTGGGAACATGCAGCTTATGCTCCACGCCCTCTTCACCACCCGACAGGGTCAGCGCCACATTGCCCCGCGCATCGAGCAGCTTTGCCCCATAGAGAAATTCGAAGCTCAACATCGAAACGAGGAACTTGTAGGTTCCATCGCGCACACCGCCCTTCATCATCGCGGCGCGGTGCACTTCATCGCCGATGGCAACGTCGAGCGGCGGAATGCGCGGATCGCAGACATAACCAACCGACAGCAATTGCCCGTTATCGACCTCGAAACGCATGCGGTCCTTGCCAAGATCGAGCGCAGAAATCGAAAAGCGGCGATTGCTATAGACCACCGGCGTGCGGCCCAGACGCTTGCAAAGCTGTTCGCCGCTCAGCGCCCGCGCATTGGCGAAATGATCGGGATCGATGGCCTGCGGCAGCGCTTTCGGGCGATGGGGAGCTGCGAGTGCCGGTTCCAGAACATCGGCCACCAGATTGGCGACGATAGTAGTCGAGACGGGTCGCGCATAATGACCCTGATCGAGATAGAAGGCCGGATTGCTCACGACATCGCGGCCATATTGCTGCATCAGCATGCGCGAAACATCGGCGCAGATCGTGCCATACCATTGCGAGATATAGTTGATGCCCGCGTCGATGGACGGAACCGAATTGAGGAAAGAACCGTTGCGGGCGCCAAAAACCAGCGTCGCAATATGCA
The DNA here is from genome assembly GCF_014199265.1 of Brucella daejeonensis. GTDB lineage: Bacteria > Pseudomonadota > Alphaproteobacteria > Rhizobiales > Rhizobiaceae > Brucella > Brucella daejeonensis. Next base: position 107,165 of record NZ_JACIJG010000009.1, read on the forward strand.
GGTTCGGATTGCGCTCCAATGCGTAGCGGATGATGCCTTCATAGAACCGCGCCCAATGGCGGAACGGTCGGCGCTCGTCGCCATAAACGAAAGCGTCGTTGATGGCATATTCGATCACCAGAAGTTCGCATTCCTCCAGTTGCTCGAAAATCTTGAGCTGATAGAGGCCAAGCGCGCTCGTCGTGCCGCCGACCGCGAGGTCGGCCATGACGTCGAGTTCAATGCCGCGCCGCGCCATCGTCGAAAGCAGGGTCGGCAGATAGCCAGGCAGCATGACGGTGTTGGAACCGCCGATGATCACAGTCTTGAGTTTCATTTTGTCACCGTTGCGGCTTGTCCGGCGGGGGTCAGCGCCCCGCATCGCCATACGCCGTAAGTTCCCTCATCCCAATTGAAATAATAAGCGGCGGCGATCTGGCCGTTCTCCATCATCCGACGGAAGCGCTCATAGACCGTCTCGACCAGTTTTTCGCGGTTGTCATCCCGCGCCGGGCATGTTTTGGCTGTGTTGGCAAAGCCCCATTCGGTCACCCAACAGGGTTTACCGCCGGTGACACAAAAGGACAGCGCATTGCCTATATGCTTTTCGCGTGCGGCGGGCGTGCCATCGCTGCCCGGATAGATGTGAATCCCATAGCCATCGGCGACCTTGTCCAGACCGTATTTCTTCATGAGATCGGTGAAACTTGCCGGATCGACGCTATCGATCCCGCGCCGGTCGGCATAGGCGAACGGAATATCCGAAAGCCCCGCCGACACGACCTTGGCATTGGCGCTATGCTTCGTCTTCGCCAGCTCGGATCGAACGACGCGCAGCAACTCGACATATTTTTCCGCGCCCTTTTCGACGAGAGGTCGTTCTTCAACTTCATTCAAAGAACGGGCGGTTTTGGTCTTTTCCTTGGGCAGAATGGCCAGATCGCCATTATAAGCGCCCCAGTTGATCTCATTACCGGTCTCGACGCCGACAAGCGGCACGCCAAGCGCATCGATCTTCTGCAAGGCAGCCGCAATCACAGTCTGGAAGCGTTCCGGTTCTATGTCGGAAAGGCGATACATATCCCAGATGCGTCCGCGCCCGGAACGAGGCTTTGTGCCCGCTGGATAGAAATCCGCATTGTTGAGCGATATTTCGAGAAGGATCGAGAGGTTTTTCTCGTGTGCAAGACGCACGGCATCGATGCTCTTGTCGATAGGGCGCGACAGAGAAAGGCGCACCGCTGTCACGCCATTCTCCACCATCTGGTCGAAAATCTTTTCGCGCTCCGCCGCCGGCAACCAGGCCATGTTCATCCGGTTGACGCCGAAGCGCGTTTCGGCAAGAGCATCGACAGGCAAGGCAGAAAGCAGAGCGCCGACAAGCAACGCCGCCCCTACCCGTTTTCTGCCTTCGACGCTCTTGACCGCCTTTATCATCGGATACCGATATCCTTCAGCGCGCCGTTAAAATTGGCTTCACATTCCGAATAACGATTGATGGCCGCGGGCACGTCGATCTTCGATAGAAAGTCGCGCAGATAAGCCTTTTTCTGCGGTTCGCGATTCCAGACACTGGCCTCGATATGCGGAAAGCCGACAAAGCCCAGCATCTCGCGCATGCGGTCATCGACGGCGATCATCAGCCCCGGAACACCCGATTGCATACCGATAATCGTGCCGTGGAAACGACGGCTCAGGCCGAAATCCTGACTGGAAATCCAGCTACGCCATTTATGCGTATCGAAAAACACCAGATAATCGCGCTTGCGCTGCCATTTTTCGGCGTGCTTGTATTCGGTCGGCGCGGTGATGCGGCTTGCCGCCTGATCATAGGCTTCCGCATGGTCATCGACAGCCATGTTCATATTGTAGACGATCACTTCGTCCTGAATGACGTAGCTCGCAACACTGTCCTTTTCCAGAAGCGCATGGGCATCGACAATCGTGTCGGCCACGCTGCCGAGATAACCGCCGAAAGAAATCTTCTGCGCATCGGCAAGACCGGGATCGGCAAGACGGCTCAATGAGCGCTTCATCTGGTCGGGCGCATAATAAAGCGACGGACAACCGGTCGGGCGCACATATTTCATGCCCGCATCCTTGAGGAATTCAGCCGTAAAATGCCCGCGCGTGAGGAAAAAGCTTTCCTTGCGACGCAGGATTTCGAGGAAACGGCGTGTGCCCTCGGGCAATTCCTCTTTCAGGTTTTCCTTCTTCTGGATGCCTATACCCATCACGACGATCGGCATGTTCAGCTTTTCAAAGACGAAGGATTCCGTTGTCGCCGCATAGCCGGGGCGCAACAGGTTCGCCGATGCAAACAGGCACAGATCGAAGCTTTCATTGAGCTGCGCATAGGTGTCGGGCGAATTGAGGCTGTTGGCCAGATGCCAGAACGGCACATAGGTCACGTCATGGCCGCGCACGGAATTGGCCGCGCCCTCGCCGATCAGATAATTGCCGGTATTGGCAATTTTCTTGACCTGATCGATCACATCCTTCTTCGTGCGGATGGGTTCGAAATAAGGGCGATGTTTGACGCTTGCCCCGGAAACGCTTTCGACAGTCCGCATCAGATAGGACGGGATGCCGGTGATCATTATGCGCATGGTGATCCATCTTGGCTGGAGTTATAGAGCGGCACGGATCGGGAGTTATCCCCCAGAATTACCCAATGCCGATTTCTGAGAGCACGCCGCGAAAATTGCGTTCGCGTGCGGAATATTTCTCGACCACATCGGGAATGTTCATCGCCGCGATATGATCGCTCACGAAGGCGCGCCGGTCATTGGCGGCATTGAGATCGCGGGCATCGATCTTCGGCAGGCCGGAAAAATTCAGCATCTCGCGCATACGGTCATCGACGGCGACCATCAGGCTCGGCACGCCGGCCTGCATGGATATGACATTGCCGTGGAAGCGGCGCCCGAACGAGAAGTCCATGGCCGAGCACCAGGCCCGCCACTGGTTGGTGTCGAGGAAGGCATGAACCTTGATCTTCTTTTTCAGGTCGCCCGATCCCTTATAGGTGAGCGGCCCGACCAGTTCGCCAGTCGTCGAATCGTAGGCGCGGCCGTTTTCATCCGCTTCGAGCTGCATGTCGAAATGAAGAAGTTCGTCCTGCACGACATAGGCCGAGCGACCGTCATCGGAACCAAGCGCATTCATGTCGCCGATGGTTTCCAGTTCCGCGCCCATATAGCCGGTGAAGACGGTACGGCCTTCCCCGACCTTGACGTCGGCCAGACGCCGGATGGCCTTGCGCATATTGTCGGGGCGGAAATAGAGCGACGGGCAGCCGACCGGCTTGACGAAGGAAAAGCCCTGATCGCGCAGATAGCCTGCGGCATCCTCGCCGCGCGTCAAGAAATAATGCTCACGCCCCTTCAGCACTTCCAGAAGCTTCTTCGTGCCTTCCGGCAGTCCGTCGCCGCTCTCGATGTCGGGGCGATTCTGGATGCCGATGCCCAGCATCACCACCGGCATGTTCAGTTGAGACAGAACCAGCGCCTCCGCCTCCGCCGAAAGCCCCTTGCGTAAGAGATTGGCACAGGTGAAGACGCAGATGTCGAATTCCTTGTTGATCTCGTCCAGACCAGTTCCGTTATTGATGCAATTATAAAGGTGCCAGAACGGCACGTGTTTCGCCGATGGCGAAAGAGCCGTCATCGCGCCCTCGCCGATCAGATAATTGCCGGTATTGCTGATGTTCTTCAGTTCCTGGATGAAATTATCCCTGGATTCGGAATCCCTCTGCTTTTCCGAATAATGGACCTGAGCCTTCTCCGCACGCTGGATGAGACGCGTCAGATGGCTTGGAATACCGGTCACGAGAATTCGTGGATTCTTGCTCATAGGTTGCCTTTCTGCACTGTGCTCCGACCTATTCAGGCGACTGCGCGGCCGGGGAGGACGGCTGCGGCGGTGCTGACATCATCGGGAATTTGCGGCGACGTGCGCCGGGACTTCGGGTAGACGGGGCTGATCTTGTTCGCCCAGTCCGTGAACTCGGAGAAAGCCGCGCTCCATGTGCGGTGAGCCGCTGCCGCAAGCGCGCCTTCGGCTGTGCGCTGCAATGCTTCGCGGTCCTGCGCCAGTATGGTCAGGATGCGCGTCATGTCGGACACGATCTGCGCATCGTTGCCGTTGCGGATGAGAATACCGTCGCGGCCATGGTTGATCAGCTCATCGACGGCCCCGACAGCGGTCGCAACCGGCACGCAACCAAGCTGCTGCGCTTCGGCAATCATCAGCGGCGCACCTTCCCAGCGCGACGGCATGAGGAGCACATCGGCCCATGCCAGATGGTTCGCGATGTCCCTGCCGTCAAAGACGGGGGGCGAGACTTTCACACCCGCTTCCTTCAGGCGCGTCATCCATGATGCGCTCGGGTCGTCGGAAAGGATTTCCCCACCGATGGCCTGCGCCTCGAAAGGAATGCCCTGCTCCTTGAGCTTCACGATGGCATCGTGCAGGCGGTCGATCCCCTTCTGACGGTCGAGACGTCCCATATAGAGGATGCGCATGGGCTCGTTCTTGCGAATCTTTTTGCGCGATTCGGTCACTTCGGCGCGCAATTCCTCATCGATGGAGAAGCTTGCGCCGTTCGGCACCGAGAAAACCTTCTCGAAAGGCACACCGAAACTGTGCAGATAAATCTTCAACTGATCCGAACAGGTGAGGAAGGCGTCATAAGCATGTTCGAAGGCGATCCCCGCATAGGGTTGCCCGGCCGGGCGACGGAATACGGTCTCGTCCACCACATGCAGATAGCAGGCCGTTCGTGTGCCCTCCGAGCGAAGCTTGCCCATCAGCGGATGCGCGGCCATGACATGGTTGTTCACCACCAGATCGAAGCCTGAAAGCTGGCCGCGCAGGATGCTCCAGTCCAGCGGATGATCCTCGGTAATGAAATCCTGCCCCAGAAAGCGGTTCGTATCGCCCCAGGCGGGAATACCGTCCTTCCAGAAATGGAGATAGTCGAAGGACTGGTCGAACTCGTCGAGCACGTCCATGCGCTCGTTTCCAAGCACGAAAAGATGGGTTTCAAAACCCTGGTTCTTCAGTTCCCGCCCCGCGGCATAGGCAACCTTTTCGGCCCCGCCGAAGGATGCGTTCGGCACCAGCACCGCCGCCGTCTTCCTTCCGGTGGAATTATGACCGAGGGGCAGAACCGGCCCGCCGCCAAGCTCGTTGCGCAGCACCTGATACATTTCCGACAGGGCGGGCAGGCGACGCGGGCGCCATGTCCACCGGGTCGCGGCGCTCTGCTTCAGCGGGTTTGTGGCAATCGACGTTACCAGATTGAGCATGGACTGTTCGGGCCGGGACAATGCCCGGCGTTGACGCACACGCGGGAACGGGAAACGCACTTTCATGCGCGCCGATGTCGGCCATAATTGCTGGGTGCCCAGCGACGAGAACCAGTCCAGCGCATCGTTTTCGATGATATCGCGGATCAGCCTCGTCGAAACGAAGATCAGGTCGGCGTGAGGCTGGCGTGCGCCGGAGGGCATGAGTTCCGTATCGATACGCCGCTCGCCTTCGACATTGGTCAGTTCCACGAAGACGACATTGGCCTGCTCCGCGAGTTTCTCCAGCCGCGACAGGATGTTTGGCAAGAGTCGCGAACGGGCAAGAAGCTTCAGCGTCTCGGTGTTAGACGAGGCAAGGAACGGCGGAAAGTGGAAATTGTCCGGCTCTGAAGCGCTGCCCCAGAATGCACGGATGGCATCATCGAATTTGAGATCGGTGGTGCCGAGGCTGAGATCGGTGAAGAGACTGACTGTTCCCTCACCCGCGCGGATTACACCATAGCGCGGACATTCCTCATGCTCGAAACCGACAAGCGTGGGCCTGCGAAACAGCGCCTTGTGCCGCTTGCGAAGAAAATTGATGGAGCCCGAGCGGTCGCGATTGGCTTCCTTGAAGCGGCTCTCGGCTCGCAGGCGATATTCGAAGCCGGTATCGTGACAAGGTGTGCCGACAAAGCCCGCCTCGATGGCCGAGAGCCAGAATTCCCAATCCTCGAACCCGTTCTGGCGGTCGTCGTCGAAGCGCACGCCACTGCGGAACACCTCAGCGGAGATCATCGAACCGGTATCGCAGATATTGTCGGTGATGCAGTGGATGAGCCGCGAATAGCTGTCGCCGTAATGGGCGCGCCAGTTGACGGAGAATGTATCGATATTGGTGTAGACCCAGCCTGCATCGCTCGCCAGCAGCCTGCGGTAGAGCGTATCGATCGTATGCGGCTGGACGCGATTATCCGCATCGACGAAATAGACGGCTTTGACGTCCGGCATTTCCTCCAGAATGTACTCGATGGCACGATTGCGCGCGCCGCCGGGGCCTGCATTCTCGCCGAAGATCACGTGAATGTTCGGATGCGCCGCCGCATAGAGCGTCAGACTGTCGAACACTTCCCGTCGCGGGTCGCCGTCCACCGACACGACGATCTGTATCTGGAAAACCGTTTCCGATGCCAGCACGGTTTCCAGCGCTTCGAGCGCCAGCGCCGCATGCCCGTATAACGGCATGGCAACGACGATCAAATCCTTCGATCTATCGTACATTGGCAGCCTCTTTGGCTGGTTCCTGAACGGAACTGGCCTCGATGTGCTTGACCAGGCGGAAGTTGAACACCTTGAGCCAGGAGAAATCGACGGAATCCCCTGCCGCCTTGCTCAACACGACCAGGTCCATGGTGCGATCGATCGGTTCCTCCAGCATGAAATTGATGTCGATCGGACGGTTGGGAGCAACTTCCGACCAGCCACTGAACAGCACCTGGTTCCGGCGGCGGTCGAGATTGGCGATAGCACCGATCTCCTCCTTAACATCCGAAGCCAGATTGACCAGAAGCAGGCCTACCGCACAGGGCTTGCCTTCAGGGTGATCGATCACGGCGCGCGCCGATATGCGGATCGTGCCCGGCGCCACCACCCGGCGGATCGCAGCCGCGGTGATCCCCTCCTCGAGCGGATGGCAACCGATGGCATCCTCATGTTCCAGGAAACGCACCGTCGGGAAATCGGGAGTAAGCGGCGTAACCGACACGTCCGCCACATTGCGCAGCAGTTCGACCGGCAGGCGATAATCGTCCACCTTGCGACCGTTGATGAGCGAAGTCGGCACGATGGCGTTGGGCAGCGATGCCGGCCGCACGCCGGGCAAGCCGGTGAAAATACGTAAAGCCAGCGGGCGCATGTCCAGATCGCCATGCGGTATGCGCGCGCGCGCGGCATAGCGCTCATTGGCTATAACATTGCCGAGCGACAGTTCCGGCGGGACGCCGCCCGTCGCGGAAATGCGCAGCCGCAGGGTGCGGTGACTACCGTCGCAGGCTTTGGGGAGGGAAAAGAAATTCCACTCCGAATGAAGCTTTGCATATGGCACAAGCCACTCGGCGATCCCCTCGCCGTTTTCAAGATAATCCAGTGTGATGATCAGCTGGCCGTTACGGTTTGCGGGCAAATCACGGAAATGCAGCGCAAATCCCGAGACGGCATAGCTCGAAACCGGGAAGAGCTGCTCGATTTCCGATTCGCGCAGCAAGCGGGCAAAACCTTCGTCCTTGGGATCGACCAAAGGCGCATGGCTGAAAATTTCGGTCGAGGAATCCCAGTTGCGCGCGTGGAACGCATCTTCGATTGCCCGATAGTTCTCAAACATCGTCTCGCGCTCGCGGCGCAGCATGGCAAGCTCGGCGTGAACCTTGCTCACGTGACCGACGAGCCTGTCCAGACTGCCTTCAAGCAGTTGGGCGACCAGCAAAGGCACCGATTCTGGCGCCGCGTCATCGATGCGTATGATGGGCAGTTCGGGAACGGTGCTCAGGCGATAAAGCTGCGGCAAAACCTGTTTCAGCTCATCCTCGCCCTCCTGCGAGGCGGCAACCGCAAGGAGGGGGAATGTGTTTGCCAGACGAAGCCGTTTTCCATCGCCTTCCACGAAAGCGGTCAGTTCGCCCAGAGAGGTCGCTTCCAACGCTTCGCGATCGCGCATGGAAGCTATGGCATACCGGCGGGATTTCCGCGCCGAGATCGCAGGAAGTGGTGTGCTCAACATAATCATCCATTGTGTGGGGGCCGGTTGGGAGGTTCGGCCTGCAAGCACAATGAGAAAATACAGATCAAGTATTGTCAACCGCCATACAGCATCAACTATATGATAATATTACGAATATTTGGGTATGATTTAATTCAAAATTTGAAGCAATGTCAAAATATATTAATACGTTTACGTAAACACGCAGAAATACGGCACTTTATATTTTACATCATATCATTGCGTGCCCGATTGTCGCCACAGACTGACTATCGGCCATTCAATACTGCATCGATCAAGGTTTTTTGCTGCTGTAAACATTTCGACAACCTGAACCGATTTTCGACGGTTCTCCGTGCCGCCGCCCGCATCTGAAGGCAGGCATCCGGGTCGCGCAGAACGTTCATGATCGCTTCGGCCAGCGCGTCACTGTCGAAAAACGGCACGAGCAGGCCGTTCTGCCCGGAACGGATGACTTCGCGTACCGGCGGCGTATCCGAGCCGATGATGAGCGCGCCGCACGCCATGGCCTCGACCACCGACCACGACAGGACGAAGGGGTAAGTGAGATAGATATGGGCGGTGGATATCTGATAAAGCTTGCGCAATTGCACGTGCGGAATGGTGCCGGGAAAAACGACCCGGTCGGGCGGCAAATCTACCGTCTTCAGCAGATGCTCGCGCCATGAACCGCCGCCGGGTGGCGGCGTTCCGTAGCTCACCCCGTCTCCGCCGACGAAGACGAAAACCGCATCATCGTTCTGCCGAATGACTTTGGCCGCCGCTTCCAGCGCCTGCGGGAATCCCCGATAAGGCTCCAGATCGCGGGCCACGAAAGTGATCACCCGCGATTCTCCGGCTTTCAGGACCCGCCCGTCCGGCAACTGGATCGAGGCGTGACGGTCGGGGTAGAAGAGCTTGGTGTCGACACCCTCATGCACCACGGCAATCCGGTTCTGCACCGAGCGCGGGTAAAGGCTTTTCTGCCAATGGGTGGGGCTCAGCCCCCCATCGATCGCTTCGAGCGTCACGAGCTGGGCCATATTCCGCAGCCGAAGCCTTTTATGCGTTTCGATATTGGGACGATCACCGGGAGCGAATCCCACATCCGCGCCCTGGGCACGATAGAAAAACTCGCAATAACCAAGAGCGGGCGCTGCGGGCAGCACGTCCTTTACGAACATCATGCTGCCCCAACCTATGTGACCGACGACGATGTCGGGTGACTGACCATGACGGACCATTGATTCGAGTGTCTCCGCCACGCGGTACCCGATCCTCGTATGATGATCGGGTACTTCGAGATACCGGGCCATTGCACCGCCGGTGCGGGGGCCGGATTCCACTCTGTGACGGATGACGCGGACCGCTGGGAGGCGACGATCCACTGTCTCGCAAATCAGGCTTACATCATGTCCGCTCGTCGCCAGATTTTCGGCCAGTGCAGCAAACTGACCAAAACCACGCCTGTGCACGAATGCTATACGCATGTTACAAAACGTGCTCGACGGGAAGCCAAAAGACGGCGCGGCACATCAAATGCCATAACGTGCGGCATTGCCCCACACGAGTTCAAGTCTGTGTAGGGTCTGATAGGCGATCTCCAGATTACGCAGATCGTCATCGTCACGGGTGAGAATATGGTTGTAGGTCCGGCTTGCATTCCGCAAGCTGGCGCACAGCCTTTCACCCTTTTCCGTCAGGCGGATACGTGCGGATCGTTTGTCTCTTTGCGAGGCTACGCGATCGACATAGCCGCCATCCGTAAGCTGCTTGAGATAATAGGAAATGTTGGATCCGACATAATGTCCGCGATCCAGCAATTCACCAACGGTGAGTTCGACATCGCCGATAGCCATCAGAACCAGTGTCTGGGCCGGACCGATATCTTCCACACCTAATTTCGTCAGCTCTGTTTTCAGCAAACTCACAAAGCGGCGGTTTACTCGTTCTATCATCCGGGCCAGTTCGAAATGCGTAATGACAACTGTATGGGCCGGACGTCTGCGTTCCTGTTTTTCGGCGCTAACTTCAGGGAAATCAACGGCTGTGAAGCCGTCAACTGATGTTTCGACTTCCACTCCCTCGTGTAGAAGTTTTTGCATCTTTTGCTCTCCATTTTCAATTTTACTTCAAAATTTGAAGAAATTTCCGGTTATATTTTCTTGCCTCCTTTCGCATTTCCCCGCCGTAAGAACCTTTTTTCTGTCACATTCTCTGCAGTATTACTTTACTGAACTTGAGAACTAGCACACAGTTTTTAGGGATATCCGCCACCTGTGACCATTCCAAGGCAGATAGCGTATGAATGATACTCGCGAAATCAACTCGATTGGCAAGAGCCCTGCTCACAAAAAAGAGACAGGCGATCCGGCGACAACGCCCAAAGGCCTGATTTTCAGGGCCCGCCGCGTTTTCCTGTCAGGATTGCTTTATGCAGTGCTGCTAAGCGCCTGTATCAATTTGCTACAACTCACTGTACCCCTCTATATGTTGCAGGTTCATGATAGGGTACTGAACAGCCGAAGCATGGATACGCTCACCATGCTGACCATTCTCGCCGTCGGGGCGATGCTGGTTTTCGGCGTTCTGGAATATATCAGGTCCCTTTCCTTCCAGGCCATGGGCAGCGCATTGGTGCGCCGCCTGAACCTTGCCGTATTGACCGCGGCGGTTCAGGCTTCGGTCAATCAGGGTATGCCTAAAGCGACACAAACGCTCCGGGACCTGACCGAACTGCGCAGCTTTCTGACGTCCCCCGCCATCAATGCTCCGCTCGATGCGGCATGGTCCCCGATCTTCCTCGGGGTTCTGTTCATCCTGCATCCGATGCTTGGCGTCATCGGCCTTGTGGCCGTGCTCATTCTGGTCGCCTGCGGCGTCCTCACCGACCTCCTGACACGCAATCTCGTGCAGGAAGCGAATCAGGCCAATGTCGAGGCGATTGCGAAAATCGGCAGCAGCCTACGCCATGCCGAGGTCATCGAAGCCATGGGGATGCTGCCCGCGCTTGCGCGCCGGTGGCGCACGATGCAGCTACAGGCGCTCGAAGTGCTCGACCTTGGCGGAACCCGCGCTCGCGCCCTGTCCTCGTTTGCACGCACGGCGCGGTTCATCATCCAGATCGGATCACTGGGTCTGGGCACGCTTCTGGCCATGCAGCAGGAAATCTCGCCGGGCGCGATGATCGCCACCAGCATCATCATCGGCCGCCTTCTGATGCCCTTCGACCGCATTGTGGAAAACTGGCGTCAGTGGGTCAGCGCCATAGCAAGCTGGAAGCGCGTGCAGTCGCTATTGTCCGAAAACCTTGCCGTGCGCCAGACCATGCCCACACCGCGCCCCAACGGCGACCTGGTGGTGGACAAGCTGATCTATGCCGTGCCGGGTGTCGACGTTCCGATCATCAAGGGCATCTCGTTTTCGATCTCGCCGGGCGAAGTGCTCGGCATTGTCGGCCCCTCCGCCGCCGGCAAATCGACGCTGGCGCGCCTCCTCATCGGCATCGTCAAACCGTCATCGGGCGGCGTCTTCCTCGACGGCAACAATGTCTATCTGTGGGAGCGTGGCTCCTTCGGTGAAATCGCAGGCTACCTGCCGCAATCGGTGTCGCTTCTCGACGGAACCATCAAGGACAATATCGCCCGCATGGGCGACAGCGACCCGCACCGGGTGCTGGAAGCCGCACGCCTTGCCGACGTGCACGAAATGATCGGGCGCATGCCGCTCGGCTACGACACGCCGGTCGGCGACGGAAGGCTGACGCTTTCAGGTGGCCAGCGCCAGCGCATCGGGCTTGCGCGCTGCCTCTACAACCGCCCGCGCCTGATCGTACTCGACGAACCGAATTCCAATCTCGATGCCGTTGGCGAACGCGCCTTGATCCGCGCGGTCGAACATGCCCGCGACGACGGGGCAATCGTCATCATGATTGCACACCGCCCGTCCATCATGCAGGTAGCCGACAAGCTTCTGGTTCTGGAAAACGGCCGCATTTCGCAGTTCGGCCCGCGCACGGACGTGGTCGCCTCGCTGACACCGGCCAATAATGGCCCGAAAATGGGAGCAGCAAACGCATGATGGGCAAATCCGTTATTCCTCGTCGTGTTTCCAGCCTGCTCGCGCCACGTGCAGAATCATCGGATCATCGCGCCCTCACCCGCTTCGGCAGCGTCAAACCCGAATGGGCGCTCGATCTGGAGCGTGAAGATGCGCGTTCGCCGCTGCGCGGCCTCATCATCGCAGGCCTTGCCACAATCGGCGTCGCCTTCGGCGGCTTCTTTGCCTGGGCGTATTCCGCCAATCTTGGAAGCGCGGCCGTTGCCATGGGCACCGTGATCGTCGATTCCAAACGCAAGACGATCAGCCACCTCGAAGGCGGTATCCTCGATCGCCTGCTCGTGCAGGAAGGCGATCTGGTCAAGGTCGGCCAGCCGCTTCTCCGGCTCGACGACACCAAGGCCCGTTCCGATCTTCAATCGCTGGAGAGCAGGCGCATCGGCCTGATTGCAAAACTGGCGCGGCTGCGCGCCGAGCAAGCGAGCGCGAAGGAAATCGCCTTTCCGGAAGGCTTTGCCGAAAGCGGCGAAAATGCCGAGAATGCCGTTCGGGCCGAGAACATCTTTTTCCAGAAACGCCTGGCTCAGAAACTCAGCAAGATCGACATCCAGCAAAAGACCATCGAGCAATATACCGAGCAGGCCAAGGCTTCCGCCGCACAGATTGCCGCCACGGATCGCCAGATCGAACTGATCGGCGACCAGCGCAAGGCGATTGCAAGCCTTGTCGACAAGGGTTTTGCCCAGAAATCGAAACTCACCGAGATCGATACGCGCCTCAGCCAGCTTGCGGGAGATCGCGGCGAATATGCAGGTGACAAGGCCAAGGCCGAACAGGCGAAGGCCGGAGCGGAATTCGCCCTGTCCGGCATCGAAAGCGATCTTCAGTCTGAAATTGCCGGTGAAATCACGTCGAGCCAGGTGGAACTTTCCGACGTTCAGGAACGTATCGTTGCGGCGAAGGATGTGATGCGGCGCGTGGAAGTTCGCTCGCCGCAGGAAGGCATCGTCGCCAATATCCGGCTGCGCACGCCGGGCGGCGTCATTGCGCCGGGCGAAGCGATCATGGATATCGTCCCGGAAAACGAACCGTTGGTCGTCGAAATGAAAATCAGCCCGCGCGATATCGACAGCATATCGGTCGGCGCCAGCGCCCAAATTCGTCTGACCGCCTATAATCAGCGCACCATGGCGCCTCTCGACGGAAAGCTGACCTATATCGCCGCCGACCAGTCGCTCGACGAAAAAACCGATACGGCATTTTTCGTGGCCCGCGCGGAAATCACTCCAGCCGCTCTCGCCGCAAATCCCGCCGCCCGGCTTTATCCCGGAATGCCTGCCGAAATCATCATCGTGCACAAGGAACGCCGGGCCATCGACTATCTCGTCTCGCCGATTACGGACAGTCTCAACCGTGCCTTCCGCGAAGATTAATATGAAGAGTATTTCTCAGTAATACTCAAGCCTGGGTTGAAATCCCGCATCATACAGATGCCGCGCGTGAAGATTCATGCGCGGCACTATCTATTTGAAACCACTTTAAAAATACCCTCCACATGATGAAATTTCGATTTTTGAAATAAATTGCACATAGATACAATGTAAATATAAATTATAATAACAAGAAAATTAATTTATAAATTATTTCATAGAATCGTAATATAAATTACACGTAATAATTTGTTACTTACGCTTGCCTAAATTATACCAATTGGCAATGTTGCAATTCCACTTAATGCATAGCAGACTACTAAGAGCATAATGGTCGGAGCATTCCGGCTTGTGGAAACCCCATACAGGAACACAAGGAGAAGCAGATGGCCACTTTAGAAGGCGGCGCCTACGACGACGTGTTGTTCGGCTCCCGCTTTGACGATTTCATCCGCGCCCATGGCGGTGATGATCTTGTCTTCGGCGGCGACGGCAATGACACGGTCTTCGGCGGCAACGGGAGTGACATCCTTTTCGGCGGCACGGGCGACGACACCCTGTTCGGCGAAAACGGAAATGACATTCTCTTCGGCAATGAAGGAAATGACGTCCTGAGCGGCGGCAATGGCAACGACGTGCTGTTCGGCCACAATGGAGATGACATTCTCCAGGGCGGCAATGGCTCCGACCTGCTGTTTGGCGGCGCTCATAATGACATTCTCGAAGGTGGAAACGGCAGCGACATCCTCGATGGCGGTGCAGGAAACGACGTTCTCATCGGCGGGCATGGCAGCGATACATTCCTGTTCAGCGGTGGCGGCGGCAACGACGTCATTCTCGACTTCAATCCCGGCGAAGACATCCTGCAGATTCAGAAGGGTATCAACGGTCTTGATATTTCTTCGGCGGATGATCTTACCGACCGTGTCACGCAGGTTGGTGGCAATGTCGTTGTCGATCTCGGCAATGGCGACACCGTCACCCTCGTAAACACCGATGCAAGCGATGTGCAGGAACATCCCGATCAGTACTTCACTGTTCACTGATTAAACAATCGAGAGCGTGCCCGGCTATCCTCCCGTCGGGCACGTTTCATCTTCCCGGACCTAGTGGTCTGATTCCGACATTTGCATCCCTCTGATACAGGCGCCGAGCAAATGTCGGAATCGAAAAGACCACTAGTAAGTTTATGTATCTAGTGGATTTTTCGAATTTGACGTTTGAAACAGCATCTCATTCAGTCGGGATCCAAACGTCAAATTCAATCCACTAGTTATCCAAATAACTTCGCGTTTCCGGGCCTCCGAAAGAATGAAAGGGCCTCACATTGAACCTCGACCATTCGGCGGACATTGAAAGCAAAACCGAAAACCTTTCCATCTGCCGTCTTTGCGCCGATGTCGCTGTAGTCATCTGGGATATCCCGGCCCCGGCTCGTACAACCACCAAATGCACGCTTGAAATGCCCGTCCAGCCGGTTCCGCTGGTGAGCGTGGGCATCCCGCTCGAAAGCGGCGGCATACGCATGTTCTGGGCGATGCGCACCGGCAGCGATCCCGTTGAACTCTCGCTCTCCGCCGGTTCTCTCGGCCCGACGGCCCAGACGGTCGTCTATCCGGCCAACGAGCTCGCTCCCTTCGACGTCGAATATGTGACGAGTGATCTCACCCTACCCGGCCACATCAAGCTTCTGACCAATATTCTGACCACGTGGCGCAGCACATTCCGGCTTTCGCGAAACCAGACTTTCGCATCTCTCGTGCGTGACCTGACTTTCGCATTGACGCCCGAACCACGTGAAGCCCAGCATTGCGGCGAGCCCGTCCAAAGCCATCACCTGCTTGAAACGGCGGTCGATCCGATGCTGGGCGAGATTTCCGCCATCTATGGCATCACGTCGGGCAGCGTCATGGTTATTCCGCCCAGATTCGTTGTCGGCAAACAGGCCCGCAATGCCTGGCAGCCATGCCATTTTCTGCTGGAAGCGACACAGGACCTGCCATCGTCGCTCCTGCTGGTACTGACGGGCCAGAAAGGCGTTGCCGTCCGCAAGCTGGCCAGCCCCAAAAGCGAGCAAACGGATTTCGCAAAATGGTGGACCAAATGGCAGGGTAACGGCGCGCTGCGCGAATTTCTTGTCCGCCAGCTCGGCAAGCTCGGCCCCGCCGGCGCGGCCGTCGCCATCGACCTGCAAACGCGTACGCCACTGCCCGTGCGCCAGATCGCACAATCGGCCACCCATCCCGCGGCGGAAATCGACCTCGCGCTTGCGCTTGACGGCGGGCTGATCGTCGGCGGCTGGATGCACGACCCGGCAGCCATGCTTGCCGATATCGAATATCTGCCCGAAAACGGAAGCGCGCTGTCGCTGAAACCTCATTTTCACAAGTTTCCGGGCAAGGTCGCCAAAAGCCCGGATGCCCCGCAGCAGGATGTGACCGGCTTCGTCGCCTGGCTTCCTTCGGTGCAGAATCTCGGACCGCTGCTGCAACCGCGCTTCCAGATTCGCCTTGCTTCCGGCGCGACCGCGCCGCTCGTCCCCGCGCCCCAGCCTTTCGAGCCATCCGCGCAGCGCAACCGCATCCTGCGCTCCGTACCGCCGCAGCAGGCGCGACCCGACGTATTCACGCATATCCTGGCGCCCGCGCTGACCGAAGTCGAAAAGAAGCTGGGCGCAACGGTGCGGATTTCCGAAGTCAAGGATTACGGCCAGACGCCAGCCTCGCCGCTCGCGTCCATCGTCATCCCCCTCTACCGCAATCTCGATTTCCTGCGGTTTCAGTTCTCGGCAATGGCCACCGATCCCTGGCTGATGGAAAACGCAGAATTCATCTTCGTGCTGGATTCGCCCGAAATTCAGGACGATACGGAACACATGCTGGGCGGGCTGCACATCCTGCACGACATGCCCTTCAAACTCGCCGTGATGAACCGCAACGGCGGTTACGCCCGTGCCTGCAATGCGGGCGCCGGCATCGCGACAGGCACCACCATCGTCATGCTGAATTCCGATGTGGTTCCGACGGAACACGGCTGGTTGCAGCAACTCGTCCAGCCTCTGTTCGATCAGCCCAAGCTCGGTGCGATCGGCCCGCGCCTCCTGTTCGAGGACGGCTCCCTCCAGCACGCCGGGCTTTATTTTGCCCGCGACCGTCAGGGCATCTGGCTGAACCATCATTATTACAAGGGCATGCCCGGAAACTATCCGTCCGCGCTGCGCGCACGGGAAGTGCCGGGCGTTACCGGCGCCTGCCTCACCACACGCAGGGATATCTTCGACCTGGTCGGCGGATATACTGAAGATTATATCATCGGAGACTATGAGGACAGCGACCTGTGCCTGAAGATAAGGCAACTCGGCTTCGGGATATACTACGAACCCGCCGTCGCTCTTTACCATTTCGAGCGCCGCTCGATCCGCCGCAGCGCGGACTACATGCGCGGCCTCGCCAGCCAATATAATTCCTGGCTCCACACCCAGCGCTGGGACGACGATATTGCCGAACTGATGGTTCCATCGCAAGACGACGATCGGGCGGCCGATCTGTCGAATGTGATCATGACCAAGTCTGAAAGGAACGCCGCTTGACGGATGTGGTAATGCTGAAACAGCCAGCCCCCGAAACCGGACCCGCTATTCCGGATACGCAGATCGACTGGCTGATGCAGTCTGTTCTGAAGAACCGCTTTCTGCCCTCGCCCGACCCGAACAGCGTCTTCGTCGGAGATGGCGATTATCGCGCGGTAGGCGCCGAATTTCTCGGCCATTTCATCCGCAAGGGCGGGCTGCGGCCCGATGCGCGCGTGCTCGACATCGGTTCGGGCATAGGCCGCATGGCCGTGCCGCTGACGCAATATCTCGACCCTGCCAGGGCGCGCTATTCCGGCATCGACCCGGTGGCGGGCGGCGTCAACTGGTGCCGCCAGAACATCGCGTCGCGCTACCCGAACTTCGATTTCCGCCACATCGATATCGCGCACGATCTCTATAATCCGAAGGGGGTGGTCAATGGCATCAGCCTCGTTCTGCCCTTTCAGGACAAGAGCTTCGATTTCGCGATCATGACGTCGGTCGTGACGCATCTGCCGTCGGATGAGGTCAAGGTCTATCTGCGCGAAGTCGCGCGCGTTCTCGCGCCCGGCGGCAGGCTTTTCATGACCGCTTTCGTCGTGGACGATATTGCGGCGCGCGACCGGCATGGCAAGCGTGACAGGCGTCTCGCCTTTGAACGCCATGGCGACGGTCCATGCTGGTTCGTGCCGGATCTGCCGCCCCTTGCCGCAGTCGGCTTTGAAAGCGGCTTTCTCGACCGCGCGCTGGCGGGTGTCGGCTTGATGCTCGAAACCAAATCTCTCGGCCACTGGCGCGGCGTCGACGCCGATCATTATCAGGATATATTCATTGCCTCGCGAGGTGCCATCTGATGGCTCCGCGTGTCCTGATTGCCGCCCATAACCATCCATCGCTGCACCCCGGCGGCACGGAGATATTCGCTCACGACCTTTTCCGCGCCTATCAGCGTGCGGGGTGCGAAGCGATGTTCATGGGCGCGACCAACAAGGTGCATCGCGAGGCCCGTCCCGGCACAAGCTTCCAGAGCATCGGCAATGGCGGCGACGAAATCCTGCTCTGGTCCGGCCATTTCGACCGCTTCTACATGAGCCAGATCGATCTTTACGGCATCGTGCCGGATATCGTCGAACTGCTCAACGATTTCCGGCCCGATGTCGTGCATCTGCATCATCTGCTTTTGCTTGGCGCGGAATTTCCGCATATCGTGCGCCGCACATTACCAGATTGCCGTATCGTTCTGACTTTGCACGATTATTATCCAATCTGCCATCATGACGGCCTGATGGTCCGCACCACCGGCAAGGAATTGTGCCATGGGGCTGGCCCCGACCGCTGCCATGCCTGTTTCAAGGATATTGCACTCGACAAATTCGTGCTGCGCGAACGCCACATCAAGTCGCTGCTGAGCACCGTCGATGCATTCGTTTCGCCGAGCGAATTCCTGAAACAGCGTTATGTCGAATGGGGCCTGGCGGAAGAACTGGTCAGCGTCATTCCCAACGGCCAGCCCGAGCGCCCCTCAATTCCGACCCGGTCGGCGGAGCGTAAAAAGCCGGTCTTCGGCTATTTCGGCAATCTCAATCCGTGGAAAGGCACGACGGTTCTGCTCGAAGCCGCCCGGCAGCTCATTTCCGAAGGTTTCGATTTCGAATTGCGCGTGCATGGCGCAGCGCCGTTCCAGAGCGAAAGCTTCGTCAACGACCTCGACCGGCTCTTTGCCGAAACATCGCCCTTCGTCCAGCGTCGCGGCGCCTATCGCCGCGAGGACATTGCGCAACTGATCCAGACGGTCGATTGCGCCGTCATGCCTTCGATCTGGTGGGAAAATGCCCCACTCGTCATTCAGGAAGCGCAGGGACAGAACTGCCCGGTCATATGCAGCAATATCGGCGGGATGGCCGAAATGATCGAAAACGAGGTCAATGGCCTCACCGTTCCGCCGAACGATCCGCTGGCACTCGCACAAGCGATGCGGCGCATGGCGGAAAACCCGGATCTGCGCCGCTCGCTCGGTAGCAATGCGCGTCATCCGGATACCATCGACACCACGGCGACACGCTATCTCGATCTCATCGGGAACTTGCGTATCGCCCGTGTCGAGGCAGCATGAGAGGTAAACCATGAACATCGCGACCAAAGTTCCATCTGGGGGGCCATCCGTGGGGGAAGCAAGGCAGGCGACGGCGGCCAATGCCGCAGCCGCGCCTCAAAGGACCGAAGCCATGAAAGGACGCGTTGACGCAATCGAGGAAGGGCGGCTCTACGGCTGGGCCTTCGACCCGTCATTTCCGACGGAGAGACTTCTGATCCGTGTCCTTCTGGACGACAAGCCGATCGCCGAGGCCCCCGCGGACAAGGATCGCCCGGACCTGAAGCGCAACGGCATCGGCGACGGCAAGCACGCTTTTGAAGTGATGCTGCCGCAATTCGCCGCCGCGCGCGCCGGTGAACTCGTGGTCGTTGCTGCCAATGCGGCGGGGACCGAGCAGAAACTGCGCGTGCCGAAACCCGACGAACAGGCCGCCGAAGCACTGATCGCAGCCCCGATGGCGCGCATTCTCGACAAGCTCGACATGCTGATGGCCGCACAGCGCCAGTTGCAGGTCAATCAGCGTTCGCTCCAGCGCGTTGCGCCGACACTCGATGCATCGGGCAATGCCGCGCCTGCCGAACTGCTTGACATTGCAGGCTCGGTCGATGGGCTGCGAAACGACCTGCATCAACGCATGAGCGAACTTGACGTGCATATCATGCGCATGGACGGCGTCGTCGCCGGTCTGGAACAGCGCATGGAGGACGTGCGCAAACGCAGTAATGGCGACATCAAGCTTCTGTTCATGCTGATTTTCGTCCTGGCGGGCTTTATAGCCGGCGCGCTTCTGACACTCGCGGTCATGCCCTGAGGACATGGCAATGTCGCAGGACGAAAGACCAACCGCACAGCCCACCGCCAGACTTGCCCGCGCACCGGATCGCCCACCCATGATGATGGAAGGCGAAATGGTCGTCGGCAGCGTGATCGAAGACACGCTGGTTCTGGTGCTGGGCATCGGCGGCGCCGCCACCGATCAGGTGACGGCCTTCCTCAATGGCGACCCGGCGATGAGTGTGAAGACCAGCCTCATCACCTGGCCGCTCAAGGAACCATCGCCCGCAGGAACTCACGGTTTCGTCGCCATCGTGCCGACCAATGCCCTGCGCCGGGGCATTCTGAAGACGATCATGTTCCAGCATCGGGCCAAGGTCGCGCGCTATAATTTTGCCTCACGCTCCGCCTCCATCGGCGATTTCGTCGCCATGATCGGCGATCTTGCCGGAGCGAGCCTGCCGGGTGTGATCGATGAACTGGTGGAAGGGCTGATTTCAGGTCCGATCAGCAGGAAGAAACTCTCCGCCATCACTGTTCTTCTGCAAGCAGGAGCGCGCTCCGACGGCTGTATCGAACTCATCGGCGGCAGCGACGAAGGCGAGATTTTCGTGCAGGGCTGGGCGCAGGACCTGGCGCCCGCCGTCACGCGCCTGCTCATCAGCGGGAAGAATCCGTCGCTCGCCGAATGCGCGATCAGCGTTTTTGCGCGACCCGATCTCAACGATCAGGCATCGGGCTTCGCGGGCCTGTTGCTCGCCAACGAGCCGGTGGAGCCGACCGACATCGAAAGGCTGTTGTTTCGCGGACGGCGCGGCTGGCGTTTTACCGAAGTTTATGACCGCAGGATGCTTGCCGGCGCCCGCGAAACGCCGGGACACATTCGCGCCATCCTGCCGCGCGTGCGCAGTTCGACCGACATCCTGCTACGGATGCGCTCGGCCGCCAACCGCTTCGACGGGGCCGACACTGTTTCCGGCCTGCCTTTCCCCGTGCGCATGGGGATCGACAATGTCTTTCGCGTCGAGGGCAGCGGGTTGCTTGTTTCCGGCTGGCTTCTCGATCCCGACAGCCATGTGGAAAGCGTGAAGCTGCGCCGTCATCGCGGCGAAATCCAGATCGACACCACATGGACCCGCATCGACCGGCCCGACGTCACCCGCGAATTCGACAACCAGCCGCCGTTCAATGCGGGTCTCGACCCCAGCCGCCATGCCCATGGTTTCGTTGCCTTCGCACCGGAACTTGCGGGTGACAGCACCGCGCCTTTCTATATCGAGCTTGCGATCAGCGACGGGCGCCGCGCCTTCTTCCCGCTGACGCCGACCCGCGTAACCTCGCGCGACGCCATCGTGCGTCAGCTCCGTGCGACCGATCCCAACGCATGGGCGCTGCGCCATATCGTCGACCAGCAACTCGTGCCGTTGCTGCGCGGGGTCAATCGCCCCGCGCCGGAAGTGTTCGGCGTGGTCGATCTCGGTCCGTTCGAGGATGCGGCAGGCCCCGCGATCATTATCGGCATCGATGAGCGCGTCGAGGAAATCGAGCCTTTGCTCGCGCTGCTGGCGCTCGATCCCGAAACGCGGATCGCGCCGATCGTCATTGCGGCCGCAACTGAAATCATCGATCGCGTCGGCGTACAGATCAGGCGGCTTGCGGATTTCTATCGCTTGCGCATCCGTCTCGTATCGGCCAACGGGTCGGAAGACCTTTACGACGCGCTGGAGGTCGGCGCGCGCACGGTTTCCACCGATCAGGTCGTGTTTCTCGCCGGATCGCTGTTGCCGCGCCGCGCCGGATGGCTGAACAAGCTCGTCACCGCCTACCAAGCGCACAAGGATTGCGTGCTTTCGCCAACCCTTGCCTATGAAGATGACTCCATCCGCTGGGCGGGAACCTGGGTCGCGGGACCGCAATCGGACCGCGCCCTCATCAGCCGTTATGCCGGATACCCCATCGGGGCCGTATCCGGCATGTCGCTGACGGAAGTGGCGACGGCCACATTCGAATGCTGCATTCTCCCGCGTGAAGCCCTGTTTTCCGTCGGAGGCTTCACGCGCGGCTATCTCGGCACGCATGAAAAGGGACTGGATCTCGGCTTGAAACTCAAACAATCGGGCCTGCGCTCCTATTGGCTGCCGTCGGCGCAGATGCTTGGCGCGGACGATGCTTCCGTGACGGACAGGGCATCGACCATAGCCCTTATCGAGCGGATCGACCGGCAGGTCTTCGATGCACGCTGGTCTTCCATCCTTGCCGGAAGGCGCAATGTCCAGTTGGAGGAACCCGCATGAGCGACAAACTGCGTGTCCTCGTCATCTCCCATGCCCATCCGTCGATCTCGCTCGGCGGCGGGGAGATTGCCTCCTATAATCTGCACAAGGGGCTGAACAGCATTCCCGACGTGCAGTCGGTCTATCTGGCGCGGGCTGGCCAGCCGCTGCCGCGCCACGGCACCACGGCGCTGATGAGTATGCGTCGCGCCAGCGATGAAATCCTGTTTCACGCCGACGAATACGACCATTTCTACCTGTCGAACAAGAACACGGACGAGATACGCCGCGATCTCCTGCGCTTCGTGCGCGATTTCGACCCGGATATCGTGCATTTCCATCACGTTCTGGGGCTGGGTCTCGAAACGCTCTATGCCATTCGCGAGGCGTTGCCTGACCGGATCATCCTGGTCACGTTCCACGAATTTCTGTCCATCTGCAACAATGATGGACAGATGGTGAAGGCGGGCACGTCCAAGCTCTGCAACGAGGCTTCGCCCATCGATTGTCATGCCTGCTTCCCGCAGATACCGCCTGCGCGTTTCCTGAAGCGCGAGCGTTTCGTGCGCGGTATGCTCGAACTGGCGGACGCTTTCGTTTCACCCAGCGATTTTCTTGCAAACCGCTATCTCGAATGGGGGCTCGATCCACAAAAGATGAGCGTGATCGAGAACGGCATCGCCATCCGCGATGTCACGCCCCCGCGCGAACTGACAGGCCCGAATCCGCGCCGCAGCCGCTTCGCCTTTTTCGGGCAGATCAATCCGTTCAAGGGCATCGACGTCCTGATCGACGCCATTTCACGAGTGCCGGAACAGGTATGGGGCGAGGATTCACGCCTTATGATCTTCGGCGGAAATCTGGAAAAACAGCCTCCCGCCTTCCAGGAGAGGATGCAGAAACTGATCGAGGAGGCCGGGCCGCGCGTGCACTTTTATAGCGCCTACCAGAATGCGGAAATGCCGCGCCTCATGCAGTCGGTCGACTGGGTGGTCATGCCCTCGATCTGGTGGGAGAATTCCCCCATCGTCATTCAGGAAGCGCTGCATCACCGCCGCCCGGTCATCTGTTCCAATATAGGCGGCATGGCCGAGAAGATTCGCGACGGCGAGGACGGCCTGCATTTTCGTGTGCGCAGCGCCGAAGACCTTGCCGACCGCTTCACCGAAGTGCTGAGCGATCCGAGCATCTGGGACCGGCTGCACCGCTCCATCCGCAATCCGGTGCACTATGTCGATTGCGCGAAGGAACATCTCGATCTCTATAACCGGCTGCGCGAGGCAAAGCCCCGCAGACAGAAACCGGCAGTCACAGAAACTGCCCTTTCTCAGGCAAGCTGAGCCTGGTGGATTGAATTTGGCGTTTGAATCCCGACTGAATGAGATGCTGTTTCAAACGTCAAATCCGAAAAATCCACCAGTTTGCCTGTATCATGAAAAAGGAAAAACGCATGGCACGAGCCCTCGTCATGATCCCTGCGGGAGAAGTCTACGATCACGACAATGTACGCTGGTATCGTCATACAGACGTGCAGGGCAGCATCAATCACTACCACAATATCGGCGATGCCTTCGTTTTCGAGTCGTCGCTGAAGCTGATGAATTACGAAAAGGCATCCGAACTGCCGATCACCAATTTCTCGCCGGAGAAGATCGATCAGCTGCGTGAAGACTATGATTATGTGATCCTGCGCGGTTCGAACTACGTCAACAAGGACATGAACTGGCGCGACGCGATCCCGGTGCTGCAACGGCTCAAGCTGCCCGTCATCGCATTCGGCATAGGAGCGCAGGCGCCGGTCAGAGGGGAAATCCAGCTTTCGGAGGAAACCAAGGCCGTCCTTCGTATTATTGCCGATTCCACCACTTCCATCGGCGTGCGCGGTGCCTATACGGCGCAGGTGCTCAACGATATAGGCATCCGCAATGTGCGTATCGTCGGCTGTCCGACGGCCTTCCGCCGCAACAACCAGCACCTTCGCATCAAGCTGCCGCCGATCGAAACCGTGCAGCAGGTGGGTGTCACGGTGCGCCGCGAAGTGTCACCCGCCTATGCGCAGGATATCGAGCAATATCTGACCCGCCACCGCGACCTCGTCAAATCCATGGCCGGGCGCTTCGATGTCACCTTGATGGCGCAGGGCGAGATCGAAGAAAAGAAGATGGTTTTCGGCACGCCCGAGCAGAAGGAAGAAGCCATAGCCGCCCTCAAGGCGCATCGCTGGACCGCCGACTGGTATTTCGACGATGAGATGGAAAACCTCTATCGCCACCGCATGTTCTATTCGGATGTCGTCGCCGATTATGAAAATCTCGTGCGCAGGCAGCAGCTCGTGCTCGGCTATCGCCTGCACGGCAATCTGATGGCGCTGGCCAATGGCGTACCGTCGATCTATTTCACCTATGACAGTCGCACGGCGGAATTTGCCGAAACCTACAAGATTCCGAGCTACGACGTCTTCAGCGACCAGCCTTTCCGGCTGGAGGATTATTGGGATCAGTCGCTGTTCGACAAATATAACCGCGCCTGGTTCGAGACCTATGCCGAGATGAAGCATTTCCTCGATGAAAACGGCGTCGACAACAAGATGACCGAAACCGGCCTGCCCATTGCGGAGTTGAAAGTCGCCTGACGGTCATTCCTTCGGCAGATGGGCGGGATTGCCCTTCTGCTCTTCAGCCAGCAGCGACCATGCGGCGATGAACATCGCCGCAATCAACGGACCGATCACGAAGCCGTTGATGCCGATCAGCGATATGCCGCCCACCGTGGAAATCAAAACCACATAGTCCGGCATGCGTGTGCCTTTTCCGACCAGGGGCGGACGCAGGAGATTATCGACCAGGCCGATCACGAACACGCCGATGAAGACCAGGATTCCACCGCTGATCCAGTCGCCGCTCGCGAAGAACCAGGCCGCAGCCGGTATCCAGACAAGTGCCGCCCCGACAGCGGGCAGCATGGAGAGGAAGGTCATCATGACGCCCCACAGCAGAGCCGCCTCCACGCCGAGGAACCAGAACGTGACGCCGCCTATCATGCCCTGAATGATGGCGATGATGATGTTGCCCTTCACGGTCGCCCGTATGACCGCCGTAAATTTTTCCAGAAACTGGCGCGTATAATCGTCGTTGAGCGGAATGGCCCGCCTGATCTTTCGTCCCAGTTCCGCTCCGTCGCGGAACAGGAAGAACAGCAGGTAAAGCATGATGCCGAAGCCGATGAAGAATTGCAGCGTGTTCTGGCCGAAGCTGACAAGCCTGCCGGCAAAAAGCTGGCTACCCTGCATGATGGCCGAGGAAATGCGCGAGCGCCATTCCGCGAAATTGCCAAGCTCGAACCGGGTCAGCCATTCCTCAAGCGAATCCGGCAGGGCGCCAAGGATGCGGGAGATATAGCTGTTCAGGTCGAATTCGCGGCTGCTCAGGCGCTGGAAGAGAGAATTACCCTCCTGAACCAGCGAGCTGAAGATGGCCAGCATCGGAATGATGACGAGACAGATGCACATGAGCACGGAAAGCAGCGCCGCGATGTTTTTACGCCCGCGCAGCAACCGTTCCAGCCCCTGCTGGACCGGATAGAAGATGACGGCCAGAATAACCGCCCAGAGAACCGCCGTATAATATGGCAGCAGCAACCACGCAAAAGCGATGGTGACCAGAGCCAGTAGGATGTAGAAGCTCGCGCGCTCGACGGACATATTCACCTGTTGGCTCGGGATTTCCGGTTATCTTGGAGCCTGTTCCGGCTTTCGGGAGACATGCCCTATCATGAATCTGCCCGGAAATCTCTTTTTGTTCAATAGCAACGATGGCGAAGCAGCTCACGCCGCTTCCAGCGCGACGGCCTTTTGCTGCGGCAGGGCACGCGCGACCGCGCCCAGAAGATCGGTCTGCGATACCAGCCCTACGATGCGCCGCATTTCGTCCACGATGACGACGGCGTGGGTAAGCCCGTCGGTCAGGGTCGGCAAAAGGCCGAAAGCCGGATCGTTTTCCGAAGCCGTCGATGCGCCGACGATATAATTGCGGAAATCGTCGCCTGGATGCATCAGCTCCCTCAGCCCGACGACGCCCCGCAATTGCCCGTCTTCCGCCCGCACCGGCAGGGTCAGCAAATTGTGCCGCATGATCAGATCGCGTGCATGGCTCGCTGTTTCGCCTTCGTCCACGCTCACGACATCGCGCGACATGATATCGCCGCAGGTCAGATCGCCATGCGAGCGGATGGTAACTTCAAGCTCCACCTGTCGGAAAAGCCGCGCCAGATCGTTGCGGTCGATATCGAAGCTCTCATCGAGGGCAAGCAATGCCCGGTCGATGTCGTCCTCACGAATGCCGAGCCTTACCGAGGGCGGCAGGTCTTCGGTCTTGTGCTGGTTCGCAGGCGCTGGCACCGCCGCATGAGGATATTTCCTGCGTGACAGCTTGTGAAACAGGATGCCGAGCCCGACCAGGAGACAGGAATTGAGCGCCACCGGGACGAGCGGAAACAGCAATCCCCATTTCGCGACGGCCGAACCGCCGAGAATTGCGGTCAGCGCGGCGGCGCCTCCCGGCGGATGCAGGCTGCGCGTAACGGACATCGCCGCAATCGCCAGCGCGACGCCGAGGCCTATGGCCAAAGCCGGATCGCTGACCACATATGTGACCGAGAGTCCGACAAAAGCCGAAATCGTGTTTCCGCCGATAATCGACCATGGCTGTGCCAGCGGACTGCTCGGTACGGCGAAGAGCAGCACCGCCGAAGCGCCCATCGGCGCAACGATGAGCGGCAGATGCGCACCATTGCCGAGCAGAAGGCTCGACACGAGACCGGTCAGCACGATGCCTATCAGCGCGCCGGCACATGCGATCGACCGCTCGCGCAGCGTGGCGCCGGCCAGAACGGGTTTGAACAGCCGAAACCTGCGCGGCTGGCCAGAGCCTATCCCGAAAAATGTAAAACGGTTTTCGGACAAGATGCGCTTCAAAAACAAAGAGCTGGAGCGCCGATCTGATGCAATTGGATCGAAACGCACTTCAGGTTCGGGATCTTTTTCGTTCATTCCGTCAATCAGGGCCGATGATAGGGGCGGTTCAGCGAAACACGCTGAAACCGCGAACTGTCTCTTGGGGGTGAGACACTATCCTGCCCTTGACGCTTTCGAACAAGAAAGCAAATCCGTATCTGGCAAGCGGAACGGGAAAATCGTTCCGCTGCCGTGAGCCCGCCGAGAATAACGGTTCCGGCGGGCAGCTATCCGCGCCTCGTACCCGACGAAACGATATCGAGATAGACCGCCAGCACGAGAATGCTGCCCTTGATGATCTGCTGCCAGAACGTATCGACGCCGAGCATCGACATGCCGTTGTCGAGGCTGGACATGATGAGCGCGCCGACCAGCGCACCGATCACCGAGCCGACGCCGCCGCGCATGGATGTTCCGCCGATGAAACAGGAAGCGATGGCGTCCAGTTCCCCGCCCATGCCCGCCGATGGCGTTCCTGCCGCCAGACGCGACGTTGTCGTGAGCCCCGCCACCGCGGCCATCAGGCCCATGAGCGCAAAGACCGCCATCTTGACGAAATTGACATTGACGCCGGAAAAGCGGGTTGCCTCCATATTGGAGCCGACGGCATAGATATGACGGCCGAACACGGTCTGCTTCGCGACGACGGTGAAGACACCGAGAATGACCAGCAGGATGAGAACCGGAACCGGCACGCCCTGATAGTTGTTCAGGATCAGGATGAAAGCCAGGATCAGCGCCCCCATGCCGAGAAGCCTCGCGACTTCCATGGCGTATGAGAGCGTCTGCAGATTGTGCTTGCGCTTGCTGGCGCGGGTGCGCAGCGCTATCAGGATCAGCACGCCGAAAAGCGCTATCGCACAAAGATTGCCAAGCCAGCCCGGCAGATAGCCCTGCCCGATATATTTGAACCCCGGCGAAATCGGCGCGATGGTGACGCCGCCCATGATGCCGAGCACGATGCCACGAAAGACAAGCTGCCCGCCAAGCGTGACGATGAAAGACGGTATGCCGAGATAGGCGGTCAGCCAGCCATTGAACGCGCCGAACGCCACGCCGAGCGCCAGAACCGTGACCACCGTGGCCCAGAGTGGCCATCCGTAGATCACGTCGAGAACGGCGGCGATGCCGCCCAGAAGCCCCAGAAGCGCGCCGACTGAGAGGTCGATCTCGCCCGCGACGATGACGAACACCATCGCCGATGCGAGCATTCCCGTGATCGCCATCTGGCGCAGCAGATTGGAGAAATTGCGCGCGGTCAGGAACTGCGAGCGCCCCATCTCCGGATCGTAGGTCAGGATCGCGAAAAAGGCCCAGATGAGCGCCACCACGATCAAAAGGGCGACAATCTTGTATTCCGCCAGAAACTTTCGAAGGCTTTTGCCTGTCAACGTCATATCATGCACCGGTCAGATTTATTGCGGATCAGGCCGCATTGGTTGCGGGCTTGCCGATTGCTGCGGCAAGCACCTTCTCCTGTGTGAGATTCTCGTTGGGAAAATCGCCGCGCAGCCTGCCCTCGCCGATGACGAGAACCCGGTCGCTGATACCCAGCACCTCCGGCATTTCCGAAGATACCATCAGCACCGCGACGCCCTGCTTCGCGAGCGCGAAAATGAGCTTGTAGATTTCGTATTTCGCCCCGACATCGACGCCGCGCGTGGGCTCGTCCAGAATGAGCACTCTCGGTTCCGGCAGCATCATTTTCGACAGCACGGCCTTCTGCTGGTTGCCGCCGGAAAGCGCCGCGATTTCAAGCATCGGGTCGGCCGTCTTGACCTTGAGGCGCAGGATTTCACGCTGGATCGCAGCAAGTTCCGCCTCCTTGTCGAGCAGTCCGCGCAAGGAAAAACGCTCCAGCACCGAGATCGTCATGTTGTGGCCGACCGGCATGATCGGCAGGATACCGTCGCGCTTGCGGTCTTCCGGCACCATGCATATACCCTCGCGCACCGCATCGCGCGGCGTGCGGATTTTCAGTTCCCGGCCTTCCAGAAAGACCTTGCCCCCATGCGCTCCGGGCCAGACACCGAACAGGCTCGACACGAGTTCCGTGCGTCCCGCGCCCACCAGTCCGGCGATGCCGAGGATTTCGCCACTCCGCAGCGCAAACGAGACATCATCGACCACCTTGCGGTCGGGATTGGTCACGTCCCAGCAATTGATATTGCGCGCCTCGAAAATGACCTCGCCAATATCGTGCGGCTCACGCGGGAAAAGGTTCTTCATCTCGCGTCCCACCATCATCGTGATAATGGCAGGCGTCGTCAGTTCGGCCATCGGCCTCGTGCCGATATGCGTCCCGTCGCGGATAACCGTCACCGTGTCGGAAATTTCCGCCACTTCGTCCAGCTTGTGGGAGATATAGACGCAGGCCATCCCTTGCGCCTTGAAATCCTTCACCAGATCGAGAAGCACGCGCGTTTCGGATGCCGTCAGCGCCGATGTCGGCTCGTCCAGAATGAGAAGTTTTGCATTCTTGTTGATCGCCTTGGCAATTTCGATGAGCTGCTGCTTGCCGCCCGAATAGTGATAGACCGGAAGCGCGACATTGATGTCGTGAATCTTGAGGCGCGCCAGAAGCTCCGTCGCGCGCGCATTCATCTGGTCATAGTCGATAAAACCGCCGCTGGTCGGCTCCGATCCGAGGAAGATGTTCTCCGCAACGGAGAGATGCGGCACCATCATGAGTTCCTGATGGATGATGACGATACCCGCCGCCTCGGTATCGCGAATGCCGCTGGCCTTGAGTTCCCGCCCTTCCCAGAAAATCTCCCCGGTCCAGCTACCGTGCGGATAGACGCCGGAAAGCACTTTCATCAACGTGGATTTGCCCGCGCCGTTTTCACCGCAAAGCCCGACGCATTCGCCCGCGCGCACCTTGATATGGATTCCATCCAGCGCTTTCACGCCATTGAAATCCTTGCCGATATTGCGCATTTCCAGAAGATATTCCGACATCGCATGTGACCTTGCAGTAATGCAGCAGGATGAGCCGCCCGGAGCCGAAGCGCGCAGTCTTTGAGCGGAAATATTCCAGACAACGCTGTCAGTGACAGATTCAAAAATCTGGCAGGCCGGAGATCGGAGAGTGACATCCATATCTCCGGCCCCACTGCCCCCCGGCCGTGTTCCGGAGCGGTTCCTGTCCCGAGGGAAGTCGGAACCGCTCTGTCCGTTGATCGTATTTCCAGACGCAAAGCCGCATCGCCTTGGCTGGAAACACTGCGGGAAGGCTTACTTCCCGTAGATCTGCTCCTTGGTGTAGAAGCCGTCCTGAACGTAGATGTCGATATTGTCCTTCGTCACCGCAGTCGGCGTCAGCAGAAGCGTGTCGACCTGCTTGCCGCCATTATCCAGCTTGGTGTTGAATTCCGGCGTTTCGCCCTTGACCATCTGGACCGTCAGCTTGGCGGCTTCGGTCGCGATCAGCTTCAATGGTTTGTAGACCGTCACCGTCTGCGTGCCGTCGATCAGCCGCTTGACGGCGGCAAGGTCGCTGTCCTGGCCGGAAACCGCTGTCTTGCCAGCCAGCCCCTGCGCGGCAAGGGCCTGAATGGCGCCGCCGGCAGTGCCGTCATTCGAAGCAACGACGGCATCGATCTTGTTCTGCGCGGCGGTCAATGCGTTTTCCATGATGGAAAGCGCCTCGGTCGGGCTCCACTCCTTGACCCACTGCGAGCCGACGACCTTCACCTTGCCGGAATCCATAGCTTCCTTGAGCGCCTTTTCCTGACCGGCGCGCAACAGCTTGGCATTGTTGTCGGTCGGCGATCCGCCGAGGAGGTAATAATTGCCTTCCGGCTTGGCCTTCAGCACGGCTTCGGCCTGCATGAAGCCGACGCGCTCGTTATCGAACGAAATATAGGCGTCGATATCGGCATTGAGGATCAGGCGGTCATAGGACAGGACCTTGATGCCGGATGCCTTCGCATCGGCGACAACCGCATCGAAAACCTTGGAGTTCATCGGCACGATGACGATGGCGTCCACGCCCTGCGCGATCAGGTTTTCAACCTGCTTGACCTGCTTTTCCTCATTGCCGTCAGCCGACTGGACATTGACCTTGGCACCCAGCTTTCCCGCCGCCTCGATAAAATAATCGCGGTCGCGCGCCCAGCGCTCGACACGCAGATCGTCGATGGAAAAACCGATGACCGGGTTTTCCGGTGAAGCATAAACTGGCGTAGACGCCATCGCGCCAACACCCATAGCGGCGGCAACCAGTGCGCCGGTCAGAAAATTACGACGTTTCATGCACTCCTCCTCCAAACACTGCCGGCTCGTTGCCGGCTGATACCAAACTTCGCCCCCGAACGTGTTCCGCCCCCGGAGTTCGGCACGACAAAACAGCCCCGCATGGAGCCGTTTTCTTTTGAATGGACAATCCTCCCATGGCGCCCGCGCCAGGATCACTCCATCGAGGGCAATGCGAAAAACACACCGCCCCATCCTCCGACATCATTGATACGTGAAGAAAAACGAATGGCAAGCATTTTTTGATTTACGTACCTCATTTTTGCTCTTATGGTCCGCTGCAAGGAGCAGGGATGAAACCTACAGTCCATGATATAGCCAGAACAGCGGGTGTCAGCCTTGCCACGGTGGATCGCGTTCTGAACGACCGCCCGGGCGTCCGGGCCAAGACGCGCGACCGGGTGACGGCCGCCATGAGCACGCTCGGCTATGTGCGCGATGTAGGCGCGGCAAATCTTGCGCGCGGCAGGCTCTATCAGTTCGTCTTCATCCTGCCGGACAATGAAAACACCTTCATGCTGAGCCTGCGCGCGGAACTGGAATCCGCGACCGAGCGCGCGCTTGCCGAACGCGTTCTCGTCAATGTCGTGCTCGTTCCCGCGTTCGATGAAGCGGCATTGGTCGCCGCGCTCGACGAGTGCGTCGCCCGCAAGCCCGATGGCGTTGCCTTCGTGGCGGTCGATACCGATCCCGTGCGCGAAGCCTGCGCGCGTCTCGGCGAACAGGGCATTCATGCGGTGACGCTCGTTTCCGATCTCGGCCACTCGTCGCGGGCGCATTATGTCGGCGTCGACAACGGCGCGGCGGGCCGCACGGCGGCGCGGCTTCTCGGCCTTTTCGCCAATGGCACCGAAGGCGCGTTCGCAGTCGTCGCCGGTTCGCTCAAAGTGCGCGATCACCAGGAGCGCTTCGACGGCTTCAAGGCCGCCATGTCGTCCGACTTTCCCGGCCGCGAAATCCTGCCGGTTCTGGAAGGGTTCGACGAAGGACCGCGCGTGGAAAAGCTCGTCGGCAAGCTTCTCGATGAACGCGACGACATAGCGGGCATCTACAGTCTCGGCGCCGGCAATAGCGGTCTGGTGAAGGCGCTCGAGGCGCATTCGGCCAACCGACCCCTGGTCATCGCCCATGAGCGCGACAGCGTGACCTCCAAAGCACTCGAAGAGGGAACCATCCATGCGGTTCTGGCGCAGGATGCGGGCCATGAAATCCGCAGCGCCATCCGGGTTCTGAAGGCGTCGGCGGACCGTCTGGCCATCGTGCCGGGCCAGGAACATATCCGCATTGAAATCTTCCTCAAAGACAACCTGCCGCATTTCGACTGATGCGCGGGAGATGACGATCATCCGACAGGAGCAAGCATGTATCTCGGGCTCGATCTAGGAACATCCGGTGTCAAGGCGCTGCTGATCGATGACGGGCAGGCGGTGATCGGTTTCGCCCATGGCGAACTGGACGTTTCCCGCCCACATCCCGGCTGGAGCGAACAGGACCCCGCGCAGTGGATCGAGGCCTGCCGCATGGCGATCGAGGCCTTGCGCGCAGCGCATCCCAAAGCGTTTTCCGCCGTTGCCGGTATCGGTCTTTCCGGCCAGATGCATGGCGCGACCCTGCTGGACGAACAAGACCGGGTGCTGCGCCCCTGCATCCTCTGGAACGATACGCGCAGCTATCGCGAAGCAGCCGAACTTGACGCCGATCCGGCCTTTCGCGCCATCACCGGCAATATCGTTTTTCCCGGCTTCACCGCGCCGAAACTGGTCTGGGTTGCAAACAACGAACCCGATATCTTCGCCCGTACCCGCAAGGTACTGTTGCCAAAGGATTATCTGCGCCTCTGGCTGACCGGCGAATATGTGTCGGATATGTCGGACTCGGCGGGCACGAGCTGGCTCGATACGGGTGCCCGCCGCTGGTCGGGCGAACTTCTGGACAAGACGGGCCTGAGCGAAGACCAGATGCCGCGCCTTGCCGAAGGCACCGACACAACCGGGCTTTTGCGTGCCGAACTTGCCGCCGAATGGGGCATTGCGGGCCAGCCGGTCGTGGCGGGCGGCGCTGGCGACAATGCGGCTTCCGCCTGCGGCATGGGCACGGTCAGGCCCGGACAGGCTTTCGTTTCGCTCGGCACGTCGGGCGTGCTTTTCGCGGCCAACGGCTCCTACCAGCCGAAGCCTGAAAGCGCCGTGCACGCATTTTGCCATGCCTTGCCCGGCACATGGCACCAGATGGGCGTGATCCTGTCAGCGGCAAGCGCCCTCGACTGGTATGCGAAGCTCGTCGGCAAAACCCCGCACGAACTCGACCGGGCGCTCGGCGAAACGCTGAAGGCGCCGGGCGGCGCGACCTTCCTGCCTTATCTCTCCGGTGAACGCACGCCGTATAATGACGCAAAGATCCGCGGCGTCTTCGCCGGTCTGGAACATGAAACCGATCAGTGCGCTCTCACCCAGGCCGTGCTGGAAGGCGTCGCCTTCGCGATCCGTGACAATCTCGCGGCTCTGCAATCGGCAGGCACCGAAATCCATTCGCTCATCGCCGTCGGCGGCGGCTCACGTTCCGCCTACTGGCTGAAAGCAATTGCGACAGCGCTCAACGTGCCGGTTTCGCTGCCGGAAGAAGGCGATTTCGGCGCTGCCTTCGGTGCTGCCCGCCTCGGCCTCATCGCGGCAACCGGGGCCGACCCGTTCGCCATCTGCACGCCGCCGCGTACGGACCGCACCATCGAACCGGAGCAGGCCCTGCGCCCGGCCTATGACGAAGCCTATCAGCGTTATCACGCCCTTTATCCGGCGCTTCACGCACTTGCCTGAAGCCGCCGTCACGTACAACCGGACAGACAATACTGGAATGGGAGGACAGGAATGAGCACCGGGTTTTTCGGCGACACCCAGAAGATTAGATATGAAGGGCCGGACAGCGACAACCCGCTCGCCTTCCGCCACTACAATCCCGACGAAATCGTCCTCGGCAAACGCATGGAGGATCACCTGCGTTTCGCCGTCGCTTACTGGCACAGCTTTGCATGGGAGGGCGGCGATCCCTTCGGCGGGCGCACTTTCGACCGGCCATGGTATTCCAATGAACTCGATGCCGCAAAGCTCAAGGCGGACGTCGCCTTCGAATGCTTTTCCCTGCTCGGCACGCCCTATTACTGCTTTCACGACGCCGATGTGCGCCCGGAAGGCCGTAATTTCGCGGAAAACACGAAATACCTCAACGAAATCGTTGATATCTTTGAGAAAAAGCAGGCAGAAACCGGCATCAAGCTCCTGTGGGGAACCGCCAATCTGTTTTCGCAGCGGCGTTATATGAGCGGTGCCGCCACCAATCCAGACCCCGATGTGTTCGCTTTCGCGGCCGCCACGGTCAAGAGTTGCATCGACGCCACCAAACGGCTCGGCGGCGAGAATTATGTGCTCTGGGGCGGTCGCGAAGGTTATGAAACGCTGCTCAACACCGATCTTTCACGCGAACTGGACCAGATGGGACGTTTCCTCAATCTGGTGGTCGAGTACAAGCACAAGATCGGCTTCAAGGGTACGATCCTGATCGAACCGAAGCCGCAGGAGCCGACCAAGCATCAGTATGACTACGACGTCGCCACGGTTTACGGCTTCCTCAAGCGTTACGGCCTCGAAAACGAGGTGAAGCTCAATATCGAACAGGGCCATGCCATTCTGGCCGGGCATTCCTTCGAGCACGAGCTGGCGCTCGCCCGCACGCTCGGCATTTTCGGTTCCATCGACATGAACCGCAACGACTACCAGTCGGGCTGGGACACGGACCAGTTCCCGAACAATGTGCCGGAAATGGCGCTTGCCTATTATCAGGTCCTGCTTGCAGGCGGCTTCACCACCGGCGGTACGAATTTCGACGCCAAGCTGCGCCGCCAGTCGCTCGATCCGCAGGATCTGCTGATCGGTCATATCGGCGGAATGGATTGCTGCGCGCGCGGATTGAAAGCGGCAGCCGCAATGCTGGAAGATGGCGCATTGTCCAGGCCGCTCGATGAGCGCTATGCGGGCTGGGAGGGCGATTTCGGCAGGAAGCTTTTGACCGGCCTGTCGCTGGAACAGATCACGGCTGAAGTTGAAACGAGGGACATCAATCCACAGCCGAAATCCGGCCGGCAGGAATATCTGGAAAACGTGGTCAACCGTTACGTTTGAACGTTACCCCGCTTGGTCAAAGCGGGGTTTTCGTCTCATTCGACGCTACATTATGCGGTGTGCGGCAGGCCGCGAAACGGTCGAGCTTCCCGTCATACGCCGTCGTTTTGACCGCCATCATTCCCAGCACCGTATGGAACAGGTTGTCATGGGAAGACGGCTCGGAAACCGTCTTCTTCAGGCAATCGAGATCAAGCCCCGTATCGGATGCATAATCGGGCGCGAACCAGGCGACAAAAGGCACGTGGGTCTGCTGCGACGGTGCGATGAAGTAAGGCGCGGCATGGAGATAGAGACCGTCCTCTCCCAGAGACTCGCCATGATCCGACATATAGATCATCGCCGAGGCGAACCTGTCTTCATGCGCTTTCAGCATGTCGATGATTTCCGACAAGATGTGATCCGTATAAAGGATTGAATTATCATAGGCATTGACGATTTCGTCTTGCGAGCATTTGGCGAAATCATTGCTGCGGCAATCGGGCTTGAACTGTGCGAGCGCTTCGGGATAGCGGCGATAATAGGCCGGGCCGTGGCTCCCGGTCATATGCAGGACGATGGTTGCATTGCCGGTTGTTGCGTCGAGTTCCCTTGCCAGACTGTCGACCAGAATCTGGTCCTTGCACTCGCCGCCCTCGCAATAGCGTGTATCGCCGGAATCCTGCAGATCGACCTGCTTGATACGGTCCGCGACACCCTTGCTGCCCGTGTTGTTTTCGTACCACGAAACCTGCACGCCCGCGTGGCGAAGCACATCCATCAGGTTTTCTGAGCCGCGGAACTTGGTCGATGAATATTCGCTACGGGTAAAGGGCGAAAACATGCACGGCACGGAGACCGAGGTTTCGGTGCCGCAACTGGTCGTATCTGTAAAGGCTATGACGCCGCGTTGCTTCAGTTCCGGGTTGGTTTCACGCGCATAGCCATTGAGGCTGAAATTTTGTGCGCGCGCCGTTTCGCCCACGGCCACCACCGTCACCAGTTTCCTGGCCGACGGCAACTGCGTCACCGTCTGGCGCGCATCCAGGCCCAGCGGCTGCATCGGAATGTCCCGGTTCTTGAAGGTGTGCGCCGCATATTGGATCGTGCTGGCAATGGGCGTGGCAGGCATGAGCTTCTGCATGATGTCCGGGCCGTGCTCACGAAACATGGAGGAATAGGCCGCGAAATTCGTACCAAGGACGACCACCGCCGCCATAAGGCAGGAGAAGATGACGCCGGTATTGACCATGACCTTGCGCAGCAAGGGCCGGTGTTTGACACGCACCCACGCAATCAGCAGCGAGGGCACAACACCGTAAACGAGCATATGCCAGGCAAAGCTTGGCGTCAGCAATGCGCCGCCTTCCGCCTGTGTCGTCGTCAACGCCGCTTCCACGACGTATTTGTCGATGATGGTGCCGAATGTATCGGTGAAATAGGAACCGCCCGCCGCGATGAAAACGAACAGGATCAACGCCGGCTTGATGACGTATTTGGCCGAAAACGTCACGAGCAGCGATACATAAAGCAGCAGAAGCGTGAGCGCTATTCCCGCGAGTTTCCACGGTGCGTCGGCGTAATAGGTACCGATTGCGTGCCAGAACGAAGCATTGGTGAAAACAAGAACATAGAGCGCCGTCAAAAGGCACAGAGGCCCACTGGCAATCACGGGACGGAATTTCTGCATAGAGGCTTCTTGATACGGCTTTGAATGGGTGCCCATCGCAAAGCCGCATATCGGCGCTGGGACAATGCGTCCCAAAAGGCGCATTGCCCCAGACATACTACTAAAATGGCTTTTCTACGGCGAACGCGACCTCATCAAAGCGCCACCCAGGCACCGTTTCTCTTCGATGAACGGACGCAGGCATCGATGAAGGCGACCCCCTTCACGCCATCATCCACCGTCGGATAGATGACGGCGCGGTCCCGCTCGCGCCCGTCGCGATGGGCCGCGATGGCATTGGCCGCTTCCGAGTAGATCGTGGCGAAGGCTTCGAGATAGCCTTCCGGGTGGCCTGCCGGGATACGCGTCACGCGCGCCGCGTCGCTTCCGGTTCCCGCCCCGCCCCGCGTGACGAGACGCTTCTGCTCGCCGAACGGCGTGAACCAGAGCCGGTTCGGATCTTCCTGCGCCCATTCAATGCCGCCCCTGGTACCATAGACGCGCAGACGCAGCGCATTCTCGTTGCCGGGCGCAACCTGGCTGCACCACAGCATCCCCTTCGCACCGCCCGCGAAACGCAGCATCACATGGGCGTTGTCGTCGAGGCGGCGTCCCGGAACGAAACTGTCGAGATCGGCGGCGAGCCTATCGAGCGTCAGGCCGGTCACGAAGGATGCGAGATTGAAGGCATGGGTACCGATGTCGCCCGTCGCGCCGCCAAGGCCGGACTGGGCCGGATCGGTACGCCAGACAGCCCCCTTCGCGCCGGTGGCCTCCACCGCTTCGGTGAGCCAGTCCTGCGCATATTCCACC
Source organism: Brucella daejeonensis (assembly GCF_014199265.1). GTDB lineage: Bacteria > Pseudomonadota > Alphaproteobacteria > Rhizobiales > Rhizobiaceae > Brucella > Brucella daejeonensis. Next base: position 145,296 of record NZ_JACIJG010000009.1, read on the forward strand.
TGCACCACGCGCAACGCGCCAAGCTCGCCATTGGCGATCATCTCCCGCGCCTGCCGGACCATCGGGTAGCCGGTGTAATTATGGGCCAGGACGAAGAGCGCGCCGCTTTCGTCGGCCACCTTTTTCAGCTTTTTCGCATCCGCAAGCGTCGAAGTCAGCGGCTTGTCGCAGATGACATGAATGCCGCGCTTCAAAAACTCCTTCGCCGCATCATAATGCACATGGTTTGGCGTCACGATGGAGACGGCTTCGATACCGTTTTTCAGCCGCGCCTCGCGGATCGCCATATCCTTGTAGCTGGAATAGATGCGGGTCTCCGCAAGCCCCAGTTCACGACCGGAAGCCTGCGCCTTTTCCGGCGAGGCGGACAGCGCGCCCGCCACCAGTTCGAAACGGTTGTCGAGCCGCGCCGCCATGCGGTGCACCCCGCCGATGAATGCGCCCGCACCGCCGCCCACCATGCCGAGACGGATGCGGGGGGCTGCGGTTTCCGTGGTTTTGGCTTCAATCGTCATTGCGTCCTCACAATCCCAGCATACGTCGGTTGGCGGCTTCGTCGGTACCGCCGGAGGCGAAATCGTCGAATGCCTTTTCGGTGACGCGGATGATATGCGCCTTCACGAATTCCGCGCCTTCGCGCGCGCCGTCCTCCGGGTGCTTCAGTGCGCATTCCCATTCGACCACGGCCCAGCCATCGAAATCGTTCGCCGCCATTTTCGAGAATATGGCGCCGAAATCAATCTGACCGTCGCCCGGAGAGCGGAAGCGCCCCGCACGATTGACCCAGCCCTGATAGCCGCCATAGACACCCTGCCGTCCGGTCGGGTTGAACTCCGCATCCTTGACGTGGAACATCCTGATGCGGTCCTTGTAGATATCGATATTGTCGAGATAATCGAGGCATTGCAGCACGTAATGCGACGGATCGTAGAGCATGTTGGCGCGCTTGTGGTTCTTCACCCGCTCCAGAAACATCTCGAAGGTCACGCCGTCGTGCAGGTCTTCGCCCGGATGGATTTCGTAGCAGATGTCGACGCCGTGCTCCTCTGCATGGTCGAGGATCGGCGTCCAGCGGCGCGCAAGCTCGTCGAACGCGGTTTCCACCAGACCGGCGGGCCGCTGCGGCCACGGATAGATGAACGGCCAGGCCAGCGCGCCCGAAAACGTGGCATGGGCGCCAATGCCAAGATTGCGCGAGGCCCGGATTGCCATCTTCACCTGTTCGACGGCCCATTCCTGCCGCGCCTTTGGATTGCCGCGCACTTCGGGCACGGCAAAGCCGTCGAATGCCTCGTCATAGGCCGGATGCACCGCCACGAGTTGCCCCTGAAGATGGGTCGAAAGCTCCGTTACCTCGACACCGTTCTGGCGCGCCACGCCGGCGAATTCGTCGCAATAATCCTTCGATTCGGAAGCCTTCTTCAGATCGATCAACTGGCTCGCCCATGTGGGAACCTGCACCCCCACATAGCCTTTTTCGGCAGCCCATCTGGTGATGCCATCCCACGTGTTGAACGGCGCTTCATCGCCCGCGAACTGTCCGAGAAAAATCCCCGGCCCCTTGATCGTTTTCATAGAAACTCCTCCAGAACGAATTAGAGCATGATCCCAAAAAGTGGGAATCGGTTTTGGGGAAAAATCATGCTCAAACAAAGAGTTAGATCGGGATGATTCAACTTGAAATCATCCCGATCCAGGGCGCGCCCCTGATGAGGCGCGCCAGACCGTGATCAGAACGGCGAATCCGGGAAATAAAAGTCCTTGGCATTGTCCTTCGTCACGAGTGTCGCATCGAGGATGTAGCTGCCGCTCACCGGAATCTGATCGTAGAAGTGACCCGCGGCCAGTTCCATGGCGGTGGAAACCATTGCCGGTGGATAAAGCACATCGACCGGCACCAGCTTGTCGCCGTCCATGACCTTCTTGATCATGTCCTTCGAACCCGCGCCGCCAACGATATACTGGATATCGGAACGGTTGGCCTGCTTGATGGCTTCGAGCACGCCGACGGCCATATCGTCATCCTGACACCAGACCACATCGATTTTCGGATATTTGGTCAGGAAATCCTGCATCACGCGGAAGGCGTCATCGCGATTCCAGTTGCCGTACTGACGATCCAGAACCTTGACATTGGAGCCCTCTATGCCCTTGTCGAACCCGTCCTGACGCTGCTGGTCGATGGGGATCGGCAGGCCACGAATGACGACGACCTGTGCGTCGGGCGTGGTCTCCTTGATATATTCACCGGCAACCTGCCCGAGCGCCGGATTGTTTCCGGCGACATAGAGATCGCGGATGGAGTTGTCGTTGGTGCTCGGCGCGCGGTCCACCAGCGCGACGAAGGTGCCCTTGTCCTTGACCTCCCTGATGGCATTGACGAGCGGATCGGGATCGGTCGGCAGAACGACCAGACCGTCCAGCCCCTGCACCGCCAGGTCCTGCAACGCATTGGCCTGCGATGCCGCGTCGGGCGACGTCTTGACGATGACGTTGAGGCCCGGATGCTCTTCCATCAGAAGTTTCGCCACACGTTCGGCGTGATAGACCACGCCTGCCGTCCAGCCGTGGTCGGCGGCCGGAATGGAAACGCCGATCGTTACTTTTTTGTCCTGTGCGCTTGCCGCGCCGGAAAAAGCCAGCGTGCCCGCCGTCAATGCGGCGAAAGCAAGCTTCATCAAATTCCCTCGCATGATCTTCCTCCCGTTATATTTGCGGGGCTCTTCTCCCATTCTGGCCGGAATCGCCCCACCAATCCCGCCAATCCGTAAATCTATCTCCTCGACAAGGACCGCTGCACCAGCATCGCGATAATGATGATAGCACCCTGAATGGCGCCGATGAGATATTCGCTGACGAAATTCGACAGCAGCATGATGTTGCCGATGATCTCCAGAATGAAGGCGCCGCAGATCGTGCCCCATACGCGCCCGACGCCGCCACGCAGCGCCGTGCCGCCCACGACCACGGCGGTAATCGCCTGCAATTCCCACATCAGGCCGGTCGTGGCCGAGGTGGAACCGAGGCGCGGCACATAGAGAAGCACCGCGACGGCCACGCAAAGCCCCTGAATGATAAAGGCGATGGTGCGTACCTTTTTCACCGAAATGCCGGAATAACGCGCCACGTCCTCATTCGATCCGACCGCGATGACATGACGGCCATAGCTCGTGCGATAAAGCACGAAGGCTGCGAGCGCCGCCGTCACGAAAATCACGATGACCGGCACCGGCACGCCGAGCACGGAGCCGAAATAGGCCGGGCGATAAAGCGCCTGTATGTCGGGATTGCGCAGCGTGATCGCGCCGCCCTGCGACAGCCAGGTGGTCAGCCCGCGATAGATGCCCATCGTGCCGAGCGTGGCGATGAACGGTTCGATACCGCCGACGGTGGTTATGACACCGTTGAGCAGGCCGCAGGCCGCACCGACAATGACCGCCAGCATGACGGCGGCGATCAGCATCATCGCCGGATCGGCGATGACCCCGCTATTCATGAACAGGATCATGATGCTGGCAACGAATGCCACCATGGCGCCCACCGACAGGTCCAGCCCGCCCGACGAAATCACATAGGTCGCGCCGAGCGCGATGATCGCGATGAAGGCGCTGCGCGTCGCGACATTGAGAAGATTGTCGATGCCGATGAAATTCGGATTGGCAACGGCACCGAGAATGAGCAGCAGAGCGAGCGCGATAAAGGGCGCAATCGCCCTCAGGTCCCAGTCCTTCGATGTCTTCAGCGCTGTGCTTTTGTCGGTCGCAACCTGTGTCATCTACTTCCCACTTTATTGTTCTTATGCGGCATTTTCGGCATCAACGCCGGTTGCCAGTACGACGATGTCGTGTTCCGTCATGCGGTCGCCGGTCACCTCGCCTGCGATCCGCCCTTCCCGCATCACGACGATGCGGTCGCAGATGCCGATCAGCTCCGGCATTTCCGACGAAACCACGATAATGGATTTTCCGGCCTCGGCCAGGTTTGCGATAAACTGGTAGATCTGCTCCTTCGTGCCCACATCGATGCCGCGCGTCGGCTCGTCTATGATGACGATGGACGGATCGAGCATCATCATCTTGGCAAGAAGCAGCTTCTGCTGGTTGCCGCCGGAAAGCTGACCGGCCAGAATGTCCTTGCGCCCCGTGCGGATATCGAATTCGCGGATCGCATCGTCGAGCGCCGCCCGTTCCCGGTTGCGGTCGATCTGCAATCCGCTGACGAATTTCTTCAGCGAGGCGAGCGTCAGGTTGACGCCGATATCCTTGGACAGAAGCAGGCCCTTGCCCTTCCGGTCTTCGCTCAGATAAACGATCCCCGCCATCTGGCTTTCATGCGCGTTGCGAAAATGAACCGGCCTGCCATCGTGGCGCACTTCGCCCTTGCCGGGACGCAGGCCCGTGACCCCTTCCATCAGTTCCGTGCGCCCCGCGCCCACGAGACCGGCAAAGCCGAGTATCTCGCCGCGGCTCAGGCGAAAGCTTGCATCCCGGACGAAACCCGGCACGTGAAAATGCTCGACTTCCAGAATGGCAGCGTTGTCATGCCTGCTCGCGCGATCGGGATAGAGCTTTGCGACGTCGCGCCCCACCATCAGCCGCGCCATATCGGCGGGCTGGAGTTCGGAAGCCGGATGCGAGGAGACAAGCTTGCCGTCGCGCAGCACCGTCACCCGGTCGGATATTTCCTTTACCTCCGGCAAGCGGTGGGAAATATAGAGAACGGCTACGCCCTTGGCGCGGATGTCGCGGATGACTTTCAGGAGCGCTTCCGTTTCAAACGGGGTCAGCGAAGCGGTCGGCTCATCGAAGATCACCACGCGATGCGGCACCAGCAGCACGCGCGCGATCTGCACAAGCTGCCGCTGGGCGATCGACAGCGAGCCGACCACCGCATCGGGATCAATATCGGCGCCGAGATCGCGGATCGCCTTGCGCGCGCCCTCGCGCATCGACCTGTCATCGACAACCAGCCCGCGATTAAGCTCACGCCCGAGATAGATGTTCTGCGCCACCGTCAGATCGGGTGCGAGCAGAATTTCCTGATGCACCAGCACGATGCCCTGCGCTTCCGCCTCCACCGGCCCGGAGAAGGCCACGGGCCTGCCATCGATGCGGATTTCCCCATCCGTCGGACGCTCGTTGCCCGCAAGGAGCTTCATCAACGTGGATTTTCCGGCTCCGTTCTCGCCTATGACCGCGTGAACCTCGCCGCCATATACGCGTAGGTCGATATTCTTCAGAACCTGAACCGGCCCGAACGATTTGGAGAGGGAAACAGCTTCCAGAAGTGCCGGCCTGTCGTCTTGCGCGGGTGAATTCATCATGCGCGACCACCAATAACGGCCAATCGCGCAGGGCGTTTCCCGGACACCTTCCTTCTCGATGCAGTCGCTTGCACGTGAACTCCTCCCAAAGCCTCGCATTGAAAGCTTAGCTGTCGTTTTGAGGTACGTAAAGCATAATATGTGCTCTTTTCGGAACCTCGCCCCGCTCCGACCGAAACTGAACGTCGATTGGGTCCGAAACGCCTGGGAGTAGTGTCATTCCACCCGAACCGAACGGGATTGATCTTCCATCGGAAATTGCCTAGCTGCTTGATAGGAGCGCGACAAAAGGCGGAGGCTGGGAGCATGAACGAATTGGCCGACTGGTTATCGGACAAACATCCGATCCAACGGAAGAATGCGGCGGAAGCCGTATTCGACGATATACGTTCGGCGATCACATCGGGCCGGCTTGCCATCGGCACCCGCCTGCCCTCTGAAACCCGGCTTGCCGACAGGTTCGGCGTCAGCCGCCCCATCGTGCGCGAGGCGCTGAGATCGCTCCAGACACTCGGCCTTACCCAGACCCGCACGGGCAGCGGCACTTACGTCCTCAACGCCGTGCCTGCAAGCGAACTGGTCTATGGCGGTTATTCGGCACGCGATCTGATCGAGGCGCGCCCCTTCATCGAAGTGCCGGCGGCGGGCTGGGCCGCGCTGCGCCGGACCTCTGCGCAACTGGCGCTGATGCTCCAGCTTTGCGACAAGATGGACCGGCAGACAGACCCTCACAAATGGGAACTGCTCGATTCCCAATTCCATTGCGCCATTGCCGAAGCGTCGGGCAACACGCTTTTCGCCAAGATCGTGGCCGATGCGCGCGATGCGCTCGTGCAGCAATCGGAACTCGTCAACTTCATGGCGGGGCGGCGCGAGGCATCCAATGTCGAGCATCGCCGGATTATCGCCGCCATCGAAGCCGGATCGGAAAGCGAGGCGCGACTGGCCATGCAGGACCATCTGGGCAAGGTCAGAACCGCCGTCGCCTCCATCGTCGGCAAGGAAGATGCATAGAGCATCATTCCCGTATGCCGGTCGGACTCCACCCGATCAACACCCGGAAAACGCGTTTTCACGACTTTGTAACGTCCGCAGCTAAGACTTTCTTTCCGCTTTTATATTTGCGTTTCAACGGAAGCGAACCGCTTTCTTGCGGCGGGCGGGATGCCGCGCGATACTTGACGCGTCATTTTTTATATGCGTAAACCGCCTCCAAACCTGTCATACAGCTTAACAGCATATCCTTTTAAAGGCGGAAGAATTCGCCGCCCGTCGAATGGTCCGGTATCGCGTCCGCACAATTGACGCCCCGGATGACCGCCTGTCGAAAACGCGCTCACAGGGAGGAGCAATGACAATCGAAACCGTGAAAACCGCGCCCGCCGAACCGGATGTCTTCACCAGGGAAGATGCCGGTTATCACAAGGCGCTCAAACCGCGCCAGATCCAGATGATCGCTATCGGTGGCGCGATCGGCACAGGCCTGTTTCTGGGTGCCGGAGGACGTCTCGTGCTCGCCGGCCCAGCGCTGGTTTTCGTCTATGCGCTGTGCGGCTTCTTTGCGTTTCTGGTTCTGCGCGCCCTGGGCGAGCTTATCATGCACCGGCCCAGTTCGGGGTCCTTCGTTTCCTATGCGCGCGAATTCTACGGCGAGAAACTCGCCTTCGCGGCGGGCTGGATGTACTGGCTCAACTGGGCGATGACCTCGGTGGCCGACGTCACGGCGGTGGCGCTCTACATGAATTTCTTCAAGCATTATGTGCCGTGGCTGCAAGGCGTCGATCAATGGGTGTTCGCGCTGACGGCCCTGTTCATCGTGCTTTCGATGAACCTGATGTCGGTCAAGGTCTTCGGCGAGATGGAATTCTGGTTCAGCCTCGTCAAGGTGCTTTCGCTCCTGATCTTCCTCGCGCTCGGCATCTATTTCGTCGTTTCCGGCACGCCCATCGACGGCCACGTTCCGGGGTTCGGCCTCGTTCACGAAAGCGGCTTCTTCCCCAACGGCATATTACCGGCGCTCGTCATCATACAGGGCGTAGTCTTCGCCTATGCATCCGTCGAACTGATCGGCACGACCGCAGGCGAGACGGAAGACCCGCGCAAGATCATGCCGGGCGCGATCCGCACCGTGGTGTTCCGCCTGCTCGTCTTTTATGTCGGCTCGGTCCTCCTCCTGTCGCTCCTGCTGCCCTATACGGCCTATAGCGCCGGGGAGAGCCCGTTCGTGACCTTCTTCAGCAAGATCGGCATCGAAGGCGCGGATATCATCATGAATCTCGTGGTGCTGACGGCCGTTCTTTCCTCGCTGAATGCCGGTCTCTATTCGACAGGCCGCATTCTCCATTCCATGGCGACTTCCGGCTCGGCACCGGCCTGCCTTGCAAAGATGAACAAGAACGGCGTGCCCTTCGTCGGCATCGCGGTCACGGCGGTCGTGACGGTCATCGGCGTCGTCCTCAACGCCATCATGCCGTCGGCGGCCTTCGAGATCGCGCTCAACCTCTCCGCTCTCGGCATCATCACGGCCTGGGGCGTCATCGTGCTCTGCCAGCTCAAGCTCTGGTACCTCGCCCGTCGCGGCGAAATGGAACGCCCGGCCTTCCGCATGTTCGGCGCGCCCTATACCGGCATATTGACGCTGGCCTTCCTGCTTGGCGTGCTGGTTCTCATGGCGTTCGACTACCCGGTCGGCACATGGACGATCGCTTCGCTTCTCATCATCATTCCCGCACTCATCCTGGGCTGGTACCTGATGCGCGAGCGCATCTATCGACTTGCCGGAGAACGTGCGGTAGAGGCAGAAGTGCCGGTCTGATTCCATCCGACCGGCGTTCCAGCCGTTTGCTTCGAGGCGCGTTCCGGGCGCGTCTTGAAACTCCGGGCAAGTGAGGGAATCGTGAATAAAGCGCAATCAACGCCCCTGGTGGCGGTTATCGCTACCGGCGGCACCATTGCAAGCAAGCGCGGAGACAATGGCGCGAGCACGCCGACGCTTTCGGGCAAGGACCTGCTCGCTCTTCTTCCGGACGCCGCAGCCGATCTGCGCGCCATCGAACTGATGGCGAAGGATTCGGCGAGCCTGACCCTTGCCGACATGCAGCGGATCAGCAACGCCGTGAAGGCGGAACTGGACGATACCGCCGTGCAGGGCGTTGTCGTGTTGCATGGCACGGATGCGATGGAAGAGACCGCGCTTCTCGTTCACCTCCAGCACAGGATTGCCAGGCCGGTCGTTTTTACCGGCGCGCAATTCACGGCCGATCATCCCGATGCCGACGGCCCGGCCAATCTCGCAGCCGCCGTCTCGCTCGCCTGCGACGACGCAAATGCTGACCGGGGCGTCCTTATCGCATTCGGCGGTCGCGTCCTGCCTGTCTGGGGTGCATTCAAATACAGCAGCGACAGCGCCGACGCGTTCCGCGCCGCCCGCGACGTGCGGAATGCGAAAGGCCCTGACCTCGCAAAGCCGCTCGGCGATATCCGCATCGACACGGTCGCCATCTATCCCGGCTGCGACGCCACCCATATCGTAGCGAGTCTTGAAGCGGGCGCGCGCGGGCTGGTGCTCGCCGCACTCGGTTCCGGCAATGCCAATCCTTCCATCGTCGAGGCCGTCAGTGAGTGCACGCGGCGCGGTGTTCCGGTCGTCGTGTCGAGCCGTGTGCCCGTGGGCCTGCTTGCGCCGGGATATGGCGGCGGCGGCGGCGGACACGACATGGGCGCGGCGGGCGCGATCCATGCCCTCACGCTGCGGCCCGGACAGGCGCGCATTCTGCTTGCCGCCCTGGTCGCCAGCGGCGCCTCCAGAGAGACGATGGTTCGCGCCTTTGACGATTACCGGTAAATCGCCTCAGCTCCCGAACTGGCGGTAGCATTCCTCCGCGACCTGCTGTAGCCGGTCGCGGGAAATTTCGCCGCTCACGGCATAACCGATATCATTGTCGATCCAGTAGAAGGTCTCGACGCCGTCATTCGACGCGAAGCGGAAACTCGTGTCGCGATTTTCCGGGTTGCGCCCAAGGATGACCGACAGGCGCTTGCCTGCCCCGTCCTCATACATGAACAATGCGCCCGCCTTGCCGTCGACCGGCAGAAGACGCCCACCGACGAGCCTGAAGTCGAGCGCGGCCAGGTCCGGGATATTAAGCGCGTCCATATCGAGCCGCTTGCCGAGCCATGTCGCAAGATGCGTCTCCTGATCGGAAAAGACTTCCACCGGATGCCGGACCTCGCTTGCATAGACGAGATAGGCGGCATGCGCCTGCTGCGGCAGGCTCTGGGCGACGGTTCGCGGCGGCTCCCCAGCGCCAAGAAGGTGCGCACCGCCAAAACCGCCCGCCCCTCCGACCGCGAAAGCCGCGAGAATGGCGGCTGCGATGGCGCCGCGACGAATACCCGCCTGCCTTTTTCCCGCCGTTTGGATCAAAGCGGCATCTTCCGCCTTCGTCCGCGCATAACCGGAAAAGAGCAGCCTTATGCCTTCGTTCTGCCTGCGCCATTCCCCGGCCAGCGCGGCCTGTTCGGGATCGTCCCGCAGAAGGGCGGCAACGCGCTCCTGCTCATCATCCGGCAATTGCCCGTCCACATAGGCGTGCAGTTCCGCTTCGGTGACTGGAGAATTTCGTTCGTTCATCTGCTTCTCCGAAGCGTTACGACATTGGAGCCGCTCATGTGTTCGGCAAGACGCTGGCGCGCCCGCGACAGGCGTGACATGACAGTCCCGACCGGAATATCGAGCATCGCCGCCGCCTCGCCATAACTGTAGCCTTCGACCACGACGAGCATCAGCACGGCGCGATTGTCTTCCGGCAGGGTGTTGATCGCGTTTTCCAGAAGCTCAAGCTGGAAGGGATCGGTCTCCCCGGTGGAGGAACTGACATTTTCTGCCGCGTCCAGCGTTTCATATCGAACGCGGGCCCGGCTCTTATAGCTGTTGCGATAAAGATTGGTCATCATCGTGAGTATCCACCCACGCAGATTGAGGCCGCGCCATTGGCCGCGCCGCGCAAGCGCCTTCGCCACACAGTCCTGCAACAGGTCCTCGCCCTCGGCATCGGACTTTGCAAGGCTGCGCGAATAGCGCCGCATGATCGGCAGGAGGGCCAGAAGCTGGCCCTCGAAACTGTCGGGTACGGACTGGCTCAAGCCGGCCTCATGGCTTTGCTGCGTGCCAGACCCCATTAACGCCGTCCCCCGTCACGTCGCCGGGCTTCTTGTCCTTGACCCAGTAATAGAGCGGCATTCCGTCCTTTGCCCATTGCTTGCTGCCGTCCTTGCGCTTGACGAGCGAATAGCCGCCCGAAGCCTTCGCGCCCTTGCTGGCCATGAAAGGCGGCCAATTCTTCGCGCAGCTATCATAGCAGCTGGACATGCCCTTGCCATCCTTGTCGAACGTATAGAGCGTCATTCCCTTGGCGCCGGTGAGGACCTGCCCTTTGGAGCTTTCCATCGTCTTGACGGCAGGCGCCGCCACAGCCGAAGACGCAGCCATCGCTGCGATTGCCAGTACGGACATAAAACTTGCGGTTTTCATGATCTGCCTCACGAGAGTTTCCATCGCGACATGCGATATGGGAGTTAGACAATCGGAAGGCCCCGTTTATTCCCGCTCATGAAATTTTTCCCGGTTTCGGCACCTTTTTTGATTCAGAGCCTAAAACAGCCGCAGCTTGCGGGCATGAAAAGCTTCGGCATAAGTCTCGGGCGCACGGCACTCCATGCCGCGCAGGCGGGCAAGCCCCCTGAACGTTTCCGGGTCGAACCAGTCTTTGGAGCGCTGCGTGCCGAAATGCTTCATCAGCAGATCGATCTTGCGATCCATCACCGATGCGGGAAGCGCCGAATAAGCGTTGGGCTGGCCCAGATCGCCATCCCATTTCGGTATTTCATATTCGAGGATCACCTGATCGCGAAACAGGTTCCATGTCAGCTCGTTCACCGTGCGGTGGTCCTGATGGGCATCGCCATGACAGTGGGTGAATACCATGTCCGGCCGGATTCGCCCGCGCTGTTCGATGAGCCATTCCTTGATGGCGCGGCGCTCGGTCGGAAAATAACTGTCCTCGAAGGAGGCCAGTTGGATATTGAAACTGTCTGCCCCGCGCAGGAAATCGCGCGCCGAAGCATCCGCCTCCACACGCCTTTCCCCGTTTCCCGACAGGACGCACCATTCGACATGCAGCGGCGTCCCCGTTTCGATGAGGCTCAGGAGCGTGCCGCCACAGCCGATCTCGATATCGTCGGAATGGGCACCCAGACACAGGAGTTGAAGCGGCCTGTCACGACCGGAGAGCCCGCGCAGGTCGATCATAGCGCTATCGCGATATTGGCCGCGCGGCGCTCCGCCTTGTGTCTCTTCCAGGGCATGTCGCCCTTTTCGACCATGTCTTCCAGCGTCTGCCAGTCGCGCAGCGTATCCATGGACCGCCAGAAGCCTTCATATTTATAGGCCATGAGCTGGTTTTCCGCGATCAGGCGGCTGAATGGTTCGAGCACCAGTTCCTCGCCGTCGCGCATATAGTCGAATATCTCCCGGCGGAAGAGGAAGTAACCGCCATTGATCCAGATGTCCGACGTGTTGGAGGTGCGGAATGCCCGCACGTCGCCACCCTCGGCAATATCGGCCAGGTGATAGGTCAGCGGCGGGCGCACGGCGAGAAAGCAGGCGATCCTGCCGCTGGCGCGGAAACGTTCCACCATGTCGTCGAGGTCCACGTCGCTCAGCCCATCGCTGTAATTGGCAAGGAAAATTTCCTCGTTCGCCACATGCGACCGCGCGCTCCACAGCCGCTCGCCTATATTGCGCCAGATGCCGGTATCGAGCAGCGTCACGCTCCAGTCGCGATCGACCTCCTCCAGCAGTTGCACATTGCGCCCGCCGTCCGAGACCACGCAATCGGCGAAGGTCTGCGGGCGGATCGTCAGGAAGAAATCCTTCACCACATTGGCCTTGTAGCCGAGGCAGAGAACGAAATCGTTGTGGCCGTAATCGCTGTAATATTCCATGACATGGTGCAGGATCGGCTGGTGGCCGAGCGGGATCATCGGTTTCGGTATATTCTCCGAATATTCGCGGATTCTGGTTCCAAGACCGCCGCAGAACAGAACGACTTTCATGATTACCGCTCCTCTGTAAGTAGTGCCGGATCGATCAATGTGACGTGCGGGATCGGAATGATGAACTTCGCGCCCCATTCGACCACATGCTGCATCTGCCGGATGATCTCGTCCTTGAAGTTCCACGGCAGAATGAGGATGTAATCGGGCCGGTATTTGTCGATCGCCGAAACGTCGTAGATCGGTATGTGCATTCCCGGCGTGAAACGCCCGTGCTTGTAGGGATTGCGGTCGACCGTGAAATCGAGGAAATCAGTGCCGATGCCGCAATAGTTCAAGAGCGTGTTGCCCTTGCCCGGCGCGCCATAGCCGCAGATGCGTTTTCCCGCATTCTTGGCCGCGATGAGGAAGGACAGGAGATCGCGCTTGGTGCGCCGCGTCTTCTCCGCGAACTGTTCGTAGGTCGCCATCTCATTGAGGCCGAAACTCTCCTCGCGCTTGAGAAGCGCGGCAACGCGCGGCCCCGCCTTTCGCCTGCTGCCGTTACGCGCCAGATAGACCCGCAGCGACCCCCCATGGGTCGGAAGCTCCTCCACGTCGATGATCTTCAGATGATGGCGGTGCGCCATGAAGCGGATCGTCAGCAGCGAGAAATAGGAAAAATGCTCGTGATAGATAGTGTCGAACTGATTGTACTCGATCAGGTTGGCGAGATGCGGAAACTCCAGCGTGATCACGCCTTCGGGCTTGAGCAACAATTGCATACCGCGCACAAAGTCATTGAGATCAGGCACTTGCGCCAGAACATTGTTACCGATGATGAGATCGGCCCGTCGCCCGGATGCGACCATTTCGGCGGCAAGCTCGGAGCCGAAGAAATCCACATGCGTGGGCACCCCCTTGGCGATTGCCGCTTCGGCGACATTGGCCGCCGGTTCGATCCCCAGAACCGGAATGCCCTTCGGCAGGAAATGCTGGAGCAGATAGCCGTCATTGCTGGCGATCTCGACCACGAAACTGTCGCCGTTCAGCTCCAGCTTTTCCGTGATGTCGTCGACATAGTTCCTCGCGTGGCTGACCCAGCTCGTGGCGAAGGACGAGAAATAGGCATATTCGGTGAAGATTTCGGCGGGCGTGAAATATTCCTTGAGCTGCACGAGGTAACAATGATCGCAGACGAGCGCATAGAGCGGATAATAAGGCTCCATGCGGTCGAGATGGTCCGCCGTGACGAAGCTTTCGCAAGGCGGCGACATTCCGAGATCGACGAAAGTGTGCTTGAGCAGTTTACCGCACAGGCGACAGCCGGTCTGTTCTTGCGCCATGCTCGTACTCCGCGAAATAGCCGGCGTCTGGATGGTCATGCGTCATACCTCGCCTGTCCCGTCCCGTCAGGGCCAAGGGTTGTTTCCGATCCCGTCGGATGACCAAAACTACTAAGCGGTCTAAAAATTTCCGAGACTGTCATGGGGGGCGAGCCATACATACCATCGGGCGCAACCTTCACCGGACGGACTAGCGGGGACAGATACCCGATCTGCGCCCTATGGCGACGCAGGCGTAGGAACTTAAGCCTTTTGGTCGAGACGGCATCGCCATGGGGTGGGCCATATGCTTCGAAGAAGGTTCTATCGCCGCGTTTTCCCGCTGTCAGAATGCGCCGATACCGCAATCGGGGCGAGTTCCATGCGTTTCCATCCGCTCGATATAGACGGCGCCTGGTTCATCGAGCCTGACCGGCTCGAGGACGAACGCGGCTGGTTCGCGCGCGCCTATTGCGAAGCCGCCTTTGCCGAGCGGCGTATGGAAACCCGTTTTCCCCAGCACAGCCTTTCCTTCTCCCGCAGGAAGGGAACGCTGCGCGGCCTGCATTATCAAAGCGAACCGCATTCGGAGACCAAGCTCGTCGCCTGCCTGCAAGGGGCGATCTGGGACGTTCTGGTCGATCTTCGCCCGCATTCGCCAACCTTCCGGCGCTGGACCGGAATGGAGCTTTCAGCGAATAATGGCGTCCAGCTCTATATTCCCGAAGGCTGCGCGCACGGTTTCCAGACGCTTACGCCGGATGTGCTCATGCGGTACATGATCTCGAAACCTTATGCGCCTGATCATGCAACGGGTCTGCGCTATGACGACCCAGCGCTCGGCATCGCGTGGCCGAACAAGCCAAGCGTCATTTCCGACAGGGATCTGGCGTGGCCGCCGCTTTGAGGAGATCGGCAGCGCGAAGCCGGTCGGCAGCATCGGCAAGCACTGCAAATGGCAGTTTCGACCGCTCCGCCATGTCGAGTATGGAACAGGCGCCATCTGCCAGATTGAGCACCCAGAGCATCGCCATCGCGTCTCGCGCCGCACGCCCGTCGCCGCCCGTGCTGCCATAAAGACCGCGCCGCCCAAGCTGCGGCTCGCCCTTTGGAGAAGTGTTCAGTGGATTCCAGTTTCTCTCTGCGATTTCAATGGCCTGCATAATCATGTTGAAAGACTGATCGAGACAGTCCGGCCGGATGAAATCCAGATTGTCGGCTGACGTATGATATTCGGGAAAAGCACCGTAGAGACTGCGCTGGAACATACCGACCGGCAGGTTGAACCCCGGCGAGCAGAATTGCCGCTCGTCATATCCATAGGGCCAGAAGTCGTGCATCGCCGCGCCGGGAAGCCCGCATTCCGCGAGCACATGGCCCATGATACGGTCGATCCCGGCATCGCCGCGACGACTGCGCTTGTAATTGGGCCCGCCTGCATCGCCGACGCAAGCGAGCACCAGCCCGTGCCGCACGCGGTCCAGCCCGCCCTCGTTTTGCCTGAGCCATGCCAGCGCGCCGAATGTCGCCGGGCCGAAAAGCAGGCGATAGGTAAGGCGCGTGCGCCGCGATTGCAGCACCTCCCCCAGCCGGGTCAGAAGCGCCAGTCCCGAGCAATTGTCGTTGGCAAGCGACGGGTGACAGAGATGCGCGGAGAGGATGAAGGTTTCGTCCGTTTCGCCCCGATGAACGAACTCCCCGAAGGCGAGAAAGCCGTCGCGGCGCTCCGCATCGATCATGACGTCATATTCGCCGTCCGGCATTGCGACAAGGGCGTCATGCGCCATGCAGAAGCCCCACCCTTCCGTGTGATAGCAGGTGCGATAAGGAATGAGGTCCGGCTGGTCCGGCAGCGTGTGAATATGATCCTTCAGCGCGCCAAGCGGCATCCGCGCCCTGACCGGCATGCTGAAATTCACCACATGCAGGTTGTGACGGGCGAAATCGACGATGCGATTGCCCTGCATGTCCGCGATATAGGCTTCGCGGACAGACCATTCCTGCGGCGCCTTCCAGTCGTAAAGCTGCGTGCCGCTGGCAACCTCATGGATCGCCAGCGGCAGATGCTCCGCGATGATGGCAAGCGTTTCGCGCACGCCCTCGCCGGCAAGGCTGCGGCAGAGCGGATAGAGCCGTGCGGCGAGATCGTAAATGACCACCCCGTTCGACGGAGGCGAAGCCCCCGCCTCGCCCGTTGCGCGATCTGCCCGCCTGTCCATCATGCCGTTGCCCGTAGCGGCTGCGCATCTTCCTCCACCCGCCGCAGGGCGCCGTCCAGAACGCCCTCGGCGATGAGCTTTCGTATATGCGCGATGCGCTGGAAACGCGGGCCTTCGAATTCCTCAAGCGTGAGCGTCGAGCGGCTATAGGCGGCGAGAAGTTCGCGAGCGCCCGCCACCGCATCCCATTCGGGTTTCGCTTCGGGAAGCACCCGCGCCAGCTTTTCGAAACTGACCCGATAGGAACGCGTGTCCGGCCCGGCATCCTCGGCATATTCCAGACGGCAGTCCGGCACATTGTCGGCGACAATCCGGGCAATATCGCGGATACGATAATTATGCGCCGTGGTGCCGACATTGAAGGCCTCGTTCCACACCTTGTCGCGCGGGGCTTCCATCGCGGCCATGAAGGCGCGCGAAATGTCCCTTATATGGACGATGGGCCGCCATGGCGTACCGTCCGATTTGAGATAGATCAGCCCCTTGGTCACCGCCCAGGCCACGAGATTGTTGAGCACGATATCGAAGCGCAGGAAGGGCGAAACGCCATAGGCGGTCGCCGGGCGCAGGTAGACCGGGCAGAAGCTCGCATCCGCCAGTTCTCGGATTTCCTGCTCGGCCCGCACCTTCGAGCGGCCATAGGCCGTGACCGGCTTCAATTCGCCGGTCTCATCGATCAGCTCGGCATCGCTGACACCGTAATTGCTGCACGAGGAGGCAAGGAGAAAGCGTCCGACGCCTGCCTCCCTGGCGGCTTTGGCCATGGCGACGCTTGCCCGGTGATTGATGTCGTAGGTCAGTTCTTCGTTGAGATTGCCCAGCGGATCGTTGGACAGGGCGGCGAGATGGATGACGGCATCCAGCCCCTCCAGATCGCGCGGCGACACATCGCGCACATCCTTGCGGATGGTCGGCACATTCATGACCGCGCCGCCCTGTTCAAAAAGACAATGTTCGTAAAGACCGATGTCGTAGCCGTACACCTCATGCCCCGCATCGATCAGCACCGGCACCATGACCGACCCGATATAGCCCTGATTTCCCGTCACCAGCACTTTCATGTCCGACTCCTCAAGCTTCAGTAAATGTATGTTAGCGAGCACCAATGAGGGCGGCGAGTTGACCGAAGGCATGTCCGGTTAGGACAAGCGTTTATGAGAGGCGCGAAAGGGCGTATCGCCTACCCCTTTCGGATGGGCTGCAATCGCGCGGCGTCCCCGATCAGAAGCAGCCAGTCGCTGCGTTGGGCGTAGGGACGGTCCGGCGGCGGCGTAAAGTGGAGCACTCCCCCGTCATTCACGACGACCGGCTGCGCCTGCCTTATCCCGCCCGAGGCAGGATCGAACCAGAGCGCCTGCCGGTCGCCGCGCACCGCGCTCTTCCTCACCCGGAAATCGTCCCCTTCACCATAGATGACGGTCAGGCTGCGGTCGGGCAGCGCCGCCGCATAGCCCTTCCCGTCGGCGAGGATGTCGTTCTCGCTATCCGGTTCGAGCTGCGGCCAGGGAAGCCTGTCGAACAGCCGCTTCAGTACCGTCATCGACCGCGCACCCGGACTGTTCAGCGCCTCGCGCCAGCTTTGATCGGCGGTAAAGACACCGGGACCGGTGAAATGCCAGACCGGATTATTGCCGAAGAACTGTCCCGCCGCGCCCGCCAGGAGCGCGCCATAGGCGTTGCGCCGGACCATGCGCGCAGTCGTATCCCGCTCGAATTCATAGGCACTTTCCAGCAGAATGACGGGCATTGCCGCCGCCTGCCGCCGTGCGGCCAGCACCGCATGAACGTCGCCATAGCTATAGACCGTGTCCAGGCCGAACCATGGCTCGCCGCGCCAGATTTCCGCTGTATTGCTGTCGCGGCCCGAATGAACAGTCTGGAGAACGCCCGGCGCACCGCGCGCAATGCCTTGGGCAAGGCTTGAGACGAGCCGCCGGTCGGGCGCATCGAAGTCGCCGCCCATCACCCAGACGATGTTTCGAAACTGTGCGAAGCGCTGGGCCACCGCCTCGCCATAAGCGCGCATCGCGTCCGGCCCTGCGGCTTCCGCTTCCGAAAACCAGCCCTGATCGCCACCGTTCACGCCGAGATAGGCCGGGGCGAGGAAGACCGCCAGCCCAAGCTTCTGCGCTTCGCCGATCACCCCGGCGGCATGATCGAAATAGGCCGGATCGAGCCTGCCGAAGGCCTTTCCCGCGAAAGGCCGATCGCCATAGGCGTTCGCGGGCGGATTGCTGGAAAAACGCTTCTCGATCAGATTGACCAGAATGGTGTTGAAACCCCTCGCCTTCCGGTCGCGCAGATAGGTTTCGGCATCCTCGCGCTTCAGTTCCGCGATGAGGGACCAGGCCGTGTCGCCCTGCAACAGGAATGGCGCGCCGGTCGCATCCTCGAAAAAGCGATGACTGCGGCTGACGCGGAGCGGAAACGCGACGTCGGCAAGTGCCGCGCCGGCCGTCGCGACGGACACCATGCCCGCGATGAGCGCCACGACGAGAAATCTCATCGCATTGTCTGCGGATAGGCGGTCGCCTCGTTGAAACGGCGATAGACCACCTGCGACGGGCGCCCGGTCAGGTAGGTATGGACGCCGTCATCGAGCGCCCTTGCATAAATGCCGAGCGCGCCGTCGATGGCGTCCACCGTGCGGGCGATGTCCGTGTCGCTATGGGTGTAGCTCACCACCAGCGACGGCATCAGCACGCCGCGGCGGATCGTTTCCTGAAGGAACAGCGTGCGGAAGGCCTGCGAAGGCTCACCCTTCCGGTCAAGCGTCGCATAGGCAAGGCAGCAGGGCCGCCCGGACAGGCGGACATGGTCCTGAAGGCCATGACGCGCAATGGCCTCGTTCACCCCTTCGGCGAGTTTCGCCCCCTGTTCGTAGAGCCGTTCGATCACCGGTTCGTCGCGATAGATCGCGATGGTCGCCATTGCCGCCGCAAGGGAATGGGTTTCCGCGCCATGCGTGGTCGAGAGCAGGAATACGCGCGGATGGTCGGTCTGGATCAGCCCGCCAAGCTGCATATATTCCGCCTTGCCAGCCAGCGCGGAAATGGCGAAGCCGTTGCCCATCGCCTTGCCGAAACAGGACAGGTCCGGCACGATCCCGTAGAGCTTTTGCGCCCCGCGCCGGTGCCAGCGAAAGCCCGTGATCATCTCGTCCAGAATGAATAGCGCGCCGTTTTCATGCGCGATGCGTCTTGCTTCATGCAAAAAATCGCCACGCGGCTCGTCGGCGCGCGCAGGTTCCAGGATGATCGCCGCAATGCGTCCGGGATAGTCGTCGAACAGCGCCTGCACACTGGCGATGTCGTTGTAGCGGAATGTCGCAGTCAGGGCTGAAACGGTGGCCGGAATGCCCGCATTCATCTTCGTCGTGCCGATAAACCAGTCATCCGTCGAAAAGAACGGATGATCGGCGCAACAGGCGATCATGTCGCGCCCCGTATAGGCGCGGGCGAGCCGGACCGCGCCGGACGTCGCGTCCGAGCCGTCCTTGCAGAACTTCACCATTTCCGCGCCATCGATCAGGTCCAGAAAGCTTTCGGCACATTCGACCTCCATGGCGCCGGGGCGCGTGAAATTGCAGCCGTCCTGCAACGCGTCGCGCACGGCGCGCAGCACCGGCGGATAGGCATGGCCCAGCCCAACGGCGCGATTTCCCATGCCATATTCGATATATTCATTGCCATCGACGTCGAAGACATGCGAGCCGGAACCACGCTGGATAAAGCCCGGCGCCAGAACCGGATACTGGTCGTCGCCCTTGGCATAGGTGTGGCACCCGCCCGGAATGAGCGCGTGGGCCTTGCTTCCCAGAAGCTGGGAATTGCGGAACTGGGATGTGAAAAGGTTCATGCCCGTCTCCTTTCAGGCGCCTGCATGGAGGCGTTCGCGCATCTGCCGCAACCAGTTCTTGACCGGTTTCGGCAGGCGGCTTCTCAAACTCGAATGCAGCGCCGCCGGCATCGCCCATTGCGATAGTGGCAATGGCGACGCTATCGGCGGGCGGTCCCGCTCCAGATTTTCCAGAAGCGCGGCATAGGTGCGCCCGACCGCATCATTGTCGAAGGTCGTCGCGACTTTTTGCGCCGCCGCATCCGCCATGCGGGCGCGCAGCGCCGGGTCCGCCGCCAGACGGTCGATATGCGCAGCCGCCTGCCTGCAATTGCCTATGGCGAACAGGAAGCCGTCCTCGCCGTCGCGGACAATGGTGTCGGTTACGCCCGCAATCCTCGACGCCACGGCGGGACAGCCCTCGCTCATCGCCTCGATCAGCGTCATGCCGAAACCTTCATAGCGCGACGGCATGACCATCGCATCGTGCTCGCGCGCCAGACGGGGCACGTCGCAAGGCGCGACCCAGCCCCGGAACGAAACCCGCTCGCCGAACGGCGCCAGACGGCGGCGCAGTTCGGGCAGGTCCGGCCCGTCTCCCGCGACGGTCAGGTGGTAGCGGCATTTGAGTTCCCGAAGAATATGCGGCAACCAGAACACGCCCTTGGAACTGTCTTCGATCCGCCCGAAACACAGAATCCGCAGCGGCAATCCGTCGGCGGCACCGCGTTCGGGCACCGGACGGGGGCGGCGCGTCAGCCCGTGCGGAATGGCGAGCGTGCGCATGGCATCGAAACCGTGCAGCCGCACCAGATCGTCGCGGCAGCGCCGCGAGACGCCGACGGTCGCATGGACATGATCGCGGATCGCCCGCGCCGCCGCATAGGTGCCGGGCGTGATGTTGTGGACGATCATGACGCGCAAAATGTCGGCAGGAAGATAGCGTACCAGATTGGTTTCGAAGCGCTGCGAGAGCACATTGACGAAAACCGCGTCGAAGCGGTTCTCGCGCAGGAAGTCCATCATGCGCCTGGCGCGGGTGCCCTCGTCCAGAACGCCCATCCGGTCGATTGCGTCTCCGTGGCGCTGCGCATCTTCCAGCCCCGGCCCGTCCGGCAGCATGACCGCATCGCCCGGCGCGCCTGAAGCCAGCCAGCGCAACTCCACGCCGGACCGGGCAAGCGACGCGCGCAGATTGGTAAACACCGTATAGGTGCCGCCGATATGCGGACGAACGAAGTAAGCACATTTCATGGCCGCAACCCTGTTGCCTGCGCGGGGAAAGACTTCGAGGGAAAACGCTCCCTCGAAGCCTTCGTCTGGTATATCGGGGGGCAATAGATATACCGCTTGCCAGTGTATCGAAATCGCGCCGCCGCGTATTTCGACTATCAGGGGTAGGACCCATCCTACATTAGAGGATGGTGTTCACCCTTCTGCCAGTTTTCCCGCAGGCCCGTCTGGCCTTAGCCTATCTGCCCAGCGGGAGACACGCGCATGAAGATTGGACTTCTCGGGCAGTTCGGTTCCGGCAATACCGGCAATGACGGTTCACTGGAGGCCATGCTGCAATTGCTGAAGCGCAATTGTCCCGATGCCAGGATCGTCTGCATCTGCTCGAAGCCCGAAATCGTCGCCAGCAATTTTCGGATCGACGCCCGCCCGGTCGCGCAGGCGCTCCCCTCGAACCGGCTGCTTGCCGCGATCAACGAGGCGCTGATGCACTATCCCCGCCGGGCGGTTGGCTTCGGCGCCGCGTTCTTGCTCGCCCGCAGGCTCGACCTCATCATCGTGCCGGGCACCGGCATCCTCGATGATTTCAACGAGAACCCCTTTGGCTGGCCGTTCACCATGCTGCGCTGGTCGCTTGCGGCGAAACTCGCCGGAACGCGCCTTGCCTTCGTATCCATCGGCGCCGGTCCGGTTCGCCATCCGTTAAGCCGTTTCTTCATCCGGCAGGCCTCGTCATTATCTCCCTTCCGCTCCTATCGGGATCAGGTTTCCCACGATTTCATGAAGGGGCTTGGCGTCGATTCCAGGCGGGATTTCGTCAGCGCGGACATCGCCTTCGCCCTGCCGACCGCCCCGGAAAGCCAGCTTGATGAAAACCGGCTTGGCGAAAGCCAGCGCGTCGGCATCGGCGTGATGACCTATCGCGGGTGGAGAAAGAGCGCGGAGGACGGTGCTGCGATATATGACGGCTATCTGGGCAAGATGACCGCCCTTATCGGCAATCTTCTGGCCGCGGGCCGAAAGGTCCGCCTGCTGATCGGTGACAAGGGCGATATGGAGGCCGCGAAGGACATACTGGCAAGGCTCGGCCCCGAAGAGGCCGAAAAGGTCATCTTCGAACCGTCTGCCTCCCTGCACGACCTCATGGACCAGATCGCCAGAACCGACATCGTCGTCGCAAGCCGCTACCACAATATCGTCTGCGCGCTCGCCATGAAACGCCCGGCGATCTCGGTCGCCTATGCCAGCAAGAACGACGCGCTTTTGCACGATAGCGGCCTCGACGCCTTTTGCCATCATATCGAAAGCTTCGACCCGCAAACCGTGCTTTCCCAGATCGATGGCATGTTCGAAGAACGGGAAAGGCTCGTCGCAGGCGTAGAGACCGGTGTGGAGCGCTATCGCGACCGGCTGGCGCAACAGGAGGAAACGCTCCGCGCCGCGTTCTTCGAAAACATCCGTCAGCCTGCCTGATCGCGATCCGTCACGGCTGGGGTTCTGAACCCCCACGCCGAACGGAGCGCATCAGCAGATAATCGACGGGCGGCACAACCGCCAACAAGGGCCTGCGCTTCAGCGCGAAGCGCATCAGCGAAGCCGCGCCCTTCTCCCGCCGCAGCAGATTGGAGACGGCTGACCAGTAGGCGCGCTTGGTCAGGCAGTTCCGCGCCAGAGCGAACAGGCGCCGCCGGTCGGGCATGTCCGCGCCTTCATGCTCGAAGAAAGAGCGGAATCCCGCCTCGAACTCCCGGTTCCAGTGCAGGATGCCATCGACGGTCGCCGACTGGTTGTGCGGATGGGAACGCGCATAAGCCTGTATCCGGCGGGTCGTGGCGACCGAACCGTGCAGCGCGATGCGCAGCCACATTTCCAGATCGTCCGTATGGGATAGCGAGGGACGGTAATGTCCGGCAGCTTTCTGGACCACGGTCCTCACCACCGCCGTCGGGCCAGTGACCGGATTGAAAGCGTGACGGCAGGCGAATTCGATGAATTCGCTTCCCGATCTTATCCGCCAATCCTCCTCCGCCGCTGTCTCGTCCGCCACTGGAAGCGCGCTGCCTTCGCCCGCCAGCCGGCCCGCCGCGCCATGCGCCAGATGAACATCGGGCCGCAGGGACAGGAGCCGCGCCGCCCGCTCCAGCGCGCCTTTTGCCAGAAGATCGTCCGAGCACAGGATCAGGAAATAATCGGCCCGCGCCCAGTCCACTCCGTCATTGAACGAGGCATGGGGGCCGAGATTTTTCGGACGCAACAGCAGTTCGACACGGGCGTCGCCCGCCGCAAGCTCGTTGGCGACCTCACGGCTGTTGTCGGTCGAGGCATTATCGATGATGAGCAGGCGGACATCGACGCCCGATTGCTGCAACACGCTGTCCGCGCAGGCGGCGAGATAGCGGCCATAGTTGAAATTGGGAATGACGACATCGATTGCCAGCCGTTCCCCTTCGCGCTTGTCCGTGAGCCTCCGCATGAAAGTCGCCCTATTCCGCCGGGGTGGACGCCGCATGGCGCGCGCGTCCTGGAGAGCGCCGTGAAAGAAGCCAGCCCAATACCGAAGCAATCTCGGAAGCGAACGGGTGCCGGAGCATGAAGACGGCGCCGAGCCAGCCGAACAGCGCGACGATGCCCATCGCGATGCCGGTCGCCCAGTGGATTTCCAGCGAGAAACCGTTGGCGGCGACCAGCGCAAGCGGCGCGGCAAGGGCTGCGAGCGTCACGAGACCGCTCGTCAGCAGCGCCCTCGCCAGCACCGCATAGGAAAAGGCCACATGCCTGCGCACGAAGACGATGGCGATGACCATCTGGATCGGCAGGCTGATGAACTGGCTGAGCGCGACGGCGAGCAGGCCATGAAAGGCAGCTGTGCAAATGACCGTCGCGGCAACGGTTCGCGACAGGAAATTGGACAGGAACGCTTCGCGATTGGCTCCAAGCGCCATCAGCAACGGATAGGTCAGGATGACCGGGAACCAGAAAAGGCAGGCAAGGCTGAGGATCGCCAGTATGGGCGCCGCCTCCGACCAGTCGGGGCCGAGGACGATAGTCACTGCCGGGTGGGCGAGCAGGGCCAGCAGCGCCTGCGCCGGCCAGTAGACCACCGTGATATAGGACAAGGCGCGAATATAGGACTGGCTGATATCCGCTCCGGCGCGGACCTGCGCGGAAAGCATCGGAAAAGCGACCGTAAAAACGGCGGACAGGATGATGCGGTCGGGCAGGCCGCTCAGCGTATCCGCACGATTATAGATTCCGACCGACGAGACCGGCATGAAACGCCCCAGCAGAAGCTGCGGCATCGTCGTGCAGATCTTGTTCAGCCCCGCATTGCCGCCAAGATAGATGCCGAACCTCCAGGCCGTATAGAAACTGGCGAGCGACGGACGCATCAGCCGCCCGAGCGGATGGCCGGTGATCGCAAGGCCGGTCGTCGCCAGCGCGCTGGCCAGAAGCCCGAAGGCGAAGCACATATGGCCGAAGCCGAAAAACGCCATGGCAATGGTGACCAGCGCGCCGAAGCCTGACCCGGCGGTGCGGATGCGGGCCAGTGCGCCAAAGGCCATTTCGCGCCGCAAAAGCGCTACGACGGGAAGCGACAGGCTTTCCACCAGAGCGGCGGCGATCGTCACATTGAGGAAGAGCGTCAGCTTCGGATCGTTATAGGACCGGGCGAAATAATCCTGTGCCAGATAGAGCGCCAGCGCCAGAACAAGTGTAACCCCCATGAGGAAGGTGAGCGCGGTGCGGACATCCTGATCGCGCACCCGGTCGATCTTTATGAGAAATTCCGGGCTTGCGAATTCACGCAGTGAAAAAACGATAGCCGTGATGCTGAGGCCGATAACGCCCATGCCGGTTTCCGTCGGCCCCAGAAAACGGGAGACCACGGCCACGGTGATGAAATTGAAGAGCAGCCCCGCATATTGCTCCAGCGCCGCCATCAGGAAGCCTCTGCGGAAGCCCTTGCGAGCGCTATTCATGATGCGCTCCGGTTGCGGGCGCGGTCAGTGCCTTTTCTCTCATCCTCATCCTCTCCGAAAACCGGCGCGCCGGTCATTCCCGACGGAACCGAGGATAAGCTTTTGACGCGGACGTGAAATGTCGCCGTTGGTGTTAGCCCCTGCCCTGAAAGGCGTAAGCGGCACGCTCTATAGCCAAGTCGTGGCCGCACCGGCTTGGCGGTAAAAATTTCCTTCTAGTGGTCTGATTCCGACATTTGCATCCCTCTGATACGGGCGCCGAGCAAATGTCGGAATCGAAAAGACCACTAGCAACTTTATGTATCTAGTGGATTTTTCGAATTTGACGTTTGAAACAGCATCTCATTCAGTCGGGATTCAAACGTCAAATTCAATCCACTAGGATATTTCGAACGCGCCTTGGAGGAGACATGACAGCAGGTCTTTCCTGGATCACGCTTCTGGCTTTTGCCATGTCGGTGGGCTTCTGCCTGTTTTTTCGCGGGCTGGCGCGCGAGTGGTATCTCGTGGACATCCCGGATGCGCGCAAGAAGCACGAGGGTTCGGTGCCCCTGTGCGGTGGCATCGCCATCTTTCTTTCGTTTGCGGTCGCCGCCTGCTTCGCCCTTGGCGCGCCTGGACACGACAATGCGGTGGCGCTGCTGCCGGGGCTGGCCGTGATCCTCGCAGTGGGCGTGATGGACGACCGCTTCA
Organism: Brucella daejeonensis; assembly: GCF_014199265.1. Lineage (GTDB taxonomy): Bacteria > Pseudomonadota > Alphaproteobacteria > Rhizobiales > Rhizobiaceae > Brucella > Brucella daejeonensis. The sequence goes on from NZ_JACIJG010000009.1 coordinate 170,941, forward strand.
ACCTGCCGGTCATGCCGCGCCTTGCGATCCAGCTTCTGGCCGCGCTCCTGATCATTGGCCTGAGCGGCATCCACCACCTCTATCTCGGCCTTGCATCCGGCCTGCCCGATGCAGCGACGCAGTTGCCGGAAACCATGTCCGGTGCCCTGACCGAAACACTGGCTGAAACATGGGCTGAAACGATCAGGGAACCACTTTTCCTGTTGCTGTCGCTCGCCTTCGTGGTCGGGCTGGTCAATGCCGTCAATATGAGCGACGGCGTGGACGGTCTCGCCGGTTCGTCCAGCGCCGCCGCCTTCTTCTGGCTGGCGGTGATCGGCTTCGGTGTGGGAGAACACCGCCTCGGCATCCAGTCGCTGGCGCTTTCCGCAGCCTGCCTCGGCTTCCTCGTCTTCAACATGCGCCATCGCTGGCGCGGCACGGCAAGTCTCTTCCTCGGCGATGGCGGCAGCACGCTTCTGGGCGCGGCGCTTGCCGGGATCGTCCTCAATCTCGCAAGCGGAGCCGATGCCATCGCCTTTCCGGTTCTGCTATGGGTCGTTATCGTTCCCGTCATCGACACGCTGAGCCTCATCGTGCGCCGTCTGGCTCAGCGCAGAAGCCCGTTCTCGCCGGACCGCCAGCACCTGCATCACCTGCTGATGGATGCGGGACTGAACTGCGGGCAAACCGCCGTTCTCGTAATGGCGTTCAACTTTATAGCGGGCGCGATCGCATGGGCCGCGGTGCGGTTCGGCCTGCCGACATGGGCCATGCTGTCGGCGCTTCTCGTTCCGGCTGCGGCGCACATGCTGTTCGTCTATCGCATGACGAGGGGCGCGCGCCCAGTCGCCACCGCGCCGAAGGCCGACACCGCACAGGCCGGCAAACCGAAAATCACGCTTCCGGGAGCCACGTCATGAGCGTTTCCGTCCTCATCATGACCTTGAACGAGGAAATCAACCTGCCCGCCTGCCTCGCCTCGCTGGACTGGTGCGACGACATTGTCGTTCTCGATTCCTTCAGCACCGACCGCACGGTGGAAATCGCACGGGCCGCAGGCGCGCGGGTATTCCAGAGGGCCTATGACACGGAAGACCGCCAGCGCATGTATGGTCTCTCCGAAATCCGGTTCAGGCATGGCTGGGTCTATACGCCGGATGCCGACGAGATCACGCCACCGGACCTGCGCGACGAGATGCTGGCCATCGCCGCCGATCCGTCGCGGCCCGAGGTCTTTTTCAAGGCCCGCTACAAGAATATGTTCATGGGGCGCTGGATTCGCCATGCGAGCCTTTATCCGACCTGGATAACCCGCCTCGTGCGGCCCGACCGCGTCCGCTTCGAACGCTCCGTGCACTCGCGCGCAAGCGGCGGACCGGAAGGAGCCTTGCAGGCGCATTTCATCCATTACAGCTTCAACAAGGGCCTTGAGGCCTGGTATGACAAGCACAACCGCTATTCCTCCGCCGAGGCGAACCTGTCGGCGGCGAGGCTTCCCGAACGCAGGATCGACTGGCCGGGCATCCTGTCGGCGGCGCCCGAGCGGCGGCGGCGCGCGCTGAAGTCCCTCTCCTACCACATGCCCTTCCGTCCGGCCCTGCGGTTTTTCTATATGTATGTGCTGCGCGGCGGGTTTCTCGACGGCAAGCCCGGCTATCTCTACTGCCGCCTGCTTGCCGCCTACGAATTCATGATCGTCGTCAAGATGGAAGAGCAGCGCCAGCGCCTGGCGGCGGCGGAAAAATCCCCGGCGGATCATGCGCCCGAAACGGAAGCGCGGGAACGGCGCATGGTATGATGCTCCTGATTTTCGTGCCATGCGCCCTGCTCGTCGGGCTTGCCGCCATGTTCTTCTCCGAACCCGTCCTCACCCTTGCGGACGACGGCAGCAAGGCCGATGTGATCGTCGTGCCGGGCGGGGACGGCCCGCCCCGGGCGGCGCAGGCCGCCCGCCTCTGGAAAGAGGGTCGCTCGCCGCTCATCCTCGTCACCGGCGACGGTGACTGCCTCTTCAACAAAAGGATCATGGTGCGCGACGGGGTGAAGCCCTCCGCCATTTTCGTGGAATGCCGCTCCGGCAGCACGTGGCAGAATGCGCTTTTTTCCGCGCCCATGATGCAGCAAATGCAGGCGCGGAGCGCCCTCGTCGTCACCAACTGGTATCATTCGCGCCGGGCCATCGCGAGCTTTCGCACCGCCTGCCCGCAGATGCATTTCGTCTCCTCCCCGATCGGCGGCAGCGGAAAGCCGGGCTTCCCGGCGACGCCTGCCGATATGGAACTGGTCGCCAGGGAATATGTGAAACTCGGCTGGTATCTCGTTTCCGGCCGCATCTATCCGCCGGAACTGTTCGGTGAAAGCGTCGTCGCGTCCCCCCTGTCGGGCGCTGCGGAAACCTGCGGGGAGAGCGACCGATGAACGCCTCGCTCGCCTGGATTTTCGCCGGTGTGGTCTTCCTGTTCCTGCTGCACGGCCTCCTGTTCCGCCCCGAGCGGATGTACCAGTTTCCGTTTCTGGCGGGCGTGATCACATTCGGCTTTCTGCTGCCGCAGATACCGGCCCTCGTTCACGATCCCTTCCTGCCGTCCGACGCCTTTGCCAAGACGATGGTCATGGGCACCCTGTCGCTCGCCATGCTGGCGCTCGGCTGGCGCATGGCAAGCCGCCCCATCGGTTTTCTCACCATGAGCTTCAGCGAGCGGCGGCTGCGATGGGCGGCGGCGGGACTGTCGGCTTTCGGCGCAATATTCTATTTTCTCCTGAGCCGCCTGCCCGGCGACGTGTCCATCGGCACGCAGATGAGCGGCATGCCGGTGGTCTACCTGTTCTTCGCCCAGCTCATGCCCTACGGGCTTGCGATTGCCGCGCTCTGCTTCGCGCGCAGGCCGTCATGGTTCGTGCTCGCCATCATATGTTTCGATCTCGTCTTCTATCTCGACCGTATCCTCGTGACCGGAAAGCGGGCGGAAGCGATCCAGCTTTTCCTGATATTCCTGCTGGCCTTCTGGTTCTACCGGCGCATCGTCGTGCCGCGCGCCGTCATGGCCTTCGGCATTCTGGCCGGAACGTTTCTGATGACCAGCATGGGCGATTACCGGCAGGTGACGCGCACCGATGCCAGCTTCGAACTCGACCAGATCATGGAGATCGACTACGCCGAAAATTTCCGCGCCACGCTGGAACGCGGCGGGCCTGAAATGCGTAATGCCGTGCAGCGCATCGATGAAATCGACCGGCGGCTCGAATTCGACTACGGCAAATATCACTGGAACCGCATCGTCTTCACCTTCGTCCCCGCGCAGATCGTCGGCGGCAATGTGAAGGAAGCGCTGCGCCTCGACATTCCGATGCCCGGCCGCGACTACAATCCACTGACCGGGACGACCGAAACCGGCCTCGTCGATGCATTCGCCTCGTTCTGGTATTTCGGGGCGCTGAAATTCATGCTTCTCGCCTGGGCGATGCGGCGGCTCTGGGAAACCGCCATGGCCGGTGAAATGCTGGGGCAGCTCGTCTACATGCTTTCCATCGTCCCGGCCATGCACGCCATTTCCCACCAGACCGACTGGGTGGTGCCAGTATGGATTCACATGGCGCTATTCCTCATTCCCGTCCTGTCGTTCTGCGTCATCCGCAACCGTTCCATCCATCTGCCGGTAACGCCGCCGCACCGTCCTGCAACCGGCATTCAGGAAAGGTGGTCCACATGACTTCAACCCCGAACCACGTCGCCCCGCCGGCAGGCAATAGCAACGGCAACGGCCGCGCCTCGCGCTGCCGGTCGCCCATCGCGGGCACGAAGAGCGCATCGCGACCGCTCGAAGGCGAAGCCACCTTCACCTTCGGCCACCGCCTGCAACGCCTTTGCTGGCAGATCGCCTGGCTTGCGCTTGCCGCCTGGACGCCGTCTTTCCTGTGGCGCTGGCGGGGAACCGTATTGCGCGCATTCGGCGCCAAGCTGCACCGCACCGCGATTGTGCGCGCCAGCGCCCGCATCTGGTGGCCGGGTCATCTCACCATGGGCGCGCATTCCTCGCTCGGTCCCCGCGCCACCTGCTACAATGTCGCCCCGGTGACGCTCGCGCCCTTCGCAATCGTCTCGCAGGGCGCACATCTGTGCACGGCGGGACACGACATCGACAGGCCCGACTTCCCGCTGACCGCCGCCCCCATCGCCATCGGCCCGCATGGCTGGGTGGCGGCAGAAGCCTTTGTCGGGCCGGGTGTGACGGTCGGCGAAGGTGCGGTTCTGGGTGCGCGCGCGGTCGGCTTCCGCGATCTTGCCCCGTGGACGGTCTATGCGGGCAATCCGGCGGAGGCCGTGCGCGAAAGACGAAAATCCGTGTGAGCGTCATAGGCGCCGATGGTCTGCGCAGCGATGCGCGGCCAGGTGTAGTTTTCCCGCACCAGCCTGCTCCCGGCCTCTCCCATGCGCGCCGCGCGCGCCGGGTCGGCAAGCAGTTCCGCCAATCCATTCGCGACGGATTCCGGCTCCAGCGCCGAGACGATGCCCGCACCGGCCCCGGCAACTTCGGGAAAATGGCAGGCGGTGGTGATCACGACCGGCACACCGCAGGCAAGCGCCTCGGTAATGGCGACGCTGAACCCTTCCTGACGGCTCGGCAGGCAGAAACATGCCGCCCGCTTCAGCGCCGCGATCTTCTCCGTTCCGTAAAGACCGCCGACCATATGGACGCGGCCTGCAAGACCGCTGGCTTCTATTTGTTCGCAAAACGCCTGTTCCGCCCCGCCATCCGGTCCCGCCACCACCAGATCCACGCCGGGAAAGCGCTCTGCGATCCGGCGAAAGGCATCGGCCAGAATATCGAGTCCCTTTTTATAATGCAGCCGCGACAGAAACAGCACATAGGGTCGGTCCGGCAGGCCGGAAACGGCCCCGCCGCCGCCCTCCACCTCGTCGAGGAAAATGCCGTTCGGGATGATGACCGTCGGCGGCTTCAGGCCAAGCGGCTGCATCAGCGCGATCTCGTCGCCGTTCAGCGCGTGAATGAAGGCCGCGCCATCGAGCATTCGGCGAAAGCCGAACAGGAGCGCGAGTTTCTTTTTCACGGCGCTCTGCCGCATACTCCACACATCCAGCATACCGCAGCAGCACACGCAGTAAGGCACCCGGTAGCGGCGGCAAAGCATCGAGGCGCGCAGCAGACTGGTTTCCCAAACGCCGTGCAGATGGACAAAATCCGCCGCGCGGATCAGCCTGTCCATGGCGTGGGCGGCGGCCTGCCCGAACAATGTTTCGCGCAGATCGGGCATGGGCAGAAGCAACGTGCGCACCTCGTCGAAACCGGGGATGGAAGCGGTGGCGATGGCGGCGCGCGCGCCCACCTCGGCATCGCTGTAGCTGACGATGGTCACCGCATGGCCAAGCGAAGCCTGTGCCGCCGCCAGCCGCACCACCACGGCCTGCGGCCCGCCCTTGGCCGGATCGTAGGAACCGATGACATGGACGATATTCATGCTGCCCGCTCCATCCGTTTGGTTTTGCCGCATTTCCGGCAAACCGTTTCATATTTTTGCTGGAAATGCCCGATGTCGCGACAGCGCGGCCATCAGCCGCTCGCCATAGCGCGAAACGGTGAATTCGCTTGCCCTTTCGCGCGCGCTTTCGCTCATCCGGGCAAGCATTGCCGGATTTCCGGCAAGCTGGCGCAGGATTTCAGCGGTTTCGCGCACATCGCGAACGGGAACGATATAGCCGTCCAGACCATGCCGGACGACGCTGCCGGTATTTTCCGTGCAGATGACCGGAAGCCCGGCGGCGAGCGCTTCATAGACCGCCGTCGCGGACCCCTCGCAGAGCGAGGGCAGCAGAAACACGTCCGCCCATTCGAACTGCGTCCGCATTTCGCTGCGCGGGATAGGTCCGGTCAGTTCCACGCTCGCGGCAAGTTTCGTCCGCGCTTGCGGCAGGATATCGACCGGGCCGACCATGCGGAAATGCGCCTTGTCTTCCAGCGCCCGCGCCACGGCGCCGACATAGGGCGACCCCTTGCGCAAGCCGACCGCGCCGACCGTCAGAACGCGCAGCCGCCCCGGCAGGCGCGGACACGGGTCGAGCAGGAAACGGTCGTCAACGCCATAGGGCACCACCACCAGCTTTTCCGGCGCGCAGCCGGCCTCCACCGCGTGATGCGCCACGAACTCCGAAGGGCAAACCACGACATCGGCAATGCGCCATTCGGCCCGCTCGCGACCGGCAAAGGCCGGGGCGTGAACATCGTCGGCGACCGGCTGCTGCCAGCCCGGATTTAGCGCCTCTTCTTCACGGGCGAGCCTGTCCACGACGGTGCGCGGAGCGATCATCTGCTCCACCGCCGTCCATAGCCCCCGCCCCTTGGCAGCCGTCAGCATTTCCAGCGCTTCGCCGCTGAAGGCATAGACGCCGCTTGCGCCGTGGAAACCGCTATCGGCAACCAGTTTTCCAAACGTTTCTCCGGCCCATATGGCGTTGGCGGTGGATTTCGGCCCGGTCTGGTTCGCAAGCCTTCTCATGGCCGAATGCAGGCCGAACCCCGGAAAGGTCGTCATGCGTTCCCGCGGTATCCCTTGCGGCGCGCGCCCGACCAGCCGGCGCACCGAAGCGGGCAGCGCGGCGGGCGGCAGGCCGTTCAACAGGCGCGGCCAGCCCTGAAGCGCGCATATGTCGGTATAGAAATGCGCGAGCCTTTCGCGGCTGGCGAAGATGCGCGGCACCGCATAATGCATCCGCGCGCCCAACTGGCTGACCACCACGGAACCGTCCATCACATTTCCCTCGGACGAAAACGGCGGTCCAGAACCGGCATTGTCGGGGGGATCGCCTCTTCCTCCAGCCTGCCGATGGCCGATTGCCACATGGCGGTTCCGTATTCGCGCGAATAGGCGGTTTCCATCAGATAGCGCGCATTGTGGCCCATCGTGGTGCGGCTCACCCGCGAATGCCTCAGATGCAGGATGGCCATCACCAGCGCATCGACCTCGCCGGGACGCAGCGCGATGCCGCATTCGAAATCGCGCACGATGGCGCCGATCTCGCCCTCGGTATCGCCGATGAAGATCGTCGGGCGCGCCGCCGCCAGAACGCCGTAAAACTTGCTCGGTACGATGCAATGTTCCAGTTCCGGCTTCAGCGAGACCAGATGGACATTGGCCGCGCAAAGGCTCTCGGACAGTTTTTCGACCGGCTGGAACGGCTTCATGACGACATTGCTCAGCCCGCGCCGCTTCACCTCGCTTTCGACATATCCGCGCTGCTGGCCCTCGCCCACCATGAGAAAAACGATGCTTTTCATATGCTTGAGGCGCTCGGCTGCATCGAGAACCGTTGCAAATTCATGCGCGCGACCGAAATTGCCGGAATAGCCGACGACGAATTTATGTCCCAGACCCCAGGCCCGGCGCAGCGGATTGCGCGCCGGTTCGACGGGCATGATCTCGTTGCGGTCGGCCCAGTGATGCACCACGCTCAGGCTTTCCGCCGGAATGTCCCGGCTCGCCAGATAGCGCGCCATGCGATCTATCGGGCAGATCGTCAGCGCCGAACGGCGCATCGACCAGTCGCGCAGGGCAATCGTCAGCTTGCCGGAAAAGGCATCCGGGCTGACGAGGCCGAGTTCCATCGCGGTTTCGGGGAAGAGATCCATCACCCAGTTGACCATTCTGGCCCCGCGAAAGCGGATCGGCAGCGCAGCGGAAACCGAAAGCAGCGGCGGATCGGTGCAGATCACGCAGATATCGTCCTTGCGGGCATTGGCCGCAAACCATGCCGCCGCCGACAGGTGGAAGGTGGCATAATCGACCGCGCGCCCGACAAGCCTGCTTCGCCCGAAACCGGAGGTGCGGATGCGGTGCACCTCGATGCCGTCCACCGTTTCGCGCGCAGGCAGGGCCTCGTTGCGGCGGTCATGATAGGAGCGGCTCGCCAGCACCACGGTCTCGATGCCTTCGCGGACAAGCGTCCGGGCAAGGCTCGTCACCATCCGGCTCGTCGCCGACTGGTCAGGATGGAAATATCGATTGGCAAGCACCACGCGCATGGTCCGCATCCCGTATTGATCCGCTCGCGGTCAGGATCGCAACAGGGCGCGCGATACCGCAAGAAACCCAAAGGCATGGGACGCCCCCACAGCGGTCGAACACCCTACCTCTTTCGGCGAAACCGGACATGCCGACCGCGCCCCGAGGCTCATCCGAACAGGGATGCTTCGCGCCGCGATTGCCGTTTTGGAGCCGTTCTGCCCGCGCGTGAAATCGCTAACATGGTCTCAACGAAACTCTCGTCGGAGGGAAGACCTTGCAGGAAAAAACGGCTCTCATCGTCGGCGTGACCGGACAGGACGGCGCTTATCTGAGCGAACTTCTGCTCAACAAGGGCTATCGCGTGCACGGGCTGAAACGGCGTTCCTCCTCGTTCAACACGGCCCGTATCGACCATCTCTATCAGGACCCGCACGAGGAGAATGTCCGCTTCCGTCTCCATTTCGGCGACCTGACGGATGCCACCAATCTGTGCCGCGTCATTCAGGAAGTGCGCCCGGACGAAATCTACAACCTCGGCGCCCAGAGCCATGTGCAGGTGAGTTTTGAAACCCCGGAATATACCGCCAATGCCGACGCGCTCGGCACGTTGCGGCTTCTGGAGGCCCTGCGCATTCTGGGCCTGGGAAAAACCTGCCGCTTCTATCAGGCCTCGACATCCGAACTGTTCGGCAACAGTTCGCCGCACGCCCAGAACGAGCATACCCCCTTTGCGCCGCGTAGCCCCTATGCGACGGCGAAGCTCTATGCCTACTGGACGACGGTCAATTATCGCGACGCCTATGGCTTTCACGCCTCGAACGGCATCCTGTTCAACCATGAAAGCCCGCTGCGCGGCGAGACATTCGTGACGCGCAAGATCACGCGCGCGGTCGCCGCCATCGAACGCGGATTGCAGGACAGGCTGCGGCTCGGCAATCTCGATTCCCGCCGCGACTGGGGCCATGCCCGCGACTATGTGGAGGGCATGTGGCGCATCCTGCAGGAAGACACGCCCGACGATTACGTTCTCGCGACCGGCGAGACGCATACGGTGCGCGAATTCGTCGAACATGCCTTCAGGGCCGTCGACCGGGAGATCGAATGGTGCGGCGACGGTGCAGGGGAGACGGGCATCGACCGCAAGACCGGCAATTGCCTGATCGAGATCGATCCGCGTTATTTCCGTCCGAACGAGGTCGATTTCCTGCTCGGCGACGCCTCCAAGGCAAAGGCCCGCCTCGGCTGGCAGCACAGGACCGGCTTTGAAAGCCTCGTCGCGGAAATGATGGACTGGGACCTGCGCAACATCATGCGGGAGGCCGGGCGCAATGACTTCTACGGCTGAAACGGGACCGGAGCGGATCTATTCGCTCGAAGGCAAGAAAGTCTTCATCGCCGGGCATGGCGGCATGGTCGGATCGGCGATCCTGCGCCGGCTCAGGCGCGAGAATTGCGATATCATTACCGCCGCTCGCAGCGCGCTCGACCTGACCCGACAGGGACCGACCGAGAACTTCATCACCGGCCGCAAGCCGGATGTCATCATCGTCGCCGCCGCCCGCGTCGGCGGCATTCTCGCCAATGCGCAGTCCCCGGCCGACTTTCTCTACGACAATCTCGCCATCGGCATGAATATCATCCACGCCGCGCATCAGGCGGGCGTGGAGCGCCTGCTCTGGCTCGGCTCGAGCTGCATCTATCCGCGCGACGCGGCGCAGCCGCTTGCCGAACAAAGCCTCCTGACCGGACCGCTGGAAGCGACCAACGAAGCCTATGCGATCGCCAAGATCGCCGGGCTGAAATATGCCGAAGCCTGCGCGCGCCAGCATGGCGACCGCTTCATCACCGCCATGCCGACCAATCTCTACGGGCCGAACGACAATTTCGACCCCGACACCTCGCATGTCTTGCCGGCCCTGATGCGGCGCATCCATGAAGCGAAGACCGGAGGGGCGGATAAGGTCACGCTGTGGGGAAGCGGCACGCCGCTGCGCGAATTCCTGCATGTGGACGACCTTGCCGATGCCTGCCTGCACCTCCTGCAATTCCATGACGGCATCGAGCCGGTCAATATAGGCTCCGGCGAGGAAATCCCGATCCGTGAACTGGCGCTGACCATCGCCCGCATCGTCGGTTATGAAGGCCGCTTCGAGCACGATCTCGACAAGCCGGACGGCACGCCGCGCAAGCTTCTCGACACCTCGCGGATGCGCGCGCTCGGCTGGCGGCCCCGCATCGCTCTCGAAGACGGACTGCGTGCCGTCTATCGCGACTGGCTGGAAAGAACCGCCGATCCCGTCGCGGCATGAAGGCAAACGGAAACAGCTTCGGTCAGGATGGCGAAGCGCCGATCCTGCTCATGTCCAGCTCCACGCGCAATATGTCGCCCGGCAGGATTTCGCTGCGCTCGCTGGCGGCGATTTCCTGAAACGTGCCGTCAACACTGCGACTGATGGTGAAAATCAGCTTCCTGCGCATGTCGGACGAGGAAATATTGCCTGATGACCTGGCGATTTCCGCCATGGTCTGAAGCTGGGCGGCGCTGCGGCGCTCCATGCGGGCGACATTGAGATCCACTTCCTGAAGGCTGGTCGCCGCCTCGCTGCGCCGCGTCTCTTCGAGACCGGCGATGCGCTGCTGCACGGCAAGCTGGTTCTGCCTGGCGCGGGCGAGAAAGGAAGCAAGCTCCAGTGCCGCGCGACGGGTCGCCGAAAGGTCGCGCTCCATGTCGCGCAGGCTCGATCGTGCCGCCAGCCCCTTCTCGACCAGCGATTTGCTGGAATCGACATTCTCCTGCAAAAGCCCGATTTCCGCATCATGCAGCCTGATGCTCTGCTGCAAGGTCCGGATTTCGTCCGCATAGCTCTGGGCCTGCGCTTCCAGCCCCTGTCTTTCGGCGGCAAGATTGTTGCGGCGGACGTCGAACAGCGTCTTTTCACCATCGAGCATATGCCCGGTCAGCGCCGCCGTCTCCTTGTCGGCGGGCGACTTCGCGGCGAGGTCGTAGCTGAAATCGGTTCCGTTAAGCTCGGCTTCGAGCCGTGCGCGCCGTATCGACATCGCAACGAGCTGCATTTGCAGGTCTGCATATTCCTGCTGGACCGAGATAAGCTGCATACCCGCCGTGACGGCGGGCGCTTCGCCCTTCCCCGCCCCGCCGCCAAGCACCATCAATTGAAGCGCCACCATGCCGGGGCGGAACTCGTACTTGCCCGGCAGCTTGACGTCGCCGACCACGTAAACCGGCGCATACTGGCTGATTGTCGCCGTGACCGTCAGGCCGGGAATATGCTGCGACAGGGCATTGGCGATCCTTTCGCCGATTTCGGGCGTACTGAGACCGCTGACGGAAATATTGCCGACCACCGGATAGCCGATATTGCCGTCCACATCGACGGGATAAAGTCCCGTCAGCGAGGGCTGGCCGTAAACCGTCACCTGAAGCACGTCGTTTGCGCCGACCTTATAGAGCTGTCCGGCAGCAAATGCGCCGCCGATACCGCTTCCCATGAGAATGAGGCCGGAAACCGCCATTCGCAGCCACACAAGACGCGTTTTGGAACAGGCTCTTATTGTCATGCCATCCCCCTCAAACCTGTTCCCGCGCCCTGTCCGCCGGCTCCTTGCGGCGCAACGCAAATGCCGTGCGGAAAAACCGCCCGACCCGCCCCAACCCGTCGCGCAACGCCTCCGCCGGTCCCGTTATCCATGTGCGATAGGACGATGAAAGCTGGTTCACCACGGCAAGCGCCGGTTTCCTGCCGAAAGACGCCATGGTCTGGATCAGCGCATTGGTGGCGCCGGGGTCCTGCTGGTCGGCCTGCACGACGAGAAGCGCCGTATCGGTCGCGCGCGCCAGAAGCACGGAGCGCTTGTCTTCCCGCACCGGCGGCAAGTCCACGAGAATGATCTTGTGATCGGCGCGAAGCTGCGCGATCAGTTCCGCCAGCCAGTCGCCTTCACGCCGCGACCGGCCGGGCGTGATGATATCGATGCCAGAACCGTGGTCGTGCACCAGCGTCGCGCCGGTCAGCTGGCGCCCGGCGGGTGGAATGTCCGGCTCGTTATACGGCACGCCGAAGGCCTCCGACAGGCTCGACCGGCGGGCAAGCTTGCCTGTTTCCTGCTCCGGCACGCCAAAGCCGCTATTCGTCGCATCGATAACCGCAACCGTCACGCCAGTCGCCGCGAATTGCTGGGCAAGCGCGGTGATGAGCAGGGTCTTGCCCTCACCGTCGGTCAGGGAAATGACCGAAAGCGCCAGTGAATCGCGCCCGCGCGCCAGCATCCGCAGGCGATCGTGCACCGATCTGACGGCACGTCCGAAGGCGCTCGCGGGGTCGAGGCCGCGTGTCACGAGCTGCGGCACGGTCAGCCGCGGAGAGACCGGAAGCAGGGTCGCCGCCGGAAGGCCCGGCAGCACCAGCGAAGCCGTCTGCGCCGGACGTATCTTGTCGAAGGTCTCTTTCAGCATGGTGCCCGCGAACGCCACGAGGCCGCCAAGCCCGAACCCCAGCAGCAGCCAGTTTGCGAGCCGGGGGCTGGCCTTGGCCATGGCCGGTTCGGCGCTGGAAATCATCTGCGCTTCCGGCGCGGCGATGCCGTCCTGCTCGATAAGCTGTTTGTAGCGGGTCAGATAGCTTTCATAGACGGTGCGGCTGGCATTCGCCTCGCGGTCCAGTTGCCCCGCCTTCACCTGTGCCTGATTGGCATTGGCGAGATCGACTTCAGCGACCCGCAATGCGTCCTCAAGACCGGCCCGCCGCTGGCGCGCGATCTGGATTTCATTGCCCAGGCTTTCGACGATCTCGCCGACCTGCGCCGAAATCTGCTGTCTCAGTGCCTCCCTCTCCGCCGTCAGAATGGGAATTTCAGCGCTTTTCAGCGCACCGTTGGAGCGTAGCTCGTCAAGCTGGCGCGCCACGCGCGCCTCCTCGTTGCGCAAATTCTGGATGGTGGGTGAAGCCAGAACTTCCGACAGGGCCGGCGCCCCGTTGCCGCGCTTCAGTTCTTCCGCCGTGCGCAGCCGCGCCTCGGCAAGCGAAACCGCGCCGGTTGCCGCCACGATCTCATTGTTCAGCGCGGCCACGCGCTGCGCCTGAAAGCTGATCTGCCCCTGCTCGCCCGCCAGACGCGATTTCTGGCGGAATTCCTCTGCCGCCCGCTCCGCGCCCTCAAGGTCGCTGCGAAGCGTGACCAGCTTGTCGCCCAGCCATTCGCTCACGCGCCGCGCCGCCGACTGCTGCACATCGATCTGATGCTCCAGATAAGCCGCCGCAAACGCATTGGCCACCTTCGCCGCATAGGCCGGATCGGGCGCGCGATAGGAAATGAAGATCGTGTAGGAGCGCCCGTCATTCGTAACGCGCAGGCGCGACAGGAGAAGGTCGATCTGCTGGCGTTCGCGCGCTGCCGGATCGACAGCGCGCGCGCCCTTCGGCTCCGGCGGCGCCGCCGCGGCGGACGACAGCACGGTGCGGGAATGCAAGGCCGTCGGCACGGCGATATTGTCCGCTTTCAGAATGTCGATGACCTTGCGCGCCATCATGCGCGAACTGATGATATCGAGCTCCGATCGCAGGACGGGACTGTCCTGCGGCAGCGGCGTTATAGCGCTTTCGCTCGGCAGGGCCTGAAGACGCCGCATATCCAGCACCAGAACGGATTCGGAAACATAGCTCACCGGCGAAACGAGATAGCCCGCAAAGCCGATGCCGATACCCGCGAGCACCGGTATGGCCAGCAGCATCTTTCTGCGCCTTGCCATGTCGAGCAGGTCGGCCACCGGCTGCCGCCCGCCTGCTGTCGAAACATCGGAGATGATCACGGAAACTCTCCTCTACGGACGATTTCGTCCGCCTGCAAACCGCTGCATTTTTTGCCGGAAGGCCCTGGTCTCATCGAAGCGGGACTGGAAGTCAGTCCAGCGGACTGATTTTCCCGCGTAGGCGGCCCCCACATCGGGGAACATGCTTTATTGCAGATCGGAAAATGACGTTTCCGAGGGAAAAAGCTCGTTGATGATGCAGGCCACTTCCGTCCGGTTGGAAGCCTTCAGCTTCTTCATGATGTTGCGAATGTGAACCTTCACCGTGCTTTCGCGCAGTTTCAGTTCATAGGCGATGATCTTGTTCGCCTTGCCGCGCCGCAGCGCGTTGACGACCTCGGCCTGACGCTGGGTAAACATGCCGCCAAGCGGCTGGAGCCTGTGGGAATTGGGGTCGGTCGCATGACGCAGCGCAAGCACGCTGCTGGCCGGAACGAAGGTCCCTCCCGCCATGGCGAGGCGCAGGGCTTCCACACAGACATTCACATTGACCGAAGTCGGGATATATCCCTTCACGCCGTGATCGAGCGCCTTGAGGACCTGCGAGATTTCCTCCTTGTCGGCAAGGAGGATGACCGGCGCCGGGGCGCAGTCGTTGACGATGCGATTGAGATAATTGCCCACCGCCGGGTCGGAAACCTTCTGCCCGCCAATGTTGAACAGCACCGCGCCAGCCGTGCGGCCCCGCCGCTGGTGCTGCCATTGTTCGAAAGAGCTGAACGTGGCGATGGACATATCGATACTGTGGTTGTTCAGTCCATGGGCCAGACATTCCCTGTCCAGCGCCCGGTTGTCGATGATGACCAGAAGAGGTTGTGCATTCTCGCCCCCATCCTCAGGTTTAATTGAAGCATCTTTCGGCGTATCAAGCCGGCTGCTTTTTATTTCATTGGCCGTGCTGCCAAACTGCGGAGAAATGTTCATTTTTTCGCCCTCTAATTCTACTTATGCGCAATACTCCATTAGCTGCACACCACGTTTAATGGACGCGCGCACGTTGCCTTCTCCAGAACTTCATGAGATGTATTTCCGCCCGCGGAAACTTGCTTATTTTTGTTCTTGTTTTCAGCAAAAGATTGCCCGAAATTTCCAGGAGTGTCATTAACCTGGATTAAGGGGCCGGGCCAAATATGGTTTAGTAGAAGATGATATATATACCCAATTAGTGGTAGAAATTACTCTCTTGTCAAAACGGGAAGGCTGGCCGACACTCTTTCTTTTCGGGATGTGCGCTAAATGTTCAGGCTTTCGAGGAAAACGAGGCCGGCCCCGGGGTGGTTGGCGGACCGCTTTAGAACTCATTTTCCTTCGCCGGACGGAGCCGCGGGGAGGCCCAATGGTGGGAAGTGCCGAAGACGCAAGGACGCTACGCCATTTTCTCGAAAACCCGCCGATCGGTGCGGTCTTCGACGATGCCGATCTCGGAGTCCTCGACGCGTTGCCCGCATCCTCGAAAACCTATGCTCCCCACACGATCGTCACCAGCCAGGGCTACTGGGCCAACACCGTCCATATCATAAAGAGCGGCTGGGGCTGCATTTATCGGGATCTGCCCGACGGAGACCGCCAGATTCTCGACTTCCCCATGAAGGGCGATTTTCTGGGTTTCCGCACCGGGTTGGGCTTCAATTACTATACGCTGATTTCCGTCACCGAACTGTCGGTCCTCGAAATCTCGCTCGATCATCTGACGGAAAGCCTCATCAAATCGCCTCGCCTTGCCGTGACATTCATGGAACTCATGGCGCGGCAGCGGGCCATTCTCATCGAACATCTCATCAGCATCGGACGGCGCAGCGCCTTTGTGCGCATCGCGCACCTGCTGCTCGAACTCGGTCATCGCGCGCGAACCAGCGGGACCGGCGACGAAAACAGTTTCTTCTGCCCGCTGACCCAGACCGAACTCGCCGATGCGCTCGGCCTCACGCCGATCCATATCAACCGGATGCTGCGCGAATTGCGCGAGGAATCGCTGCTCGTCTTCCGCAATAACGAAGTCGAGTTCCTGAACCGCCCGGCCCTCGTTCACCTCGCGAGTTTCGACGAACATTACCTGACGATGGAAATCTTTCCGCGTGTCCGTATAACCCCTTGAAATATATACGATTTTCGTTGACGCTACCGAAAAAGACGGTACAAAGTATATCGAAAATATATTCTGATATTTGAAGTAATTTTTCTCTAAATCCAAGGAAACAGGAATATTGATCAATTAATCCACAAGCTTTCTCTATTACATCTATACGGGACTTCTTTCTGTCGTAATGATCGTTAATCTGGGCGAGCGCACCGCTTCGGTGGAATCAGGCGCGGGCCTCGGTATGATTATGCTATAACCACACATACCGAGGCTTTCCCGCCCTGCTTGCAGAACTGATCTGCTTGCCTTTATTCCGCCACTATTTCGCCGCCCGCTTCACAAAACAGCCACATATTTGCCACAACATTTGGCCCTGTAAACGCGCCAAATACACCCGCGAACGCAGTTTTTGCGCGAAAAAGGTGCCGAAACCGCATTTGCCTTAATTTGAAAACCGCCCCAAAGCATGTCTCCCGAAAGTGGGATAAAGACATGCATCAAACAAAAACTTTAAGCGTCGGAATCGAAAAACAGCAGGCCGTGGCGAGAATGGTGTTTTTGCGAGTCCCGGAGCAAGGCGTACTTCCGGGTACGCAAGGGCCTGTGCGAGGCACTCTTTTAGAGACCGAGAGGCTGAATCGAAAAGCGGCAGACCGCAACCACGCATTTGCAGCCACCACAACACATGACGGCTTTCGGAACAGGCACTCAGGACAGGTCGAGATGCGCCTTGAGCGGCATGTCGTCGTGAACCGGAACGGTCTGCCTTTCGATCATGCGATGGACGATCGGCGGCTCGCTTCCCTTGTGCAAGGCCAACAGCCTTTCGGAGACTTCCGCATCCGCCTGGGTGCGCCGCTGGTTATGGCGGACATATTCGACCCAGGTCGGGACGTGATAGCTTTCCGTCCATGTTTCGGGATTTTCCAGATCGCGCAGCAGCACCCATTGCCGCGCGCCGTCGCGGATGCGGATGCGCCGCCTGTGCGCCATGGCCGCCAGGAAGGCGGGAACATCCTCCTGCACAATCCTGTAATCGACCATGATCATGATCGGGCCGCTGCGCGACCGCAGGTCGAGCCGAAGCTGCGGTTCGCTGAACCGGTTGAGCGGATCGAGATTGAGGGATTCGAATTCAGGCTGCGGAAACAGAAGACCGATCAGCGCACCGAACATCAGCACGACAGCCGCCGCCAGCAGCGCCGAGGGTACGCCATATTCGTCCGCCGCGGCACCCCAGAGCCAGCTTCCCGCCGCCATGCCGCCGAAGGTCGCGGTCTGGTAGAGCGCCAGCGCGCGGCCCACAACCCAGCGCGGCGTGGAAAGCTGCACCGTCACATTGAACAGCGACAGCGCCAGCACCCATGACACACCGGCGGGCAACAGGAAAATGCAGCTCAGCCACATCTCGCGGCTGACCGACAGCAGCGCGCAACTGGCGGCAAAGGCGATGAAAGCGCCGCGCACAAGCCATTCATTGCCCAGAATTTCACGCAAACGGGCGCTGAGCAGCGCCCCGCCAATGGCCCCAAGCCCGAAAAAGCCCAGCATGATACCGTAGGTCAGCGCGGTTCCATGAACCAGATCGCGCGCGACGAGCGGCAGCAGCGCCAGCACGACGATTGCCGAAAGGCCGAACAGAAAGCCACGGAACATGACTTTCACCAGATTGGGCGACATGGCGACATAGCGCAGCCCCGCCAGCATGGCCGGTCCCAGCGCTTCGCGCGGCAGGGTGGATTTCACCGTGTCCGGTTTCCATCGCCACAGCGCAAGAATAAGAGGACAATAGCTGAACGCATTGAAAATGAAGGCAAAAGCAGCTCCCGCCGCCGCAACGATAATACCGCCGATGGCCGGGCCGATGCTGCGCATGAGATTAAAGCTCATGCTGTTGAGCGCCACGGCGGCCGGAAGATCGGTGCGGGGCACGATGTCCCCCATCGAGGCCTGCCATGACGGGTTGTGCAACGCACCGCCGCAACCGATGAGGAAGGTGAAACCGAGCAGCATCCACGGCGTCAGAACGCCGAGATAGGCAAAAGTGGCCAGCGCGACCGAAATGAACAGAAGCAGCACCTGCGCCGTCAGCATGATGCGGCGGCGGTCGAAATTGTCGGCAAGCGCACCGGCGGCAACCGAAAAGATCATCACAGGCAGGGTCGTCGAAGCCTGAACCAGCGCAACCATGTCATCGGAATTGGCGATGGTCGCCATCATCCAGCCGGCGCCGACCGTCTGCACCAGACCGCCGAGGTTGGAAGCAAGCGTGGCTGACCAGAGCGCCCGAAAGGTTTTGTATTGAAAGGGCGCGAGGGGGGAAACTTTCTGCGGCACAGGACGACCTCCCGTTCCATCTGCCTGAGTGCCTGAATCAAAAATCGGCAGGCCGTGGCGATTTTGGAGCAGACACTGATACAGCGGATACGTGAATCTCCGCTTAAGTACAAGCCGTTAAAACCAAAACTGCCGCGGAACATTGCGCCGCCGCCGTTTTCAGCCGGTCATTGACTCGATCCGCAAATTAGGTAGACTGGTCTACCTATCCAAGCGGATGAAACAGAGATGAGCGATACCACATCTTCCAGTTTGAGACCGGCGCGCGAGCGGCTTTTGCAGGCGGCGGCGGAACTGTTTTACGACGACGGAATTTCCGCCACCGGGATCGATGCCATCATCCAGCGCGCGGGCGTGGCCAAGCAGAGCCTCTACAACAACTTCACCTCCAAGGCGGAGCTGGTCGCCACCTATCTGGAGCACCGCCATGCCGAATGGCTCGGCCTATATGAAAAGCGGCTGGAGAAGGCAGAAACGCCGTTGGAGGGCATTCTGGCCGTGTTCGACGCCTATCGCGACCACGCGGAATTTGCCTATGAGCACGGCTTTCGCGGCTGCGGCCTCCTGAATGCGGCGGCGGAACTGCCAGCCGGAGATCCCGGACGGGAGGCGGTCAGAAAACACAAGGAACAGGTCGAGGGCCTGCTTGTGGAACATCTGAACGGCCTGATCCCCGACAACCCGGAACGGGTCAGCCAGTTGGCCGTGCAGCTTTCCTTCATACTGGAAGGAGCGATCATGCGCGCAGGGCTTGAGGGTAACAGCGCCCGCCTCGGCGAAGCCCGGGCAATGGTGGCGACAGTTTTGAAGTCTGAATAGATGCAATCATCGAGAGACTATTTTCTGGGCGTGGCCGGTATTCTCGTCGCGTCCACGGTCTGGGGCACGACCGGTACGGCGGCGACCTTCGCACCCGAAGTGAGCGCCGCCGCAATCGGCGCCGCCGCCATGGGCCTTGGCGGGCTGGCGCAGGCGGCAATCGCCGGGCGAGGCATTCTGGCCTCCCGGAAAACGCTTGCCGGGCAATGGCGCGGGCTGGTGCTGGGCGCGATCTGCGTCGCCATCTACCCGCTTGCCTTCTATGCTTCGATGCGGCTTGCGGGCGTGACCATCGGAACGGTTATTTCGCTTGGGTCAGCGCCGCTTCTTTCCGCCGCCGTCGAATACAGGCAAAGCGGCTTCCGCCCGACGCTGCGCTGGCTCACGGGCGCGGCCATCGGCATTATCGGCATGGTGCTGCTCAGCATATCGGAAGACAGCGGCACCCATGCCGCCACCGGAAACGACACGCTGATCGGTTCCCTGCTCGGCCTCGTGGCGGGACTTACCTATGCGCTTTATTCGTCATGCGCGCGGCAGATGATGCAGGGCGGCATTTCGTCGACCATCGCCATGGGTGCGATATTCGGCGTGGGCGGACTGTTGCTGATGCCCGTCCTGGCGGCGACCGGCGGACCGTTTCTCGCCTCGTGGAACAATGCTGCGGTCGGGCTTTACATGGCATTCGTGCCGATGTTCCTCGGCTATGTCTGCTTCGGCTATGGCCTGAGCCGCGTAGAGACGAGCGTCGCCACCACCCTGACGCTGTTCGAACCGGTGGTGGCTGCCTTCTTCGCCGCCGTTATCGTCGGCGAAAGGCTTTCGGCCCTCGGCTGGCTCGGCGTCGTTCTGGTGGTGGCCTGCCTCGTCTGCATCACCGTGCCCGCCCGCGCCGGAAAGCTTCGGACCGCGCCTTCAGCCCCGCTTTCGCCGTAGAGAGGGATGTTTCAAATTGAAACATTCCATCGCTCTAACTCTTTGTTTGAGCATGATCTTTTTCCAAAAACCGGTTCCCACTTTTTGGGATCATGCTCTGGACGAATCCGTGTAGGCTCGGTCCACAGAGCATTTCCAGCAAAAGTGCGAAGCGGTTTTGCGCGGGATAATGCGGCAAGACAACTGGAGCATTTCCAGCAAAAGTGTGTAACGGTTATGCGTTCGGAAATACGGCAAAGACAACTGCAAGGGAACGGATCATGGCAGCAGAAAAAGTAGCGATCGTCACGGCGGGCGGCAGCGGCATGGGCGCAGCCGCCGCGCGCCGTCTTGCACAGGACGGCTTCAGGGTTGCGGTTCTTTCCTCCTCCGGCAAGGGCGAGGCGCTGGCGAAAGAGCTGGGCGGCATTGGCGTCACCGGCTCGAACCAGTCGAATGACGACCTGAAGCGGCTCACGGAAACCGTTCTGGAACAATGGGGCCGCATCGACGTGCTGGTCAACAGCGCCGGTCACGGACCCCGCGCGCCGATCCTCGATATCACCGACGAGGACTGGCACAAGGGCATGGACACCTATTTCCTCAATGCGGTTCGCCCGACCCGTCTCGTCGTGCCCACGATGCAGAAGCAGAAATCCGGCGTCATCATCAACATCTCGACCGCCTGGGCCTTCGAGCCGAGCGCCATGTTTCCGACATCCGCCGTATTCCGGGCGGGGCTTGCCTCCTTCACCAAGATTTTCGCGGACGCCTATGCCGCCGACAATATCCGCATGAACAACGTGCTGCCCGGCTGGATCGACAGCCTGCCGAAGACGGAAGAACGCCGGGCAAGCGTTCCGATGCAGCGCTATGGCAAGAGCGAGGAAATCGCGGCGACCATTTCGTTCCTGGCTTCGGACGGCGCGGCCTATATCACCGGACAGAATCTTCGCGTGGATGGCGGTCTGACGCGCGCGGTGTGATGCATTTCGGGCAGGCCCGTTCCGCCCGTATTACCGGGCGGCGCCGCCGTGCCGCAGCGCGCGAATGGCTGAGACCGAAAGGGCGTTGAGCGCCGCCTGCATCGGCAGGGCGGAAGAAAACAGGAAGCCCTGCCCGCTGTTGCAGCCGAGGCGGCAGAGTGTTTTGCGGTCGTCCTCCGTCTCGATGCCTTCCGCCGTCACCTTGATGCCGAGGGCCTTACCCATTTCCACCATGGCGCGCACCATATGCTGGTCGCGGGGCGAGGCGGCGATACCGCGCACGAACACCTTGTCGATCTTGATCTTGGTGACGATACCCTTCTTCAGCGAAGCGAAAGTGGCAAAGCCGGTGCCGAAATCGTCGAGCGCGATGGCAAGCCCGGCGCTCGCCAGCGTGACGAGGCTGTCGTTCACGCCGCGCTGATCGAAGGGGGCGTCCTCCGTCACCTCGATTTCCAGCATCGAGGCCGGAAGCTTGCGCTTTTCGAGCTGCGAGAGGATTTCATGCGGGATGCGCCCGCCCGCCAGTTCCCGGGGCGAAAGGTTCATCGCGACAGTCAGGTCGCCGCGCCCGCTTTCCAACAGCCTGTCGATCATCTCGCAGCAATTGAAGAACACATTATGCGTAAGCTGCCGCACCACGCCGACCTGGCAGGCGACGTCGATGATTTCCGGCGGCGCGATGGCGCCGTGCTGCGGGTGATCCCAGCGCAGCAGCGCTTCGAAACCGACGATCTGGCCGGACGACAGTTCCACGACCGGCTGGAAAAAGGTCTGTATCTGCCCGGTTTCGATGGCGATGCGCAGATCCCGCTCTATGCTCCGCTTGCGCTCCCATTCGTGCTGCAAGTGCTTCTCGAAGAAAAAATACTCGTTGCGGCCCCGCTTCTTGGCGGCATAAAGCGCAAAATCCGCCCGCAGCAGCATGTCGACCGGGTCGATCCTATCCAGACGGCATATGCCGACGCAGGCACCGATTTCCACAGACAGGATGCCCTGATAATGAGCCGTCACGCTGCCGATGATGCGTGCGGCAACCAGCCCCGCCTCGATACCGGTCGTGGGTTCGGGATAGACCAGGACGAATTCGTCGCCGCCGATCCGCGCCAGGACGGAACGTTCCGGCGCAACCCGGCCGACACGCTGGGCGATGGCCACAAGAAGATCGTCGCCCATCTTGTGGCCATAGGTGTCGTTGACGGATTTGAACCCGTCGAGGTCGATCAGCATGACGATGAAGGGGCCCTCCTGCGCCGAGAACTGGCGGACGGAGCTTTCAAGCCCGCGCCGGTTGAAAAGTCCGGTCAGCGGGTCTTCCTGCGATTTGAGCGCCATCTCGTCGGCGCTCTGCTTGGCCTCGTGCTTGAGCCTGCTTGCTTCGGTGAAACGGTGCTGCCCCAGAAGCACGCCGCGCGTGATCCCGAACCAGAACAGAACGATGGAAAAGGCGAGCACGCCATATTGGAGGGTGGCTTGCCACATCAGGCAGGCCGCGGTCACGATCAGGGGCGGCGTGATGAAATTGATCCCGACCGCCGCATGGGACGAACTGAAAATGACCGCGCCGGCGCAGATACCGGCAAGAATGACCAGATAGACGGGAGATTCCACAACCGTGAAACCGTGGGAGAGGATCGCCACGCCTGCCCAGACCATGCCGGAGAGAAGCGCGAGCAGGCGAAACCGCGCAAGCTTGCGCTCGATCGCGGCGGCATTTTCGTCCGGCGCGCCCATGCTGCGGTAAAAGACGACCGCGTCGATGAAGCGTATCCCGTTGATGAGATTGACCAGCACGAACCAGACGATGGGAACGATAAATTGCTGATGGGTGATCTGGACCAGCAGGATGAGCACCGACAAGGTGCTGCTGATCGGCATGGAGAAACGCATCCCCTCGCAGATGTCCCGCAGCTGATCCGCCATGATCCGGTCGGCCAGATGGCCTTCCTGCCGGCTATAGGCGGCTTTGGCCAGTTGCAGCCAATATCTGATTTTCGACCCCATCTGTCAGTCACCGCGACCAGGCGCATTCAACATTTCCGATCGGGCGCGCCTCTCGTCTTCGAGAGAAATGACCCACGCGAAATGGCCCAAGCGAAATGGAATGCCTGTGAACATGCCCCATCGGGCAAGTGTACATATATGAACGCTAAATTTCTATTAGCTAATTATTTGAAACGATGCAATTCTCCCGAAAACTACTCGGTCAGCGGTTCTTCGGCGGTCAGCAGCAGCTTGTCGATACGGCGTCCGTCGAGATCGGCGATTTCGAACACCCAGCCGTTCTTGACGAAGGTTTCGCCCACGTCCGGCAGGTGCTTCAGCTCCTCGAGCGCCAGGCCCGCGACCGTATTGTACTCCGCATCCTCATCAAGGGGAAAACGCAGAAACTCGGAAAACTCGTCGATGGGCATCCAGCCGGAGACGATGTAGGTGCCGTCGGCGCGGCGCACGATGGCCTGTTCCTCGACACGATCCTCCTGCATGGCGCCGATGATCGCCTCGATCACGTCGCCTGCGGTGATCACGCCTTCGAAATGGCCGTATTCGTCATAGACCAGCACCATATGGCTCGGCGTGCGGCGAATGGCTTCGACCACGTCCAGCGCATCGGAGAAATCCGAGACGACGGGAACATCCCGGAGGATATCGCGGATATTGACGCTTCCCCTGGCGGAAAGCGCGCTGAAGAAATCGCGCACCTGCAGGACACCGATCACCTCGTCGGAATCCTCGCCACGCACCGGAAGCCGCGAACGGACGGTATCTTGCAACTGCGTGCGGATTTCCTCGAAACTGTCGTCGATATCGATCATTTCGACATCGAGACGGGGCGTCATCAGCCCCCGCGCCGTGCGGTCGGCAAGGCGCATGACCCCGGCGATCATGCGGGACTCTTCCGTCTCGATCACGCCCGCGCTATGCGCTTCGGCGAGAACGGACCTGATTTCCTCGTCGGTGACGCCATCGCTCGTCTTGCCCGACTGGCCAAGCAGCCTGAGCACAAGGCGGCCCGACATATCGAGAAGCCAGACGAGGGGCGCGGCGAGTTTCGACAAAAGCGCCATGGCCGGCGCAACGCGGCTTGCGACCGCTTCCGGCTCGCGCAGCGCGATCTGTTTCGGCACCAGTTCGCCGACGATCAGCGAAAGATAGGTGATCACCACCACGACAGAACCGACGCCCAGCGCATCGGCGACGGAAGACGACACGCCCTGGGCCACGAGCCAGCCCGTCAGGCGCGCACCGAGCGTCGCACCGGAAAAGGCACCCGACAGAATGCCCACCAGCGTGATGCCGATCTGGACGGTGGAAAGAAAACGGCCCGGATTTTCGGCCAGTTCGATGGCCATGCGGGCGCCCCGGCTCCCCTTGTCGGCCATCACCCTCAATCGCGCAGGACGGGAGGAAACCACTGCAAGTTCCGACATGGCAAGAACGCCGTTGAGAATTGTCAGCAGCGCGACCGTAATTATTTCAAAATACAAAATGTCCCCTCGGGATCAGATAGTCAGCACGCGATAATAGAAAGGAACCGCCTGACTTTCCAGAGGCGGCGGCAGAAATTACAATAATAGCTGCAAAGACCGGATATCTGGCCGTAGACAGGGTCGCGGCCCGCCGGTTCGATGGAACTGGCAGGCCGCAACCCTGAATCACTTGCCGATAAACGACTGCACGGCGGCAAGTTCCGTCTGCCGCAGTTCATGCCCGCCCGGATGCCAGACAAGCTCGACCCCGGCCTTCTGGCGCTCGAAATACCGTGCGAGCGCTTCCGTCAGGTCCGGCGGGCAGATGGGGTCCATGCGCCCGGCGGTCATGAGAATCCTCGCGCCGCCAAGCGCCGGATTGTCTTTCGGCAGAAACGGCACCAGCGGATGCAGGAGCACCGCCTTGTCGAAAATTTTCTCTTTTTCGATCAACAGATTGGCCATGATATTGGCACCGTTGGAATAACCGAGCCCGATCACTTCCGAGGGTTCGTGCTCGGCCACCAGCCCGGCGATGAAACCGGCCATCTTGTCGGTGGCGCGGGCAAGGTCGTCCATGTCGTAGACGCCCTCGCCGGTGCGGCGGAAGAAGCGGGCCGCGCCATATTCCGAAACATCGCCCCTCGGCGACACGATGGTCGCTTCCGGCAATAATTGTTCGGCCAGTCCGAAGAACTGGTTCTCGTCGCCGCCCGTACCGTGAAAGACGATGAAAAGCGGAGCGCCCTTCGCACCGGCCTTCCGCCGGTGCGTATAGGTCTGGTTGGTCATGGTTTTTCTCCCCTTCCTGCCGGGTCAAATCCTGTCGAGATGCTCTTCAAGATAATTGCGCAGATGCTGGTGCTGCGTCGGCAGCTTCAGCGCCTCGCCGAGATGAGCCGTATCTTCGTCGCGGTCGAAACCCGGCTCGCTGGTGGCCACCTCGAACAGCACGCCGCCCGGCGTGCGGAAATAGATCGCCCAGAAGTAATCGCGGTCGATGGGTGGCGTTACGTTATATCCTGTATCGACCAGCGCCTTGCGCACTTCGAGCTGCTTTTCGCGGCTATCGACGGCGAAAGCCACGTGATGCACCGAGCCTGCCCCCTGCTGGTTGCGGGCGACGCCGGGCAGGGTTTCGAGATCGATGACGCCAGCGCCGTTGCCTTCCGGCATGACGAGACGGGTGATGCCGTCCTTCGAGTCGAGCGTCTGATAGCCCATATATTTCAGGAGTTCCGAGGTCGCGCCCTCGTCGCGCAGCCGCATCGATACCGAGTGGAAACCGCGAATGGCATGGTCCGGGTCGATCCCTTCATGCACCCATGGCGCACGCGGATCGTCCTTCACTTCCACCAATGCAAAGCCGTCGCCGTCCGGCCCACGAAAATGGATACGCTTTTCACCAAACGCCTCGTCTTCGGATTCCACCTTGACGGCGGATTGCGCAAAGCGGTCCTTCCAGAAGCCGAGCGAGCCCTGCGGCACGGCAAAAACGGTGGTCCCCACCTCGCCCGTGCCTTCGCGTCCGCGCGGTATGCCGGGGAACGGAAAATAGGTCATCACGGTGCCGGGCGCGCCGGTTTCGTCGCCGTAATAGAGGTGATAGACACTCGGATCGTCGAAATTGACGGTCTTCTTGACGCGGCGCAGCCCAAGCACATCTGTGAAGAACCGGTTGTTCGAGCGCGCATCGGCGGCAAGCGACGTAACGTGATGGAGGCCCTTGATCTGGTTAAGCATGGCGTTCTCTCCTGTTGTGTTACCGCCAATATAACCCGCCCCATCTATATTGAAATATTGACAATCATGGACAGATTGTATCTATTTTAGATACAGCAACACCGAAGACAATTTCCATCTGGACGCCCCCCCCATTCAAAGTTTAGCTACATCCATCAACGATTATGGAAAGGGTTCCCATGGCGTCCGGCTTGTTCGCGCTTCTCGATGATGTCGCAGCGATCGCGAAAATGGCAGCAGCCTCGCTCGACGATGTTGCGGGGCAGACGACAAAAGCAAGCGCCAAGGCGGCAGGCATCGTCATCGACGATACGGCCGTGACGCCCAAATATGTCGTCGGCCTGAAACCCGAACGCGAATTGCCGGTGATCTGGAAAATCACCAAGGGGTCGCTGCGCAACAAGCTGGTGTTTCTTCTGCCCGCAGCGCTCCTTCTGGG
Source organism: Brucella daejeonensis (assembly GCF_014199265.1). Taxonomy (GTDB): domain Bacteria; phylum Pseudomonadota; class Alphaproteobacteria; order Rhizobiales; family Rhizobiaceae; genus Brucella; species Brucella daejeonensis. The sequence goes on from NZ_JACIJG010000009.1 coordinate 197,558, forward strand.
TTATTTCGCCCCGGCCCTCATCATGCCGATCCTGATGATCGGCGGCATCTATCTCGCCTTCGAAGGCACGGAAAAGCTGGTGGAGTTCTTCATCCCGCACGAGGAAGAGGAACATGAGGAGGTCAAGGGCGCGACACCCGGAGAAGTCGAGGAAGCCACCGTCAATGGCGCCATTCGCACCGACTTCATCCTTTCGGCGGAAATCATGGCCCTGACGCTCGCCGGGCTTGCGCCATCGAGTATCTATATGCAGGCCGTCGTCCTCGCCAGCGTCGGCATATTGATCACCTTCGCCGTCTACGGCGTGGTCGGGATTATCGTGAAGCTCGACGATATCGGCCTGTCGCTGGTGCGTAACAGCCATAACAGGTTCGGCAGGAACCTCGGCAAGGGGCTGGTCGCGGGGATGCCCATCGTGCTGAAGATCCTCAGCACCGTCGGCACGATCGCCATGCTGTGGGTCGGCGGCAGCATCATCGTGCACGGGCTGGCTTCGATCGGCATTCACGGCGTCGAAGCCTTCATCCACTCCGCCGTCTCGCATCTGCCAACCGAAGGCACCCGTTTCGCCGCCGTCTTCGAATGGATCGCGACCTCGTTCCTTCAGGCCGTGCTCGCCGTGCTGATCGGCCTCGTTGTGGTGCTCGCCGTCAAGGCGGGCAAGTCGTTCAGGACGAAGATTCAGGCCAGATAGCGCCTGAACCATTCTATCGTGCGGTCCCATGCGAGCTTTGCCGCCGCCTCGTCGTAGCGCGGCGTCGAATCGTTATGGAAACCATGGTTGACGCCCGGATAGACATAAGCCTCGTAGGTCTTTCCGTTCTTTTTCAGGGCCTCTTCATAGGCCGGCCAGCCTGCGTTGACGTTCTTGTCCAGCTCCGCATAGTGCAGCAGGAGCGGCGCCTTGATGCGCGACACCTCGTCGGCTGGCGCCTGCCTGCCATAGAAGGGAACGGCGGCCGCGAGCTCGGGGAATGCGACCGCCACCGCATTGGCAACGCCCCCGCCATAGCAGAAACCCGTAATGCCCACCTTTCCGTTCGTCAGGTCGCTTTTCATCATGAAATCGACGGCAGCGAAGAAATCGTTCATCAGCTTGGTCGGGTCGACCTGCTGCTGCAATTCGCGGCCCTTTTCGTCATTGCCCGGATAGCCGCCGACCGAGGTCAGCCCGTCGGGCGCAAGCGCGATGAAACCCGCTTTCGCAACGCGGCGGGCAACATCTTCGATATAGGGATTGAGGCCGCGATTTTCGTGCACGACGACCACCGCCGGCAGCTTGCCCTGCATCTTGGCCGGACGCACGAGATAGGCGCGGACCTCGCCGTTTCCTTCCGGCGACGGGTAGGTGATATATTCGGGCAGGATGTCGGGATCGGTGAATTCGACCTGTTGCGCCATCGCATAATCGGGGCTGAGCGATGCCAGTATCGCCGTCGCCGTCACCGTGCCCACCGCGAATTTTGCGGCCCGATCCAGAAATTCGCGCTTGGTTATCCGGCCATGCGCATAAAAATCGTAAAGTTCGAGAAGTTCTTGCGGGAAATCTTTTGCTGTCAGACGTGTCATGGTCAGTTTCTCCTCAACAGACCTCAGCTTAGGACATTTTCCCCAAAGTGCGAAGACACCCGGCTACGCGCAAAACTCCAGAACCGTGCCGCTTGCATCCTGCGGCAGCACGGCAATGCCCGCCGCGGTCTTCACATAAGAAACGCCGTTGGCGTCGAGCGTCGCCCGCGCCCTGTCCAGCGAGCCGACACGGATACGCAAGACCGCAAAGGCCTGCGCGGGCGTCCCGCCAAAATCCGCATCCGGGTAGAGTTCGGCGGCCTTCTCCCGGTCGAGAACCACGATATCGGCGGAGTTCGGGCCGGTCGAGACCGTCCAGCCGCCATTCCGCGCGCTGGCCCTGCCCTCGGCGAAAAGGCGTGCAAAACCCAGTGCCGTCGCCTCCGGCTCGGCGGAAATGGCAATGATGGCCGAAAGTCCCTTCGCGCTGTTGGCGTGCTCGATCAGTTCCGGCAGCCAGACCGTTTCACGCGTCTTGTGCTGGCACATGAACACCATGCCCTGCGGCACCTCGCTGCTGGAAAAGGGCACGGTTTCAAAGGCCGCCACGCCCTCGCCGCCGCCCGGAAGCTGCACGGGCCGCTGGAAAGCGCCCACCTCGCCGGTCGCAAACCCCAGCGCCGCCAGTTCCGTTTTCGCCTCGCGCGCATTGTCGATGCGGCAGGCGATTGCGTGCAGCCCTTCGCCCTGTGCGCCGAGTTTCTCACGCTGGTGCAGATTGCCCGGCGTCTCGGCCACGATGCCCAGAAGTTCGAAATAATCTTCCGGGAACATGATCGTGTAATTGCCCGTGCCCTTTTCCTTGCTGTGCAGCCCGCGCGGGCTCAGCGTGAAACCGAGGCGGCGATATTGCGCGGCGCTTTTCTCCAGGTCGCCAACGAGAAGAAAAACATGGTCGACGCCTTTGACCGGATGGGACATGCGAAATTCCTTTTCTGTTTCTTCGCCGGGCCAATCGACAGCCGGAGCGCGGTTTGCGCCATGCCGCCGCCTCCTTGGTCGCAGGAAAGGCCGCTCACGCCAAACCTATCGAAAAAATCGACATTTATTAAAGCGGAACCACAGGGAAAATTTTCCAATTTTTGGCATTATATTAGTTTATCTTGACAATATCGTCACGCATTCTAGCATATCGATGCTTGTATGGAATAAAGACCTTCTGAAGCGGCTTTTCGAGCAATTTCAGGGGCTTGAACAATATTGGGACCTGCGGGAAAAAGAGGCTTGAAAGCCCTCCCTCAACGTCCTTCAGGGGAACAGAGAATGCATATCAGAATAGCTGGCCTTGGCCTGGTTCTCGCGGCGATTTCGCTCGCGACGGCACCTTCACAGGCCGAAGAAGTAAAGCGCGGCGGCACGGTCATCGTCCATATGAACGCCGAACAGGGTATCCTAAACCCTGCGCTGCGCGCCTCCACCGGCGTCTATGCGATCACCGGCCGCATCATGGAACCGCTGATCGACCGCACCTATGAGGGATATGTGCCGGTTCTGGCGACGAGCTGGTCGTCATCGCAGGACGGCAAGACGATCACCTTCAAGCTGCGCGAGAATGTGCGCTGGCACGACGGACAGCCCTTCAGCTGCGACGATGTTTCGTTCAGCGCGATGAACCTCTGGAAGACGCAGCTCAACTATTCGACGACGCTTCAGGCAAATCTGGAAGCCGTGGACTGTCCCGATCCGCAAACCGCCGTCTTCCGCTATTCCAAGCCGATGCCGCTCGACCTTCTGGTCGCGGCCATGCCCGATCTCGGCCACCCGGTGCCGAAGCATCTTTATGAAGGCACCGATGTCCTCAAGAACAAGTACAATTCCGCGCCGGTCGGTACGGGGCCGTTCAAGTTCGTGGAATATGAGCGCGGGCAGCATATCATTGCCGAGCGCAACGACGATTACTGGCGCGGCAAGGAATATCCTTATCTCGACCGCGTGATCTGGCGCTTCATGCCGGACAAGGCGGCGGCCGCCGCCGCACTCGAAGCGGGCGAAATGATGGAAACCGCCTTCAACGGCATTTCCATGTCGGACACCGAGCGCCTCCAGAAGGACGGACGCTTCGACACCGGCACCAAGGGCTTCGAAAACAACGTCGCTCACTCGACCGTCGAGTTCAACCTGCGCAATCCGATCCTCGCCAATCTGAAGGTCCGTCAGGCGATCTACCATGCGCTCGACATCGACTTCGCGATCAAGACGATCATGCGCGGCTATGCCAAGCCGGGCCGTGGCCCGATCCCGAGCACCGGCGGCGCCAACTATACGGATCAGGTCCAGACCTACCCGTATGATGTTGAAAAGGCGAAGAAACTGCTCGACGAAGCCGGTTATCCGGCCAAGGAAGACGGCATCCGCTTCAAGCTGCGCCATCGTCCGGCGCCATGGGGCGAATATACCCAGCTCTGGGCCGAATATTTCGCGCAGGCCATGAAGGAAGTCGGCATCGACGTCGAAATCCTTACCAACGACGCGCCGGGCTTCCTCAACGGCGTCTATCGCGACCACGATTTCGATACGGCCAATGGCTGGCACCAGTTCCGCTCCGATCCGGCGGTTTCCACCACGGTGTGGCTGCGTTCCGGCGCTCCGGTCGGCACCGCCTGGTCCAACCAGTTCGGCTACAAGTCGGACGAGATGGACAGCCTGATTGACAAGGCCGCTTCCGAGCTTGATCCAGCCAAACGCGCCGATCTCTATCACCAGATCCAGCAGCTTGAGATGAAGGACCTGCCGGTCATCTTCGCCATCGAACATCCGTTCGTCGGCGTGACCAACAAGGCGCTGAAGAACCACCACAACACGCCGCGCTGGGATTCCTCCAGCTGGTACGATCTCTGGATCGACCAATAAGCGAAAAGCGGCCGCTGCCGCTCATGCGGCAGCGGCTCCCATCTATCCGAAATACCTGAAATTGCTGATGAATATCTCGCAGGATAATCCCTAATGCCCCTGCCCCCGCTCCTGACCTTTGCGCTGCGGCGCATCCTGCAGGCGATCCCCGTCATTCTGCTGATCATGATCGGCTCGTTCCTGCTCATCAAGCTCGCGCCCGGCGATACGGTCGATGCGCTTGTCGGAGACATGGGCGGCGCCGACCCGAAATTCGTCGCCAACCTGCGCGCGGAATACGGCCTCGACCAGCCGGTCTGGGTGCAGCTTTGGATCTATATGACCAAGCTCGCCCGGTTCGATTTCGGCTGGTCCTATGTTTACGAACAGCCGGTTCTGGACGTGCTGAAAGCGCGTCTCGTGCCGACGCTCCTGCTGATGGTGTCCTCGCTGTCGGCGGCATTCATCGTCGGCATCGCGCTTGGCGCCTTCGCGGCGCGCCGCGCCTATTCGCTGACCGACAATGCCATTTCCACGCTTGGCCTCGTCTTCTACGCCATGCCAAGCTTCTTCCTCAGCCTCATCCTGATGTTCGTCTTCTCGGTCAAGCTCGGCTGGCTGCCGGTGGGCGGCTACAAGACGCTCGGCGGCTTCTATACCGGCTGGAAATATGTCTGGGATATCGCCGTCCATCTGGTCATGCCGACGGCGGCGCTGTCGCTGATCTATCTCGCCTTCTACATGCGCCTGATGCGCACCAGCGTGCTGGAAGTCGAAGACCTCGATTATGTGCGCACGGCGCGCGCCAAGGGCGCAAGCGGCGCGCGGCTGATGTTCCACCACATCATGCGCAACGCCTTCCTGCCCGTCGTCACGCTGCTCGGCCTGCAATTCTCCACCGTGCTCGGCGGTTCCGTCGTCATCGAGACGATCTTCTCCCTGCCCGGCCTCGGCCAGCTTGCCTATACATCCGTCATCAAGCGCGACCTCAACACGCTGATGGGCATCATTTTCCTGTGTTCGGTGCTGGTGGTGATCGTCAACCTGATCACCGATCTCATCTATGCCCGGCTTGATTCCAGGATCGAACTGTCATGACTTCCCAGGATTTCTCCCTTTCCCGCCCGCAGGCCTCGCGCACGAAAATCCTGTGGCAGCGCTTCAGCCGCAACCGCGCCGCGGTGCTGGGTCTCGTCCTGTTCGCCGCCGTGGTGCTGGTCGCGCTTCTCGCGGACGTCATCACCCCCGGCGACCCCTTACGCCGCGCCGGCGACCCGCTGGTCTGGCCTTTCATCAATGCGGCAACGCCGCTCGGCACCGACCAGCTTGGCCGCGACATTCTCGCCGGTATTTTCCATGGCGCGCGTATTTCCCTGATGATCGGCGTGGTCGCCACGCTGATCTCGATCTTCATCGGCATCATCATCGGCGCGCTTGCCGGCTATTATGGCGGCTGGGTGGATGATATTTTGATGCGCGTCACCGAAGCCTTCCAGACCGTGCCGAGCTTCGTGCTCCTGCTGACGCTGGTGGCGATCTTCGGCTCGTCGATCGAAAACATCATCGTCTGCATCGGCATCGTGTCATGGACCGCGCCCGCCCGCATGGTGCGCGCCGAATTTCTGGCGTTGCGCAAGCGCGAATTCGTCGATGCGGCGCGCAATCTGGGCGTCGGCAATCTCTCGATCATCTTCCGTGAAATCCTGCCGAACGCCCTGCCGCCGGTGATCGTCTTCGCCTCCGTGGTGATGGCGACCGCGATCCTGATGGAAAGCGCGCTCGCCTTTCTCGGCCTTGGCGACCCCAATTATGCAAGCTGGGGCAACATGATCGGCCAGGGCCGCGCCGTGCTGCGCACCGACTGGTTCTGCTCGGTCATTCCCGGCATCGCCATCCTGCTGACCGTGCTTTCCTTCAGCCTGCTCGGTGAGGGACTGAACGATGCGCTTAATCCAAGGCAGAAGAAATAGGTCCTGACCCTGATGACCGCCGCTCCCATTCTCGAAATCCAGAACCTGCAAATCGCCCTGCCCGAAGGCGCGGACCGTCCTTATGCCTTGCAGGACCTGTCGCTGACCATCAATCCGGGCGAGATCGTCTGCCTCGTCGGCGAAAGCGGTTCCGGCAAATCGCTTTCGGCGGGCGCGATCATGCGCCTTCTGCCCGAACCGCATGTGCGTGTGACCAAGGGCACGGTCAGGCTGGAAGGCGCCGATCTTTATGCGCTCGGTGAAGACGACATGAAGAAGCTGCGCGGCGACCGCATCGGCATGATCTTTCAGGAGCCGATGACCGCGCTCAACCCGCAAAAGACGGTCGGCTGGCAGATCGACGAGGTGCTGCGCCTGCACACGAAACTTGGCCGAAGGGAGCGCCGCGCCACCGTGCTGGACATGCTGGCCGAGGTGAAAATCCCGGACCCGGAATCGGCCTATAATGCCTATCCGCACCAGATTTCCGGCGGGCAGCGCCAGCGCGTCATGATCGCCATGGCGCTGATCCTGAAACCGCGCCTCGTCATCGCCGACGAGCCGACCACCGCGCTCGACGTCACCACGCAGGCGCAAATCCTGAAGCTGATCCGCGACCTGCAACGCGAGCACGATACGGGCATCCTGTTCATCACGCACGATTTCGGCGTGGTGGCGGAAATCGCCGACCGCGTGGCCGTCTTGCGGCTCGGTCAACTGGTCGAGGAAGGCCCGGCCAGCGACGTGCTGAACCGTCCGCAGCACGCCTATACGAAAGCGCTGATTGCATCGGTTCCGGCGCTGGCCCCGCCCGCATCGAAACCGTCGGCTGACGCGCAGCCGGTCATTCTCAAGGCGGAAGCGCTGAACAAGACCTTCAGGGCGCGCGGCGGTCTTTTGAGCGGCAGGCGCAGCGCCGTGCCTGCCGTGAAGGACCTTTCCTTCGAACTGCGTCGGGGCGAAACGCTTGGCGTCGTCGGCGAGAGCGGATCGGGCAAGACCACCGTGTCGCGCATCGTGACCCGTCTGCTGGAAGCCGACAGCGGCAAGGTGGATGTCGATGGCCGGGATTTTCTCAGCGCCAGCCCGCGTGAAGTGCGCGCCATGCGCAAGGACATACAGATGGTCTTCCAGGACCCGATGGCCTCGCTCAATCCGCGCCGCCGCGTCGTGGACCTGATCGCGCAAGGCCCGATCGTGCATGGCGTGCCAAAGGATGAGGCCCATGCGAAGGCACGCGAATTGCTGGAGCTTGTCGAACTTTCGCCTGCCGCCGCCGACCGTTTCCCGCACGAATTTTCCGGCGGGCAGCGCCAGCGCATCGGCATCGCCCGCGCGCTTGCGCTGGAGCCGCGCATCATCGTCGCCGACGAGCCGGTCTCGGCGCTCGACGTTTCGGTGCAGGCGCAGGTTCTGCGGCTACTGGCCGACCTGCGCGAAAGGCTGAACCTGTCGCTGCTTTTCGTCACCCACGACCTGCGCGTCGCGGCCCAGCTTTGCGACCGCATCATCGTCATGTCGAAGGGCGAAATCGCCGAAGCGGGCGCGACTGCCGACGTCTTCGCCAATCCGCGCCACGACTATACGCAGCGCCTGCTGGCCTCCATCCCCGGCAAGGACTGGACCCCACCTCATTTCGAAACCGCGTGATCCATGCAGAACGTAACCTTTCCGCCATCCATCTGGGCCGCGACCGCGCCCGAACGCGTACCGGCCCCGCCCCTCACCGGGGACGCGGAAGCCGATGTCGCCATCGTCGGCGGTGGCTTTACCGGCCTTTCCGCCGCCCTTCATCTGGCAAAGCGCGGCAAGCGCGTCATCCTGCTGGAAGGCAATGCCGTCGGCTGGGGCGCCTCCGGGCGCAATAACGGTCAGGTCATCCCGACCATGACCGCCGCCGAGCCGGACGCCATCGCCAGACGCTACGGCGCGGCAGGCGAGCGCTTCGCCCGGCTTATCGGCAACAGCGCCGACATATTGTTTTCCATCGTGCGCGAGGAAAATATCGCCGCCGAGGCCGAACAGACCGGCTGGTTCCAGCCCGCCCATTCGCCGGGACGGGTGAAACTTTCGCAGTCGCGCGTCGAAGCGTGGAAACGCTTCGGCTTTCCGGCGGAATTTCTCGACCGCACGGCAACGTCGAAGCTCCTCGGCAGCGACTTCTGGTATGGCGGCATGTTCAACCCGACCGGCGGTCATATCAATCCGCTGGCGCTTGCCCGCGGGCTTGCCGCCGCCGCCGAGCGCCATGGCGCGATCATTCACGAGCAAAGCCCGGTCACATCCTACGCTCACAATGGCGATCACTGGGAAGTGCGCACCGACAACGCCACGGTGCGCGCCAAGGGTTTTCTGCTCGCAACCAATGCCTATACCGGCGAATTGCGCGAAGGGCTTGCGCCGCGCCTTGCCCGCACCATCGTGCCGGTGCTCTCGTGGCAGATGGCGACCGCGCCCGTCAGCGACAATCTGCGCGCAACCATTCTGCCGGGACGGCAGGCGGTCTCCGACACACGCGGCGACCTGCGTTTCTTCCGCTACGATGCCCGCAACCGGCTGATCACCGGCGGCGTGGTGATGGGCGATTTCAACCTGGCCGAACGCGTCAAACGCAAGACGGCGCGCAACATGGCCGAAGCTTTCCCGGCCCTTGGGCAACCGGAAATCACCCATGTGTGGAGCGGCTATATCGGCATGACATGGGATCGCTTCCCGCGCGTGCACCAGCTTGGCCCCAATGGCTGGGCGTGGATCGGCTGCAACGGGCGCGGCGTTGCGCTCGGCACGTCTTTGGGGCGGGAGTTCGCTCGCGCCCTCGGCGGCGAGCCGGTGCAGGAACTTGCCCTGCCGGTCTCGCAACCCGCGCCACTGCCTTTTCATAAAGTCGCGCGGAAGATTGCCCCTTTCTATCTCGCCTGGCTTCGGCGCAAGGATCTCTCGGAACCCAATCTTTAATCCGGGCTGGTTGCAGTTAAAATAAAAAACCGCTCTATCTATTTGTTTTCACGCATTATCCTACGCAAAACCGTTTAACACTTTTGCTGGAAATGCTTAATTCATGTGAAAGGTCAGGTCCATGAATCAATTGCCAATTCTGGAACGCCGCCGCATCGAGGCGCTGGTTCTGAAAAATGTCTATGACGTGTTGCGCGAACGCTCCGGCGAGGAGGAAGCGCAGGCCGTGATCGGCGAAGCCGTCAGCCGCTCGGCCATCGAGCAGGGCAAGAGTTTTGCCGGGGAGCTGGGCCGGACGCCGACGATACAGGATTTCGCCGACATCCAGCCGCTCTGGACCAAGGAAAACGCGCTGGAGATCGATGTGATCTCGCAGGGCGAGGATCATTTCGATTTCAACGTGACGCGCTGCCGTTACTCGGAAATGTACCGCGAGATGGGTCTTGGCCATATCGGCCACCTGCTGTCGTGCAATCGCGACGGCGATTTCTGCATCGGCTACAACCCCGATATGAAGCTGGAGCGCACGCAGACCATCATGAAGGGCGCAAGCCACTGCGATTTCCGCTACCGCCTCGAACCGAACGACAAGAAAGACGAGGAAGCCTGACATGCCGGTTGAAAACTGGACTTCGAACCAGATCGAGGAACTGGTCGCCTTCCGCCGCGACCTGCACCAGAACCCCGAACTGCTCTACGATGTGAACCGGACGGCGGAAAAGGTTGCCGAAGCGCTGCGCGCCGCCGGTGTCGACGAGGTGGTGACGGGCATCGGGCGCACCGGCGTCGTCGGCGTCATTCGCGGCCAGACCAACCGTTCAGGCCGCTCGATTGCCCTGCGCGCCGACATGGACGCCCTGCCGATCCTTGAGGAAACCGGCGCCGAATGGTCGTCGAAAGTTCCGGGCAAGATGCACGCCTGCGGTCATGATGGCCACACCACCATGCTTCTGGGCGCTGCCCGCGAACTGGCGCAAAGCCGCGCCTTCGACGGCACGGTCATCGTGATCTTCCAGCCCGCCGAAGAGGGCGGCGCGGGCGCAAAAGCCATGATCGACGATGGGCTGTTCAAGCGCTGGCCGGTCGATGAAGTCTATGGAATGCACAACCGCCCGAACCTCGCCGTCGGGCACTTCACCATCAATTCCGGCCCCATCATGGGATCGGTCGATGTGCTGGACATTACCGTCGAGGGTATCGGCGGACATGCCGCCTCGCCGCACCATACCGTCGATCCCATTCCGGTGACGGCGGCGCTCATTCAGGCGATCCAGACGCTGACTGCCCGCACCATCGACCCGCTCGATTCCGCCGTGATCTCGATCACGACCATTCAGGGCGGCGATGCGTTCAACGTCATTCCGCAGAAAATCCGCCTGACCGGCACGGTGCGCACGCTGCGCGAGGAAGTGCGCGACCACATCGAGGAACGGCTGGGCCGCGCCGTGCAGGGCATTGCCGATGCCTTCGGCGCAAAGGCCACGCTCGATTATCAGCGCAGCTACCCCGTGACGGTCAATCACGAGCGGGAGAGCGAGTTGGCCGCGATTGCCGCCGAGGCCGTCGCAGGCGCGGAGCGCGTCACGCGCGACATGCCCGCAACGCTTGGCGGTGAGGATTTCGCCTTCATGCTGAACGAAGTGCCGGGGGCGATGATCAATATCGGCAATGGTCCAAGCGCCAATCTCCACCACCCGAAATACGACTTTAACGACGATGTGATCGCCTGGGGCTGCTCCTACTGGACGACGCTCGTCCGCCATCGCCTGCCAGTCAGTAACTGAATAGCCGGTTGTGGCCGGTAATGACGGGCGGTCCAATGGGCCGCCCGTTTCCGTATTTGCATATAAAGCGAAGTTATTAATCCATAAACCTCTGGTTTATCCAAGATAACCATAATATAAGGCGCTCCCAACAAACCATCGCGGCTTTTCCCGATGGGACGAACAACGCATCCCGGACAATGTGAGACGGCTTTCGACCTGGACACATGGTTCGGCAAAAAGTTGGAACGGGAAATCCATGAATATCGAGTCTGCCCTGAGCGACAGCGCCAATATTTTCGACCTTGCGCCCATCTCCCTCTGGCTGGAAGACTATAGCGGCCTGCGTCGGCAGTTCGAGGAATGGCGCGCGCTGGGCATTACCGATCTCAAGGCGTTTCTCCAGGAAGACACCTCCCGCCTGCGCATCTGCACCAGCCATATCCGGGTTTTGAAGGTCAACCGCAAGACGCTCTCGCTTTTCGAGGCGGACAGTCTCGACCATCTCGTGACCAATCTCGAACGCGTGTTCCGCGACGACATGCTGGAGCCGCATATCGACGAGATGGTGCAGTTGTGGAATGGCGACAACGCCTTCGTCAGCGACACGGTGAATTATTCGCTGGCCGGAAAGCGGCTCGATATCCAGCTAAAGGGCGTGGTGCTCCCCGGCTATGAAGACACATGGGAGCGCGTCCTGCTTTCCATCGAGGACGTGACCGCGCGCGAAAATGCCCGCCGCGAGCAGGACCGCCACAAGCGCCACGCACAGGGCCTTTTCGAACACTCGCCGGTTTCGCTCTGGGTCGAGGATTTCAGCCGCATCAGGCAGCTCATGGACGACGTGCGCAATCGCGGCATCGTGGATTTCCGTGTGTTCACCGACGTCCACCCGGAATTCGTCCGCCAGTGCATGAGTGAAATCCGGGTGTTGGAAATCAACAACGAAACGCTTTCGCTCTTCCTCGCGCCCGACAAGAAGACACTGCTGCAAAACCTGCCGAAAATCTTCAAGGACGAGATGGAGGCGTCGTTCCGCGAGCAGTTGATCGACCTGTGGAACGGCGTTCTGTTCCAGCGCCGCGAAGTAGTCAATTATGCGCTGGACGGCACCGAGCGCCACGTTCTGCTGCAATTGTCGGTCCTGCCGGGACATGAACAGGACTGGGCGCTGGTACAGGTGGCGCTGACCGACATCACCGCGCGCAAGAAGGCCGAAGCCTATCTGGAATATCTGGGCAAGCACGATGTGCTGACCAAGCTTCACAACCGCGCTTTCTACGTGGACGAACTCAATCGTCTGGAGCGCAAGGGCCATACGCCGGTTTCGGTCATCATCATCGACCTGAACGGCCTCAAGGCGGCAAACGACCATTGGGGCCATGCTTCCGGCGACGGCCTGCTGCGCCGCATCGGCGAAGTGCTGAACGAAGCGGTCAAGCAGCCGGGCCATGCCGCCCGCATCGGCGGCGACGAATTTGCCGTGGTCCTGCCCTATGTCGACGAACGGGGCGCGGAAGCGACCGTGGAGGAGATCCGCAGGCTGGTCGATATCAACAACCAGTATTATTCGCAGTTGAAGCTCAACCTTTCCATCGGCACGGCCACCAGCCTGCCGGGCGAAAAGCTCGAAACCGTCGCCAAGCGCGCCGATCTGCTCATGTATGAAGACAAGCGCCAGCAGCGGACCGTCACAGGCTTGTAGGCCGCGGAGCGGCTCTATTCATCGAACGCGATGACCGACTTGCCGCGTGTGAGATCGGTCACGAGCCGCGCGACATCCTCCTGCACGGCAATGGGCATGACGCCCGCTATCTCGACGCCGGTTCCGGTGAAGTTTTCTTGCGCGATGGCGAGGTTTTCAACCGCGTTGAGACGCGCTTTCAGAAGAGCATGATCGGAAAAATCGCAGGCCAGCGCAAAGCCGATCATCGGAATGATTTCGGTCTTTTCCGCCAGTCGCAGGCAAGTGGCAGCCGTGCCGCCATAGGCGCGCATCAAGCCACCGGCGCCCAGGAGAATGCCGCCGAACCACCGCGTCACCAGCACCACGACATTATCGACTTTCTGGCCGTCAATGGCGGCCAGCATCGGTTTGCCCGCCGTTCCGGCAGGTTCACCGGCATCGTTGAAACGATAATTCTGCCCCATGCGCCAGGCCCAGCAATTATGGGTCGCCGTCGGATCGGAATGGCGCTGTAGAAAATCCTTTGCCGCCTGTTCGCTTGTGACCGGCGCAGCGATAGCCAGAAACCGGCTTTTCTTGATTTCCTGGCTGTAGGTTTCGATGCGACTGATGGTGAACATGGCAATCCTGAAAACAATGTTCTGGCGGACTAGCATTTTCCGTTGCGGATGACGACCCCTTGAGGTCTTTCCCGGCATTGCGTGCAGCCAGTGTTGGGTATAAGTCATTCTGAAATAATCCCTTATTGTTGGGTTTGCCTGCCAGAAGAAAGGTCCGCCAATGTTCGATTTGATCGTGAGAAACGCCAATCTTCCCGACGGTCGCGAAAAACAGGACATTCTGGTCAAGGACGGCAAGATTGCCGACATTATCCCATCGAAGGGCGAACATCAGGCAGCGCAGGAAATCAACGCGTCCAACCGCCTCGTCACGCCACCTTTCGTCGATCCGCATTTTCATATGGATGCGACCCTGTCGCTCGGCCTGCCGCGCCTCAACCGTTCCGGCACGCTTCTGGAAGGCATCGCGCTTTGGGGCGAGTTAAAGCCGATGCTCACGGTCGAAGCCATGGTCGAGCGGGCGCTGCGCTATTGCGATCTGGCCGTCAGCCAAGGCCTGCTCGCCATTCGCAGCCATGTCGATGTCAGCGACCCGCGCTTGCTTACCGCCGAAGCGATGATCGAAGTGCGCGAACGCGTAAAGCCTTATATCGACCTGCAACTCGTCGCCTTTCCGCAGGACGGCTATTATCGCTCGGCCGGCGCCGTCGATCTCGTCAACCGTTCGCTCGACATGGGCCTCGATATCGTCGGCGGCATTCCGCATTTCGAACGCACCATGACTGACGGCGCTGCCTCGCTGGAAGCGCTCTGCCGCATCGCCGCCGAACGCGGCCTGCCGGTCGATATTCATTGTGACGAAACCGACGATCCGATGTCGCGCCATGTGGAAACGCTGGCGGCGCAAACCATCCGCTTTGGTCTTCAGGGCCGCGTCTCCGGCTCGCATCTCACCTCCATGCATTCCATGGACAATTATTACGTTTCCAAACTCATTCCGCTGATTGCGGAAGCGAAGATGAACGCTATTCCCAACCCGCTCATCAACATCACGCTTCAGGGCCGCGCCGACAGCTATCCGAAGCGTCGCGGCATGACCCGCGTGCCGGAACTGATGGCGGCGGGCATCAATGTCGCCTTCGGCCATGATTGCGTGATGGATCCATGGTATTCAATGGGTTCCGGCGACATGCTGGAAGTGGGCCATATGGCGATCCACGTCGCGCAGATGACCTCCATCGAAGGCAAACGCCAAGTCTTCGACGCGCTGACCGTCAACTCGGCCAAGGCGCTGGGGCTGGAAGGCTATGGTCTGGCCAAGGGCTGCAATGCCGATTTCGTCGTGTTGCAGGCGCGCGATCCGCTGGAAGCGCTGCGCCTGAAGGCCAATCGTCTGGCCGTCGTCAAGCGCGGCAAGATCATCGCCGAAACCCCGCAGCGCGTCAGCCAGCTCAATCTCGAAGGCCGTCCGTCTTCGGTTGACGGCGCTGATTACGCGCCCACAGCATCGGCCTGAGCACCGGAACGCGGAAAGTTGCCATTTGCAGCCGCTCATGACGACTTTTGGAACAGGCCCTCAGGCTATCTTCATTATTTTGTATTGCTCGACAGATTGTCTCTGTCGTGGTGGCGCTCCCGTGTAGAACACGGCCACGGTGCTTCCGTCCATTCCACGGAAAATAATGCACCTTTGGGTCCGAACCAACACTAGAGCGGTTCAGCCTTTGACAGAATCGAAGGGGATTCCGTCGAGGCCTGTTTTGTGATTCAAGATGCTGGCTGGAGTGGAGGCCAGCATCAGA
>NZ_JACIJG010000010.1 GCF_014199265.1 Brucella daejeonensis
TCTGATGCTGGCCTCCACTCCAGCCAGCATCTTGAATCACAAAACAGGCCTCGACGGAATCCCCTTCGATTCTGTCAAAGGCTGAACCGCTCTAGAAAAGGTTAGAGCGGGATGATGATTCAACGTAAAGTCATCACCCCGCTCTAATATCAGCTTCAACGCAAAAGGCCCGGAAACCGGGCCTTTTGTTTCACGCTGAAGGAAGAATTACTTGTAGACCGGACCGTCCACGATGGTCGAGACCTGCTGCGGCGCATAGACAGGCTCGGAACCGCCGAACATATAGCGCAGGCCGATGCGGACATCGTGCACGTTCATGCCCTTGTCGTAGCCGTCGCCGATCCACTGATCGCCCTCGAACATCTTGCCACCGTTGATGTGGCGATAGCGATAGCCCGCATCGAGCTTGAGATTGTGCGTGAGATCGACCGAGGCGCCAGCCATGAGCGCATAGGTGAAGCGCCAGTTTGCGGCGCCTTCATGCGAGCCGCCGTAACGGACGTCCTCGATATCGCTCCACTTCACCCGCGTGCCGCCGATACCCGCGCCGACATAGGGCGTGATGCCTGCGAAATTGCCGAGGTCGACATAGGCGTTCGCCAAGATGGAAAGGGCCGAGAAGTGGCTGCGCTCATCGGAAGCGCAGGTGATATCACCGCAGCCAACCCCATAAGTATTGCCGTTGAACTTGGCGCGCGTCATGTAATCGACGGTCAGATCGGTGCGGAAATAATCCGTCACCTGATAGCCGATGCCACCGCCGATCAGGAACGAACCTTTCAGGTCGCCATCGAGCGTGTTGCTGCCGAAGACCGGGCCGCAGGGATCGCAATTGTCGATCGTCGTATAATCGGCTCCCCTGAACTTCGCCTTGGAATAGCCGATGTCGCCGCGCAGATACCAGCCGCCGACGGCTGGCGGAGCGACGATGACTTCGGGAACGACCGGCGGTTCGATCATGTCGGCTGCGAAAGCGCCCGGCACTGCGGCCAGCAGGGCAAACGACGCCGCTGCGCCCGCGAGAAAAGTTTTCAGAGAACCAGTCATATGTCTGCCCCATCGAAAGATCACGACGCAGATCGCGCCGGCTACTGATAATTGATGCCTGATTCAAAAAGCGACACGCGCGTGCGAAAATGGTGATTTTCGAGCACCGGAACGCAGCAAACTGCCATTTGCAGCCACGCATGGCGACTTTCGGAACAGGTTATGGGCACAAAATAGGTAGCAAAGGTTAAGTACAACTTAACCTTGTTTTTTAACCATGATTATTAATATTTACTAATATACAAAGAAGGCGAAACGAAAAAAGCGCGGGCCGGTGCCCACGCTTTCGAGTGTCGGCCAGTGCCGCACTGTCGTGAAGGGAAACTATGCGGCAGCGCTGCTTTCCGTCGAGATCACGTCGATGATGTCGTTGACGACCTTTTCAACCAGGCCGCGATCGTCGCCTTCCGCCATGACGCGGATCAGCGGCTCGGTGCCGGACGGGCGAATGACCAGACGGCCCTGAACGCCAAGACGCTCCCTGGCCTCGTCGATGGCGCTCTTCACGCGCTTGTTCTCGAGCGGCTTGCCGCCGGCGGTGCGGACATTCTTCAAAAGCTGCGGCACCGGGTCGAACTTGCGGCAGATTTCACTGATCGGCTTGCCCACTTCCTGCGCGACGGCGAGGATTTGCAGGGCCGAGATCAGGCCGTCGCCGGTCGTTGCGAAATCCGACAGGACGATATGGCCGGACTGTTCGCCGCCGACGTTGAAGCCATGCTCGCGCATGTGCTCGACCACATAGCGGTCGCCCACCTTGGTGCGGGCCAGCGTCAGATGACGGTCGGCGAGGAACCGTTCCAGTCCAAGATTGGACATGACGGTGGCCACGATGCCGCCACCTTCGAGGCGGTCGGTGGCGGCCCAGCTTTCGGCGATCACCGCCATGAGTTGGTCACCGTCGACGACGGTGCCGTTTTCATCGACCAGCAGCACGCGGTCCGCGTCGCCGTCGAGCGCGATGCCGACATCGGCGCGCACTTCGTGCACCTTCTTCATCAGGCCGATCGGATGGGTCGAGCCGCAATCCTCATTGATGTTGATGCCGTTCGGCTCGTTGTTGATGGTGATGACCTCCGCGCCGAGTTCCCACAGCGCGGCGGGCGCAACCTTGTAGCCCGCGCCATTGGCGCAATCGACCACGATGCGCAAACCGTTGAGCGAAATATTGCGCGGCAGCGTGCGCTTGGCGAATTCGATATAGCGATAGATATCGCCGTCCACGCGCTTGGCGCGACCGACGTCGCCATGGCTGGCAAGATAGGAGGAAAGATCGCCGTCGATCATCGATTCGATCTGCAACTCGATCTCGTCGGACAGCTTGAACCCGTCGGGGCCGAAAAGCTTGATGCCATTGTCATAGAACGGATTGTGCGAGGCCGAGATCATCACACCGATATCGGCGCGCAGCGAGCGGCACAGCATGGCGACGGCGGGCGTCGGAATCGGGCCGAGCAGGAACACGTCCATGCCCGCGGCGGTGAAACCGGCCACCAGTGCGTTTTCGAGCATATAGCCGGAGCGGCGCGTATCCTTGCCGATCACCACACGCGAGGCGTGTCCCCGGCGGCGGAAGATGTAACCGACGGCCATACCGACCTTCATGGCGATTTCCGGCGTCATGGGGAAGCTGTTTGCCTGTCCGCGAATGCCGTCGGTTCCGAAATATTTTCGTGTCATCTGTTTCGCCTTGCGTTGAGCCATGTAACGCTCTCTATACCTTCTGATGTATGTCGCCGCGATCAGTGGCGGGCCATGACCGCCCGTCTCTCCGGGCGGCGGATTTTCGCTGTTCTTAACGCGAAAACCTTGCCAATTGCAATTTCGTCTTTGGCGGGAGATCGGGATGCCCCTTCCAAAGCGCAGGACCGGGGCCTGACTTTCACATCATGATGCGCCGAAATCCTTAACCGAGCCTTTGCAGCATCCGGGCAGGTTTCGACACGAAAAAGCCGGGCGCTGGCCCGGCTTTTATTTTCTTCATTGAAATGGCCTTATTGAGGCTGCGGTTCCATTCCCGGCTCGCTGCCCGGCTCGCTGCCCTTGCGCTTGCGTGGGCTTCCGGCCTTCGGCACACCCGACCCGCGCGACGGCGTATCGCTGCCCTGATCGCGCGACGGCTTGTTGCCTGCGATCAGTTCCTTGATCTCTTCGCCCGACAGCGTTTCATATTCGAGCAGACCTTCGGCAAGCGCGATCCAGTCCTTCTTCTTCTTGGTCAGGATGCGGGTCGCTTCGGCATAGGCCTCGTCGATCAGGCGGCGCACTTCGGCGTCGATGATCTGCGCGGTCTCTTCCGAAATATTCTGCGTGCGCGACACCGAATGGCCAAGGAAGACCTCTTCCTGATTGTCGCCATAGGCCACACGGCCGAGCTTGTCGGAATAGCCCCACTGGGTGACCATGGACCGGGCAAGCTTGGTGGCCTGCTGAATGTCCGAGGACGCGCCGGAGGTGATGTTTTCCTTGCCGAATTTCAGCTCTTCCGCCACACGGCCGCCCATCATGATGGCAAGACGCGACACCATCCACGTATAGGTCGCCGAATAACGGTCGCCTTCGGGAAGCTGCATCACCATGCCCAGCGCGCGACCGCGCGGAATGATGGTCGCCTTGTGAACAGGATCGGCCTTCGGCACATTGAGCGCAACGATGGCGTGACCGGCTTCGTGATAGGCCGTGTTGGCCTTTTCTTCCTGCGTCATGGCGGAGCGGCGTTCCGCGCCCATCATGATCTTGTCCTTGGCGTCCTCGAATTCCTGCATGGTCACGAGACGCTTGTTGCGGCGCGCCGCCATGAGGGCTGCTTCGTTGACGAGGTTCATCAAATCCGCGCCGGAGAAGCCCGGCGTACCGCGCGCGACGACCTTGAGATCGACATTGGGCGCCAGCGGCACATTGCGCACATGAACTTTCAAAATCTGTTCGCGGCCGACGATATCCGGGTTCGGCACCACGACCTGACGGTCGAAGCGGCCTGGACGCAGGAGCGCGGGATCGAGAACGTCGGGACGGTTGGTCGCAGCGATCAGGATGATCGATTCATTGGCCTCGAAGCCGTCCATCTCGACCAGCAACTGGTTGAGCGTCTGTTCGCGCTCGTCATTGCCGCCGCCGAGACCGGCGCCGCGATGACGTCCCACCGCATCGATTTCATCGATGAAGATGATGCAGGGCGCGTTCTTCTTGGCCTGTTCGAACATGTCGCGGACACGGCTTGCGCCGACGCCGACGAACATTTCCACGAAATCCGAACCGGAAATGGTGAAGAAGGGCACATTGGCTTCGCCCGCGACCGAGCGCGCCAGAAGCGTCTTGCCGGTGCCGGGAGGGCCGACGAGCAGAACGCCGCGCGGAATCTTGCCGCCCAGGCGCTGGAACTTCTGCGGGTCGCGCAGGAATTCGACGATTTCTTCCAGATCCTGCTTGGCTTCATCGACGCCCGCCACATCCTGGAAGGTCACGCGGCCATGCGCTTCCGTCAGAAGCTTGGCCTTCGACTTGCCGAAGCCCATCGCACCGCGCGAGCCGCCCTGCATCTGGCGCATGAAGAAAATCCACACGCCGAGGATGAGGATCATCGGCAGCCAGGACAGGAGAATGCCGATCAGCGAGCTGGAGCCGTCGCTTTCCGGTCGGGCGGTAATCGCAACGTCCTTGCTTTCAAGCCGCGAGACAAGACCCGTATCGCCGGGCGAATAGGTCTGGAACGTCGAGCCGTTGTCGGCATAGGTGCCGGTAATGCGCTCGCCGGTAATCGTAA
Organism: Brucella daejeonensis; assembly: GCF_014199265.1. GTDB lineage: Bacteria > Pseudomonadota > Alphaproteobacteria > Rhizobiales > Rhizobiaceae > Brucella > Brucella daejeonensis. Next base: position 4,811 of record NZ_JACIJG010000010.1, read on the forward strand.
CCGATTTCACCCGACCGTTGGATACGTCGTCAATGAATTGCGAATAGGAAACTTCACGGGAATTCGTGCGCTGACCTGGGCTTTGAAACAGGTTGAACAGCGCGATCAAAAGAAGAGCAATGATCGCCCAGAGGGCGAAGTTGCGATAGTTCGGATTCATATCGGGTCCAATCGATACCACGTCCATTCCGCGAGCGCGGAACGATGTCAGTGTCTAACATAGGATCGAAGCAAGGCGTTGCCAAGGCAGGTTCGCCCCCTCGATCTCGATTCTTGTCGCTCTGGTTTACAAAAGTTAGGACATTTGCGCGCAGCCGCGCCCGATGCGCGCTACCACCGCCCGCGCCAGTTCGTAATCGTGTCCCGGCAGAACATGGTCGAAGATCGCGAAATGCCGTTCCATATGAATGCCTTGCGGCAGATCGCCGCCCGGACGGGACAGCGCGGCGAGACTGCCGCCGGCATAAAGCGCGGGCAAGACCAGAAGCCCCTCTCGCTTGCGGGCCTGAGCCTCGCCCTCCTGCCCGCTCAGGAAGTCGGAAAGCTCCTGACGGCCCGGCGCGCCCACTTCGAAAACCGTCGCGCCGTCGTTGCGCAAACGGAACCGGCCATCCCATACGATCCTGTCGCCGGGCTTCAGGACCAGCCGGGGAAGGTTGCGCCTTTCGCGGCGGAAGCGATGCGGCGCACCGCCCTCGCCACGTTCGATCAGCGCGCCGAATACGGTCAGCCGGCGATGGACATCCTCCCCGGACAAGACGCGCTCGATACGGGTGCGTTCGCTGTCGCCCGGCAGGAAACGGCGTCCGCCCGCAATCGAGGCGAAAAGGCCCGACAGAAGCCGCCGCGCATCCATTGGCAATCCCGCATAGGTCGCGGCATCGGCCAGTATCGTGCCGTCCGCGTCGAGCGTCAGGCTCGCGGGGTCGGCGAGCGCCGCGGCCAATGCCGCATTGTCGCGTTCGCGCACGGCGGCGGCCTGCGCGATCTGCTCCAGCACGGCCTGCCTGTCCGCCCCGGCTGCCGCGCCAAGGCGCACGCGCGGGCGTTCATAGGCCGTATTGGCATTGCTCGGATCGTCAACCCAGCCGATTCCCCTTCGCATCAGCTCGTCGCGTAGCGCCTGCCGCGAGACGCCGAGAAGCGGGCGAACCAGCTCGACCGAACCTTCCAGCCAGGAGCGCGACGACATGCCCGCAAGCCCCCGCGCCTCCGCGTGGCCGCTGCGCTCCTTGCGCATCAGGAAGGTTTCGATCTGGTCGTCCTCGGTGTGGCCGGTCGCGATGAAATCCGCGCCCGCCTCGCGCGCGGCCTGCACCAGAAGCCGGTAGCGCGCCGTCCGCGCGGCGGCTGCAAGCCCTGTCGAGGGCTTGGCCTCGTCCCAGGCGAGAATGCGATGCTCTATCGCGTGCTGCCTGCAAAGCGCGCCGACATTGCGCGCCTCAAGGGCCGATTCGGCGCGCAGCCGGTGATCGACCGTCACGGCGACCAGCCGGGGCGGATTTGCCAGCGTCGCCAGATAATCCTTCAGGAGAAACAGCAGGCCAAGGGAATCGCTGCCGCCCGAAACGGCGGCGACGATGGCGCTGGCGCGCTCAAACCCGAATGGCTCGAACAGTTTGGAAATATAGCTTGGGCTAAGCCCCACGAAATAACTCCGTAATCAGCACTTGGCCCGGCTGCGCTCATCGGCAACGCGCTTCAAAATGGCGGGCGCCGCCTTGGGATAGCGCTCCGGTATCTGCCCGAAGGTGGCGCAGGCGACGTCGCGATTGTCCATCTTTTCCAGCGTCATGCCGAGCTTGAACATATTTTCCGGCGCACGCTTCGAATCGGGATAGTCGCGCTGCGTGTCGATGAACACCGTCGCGGCCTCGGGATAACGGCCCTGACCGTAAAGCGATTCGCCGAGCCAAAAGCGCGCCTCGGCCGTGTCGGGATCGGCCGGATAGCGCTTCACATGCTCGCGAAATCCGGTTTCGGCGGCCTTGTAGTCGCCCGACATCAGATATTGATATGACGCCTGATAGAGTGAATTCGGATTGTCGTCGGTCGGCAGCGAAGCGATCGCATCGCCTGCCGCACTCGCCGACTGCTCCCCGCCCGAAAGGGTTATGCCCGCCTGCGGCGCGCGCGGGGCGGCCTGAAGCGTTTCGCCGATTACATTGCCATTGGCGTCGAAACGAATGGAGCCGAGCGTTTGCGGCGGTTCGCCGCGCGCCGGTCCGCCCTGTGTGGGCGCGTTCGAACCAACAGCCATGGAATCGGCGCCGGAGGCCTGACCTGCCGCCGCCTGCGAGGAAGCGGCGACGGAAACATCTCCGCCGCCCCCTTCGCTGCCCTGTTCACCGGCCGCATCCGCGCGCTTGCCGCTTTCCAGCGCCTGGAAGCGGGTTTCGTAATCTTCCTGCAATTTCTGCATCTGATCCTGCATTTCGAGGATCTGGAAATTCATCGCTTCCGCCCGCGCGCCAAGCGCGTCGGCAATTCCCGCCGCATTGCCCATGCCCTGCGCGCAGAGATCGGCGCCCGGCGAAGCCGCCGCCGGTGCCGCCGCGCCTGAGCCTGCGGAAGAAGGCGCGGTCACGCCATTCTTCTTCTCCAGTTCCTCGAAGCGGAATTCATTGTCTTCCTGCATCTTCTGCAACTGGTTGTCGGTAAAGGAAATCTGTGCATCCACATCCTCGATCTTGCCGGTGAGGGTGCGCATCAGTTCCTGCTGCATACCGGGGCTTTGATAGCCGCCATTCATGCCCGATCCGCCGCTGCCGCCGCGCATGGCATCGTCGAGGATCGCCGTCGAGCCGAGGGGAACCTGGCCGCGACCGCCGCCCCTGCCCTTTTCAAGCGCCTGAAAACGAGCTTCGTTGTCGCGCTGGATATTCAGCATCTTGTCGCGAAGCTGAAGAATGCGCGCATAGGACTGCGCGTTCTGATGGGCAAGATTGCACATCTGCTGCGTGAACTGATCCCCGCCGGGAGCGCCCGCCTGCGCGACTTGAACACCCGCCTGCGAAGAAACGGATGCCGCCAGAACCGGCGCACTCGCCAAAAGCGGCAGCATGGCGATTGCCAGCGTCACTTTCCTCATTGGTTTCCTCATTCCCTTTTGCCCCTGCTACGATATCGGCCCCGGAACCGGTGCGGTGTGCGAATGCACGATGCGTAGAACCTTTAAGTCAGAGCGACATTTGCGTCCATCGGACGGCACGGCACCCTTGCTCTGCTTTTAGAGCATCAGCAGCAAAAGTGCGAAGCGGTTTTATGTTCCTATGACAGCGGGGACTTCGGCCAAAATTTGTCGAAACCCGCTTCACATGCCCCAAAAACGAAAAAAGCGGCCCGAAAGCCGCTTTTTCCATCAAGTGTTGCGCCTGTTAGCTGCCAGCACCGTTGAGAACGGTGACGGCGCGGCGGTTCTGCGACCAGCACGAATCGGCGTCGCAGACGGCGACCGGACGTTCGTTGCCATAGGAGATGGTGCGCATACGGTTGGTCGGCACGCCGCGCGAAGCGAGGAAATCGCGGGTGGCGGCGGCGCGGCGCTGGCCGAGGGCGAGGTTGTATTCACGCGTGCCGCGTTCGTCGGCATGGCCTTCGATGGTGATCGAATACTGCGGATAGCGCTGCAGCCACTGGGCCTGCTTGGAAAGCGTCTGCTGGGCGTCGGCGCGAATCAGCGACGAATCGAGATCGAAGAAAATGCGGTCGCCGACATTGACGGTGAAGTCCTGCGCGGAGCCGGGCGTTGCCGCGCCTGCACCGAGGCCGAGATCACCGGCATTGTTCGGGAGGTTCTTCTTGGAAGCGCAACCGGCGACGGCGAGCGACATGAAAAGGGCAATAGCAATCGGGCTACGTGCAATCGACTGGATACGGCGCATGGGCCGGGGCTCCTTAAGATTTGATGTTCCTGCGTAACCATCCAATAATCATATTGAGGTTAAGACAGGCTCAAGAAGTATGGTTAACGTTTTCCTGCTGACCCAGCCCTTGAGGGCAAAATACGGCAGAAACACGGCTCTGCCCCGCCGATTGTGGCAATTTGCCATGGAAAAGGCGCGAAACCCAAGCTTCGCGCCTTCAACTTTGGTAACGCTTTCCCACAAACCCGGGCGAGTTCATGTTTCGATGAAACGCCAAAGCTGCGCGGTATATTTGTCTTACCGCATTATCCCGCGCAAAACCGCTTCGCACTTTTGCTGGAAATGCTCCGTTTGTCTTACCGCATTATCCTACGCAAAACCGCTTCGCACTTTTGCTGGAAATGCTCCGTTTGTTTTACCGCATTATCCTACGCAAAACCGCTTCACACTTTTGCTGGAAATGCTCCGTTTGTCTTACCGCATTATCCTGCGCAAAACCGCTTCGCACTTTTGCTGGAAATGCTCTATTCAAGCAGCGGCGACCAGGCCGGATCGGACGCAAAGTTCGGCGTCTGGATCTGGCGCTCGTTGCGGCCCGTCAGATCGATGGTGAAGAGCCTCGGACCGCCCGCGCCCGCCGCCTTGCGGAAGAACATCAGCACGCGGCCGTTCGGCGCCCAGGTCGGGCCTTCATTATGGAAGCCGGAGGTGAGCAGGCGTTCGCCCGAACCGTCGGTCTTCATCACGCCGATGGAAAACTGGCCCTGCGACTGCTTCGTAAAGGCGAGGAGATCGCCGCGCGGGGACCAGACCGGCGTGGAATAGCTGCCGTCGCCCATCGAGATGCGGTGCGGATTGGAGCCGTCGGCGCCCATCACATAAAGCTGCGGGCGTCCGCCGCGGTCGGACGTGAAGACGATCTGCGAACCGTCCGGCGAATAAGAAGCGCCGGTGTCGATGGCCTGGCTGTTGGTCAGGCGCGTGGTCGTGCGGTTGCGCAGGTCCATCGTATAGATATTGGCGCTGCCGTCATCCTGAAGCAGGCTCATCACGACCTTCTGGCCATCCGGCGAGAAGCGCGGCGCGATGGTCATGCCGGGGAAATTGCCGACGAGTTCGCGCTGGCCGGTTTCGAGTTGCAGCAGATAGACCCTCGGCGCGCCGCCTTCGAAAGACATATAGGTGACTTCCTGACGATTCGGCGAGAAGCGCGGCGTCAGCGACATGGCGCGGCCATCGGAAATATAACGCACATTGGCGCCGTCCTGATCCATGATGGCGAGACGCTTCACGCGCTTCTTCGCCGGACCGGATTCGTCCACGAAAACGATGCGGGTGTCGAAATAGCCCTTTTCGCCGGTCAGGCGCTCATAGATCGCATCGGCGATGATATGCGCCACGCGGCGCCAGTTGTCCGGGGTGGTGAAGAACTGCTGGCCGATCATCTGCTGGCCGCCGAACGTGTCCCACAGGCGGAATTCCGCCTTCAGGCGACCGTCCGGCTGCTTGGTGATGCGTCCGGTGACGAGCGCCTGCGCATTGATGACCTTCCAGTCCTCGAAACGCGGAGCGGCGTCCGGGTTGGAAATCTTTTCGATGAAGGCGCCCTTGTCGATGGGCGCGAACAGGCCCGACCGTTCAAGGTCGGCCGCGATGACCGACGTGATGTTCGGCCCGAGCTGGTCGGCTGAAAGAAAGTCGGTGATCGCGATCGGCAGAGGCTCGATCACGCCCTTGTTGATGTTGATTTCCACAACGGCGCGCGCCGGCATGGTGCAGACGAGGCTTGCGGCAATCATACACGCGAAAGCCGAAAAGACCGTCCGGATCTTTGTATTGATGATGCCGATTTTCATATCTTCTGGGACCTCTTTGTCCTTGGCACTATTTCAGTGGCGACTTTGATTGGTGACCGGGCAAGCCCGGTCAGAACATTTCGCTCGGGTCGAAATTGACGATCACTTCCGACCATGTCTCATATTTGTCCGCCGGCAGGTTGTAGGGTGCGCAGCGTGCGACAGCGCGCTTGGCACTTTCCGCCGCCGCGCGAGCCACTCCGTCACCGCCGCCGCCCGATGTCACCACGGGCGAAGCCTGAAGGGAACCGTCCTGGTTCAGCTTCATCTTGACGGTCACGACCAGTCCCGGCGCATCGGCCGCACCCGCAGGCACGTTCCAGCACTTCGAGATCGCGCCGCGCAGCGCGTCCATCTCGCTCTGGCTGAGCTTGGCGCCGCCGGTATTCTTCTTGCCGCCAAGCGAAGCCTGATCGGTGGAACGCTTCGCGCCGCCGCCCGATGCCTTCTGCTTGTTGAGGAGCGCCGCCACTTCATCGGCAATCGCATCGTTCTTCGACTGCGAAGTCTGCGAGGCGGTCTGGGTCTTCTTCTTTTCGTCCGGCTGCTTGCGCTCGTTGGTCTTGGCCGTCTGCGCCTGCGGCGGTTTCGGCTTTGCCTGGGGCGCTGGCACCTTGTCCGGCAGCTTCGGCGTCTGCGCATCGGGAGATTCGGCCTGCTTCTCGATGGCTTCCGCCACCGGATCGGGCTTCACTTCCTGCTTCGGTTCCGGCTTGGCCTGAACCTCGGTCGCGGGCACCGGTGTCGGTTTTTCCTCAGGCTGGGGTTCCGGCTTGGGATCGGGCTTCGGTTCCGGCTTTTTCACCGGCTCCGGCTGCGCCTTCGGCTCCTCCGCCGTCTCGACCGGCTTCGGCTTCGCGTCGGGCTTGGGCGGGGCCTTGGTGTCGATCTCCTGATCGCCGACATTCTCGGCGTCGGGAACCGTCTGCGGTTTGGCGGTGGGCACAGGCGCCGCCTTTTCCTTCATGGGCGCGGTTTTCTCGCCCTGCTGGATCTGTGTCAGCGATTCAATCGGCACGATATCGACGGGAAAGGATTCCGAATCCTGCACGTCGAAAGCCTTCGGCGAGGAAAAGGAGACCACCGCCAGTGCGACTGCAACGGCGTGCAAGGCAACAGAAGATGTCAGGCCAGCCTTCATGATGGCGTCAGCTATCCTGCTCCTGGAGGGTCACGAGGCCGATATTCTTGAAACCGGCGGCGGAAATGCGGGCCATGACTTTCATGACGGTGCCGTAATCGGCAGCCTTGTCACCGCGCACGAAGATGCGCTCCTCATAGCCCGTCTTGGCGATGGCCTGGAGTTTCGGCACCACTTCGTCGATCGGGACTTCGGTTTCCTGCAGATAGACCTTGCCTTCATTATTGACCGAAACGGTGATCGGCTGCGTGTCGGCATTCATCGCCTTGGCCTGCGTGTCGGGCAGGTCGATGGGGACGCCGACCGTCAGGAGCGGCGCGGAAACCATGAAGATGATGAGCAGCACGAGCATCACGTCTACGAAAGGCGTGACATTGATCTCGCTCATGAGTGCCTTTCTGCGCCCACGCCTGCGACGTCCGCCCTGCGTTCCCTGATTTCCGACCGACATGCCCATGGCTGAATTCCCGAAAGCTCGACTATTCGTTGTACTGGAACGCGCTCTAGTTACGCGGCGTCAGCTTCTCATCAATTTGCCGCGACAGTATGGCGGAAAATTCGTCCGCGAAGCCTTCGAGCCGCCCGCCGATCTTGCCTGCGTCGCTGGAGAGCTTGTTGTAGGCGATAACGGCGGGGATAGCCGCCAGAAGGCCGATGGCGGTCGCCAGAAGCGCTTCGGCGATACCCGGCGCCACGACCGCGAGGCTGGTATTCTTGGAGGCTGCGATGGCCTGAAACGAGGTCATGATGCCGACGACCGTTCCGAACAGGCCGATAAAGGGCGCCGCCGAACCGATGGTCGCAAGGAAACCGAGGCGCGCTTCCATCTTTTCGCCTTCACGCGCCAGCGCGACATCCATCGCCTTGTCGATGCGCATCTGCAACCCGATGGGAGAACGCGCGCCCTTTTCGAAGGATTTCTTCCATTCGCGCATGGCCGCCATGAAGATGGACGCCATGCCGGTGGTGCGCCGCTCGCCCAGATTGCGGTAAAGCTCTTCAAGAGACTGGCCGGACCAGAAGGCCTGCTCGAAGCGATCGATCGCCCGGCGCGCCCGTCCATAGGCAATCGTCTTGTCCACGATGATGGCCCATGTCCAGATCGAGGCGAACAACAGGCCCAGCATGACCAGCTTGACGACCCAGTTCGCCTGCATGAACAGGCCCCAGAGGGTAACATCGGCGGCGGGGGCCGCTAACGCAACATTTTCCATCGATCTACCGTCCTCGAATCCAAACGCCCGGCCACATGACCGGGCGGTATCGCAAATCCGTTACTCTACGTCTGAAAACAGACGTTCCAAACCTGCGCAGCTTTTCACTTGAAGCCGTACCAGCCCGACAAGCGGTCGACACTTCGCACCGCAATCGCCATTCCCGGATTTCAACTCTAAATCCATCAGGCGCTTGTCACGGTTAATTTTGGTGAAAGGAAGGCGCTGCGCGTCTGGCCTGCCCGTCAACCGATTCCGTCACGGTGATTAATGGATTATTATGGTTAAAGATGCGTTAGCGTTTGCACCCATCCTAAAAAAGTGGGAGCAACGTCAGGAGGCTGTGAAAGCCCCGCGCCATTCGTCGGGTATGCGGCGGGGATGGCCGTCCTTGGTAATCATGACGGCTTCGACCTTCGCTTCGGAAAGCAGCCTTCCCTCGCAGGTGATCTTCTGCGCCATGATGACCCGCGCGCCGCGAATTTCGCTCACCCGCGTCTCGATCAGGATCAGGTCGTCCATTCGCGCGGGCGCCTTGTAGTCGATCTCCATGCGGCGGACGACCCAGACGATCTCCTCACCGAGCGCGCCTTCGGCAAGCTCGATATGATGCACGTCCTGAAGCCGCAGAAAGTCGGTGCGGCCGCGCTCGTAGAATTCCAGATAGCGGCCATGATAGACAAAACCGGAAAAATCCGTATCGGCGTAATAGATGCGCGCATAGAGATAATGCACGCCATCCTTCAGTTCGCCCGATACGGCCTGTTGCTGCTTGTCGGTCATTCGTCTTCCATGAAAAGGCCGAACTGGCTTTGCTGGATGATTTCAGCAGGCGCAGGCAATCCCAGATGCTGCCAGGCGATTGCCGTGAGCACGCGTCCGCGCGGCGTGCGCTGCAAAAAACCCTGCTGGATCAGATAGGGCTCGATAATATCCTCGATGGCGTCACGCGGCTCGGACAGGCCCGCCGCGATGGTTTCGATCCCGACCGGACCGCCGCCGAAATTACGCGCGATGATATTGAGATAGCGCCGGTCGAGCTGATCGAGACCGCGATTGTCCACTTCGAGCCGCGACAGGGCTTCGTCGGCAATCTTCCGGTCGATGATCTCCGCGCCCGCGACCAGCGCGAAATCGCGCACGCGACGCAACAGGCGTCCGGCGATGCGCGGCGTGCCGCGCGAGCGGCGGGCGACTTCGAGCGCACCGTCGGACGAAATGCCTATCTGCATGATGCGCGCGCCGCGCCGCACGATATATTCCAGTTCCTCGACCGTATAGAAATTGAGCCGTGTCGGAATGCCGAAGCGATCCCGCAAGGGCGTGGTCAAGAGGCCCAGACGGGTCGTCGCCGCAACGAGAGTGAACTTCGCCAGATCGATCTTGACCGAACGCGCCGCAGGGCCTTCGCCGATAATAAGGTCGAGCTGGAAATCCTCCATCGCCGGATAGAGGATTTCCTCCACTGCCGGGCTGAGCCGGTGAATTTCATCGATGAACAGAACGTCGCGCTCTTCCAGATTGGTGAGCAGCGCCGCCAGATCGCCCGCCTTGGCGATGACCGGGCCGGAAGTCGAGCGGAAATTGACGCCCAGTTCCTTGGCCATGATCTGCGCCAGCGTCGTCTTGCCGAGGCCGGGAGGGCCGACGAACAGGACATGATCCAGCGCCTCGCCGCGCACCTTGGCCGCTTCGATGAACACTTTCAGATTGGCGCGCGCCGCCGCCTGCCCCACGAAATCGTCGAGCGTCTGCGGGCGCAGCGTATTGTCTTCGTCTACGCGCCTGTCGGCATCGATAAGAGGGTTGCGGTCGCTCATGCCCCCCTCCTCGCATGAACACATGGTTCAGGCAAGTTGCTCAGAGCCTGAATCAAAAAGCGGCAGGCCGAGGCGAAAATGGTGATTTTCGAGTACCGGAGCGGAGCGTACTTAAGTACGTGAGCACCGGAACGGAGACAAATTGCCATTTGCAGACCGGGCTGGCGACTTTTGGAACAGGCTCTCACCGCGACAGTTCCTTTAATCCCAGGCGAATGAGCTTGGCCGAATCGGCCCCCTCGCCCGCTTCCTTCAAGGCGGCGGCCACGGCATTGGCCGCCTGGTCGCGTGAATAGCCAAGATTGGAAAGCGCTGAAACGGCATCCGCCACCGGCGCCGGAGCCACGCCTGTGCCAAGCTCCTGCTTGAGACCGATCGTGCCGCTCGCCTCGCCCGCGAAAGCGGGGGCCTTGTTCTTCAGCTCGGTGACGATGCGTTCGGCCACCTTCTTGCCCACGCCCGGCGCGCGCGAGACCATGGCGATGTCGCGCAGCGCAATCGCATTGGCAAGCTCGGACGGCGACAGCGTGCCAAGCACGGCCAGCGCCACTTTCGCGCCGACGCCCTGCACGTTCTGCAACAGGCGGAACCATTCGCGCTCAAGCTGGGTGGCGAAGCCGTAAAGCCGGATCATGTCCTCGCGGACATAGGTTTCGATGAACAGCACCGCCGCCTCGCCCGCGCCGCCCAGGTTTCCGAGCGTGCGCGCAGAACAAAACGCAACATAGCCGACACCATGCACGTCGATGACGGCATGGTCCTCGGCGATTTCATCGATCACGCCCTTCAGCTTGCCGATCATTCCGGTCCTACCCCGCTAACAACGCCTGCATCCGGCGGGCGCTTACAATGCTCTGACGATGATGGGCATGACAAATGGCGATGGCCAGCGCGTCGGCGGCATCGCTCGTATCGAACGTCGCGCGCGGCATCAAAACCTTCACCATCATATGAATCTGCTGCTTTTCGCCATGACCGACGCCGATCACCGCCTTCTTGACGGCGTTGGGCGCATATTCGGCGACCGGCAGACCGGCCTGTGCCGGCGCCAGCAGGGCAATGCCGCGCGCCTGACCGAGCTTCAGCGTCGCGGTCGCATCCTTGTTGACGAAAGTATGTTCCACCGCCGCCTCGTGCGGCATATAATCGTGCAGGACTTTTGAAAGCCCTTCGTGGAGCTGGCAAAGTCTTGAGGCCAGATCCATCTCGGCATTCGAGGTCACGGTGCCCGAACCGATGAAATGCAGCGAATTGCCCAGCGATTCGACAATGCCCCAGCCGGTACGGCGCAGGCCCGGATCAATACCAATGATGCGAATCGTTTCCTTCATGAGCGAACCCTATCCTCAGACGGGTTCACTTGACAGCACAAAAGTGAACAAAAGAGAAACATGCCCTCGCGGGGCCACTGGAATTTCGGCCATGCCGCGCCAGTTGCAGGCCGTCACAGCCGGAATATCTCAGGCTCCGGCGCCGAAAGCGGTCTTGAGCAACACAATCTGTTCGGAAACCGGGTTGCCGCGCGGAACGCCCTGCAGCGAAACCACTTCGCCATAGACCTCACGGTCCATGCGGCGCACGCGCGCCTGCAAACGGATGGACCGCTCGACCAGTTCCACGAAGGCGGACGGCAGTTCGGACCAGCCCTGCGCCACATCGCCCGCCGACGGAGTGTCGAGGCGCACCTTGGCCTTTTCGGCGGAAACCTGCTGGCGGGACATCTCGCCATTGCGCGCGGCGCGCTGGAGCAGGAGCCACGAGGCGATCTGCATGAGACGCGTGGTCAGGCGCATCGATTCGGCGGCATAAAGCGTCGCCGCGACGCGCGAAAGGCTGCGCGCGTCCTCGCGGCCCTCGCCATCGAGATAGCTCGCCGCTTCCTCGACCATATCCATACCTTGCGTATAGACCGGCTTGAAAGAATCCGAGAAGACCATGCGCTCCGCGAGGCTGATCATATTGCTCGGCATCTGACCCTGTTCGCTAATCACTCTCTGCCACCTCGACAACCGCCTTGACCGGCGATCCACTTCGTTGCCGCATCCGAACGCGCGGACGCGAATGAAATCTTATGTCCGACGCAAAAACCGCTTCGCGCCTTTGCCGGAAATACTCCAGGCCGCTGTTCGACCATGAGGGACGCCGGGACGAAACCGTCTGGCTAAACAAGTCCACGATAAAGTGCACCTTCATGCACGGTCGCGCAAGTTTATGTTTAACGTTCGGTTAACATTTACAGGAGCTTTTGAAGAATCCATGCGCACGGAACAGGCCGACATGCCCGCGGTTCCACCGCGGAAAGAAAAAAGCACATAAAAAAAGAGCCGCAATGGCGGCTCTCAGGAGTTTAACAGGGAGGCGTCAAACAGAGTGGCTAAACCACTCGGTAAGAATCCAGCCGAACTGGATGTAAACCATTTAACATTCTTAAGATTAATAAATGGTTAATTTTCGCGCCGCACTGTGGACAATTCCGTGAAAAAGCCGCCCGAAGGCGGCCTCAAGGGAAGCCTTGTCATGACTTGGCACTACAGTTGCAAATTCGTCAGGCCGTGGCGAAAAGAGCGATTTTCGAGTACCGGAGCGGAGCGTACTTGAAGGTACGTGAGCACCGGAACGCAGACAAATTGCTCTTTGCAGCCGGCATCACGAAGAATGCAACTGTAGTGTTAGCCCTGCATGACCGGTTCCGGTTTCACCTGCACCTTGACCAGCTCCGCAGGCGGGACGGCGGGCTTGGCCTGAACCGCGCCCTTCCTGCCCCAGCCGATGCTGGGCAGCCATTCGAGATAATAGGCCAGCGCGAACTGCATGACGATGCCGGTCGCGATCAGGAGCGTGTCATAGGGCAGGCCGCCAGGGTTCACGAGCTTCATCACCTGCGCCACCATTGCAAGCAGCGTACCGGCAATGAAGATCGGCAGCGAATGCTTGCCGAGGATGGCGAGCGGATTGTCCGGCGCGGTGCGGGCAATATTGTTCAGCGTCGGCACGACGGCGATCAGATAGGCCATCGCCAGCACATGCAGCAGGCGCGGGCCGGACAGGAACGTCTTGTCGAAGCCGGTGACGACCATCGGCAGCCCCATCGAGGCGTCGATGCTCCAGAGCGGGATGCGCACCCAGGCGAGCGCCAGGACGAGATAGCCCACGGCCAGGCCGATCAAGAGCGGGTGCTTCGGCAGTTTGCCGCCACGGCGCACATGCATCACGCCCGCAATGCCGATGGCGAACAGGAACTGCCATGACAGCGGATTGAGGAACCAGACGCCCTCGGTCGGATAATTGACCGGCGCGACATGATAAAGACCGGACAGGAACCAGACCGTGCCGGACACGCCGAGCATCAGCGGCAGGCTGATGCGCGCCAGAAGAAGCAGCAGCGGCGTCAGAACCAGCATCACGGCATACATCGACAGAATGTTGTTGTAACCGAGCTGATGCCCCATCGTGACGATGCCGAACAGCGCCTCGACCGGATGCCTGACCAGCGGAGCGATATTGATCTGCGTCAAAAGTTCCGACCGCTTGAGGAAAATGGCAGCGGCGGCGAAGATGGCGATGGTCGCCATGGTCGTCATGATATGCGCCGTGTAGAGCACGCCCGCGCGGCGCCACATTTTAAGTGACAGAAGCAGCCGGTTGCCGGGGCCGAACTTCGATCCATAGGCGAGCGCGATGGCCATGCCGGAGATCAGCACGAAGGCCTCGGCCGAATCGGAAAAGCCGAGATTCTTGTGCGTGAAATGCTCGTAGATCGTACCGGGAACGTGGTTGATGAAGATCGTGAGCAGCGCAAGCGCCCGGAACACGTCGATGCGCGTATCGCGCATTTTCCCGGGCGATGCGGGCATTGCTTCTCCAGCGGTCACAATATTCATTACCAACCTGCCTGTCCTTGAAGGAAAGCGACGGCTCCTGTAATTGCCGTGCTTTCCGGATTTTTACAAAGCCCCATCTCAGTTGGGCTTATATACGGGTTAATCCCGGCAGAATCGGGTTGGTTCCGATCAACTTTCGTTCCAGTGGATAACATTATGCCAGTCCCGAATGGCAATGACCGCTTGCTTGATAACGGCGCCCTCGCATAAATGCAGCAAAACAATTAAAGCGTGTCGCCCGAGTATGATTGAATGCGACACGCTTTAGGGTCTAAATCCTGATTGAGTTTAGGGTCAGGATAGAACGCCGCTTGCGTTTCCTGTAAACAGAACGCTCTATTGCCCGAATTCCATCACCTTTTTCCCGTTAGGCTTGGTTCATGAACACGCCCGCTTCCCAGACTGAAACCGAACGCTGCCGCATCGTGCTGGTCGCACCGCCCATTGCCGACGGCGCAGCCCTTGCGCGGCTCCTGACGGCGGCGCTTTCGGGCGGCGACGTGGCGAGCGTCATCCTCGATACCGGCGATCTCGACGAGGCGACCTTCCAGGCCGCCGCCGAAAAGGCGATCCCGGTCATTCAGGAAAAGGGCGCGGCCGCGCTCATCCTGAACGATACGCGCATTGCCGGTCGCGTGGGCGCTGACGGCATCCATATCGAGGGCAAGGCCGCCGATCTGGCCGACGCCATCGAAAAGCACACGCCGAAAATGATCGTCGGCACCGGCAATCTGCGCGACCGTCACGGCGCAATGGAAATCGGCGAATTGCAGCCCGACTACGTGTTTTTCGGCAAAATCGGCGCGGACAACAAGCCGGACGCCCATCCGCGCAACCTGTCGCTGGCCGGATGGTGGGCGCAGATGGTTGAAATCCCCTGCATCGCACAGGCCGGAAACACGCTGGAAAGCATCGTCCCCGCCGCCGAAACCGGCGCGGATTTCGTCGCGCTCGGACGCGCCGTCTTCGACGCGGAAGACCCGGCGAAAGCCGTCGCGCAAGCCAACCGGCTGCTCGACGAAAAAGCGCCGCGCTTTGAAAACTGAACACGTCACCAAGGTTCCGCTGACGCTTATGAAGAACAGACTTCTTCTCGCTGCCGCTCTGGCTCTTGCGCTTCCCGTCCTGCCCGCCCTTGCAGCGGGCGAACCGGCGCACGGCCAGAAGGACAGCCATCAGGGCGCGCGCGGGAAGGCCGAAAAAGCGGCAAGGCCCGCCATGCTGCCGCAGCCGGCAACGACCGCGCCGATGCCGCATATCGATCCGAGCCGTTTCGGCGACAAGCCTGCCGACGAGGCTTTCGGAGCGTTTCAGCGCGGGCTTTACCTGACCGCCTTCAACCTCGCCAGGCCGCAGGCGGAAAAGGGCGATCCCGCCTCGCAGACCCTGATCGCGGAAATCTACGCGCGCGGCCTCGGCGTTCCCGCCGACCAGAAACTGGCGGCAAAATGGTATGAAAAGGCAGCCGAAAACGGCGTCGTGGAAGCGCAGTTCCGCTATGCGGCCCTTCTGCTTCAGGGCACCTATGTCGAGAAGGACGAGGCAAAGGCCGGCGAACTGATGAAGAAGGCCGCCGAAGGCGGCAACGCCATGGCGCAGTTCAATTACGGCCAGATGCTGATACAGAAGACCCCCGGCAGGCCCGGCCTCGATCTGGCTTTCCCGTGGTTCGAAAAAGCCGCGGAGGCGAAACTCGCCGATGCGCAATATGCCGTCAGCCAGATCTATGCCAACGGCACGGACAAGATTGCCCGCGACGACAAAAAGGCGCGCGCCTATCTGATATTTGCCGCGACGCAGGGCTACGACACGGCCCAGTTCGACCTTGGCCGCTGGCTGATCGAAGGGCGCGGCGGCGACCGCGACTACGAACAGGGCTTCGGCTGGATGCGGCTCGGCGCGCAGCGCGGCATGGTGATGGCGCAAGCCTGGCTGGCCCGGCTTTACCGCGACGGCATCGGCACGGAAGGCGATCTTGTCAAGGCGGCGGCCTGGTATATCGTGGCCCAGCGCGCCGGTTTCCGCGCCCCCGACCTCAACGACATGATGGACGGGCTGGCCGACGACCAGATCAAACAGGCCATCGAAACCGCCAACAATCTGCGGGTCCGCTGATTTTCGGGCGAATTTTCGGGCCCGGACCGCTCTCTTTTCGCGCTCAGGCTTGCGTCAGGCGCCGTTTTATGGTCTTGGAAACGCGATTATCGCGGTTCGAGTATAAGAGCCTGAATCAAAAAAGCGACGTGTGTGTGCGAAAATGGTGATTTTCGAGTACCGGAGCGCAGTGTACTTTTGGGTACATGAGCACCGGAACGCAGGCAAATTGCCATTTGCAGCCACACAGGGCGGCTTTTGGAACAGGCTCTAAGGCAGGTGCGCAATCTCCGGAAATCAACCGGACGGTTGCCTTTTCGTCGTTATGCGCCGGACCGCACATGGTTTCACATTTTCATTCCGGATCAAGCTCATGAAGATCAATGGTAACGAAATCCGTCCCGGCAACGTCATCGAACACGATGGCGGCCTGTGGGTTGCGGTCAAGACCAACGCCGTCAAGCCCGGCAAGGGCGGCGCCTATAATCAGGTCGAACTGAAGAACCTCATCAACGGCACCAAGCTCAACGAACGTTTCCGCGCCGCGGAAACCGTCGAGCGCGTTCGTCTGGAACAGAAGGATTTCTCCTTCCTCTACGAACAGGGCGAAGCGCTGATCTTTATGGATACCGAATCCTACGAACAGCTCGAACTCCAGAAGGATTTCGTCGGCGACCGTTCCGCCTTCCTTCAGGACGGCATGATGGTCACCGTCGAGCTTTACGAAGAAAAGCCGATCGGCATCCGCCTGCCGGATCAGGTCACGCTGGCAATCACCGAAGCCGATCCGGTCGTCAAGGGCCAGACCGCCGCGTCCTCCTACAAGCCGGCTGTGCTTGAAAACGGCATCCGCATCCTCGTCCCGCCCTTCATCGCGGCTGGCGAACGCGTGATCGTCGACACCAACGAACTGAGCTATATCAGCCGCGCCTGAACCGCGTGATATCTGCGGCGTCCACGGACGCCGCATGTCGCACCCCTGCGACCGTTCTTTCTCAGATCGCTCAATTCCCCGAACGCCCGCCGAACACGTTTCGGGCCGGGCGTTCGACCCTGTTTCAACTGTGTGATCCGCGTTTCAATCCACGCTGCCGGATCATGCCAAAAGGACAAGAAAATGGCCCGCTCAGCCCTTCTCAACGTTATGGTACAGGCCGCTATGAAGGCCGGCCGCAGCCTCGCCCGCGACTTTGGCGAAGTTCAGAATCTTCAGGTTTCCCTCAAGGGCCCCGGCGACTATGTCAGCCAGGCCGACCGGCGCGCCGAAAAGATCGTCTACACGGAATTGAGCCGCGCCCGCCCGGATTTCGGCTTCCTGATGGAAGAATCCGGCGAGGTCGCCTCCAAGGACGGACAGCACCGCTGGCTGGTCGATCCGCTCGACGGCACCACCAATTTCCTGCACGGCATTCCGGTCTTTGCAGTCTCCATCGCTCTGGAGCGTCAGGGACAGATCGTTGCGGGCGTCATCTACAATCCCGCCATGGACGAGCTTTACACCGCTGAACGTGGCGGCGGCGCCTTCCTCAACGACCGCCGCCTGCGCGTTGCATCGCGCAACAAGCTGGTCGATTCCGTCATCGGCACCGGCATTCCGCATCTGGGCCGCGGCCATCATGGCCATTATCTGGTCGAACTGCGCAACGTCATGGCCGAAACCGCTGGCATTCGCCGCATGGGGGCCGTCGCGCTCGACCTCGCTTATGTCGCCGCCGGCCGGCTTGACGGCTTCTGGGAAGACGGAATGCATCCATGGGATATCGGCGCGGGTCTTCTGATGGTGCGCGAGGCCGGGGGCTTCGTCTCCGACAAGCATGGCGGACAGGAAATGTTCGACAACCAGACCATCGTTGCAGGCAATGAAGCCATTCACGGCGCGCTGCTGAAGACGATCAAAAAGCCGATCTGATTCTTCGCGATCCCCTTCCGATCTCTTTCAGCGCACGGCCCCGGTCGTGCGCTGAAATATTTTTTAACGTCATTTTTCCTCTCCAGACGATTCCGCTTCTCCGATTAATGAAGTAGGCTCCGCATCAAACACCCGGCCACGGAGCGGAACGCATGAGCGATTTGAGACTTTCTCGGGAACGACTGGACGAGGGACGCGACTACGACCCCTATCGACTGTCGAGCCCGCGCATCGTCATCCTGTCCATGGTGATCTTCCTTATCATCGTGGCCTTTCTGGGCGCGATCCTGATACGGCAGATCCATACGTTCTTCGCCACCAATCCGGGCCTCAACGGGCTTATCCTCGGCGTGCTTCTGGTCGGCATCCTGCTGGCTTTCGGGCAGGTGCTGCGCCTGCTGCCGGAAATCCGCTGGGTCAATTCCTTCCGCGACGGCGACCGCGAAGGCACCACCCGCCCCCCCGTACTGCTTGCACCCATGCGCGCCCTCATCGGTCGCCGCCAGTCGATGGCGCTTTCCACCGCATCCATGCGCTCGATCCTCGATTCCATCGCGACGCGCCTCGACGAAAGCCGCGACATATCGCGCTATCTGATCGGACTTCTGGTCTTTCTGGGTCTGCTCGGCACCTTCTGGGGCCTGCTTGAAACCGTCGGCTCCATCGGCCGCACCATCCAGACGCTCGATCCCAATTCGGGCAGCACGGGCGACGTACTCGATGCCCTGAAGGCAGGATTGCAGGCTCCGCTTTCCGGCATGGGCACGGCCTTCTCCTCATCGCTGTTCGGCCTTTCCGGCTCGCTGATCCTCGGCTTCCTCGACCTGCAGGCGGGCCGTGCGCAAAACCGCTTCTATACAGAACTGGAAAACTGGCTTTCCTCCGTCACCGACCTTGGTTCGGATGTCGGCGCCGACCAGCATGGCGGCACGGAAGAAATCCGCGTTCTGGCCGACCGGTTGCAGCACATGCACGGCGGCGAAGCTTCCACGCAGCGCACCACTGCGGCGCTCGCCAATCTCGCCGAAGGCATTCAGGGCCTCGTCAAGAGTATGCGCAGCGAACAGCAGATCATGCGCGATTGGGTAGAAAAGCAGGCCGACGAACAGAAGGCTATCCGCCACACGCTCGACCGGCTGACCAAGGCGATGGGCGCCAGGGCTACAGACGAACACGCGCATGAGCGCAGGGCCGACCGCCCGGACAAGGCGGAGTAAGTCGCCATGGCGCTTGCCCGCAACCGCCGCTCGCAGCGGCATGTCGATTACTGGCCCGGCTTCGTCGATGCGCTGACGACGCTGCTTCTGGCAATCATGTTCCTGCTCACCGTCTTCGTGCTGGCGCAGTTTCTGCTGAGCCGCGAGGTCAACAACAAGGACAGCGTGCTTGCGCGCCTCAACAGCCAGATTCAGGAACTGACCCAGCTCCTGTCGCTGGAGCGCAGCAATTCGCAGGACATGCAGGACGCTATCGCCAACCTGCAGGCTTCGCTTTCCACCGCTGAAAGCGAACGGTCGCGCCTGCAAAGCCTGCTGAACGAAGGCAGCGGCGCAGGTGCCGCCGCTGAAAAGCGCGCCGGAGAACTGTCGCGGAGCCTCGATGCCGAAAAGCAGGTGAGCGCCCGCGCGCTCAGCCAGGTGGAACTGCTGAACCAGCAGATTTCGGCGCTCCGCCGCCAGATCGCGGCGCTTGAGGACGCGCTCAATGCTTCTGAAAGCCGCGACCGCGAATCGAACGCCAAGATCGCCGATCTTGGCAGACGCCTCAACGTCGCGCTTGCCCAGCGTGTGCAGGAACTGAACCGCTATCGTTCCGATTTCTTCGGCCGCCTGCGTGAGATCCTGTCGGACAAGGAGAACATCCGCATCGTCGGCGATCGCTTCGTCTTCCAGTCGGAAGTGCTGTTCCCAACCGGATCGGCCGACATAAACCCGGCCGGACAGGACGAGATGAAGAAGCTCGCCGACGCCGTGAACCAGCTCAATCAGGAAATCCCCGACGACATCAACTGGGTGCTGCGCGTCGACGGCCATACGGACGACGTGCCGCTGACAGGCGCGGGGCGTTTCCGTGACAACTGGGAGCTTTCCTCTGCCCGCGCGACCGCCGTTGTGAAGTTCCTCATCGCCAACGGCGTCCCGGCCAATCGGCTCGTCGCGGCGGGCTTCGGGGAATATCAGCCGCTCGATGCGTCGGACACTGCCGATGCCCGCGCAAGAAACCGCCGCATCGAACTCAAACTGACCGAGAGATAAAAGAAAGAACGGGAGGGCAAGGCCCTCCCGGCTTCATTTGGCGGCGAAGGCGCCCGCCCCGGCATCGAACTGCAATCTGGCGAGACGGGCATAGATGCCGCCCTTCTCGACGAGGCTTTGATGCGTGCCCTCCTCGACGATGCGGCCATGGTCGAGCACGAGGATGCGGTCGGCCTTCAGCACCGTTGCAAGACGATGCGCGACGACGAGCGTCGTGCGGTCGGCCATCAGCCCGTCGAGCGCCTTTTGCACCAGCATTTCACTTTCGGCGTCGAGCGCCGATGTCGCCTCGTCCAGAAGCAGGATCGGAGCGGCGCGCAGGATGGCGCGCGCAATGGCGATGCGCTGGCGCTGCCCGCCGGAAAGCGTGACCCCGCGCTCGCCCACTTCCGTGTCATAGCCCTTGTCGAGCGCCATGATGAAATCATGCGCAAGAGCCGCTTTTGCCGCCGCGACGATTTCCTCGTCGCTTGCGTCCGGCCTGCCGAAGCCGATGTTCTCGCGCACGCTCGTTGCGAAGATCGCCACGTCCTGCGGTACGGTGGCGATGCGCGAACGAACCGCCTGCGGGTCCGCATCGGGCAATGCCACGCCATCGAGCAGGATACGGCCCGACTGCGGATCGTAATAACGCATGACGAGCGAGAAGATCGTGCTTTTGCCTGCCCCCGAAGGGCCGACGATGGCTACCGTCTCGCCCGGCTGGACGGTGAAGCTCAATCCGTTGAGCGACGGCGCATCCGGCCGCGTCGGATAGGAGAAGTGCACGGAATCGAACACGATCTCGCCGCGCGGCGGCTCCGGCATGGCGAGCGGCCTTGCGGGCGCGGCAATGCCCGGCTGCTCGTCGAGAATCTCGACAAGCCGCTCCGTCGCGCCTGCGGCCTGCGCCAGTTCGCCGCCCACCTCCGACAAGGCGCCGAAGGAACTGCCCGCGAACACGGCATAAAGCACGAACTGGCCGAGCGTGCCCGCCGAAATGGCGCCCGAGAGCACATCGCGCGAGCCGAACCAGAGCACGGCCACGATGCTGGAAAAGATCAGGAAAATGGCGAAGGCGGTCAGGATGGCGCGCGCCTGAATGGAAGAGCGCGCGGCCTGAAAGGATTTTTCCACCGCGCTGCCGAAACGTCCCACCACCATCTTTTCGTTGGTGAAGGCCTGCAAGGTGCGCATCGCGCCGATCTGTTCGCTGGCATAGGCATTGGCGCGGGCCAGCATGTCCTGCGTCAGGCGGGAACGGCGGCGCACCGAGCGCCCGAACGCGATCAGCGGAACGACGATGACCGGAATGGCGGCGATGACCAGCGCCGAAAGCTTCGGGCTCGTCACGACCATCATGGCCAGCGCGCCGACGCCGAGAATCACATTGCGCAACGCGACCGACGCCGTCGCGCCCACGACGGACTTGATCTGCGTCGTATCGGCGGACAGGCGCGACACGATTTCGCCCGACTGCGAACGGTCGAAGAATTCCGGCGACAACGCCGTCACATGCAGGAACACCGCGTTGCGCAGATCGGCCACCACGCGCTCGCCGAGCGAGATGACGAAGAAATAGCGCAGGCCCGACGCCAGCGCCAGCATGAGCGCCAACAGCACCAGCATTCCGAAATAATTATTGACGAAGATCGCATTCGAGCTGGTGAAACCGTGATCGATCATGCGGCGCAGCGCGACAGGCACGGCAAGCGTCGTGACCGCGGCCAGCACCAGCGAGAAAAGCGCGCCCGCCACCAGCCCCTTATAGGGCGCGAGGAACGGCGCCATTCGTTTGAGTGGCTTCAGGGAACCGCGCCTGGCGCGCTCTTCTGCCTTCAATTCCCGATTCATATCGATTTCAGTATCTCTGTCGGCCATTCTTGTGATTGCGCCCTTGTTATTGCCGTGCGCCTGATGTATAGGCTCGCCAACCCTTTTGGAAGCCATTGCCTGCCGGTAATGGGTCTTCATATCTGCCATTGGGCGAAAGTGCCGCAGTTTCGATGATCAGGCTGTGCTTTTCTCCCCAGACTTTCAGGATTGAGAAGATGAAAGCCAATATCCATCCCGACTACCACACCATCAAGGTCGTGATGACCGATGGCACCGAATACATGACCCGTTCGACCTGGGGCAAGGAAGGCGATACGATGAACCTCGATATCGATCCGACCACGCATCCGGCCTGGACCGGCGGTTCGCAGACCCTGCTCGATCGCGGCGGTCGCGTGACGAAGTTCAAGAACCGTTTCGGCAATCTCGGCATCTGATCCGATATTGCAACTGGTTCAAAAGACCCCGCTTCGGTGGGGTTTTTTATTGCCGGTACTTTTCCGGGCCGCATAAAAAAACTCCCGGACAAGCCGGGAGTTTCGAAAATCCGTGAGCGACCGAAATCAGGCGCTCAGCTTTTCCATCACTTCATCGCTGACTTCGAAGTTCGTATAGACGTTCTGCACGTCGTCATCGTCTTCGAGCACATTGAGAAGCTTGAGAACCGAACGGGCTTTTTCCTCGTCCAGCTCGGTATTGGTCTGCGGCTTCCAGATCGTCTTGATCGATTCGGCTTCGCCAAGAGCGGCTTCGAGAGCTTTGGACACTTCACCGATATCTTCGAAGGCGCAGATGATGACGTGCTCTTCCTCACCGGACTGCACATCGTCGGCACCGGCTTCGATCGCCGCTTCCATCACCTTGTCGGCATCGCCGACTTCAGGCTTGTAGATGATTTCGCCAACGCGGTCGAACATGAAGGAAACCGAGCCGGTTTCGCCGAGCGAGCCGCCCGACTTCGTAAAGGCGGCGCGGACATTCGACGCCGTGCGGTTACGGTTGTCCGTCAGCGCTTCGACGATGACCGACACGCCGCCGGGACCACGGCCCTCATAGCGCACTTCATCGTAGTTCTCGCCGTCATTGCCGGCGGCCTTCTTGATGGCGCGCTCGATATTGTCCTTCGGCATGGACTGTGCCTTGGCGTTCTGGATCGCCAGACGCAGGCGCGGGTTCATCGTAGGGTCGGGAAGACCCTGCTTGGCGGCGACGGTGATTTCGCGACCGAGCTTGGAAAACATTTTCGACCGCACCGCATCCTGACGGCCCTTGCGGTGCATGATGTTCTTAAACTGTGAATGGCCAGCCATGGCACCCCTGTTCTGTTTAAAATGCTGCGCACGGAAAAGCGCCACGCAAGAAACGGAGATCAAGCAGAGAAGGGCCGCAGGTCCGGCCACAGTGCTTTCCGTGCAGAATGGCGGCGTTATAAGGAATTGAGGCCCATTCGTCCAGCAAAAGCGCCGCTTCCATCGATTCCCTGTCAATAAAAGCAATATCGCTCGACCCGTCAGGCAAAGCAGATTATCTATAAATCCATGATTCAGCCCGTCCAGAACACGCCCGGCGAAACCATCGCAACCCGCATCAGCCGCATCCTCGCAGACCGCATCATCGCGGGCGAGATCGAACCCGGCACGAAACTGCGTCAGGACCATATCGCCGCGGAGTTCGACACCAGCCATGTGCCGGTGCGCGAAGCCTTCCGGCGGCTGGAAGCGCAGGGCCTTGCCGTCTCGGAGCCGCGACGCGGTGTGCGGGTCGCCTCCTTCGACATCGGCGAGATCCGGGAAGTGGCGGAAATGCGCGCCGCCCTGGAGGTTCTGGCTTTGCGCCACGCCGCGCCGCACATCACGCAGGCAACGCTCGATGCCGCCGAACAGGCGACGCTGGAGGGGGACAAATCGCGTGACGTCAGGAGTTGGGAAGACGCCAATCGCCGCTTTCACCGGCTCATTCTCGAACCGTGCCGGATGCCGCGCCTGCTCGCGGCAATCGACGATCTTCATGCCGCAAGCGCCCGGTTCCTCTTCGCCACATGGCGTTCGGAATGGGAAACCCGCACCGACCACGATCACCGCGCGATCCTTGCCGCGCTGCGCCAGAACGATATCGAAAGCGCGGCCACCATTCTCGCGCGCCATGTGCAATGGATCGGCCATCGCCCGGTCAAAACCGCTTCCGGCAAGATGCGCGATTCCTTCGCCATCGTCGGATAAGCCCGATCGCATTCCCCGGATTTTCTCAAATCAGGCGTTATTTTCCGCTTGCCGTCATTTCGCACTTGCCAAAGCCATGCATTGTCTGGAAATTAAATAGATCGAATCTCGATTTTATCTATAATTTGAGGACACCATGGCGACCTACACTCCGTCTCGCACATCCTTCAGCCCGCTCAACCTGGAAGCCCGTTCGGGTACGACGCGCCTTGCGGCGGTAGCCTTCGGCACGCTGCTGCTTGCGGTCTCTTCGCAGATCGAAGTTCCCATGGTGCCGGTTCCGATCACGCTGCAAACCCTGATCGTGCCGCTGATCGGCGCGCTTTACGGCTGGCGCCTCGGCATGGCCACGGTTCTGGCCTGGCTCGGCGAAGCCATGCTCGGTCTTCCGGTTCTGGCTGGCGGCGCCGGTGGTCTTCCGCATTTTGCAGGCCCGACAGCAGGCTATCTCGTATCCTTCCCGATCATCGCCGCGCTGACCGGCTTTCTGGCCGAGCGCGGCTGGAACGGCAATCGCGTTGGCCTTGCCTTCGTGTCGTTCCTCGCCGCGAACCTGCTCTGCCTCGCCCTCGGCGCGCTGTGGCTCTCCAGCACGATCGGCATCGAAAAGGCCGTGGCTTTCGGCGTGACGCCCTTCCTCGTCGGCGGGCTGGTCAAGTCGGCCCTCGGCGCCGCGATCCTCAAGGCCGCGACCCGCGACAACAAGGCCTGATCGCTCCAGTAACGACCAAGCGGCGACCAAGTGACAATACGCCTGCGCGGCCATCATCTCCTCTGTATGCTGACCTATGTCGGCAGGGGCTATAGCCCGGCTTTCGTGGAAAACTACGATGCGATTGCCGGGCGGCTCAACAGGGGAGAGGATATTCTCCTCGTCGACGGCCCCGACGATATCTGCGCGCCCCTGCTCTGCGGGGGCGCCGGGGGCGCTTGCCATTGCTACGAGGCAAGTGTTCGAAAGCGCGACGCGCTGGCGCTCAGGACCGTGGGCGAGCTTCTGGGCATGGAACTTACCACACCTTCCCCGTTCGAACTCGATGCAGGACGGCTGGCGGCAATGCGGACGGCGTTTGCCGACGGCACGCTGCGCGCGGCCTGCGAACATTGCGAATGGTCAGATCTGTGCACCCGGATTGCCGGACCCGATAATTTCGAGGGCGTGAAAGTCAGCGCCAGAACGCCGGAATAGTCTCTTCCAGACGGGCGCCGATGCGCAAGGGCGCCGCTTTTTCGGCAAGGCCGGTGCGATCGGAAATCTCGATACCGACGCCGCAGACGGTCGCCGGACCGCTCGCGGCCTCGAAACGCCCTTTCGGCACTTTCGACAAAAACCGGTTGAGCGGCTCTTCCTTGTCCATGCCGAGCGAGGAATCGTAATCGCCGCACATGCCCGCATCCGACATATAGGCCGTTCCGTTGCGCAAAATCTGGCAATCGGCGGTCGGCACATGGGTATGCGTGCCGATGACGGCGCTCGCACGACCATCGACGAAATGGCCGAAACACTGCTTTTCGCTCGTGGCTTCCGCGTGGAAATCGAAGAATACGGCATCCGCCTGTTCACCGAGCGGGCAGGCTTCCAGAATCTTTTCGGCCGCGATGAACGGATCGTCCAGATCGGGATGCATGAACACGCGGCCCATCACGTTGGACACCAGGACGCGGGCGCCGTTTTTAGCGATATAAAGCCCTTCCCCCTTGCCCGACGTCCCTTTCGGGAAATTTGCCGGGCGCAGAAAGCGGTCTTCGCGCTTGGAAAAATCCAGCGCCTCGCGCTGGTCCCAGACATGATTGCCGGTCGTGACCACATCGGCCCCGGCCCGAATTGTATCGTGGAAAATCTCTTCGGTAATGCCGAAGCCGCCCGCGGCGTTCTCACCGTTGACGATCACGAAGTCCAGCTTCAGATCGGAAATCAGCCCCGGCAGCTTTTCATAAACCGCGTTCCGGCCCGACCGGCCCACCATATCACCAAGAAAAAGCAATCTCATGGGATTGCCTTATACCTCGGTGCCAAGCGAACGCAAGCCGCTCTCGGTCAGGATCTGGTTGAGCGCAATGTCATGCGGCTCATCGGGCACACGCTCGATTTCCTGGCAGTCGAAG
Organism: Brucella daejeonensis; assembly: GCF_014199265.1. Lineage (GTDB taxonomy): Bacteria > Pseudomonadota > Alphaproteobacteria > Rhizobiales > Rhizobiaceae > Brucella > Brucella daejeonensis. The sequence continues at coordinate 30,987 of NZ_JACIJG010000010.1, forward strand.
GCCATGCCGATCAGAAGCGGCTCCAGGCCGCGCTCGGCAAAACGCGCCAGAGCGCGGTCGTAATGTCCGGCTCCATAGCCGAGCCGATGGCCCCGGCGGTCGAAGCCCGCCAGCGGCATCAGCATGATCACCGGATCGACGAGCGGCGCATCTTCGCCCGGCCCCATCGTGCCGAAGCCGGTCTGCGCCAGTTCGGCATCGGGCAGATATTCACGAAAGGCAATCGTTTCCCGGTCCAGAACGACCGGAAGACAAAGCCGTGCGCCTTTTGCGCGCAACGCGGAAAGAAGCGGTCGCGGATCGATTTCGGAGCGGATCGGCCAGTAGCCGGCAATCAGCGTTCCCTTGGGAACATCGATGGCGGCTTCACCCATTTTTGCCGCAGCCAGCGAAGCCTCGTAGTGATAACGCGGATCGAGCGCGTCGCGAGCCGCCAGAACCCTGCGTCTGAGTTCCTGCTTTTCCAGAACAGGATCGCGCTCCGCTGCCGTCATTCAAGACCACTCCCTGCTGTTACCGCTTCATCTAGTGGTCTGATTCCGACATTTGCATCCCTCTGATACAGGCGCCGAGCAAATGTCGGAATCAAAAAGACCACTAGTAAGTTTATGTATCTAGTGGATTTTTCGAATTTGACGTTTGAAACGGCATCTCATTCAGTCGGGAATCAAACGTCAAATTCAATCCACTAGTGTGGTTTACGGATTTGAAGTTCCCAAACGTAGATGCCAGGCAAATGATAGGAACTTCAAATCCACCACACTAGTGGAACCGCAATGAAACGATCCGTCAAGTGACCGCGCCGCTTGCATGTGCGATCTTCTCGGAACGGTCGCGGATAACCCTCAGAACGACGCCGTGGAAATCGTTGAGGAACAGCCTGCCCCACAGATCGCAATAGAAATCGATCGGCGTCGCGATCCGGTAACGGGTCGTCAGCGTGAGGCGTGTGTGCCCGTTGGCAAGCGGCTCCAGCCGGTAGTCGCCCTGTGCAAGCTTGAGATAGGTGCTGTCTACCTTGATATGCGCTTCCACTTCCGGCGGAATGGAACCGGGACCGAAGCGGAAATCCCATGCCAGAAGCCGGTTTTCCTCCCAGCGCGTGACGATTTCCTGAAAATTGACGCCGCGCGTCCATTGAAGCTGACGCACCGCGCCGATGCCCTCCCCCTCCATCCGCGCATCGACCGGCTGAGGAACGCCAATTATGCCGTGGCTGAATGTCCAGGACAGTTCATCGGCGCGCACATTGCGGATTTCGACCGTCTGCCGCCAGACGGTTTCCGGCGGCGCCGCGATCTCGACCACGGTCGTGACGGAGCCGTCATGCGGGGCATAGGACATCTGAAGCTCGGCAGGCAGCACGAGCAGAGGTAGGGCCACGACCAGCGTCGTCGAGCGCCGTGAGCGGAACTGCCGGATCATCCAGAGCGTGAGCGCGGAGCCGAGCGCCGAAAACACCATCAGGAACGGAGCGGCCATGGCCACGCAGATTCCCGCCTCGCGGAAAAAGATCATGCTGGTGACGACAAGTCCGCCGATAATGGCCCAGCCCATGCGCACATGCCGCCACAGCCCTCTTTGGGCGCGCGGGTCGGACAGGCAGGAGGCGAGGCTCGCCACGGCCATCGGCAGCAGCGCCAGCCCGGCGATCACCGGCATCGCATCCATGTAATGGCGCGACCAGATCGCGACATAGAGCAGAAGCCCGTAGAAAAAGGCGAGCGGTATCGCGATGATCAATCGTTCCGACGAATCGGGCGGCGGCGTTTCGGGGGAGATCATGAAAAATGTGCGCTCTTATTGAAAGTGGCGCATCTGTACGAAAAAATCGCCTGCCAGATCAAGCGCATGGCAATTTCTGCAATCGCCCGAAGATGAAAAGCGGCGGACCACGACGACCGATGGTAGCGTTTGATCCCGGGAACCTACAAAGTAGGTGGGCGCCATATGCGAAAGCCCTCGAGCCTTCACAGGGACAGCTCCCTTAGAGATCAATAAGGCCCCGGGGATGCTGTTACACCTGTCGGGAAGCGCAGTTCCGCCAGCGACCAATATAGTATCTGCCTGACGGGAACGCCAGTGGCTTGCAACGGCTCGTCACGAAAACTTTTTCAAAGGATTCGTCCTGCGGTCTCGACGACGAAATCAGCCGTTGCGCGGCGCGATCCGCGCGGCCACCTGCTCGATGCGCGCAGCCACATCCGACAACATGCCGGTCAGGGCGGCATCGTTGCTGTCGGCCCGCCCCAAAGCCTCGTCACGCGACCGGCGCAGCGTTTCCGCCTCGTTTTCCAGCCCCTTGATGCGCTTCTGCATCTCGGCCAGTTCGTCCATCACCATGATGCCCGCCATGACGGTCAGGCGCAGGTCGCCGATTTCCCCGAAAGACGATTTCAGATGGGTCACATACTGATCGAGACGGTCGGCAAGCCCGGACAGGTGCTCTTCCTGCCCTTCGTCGCAGGCCATGCGGTAAGCTTTACCATCGATGGTAACGGTAACGGTCGCTATGGTAGCCTCCTATCGGTCCAGAACGGCGCGGATTGTCTCCATGGCAGTCACAAGGCGACGCGAAACCTCGCGATTGGCGGCTTCAAGCCGCTCGGCGCGCGCTTCGGACTGGTCGAGTTCCTGGGCGAGACGGCTGCGATCGGCATTCATCCGCTGCACCTCTTCCTCGGCTTCGGCGAAATCGCCTTCCTTGTCCAGCCGCAGATCGACCGCTTGTTCAAGCGTGTTGAGTGCCTTTTCCAGCCGTTCCAGAACTTGCCTGAGGGTCGTTTCGGGTGCCATCCATGTCCTTTCCAATGCCAATCGCGGACCCGGTTCAGGGATATCGAATCGCGCCTGCGGGACGGGCATCTTTGAAAAGATTGTAATAATCGACCGCCCGATAAGCAACAAATGAGGGGCATATGCGGGCATTCATACACCGTTATCGGTGCAAAACGGCTTTTCGGTGATTCGTCTACAGCTTTCCACACAACTCAATCGATTAGTCGCGGACAGTTTATTGCCCAAAACTCATCGGTTTATTGACTCCTTATGTGCAGGTGCTATGTGTCCGATGCCTTCGGGAGCGTGATCCTAAAACGCATGAAGCCGTTATCGCTACGGATCGTGCTCGGGCAAAAGGCATCGCCGCAACCCCGTTAAACCCTGCCAAGGAAAGACGGCTGAGACCATGACCAATTCCGACAAACAGAACCAGATGGCCAACGCAATCCGCTTCCTCTCCATGGATGCGGTCGAAAAAGCCAATTCGGGCCATCCCGGCCTGCCGATGGGCGCAGCCGACATAGCGACGACGCTTTATACCCGTTTTCTCTCGCACGACCCGCAGAACCCGCACTGGCCGGATCGCGACCGCTTCGTGCTGTCTGCGGGCCACGGTTCGATGCTGCTTTATTCGCTGCTTTATCTGTCTGGCTACGAAGACATCACCATCGACGAGATCAAGAATTTCCGCCAGCTTGGTTCGCGTACCGCAGGCCACCCCGAATACGGCCACGCCGCCGGGATCGAAACCACGACCGGCCCGCTCGGCCAGGGCATCGCCAATGCCGTCGGCATGGCGCTTTCCGAGCGCATTCTCAATGCTCAGTTCGGCGACAGCCTCGTCAACCACTACACCTATGCCATCGCCGGTGACGGCTGCCTCATGGAAGGCATCAGCCAGGAGGCCATCGCGCTTGCGGGTCACCTGAAGCTGAACAAGCTGATCGTGTTCTGGGACGACAACAACATTTCCATCGACGGCCCGGTCACGCTTTCCGACAATACCGACCAGCCTGCCCGTTTCGCGGCTTCCGGCTGGAACACCATGGCTGTCGACGGTCACGATCAGGATGCCATCGCCAAGGCCATCGAACTGGCCAGGGTTTCCGACCGCCCGACTCTCATCGCCTGCAAGACGACCATCGGCTTCGGCGCGCCGAACAAGGCCGGCACCAACAAGGTGCACGGTTCGCCGCTCGGTGCAGAGGAAATCGCCGCAACCCGCAAGGCGCTTGGCTGGAGTGCCGAACCTTTCGTGGTCCCGGCCGAAGTGCTGGACGGCTGGCGCGTGGCCGGTCTCAACGCCGCCAAGAAGCGTCAGGAATGGGAAAAGCGCTTCGCCGCGGCCGATGCGGAAACCCGCGCGGAATTCGAACGCCGCATGCGTGGCGATCTGCCGTCCAACTTCGATGCGGCCATCGTCGAATACAAGAAGAAGCTTTCCGCCGACAAGCCGAAGGTCGCGACCCGCAAGTCTTCGGAAATGGCGCTGGAAGTCATCAATGGCGTTGTGCCGGAAACCATTGGCGGCTCCGCCGACCTCACCGGTTCGAACAATACCAAGACGAGCCAGACCAAGGCGGTGACGCCGGAGGATTACGGCCAGCGTTATGTCCATTACGGCATCCGCGAACACGGTATGGCCGCGGCCATGAACGGCATGACGCTGCATGGTGGCCTGATCCCTTACGGCGGCACCTTCCTGACCTTCTCGGACTATGCGCGTCCGGCAATGCGTCTCTCCTCGCTGATGGGCATCCGCACCATCTATGTCATGACGCATGATTCCATCGGTCTGGGCGAAGACGGCCCCACCCACCAGCCGGTCGAGCATCTGGCCGCGCTGCGCGCCATTCCGAACCACAACGTGTTCCGTCCGGCCGACGCCGTCGAGACCGCCGAATGCTGGCAGACCGCCCTGCAATCGAAGAAGACCCCGTCGACGCTGGCGCTCACCCGCCAGAACCTGCCGACGGTCCGCACCGAGCACCGCGACGAGAACCTGTCGGCTTTCGGCGCCTACGAACTTGCCGCTGCAAGCAAGGACGCAAAGGTGACGATCTTCGCCACCGGCTCGGAGGTGGAAATCGCGCTCAAGGCCCGCGACCTTCTCGAAGGCAAGGGCATCGCGACCCGCGTCGTATCCGTCCCCTGCTTCGAGCTTTTCGAACAGCAGAGCGATGCCTACAAGGATGCGACCATCGGCGATGCGCCGGTGAAGGTCGCCATCGAAGCGGCGATCTCGCTCGGCTGGGAACGCTTCATCGGTGAAAACGGCATATTCATCGGCATGAAGGGTTTTGGCGCTTCGGGCGAGATCAACGATCTCTACAAGCATTTCGGCATCACGGCGGAACATGCCGCCGAAGCTGCGGAGAAGAAGCTCAACGCCGCATGATTTGAAAAAGCGCCGGCGTCCCAAAACGTCGGCGTTTGAGTTTTTGGACCTACAGGTCCAATTCGGACGCATCGCAAGATGCAGAACCCCATCGGGAGATTAAGAGAAAATGGCAGTTCGCGTCGCAATCAACGGTTTTGGCCGCATCGGCCGCAACATTCTTCGCGCCATCGTCGAGTCGGGCCGCACCGATATTCAGGTCGTGGCGATCAACGACCTCGGCCCGGTCGAAACCAATGCGCATCTGCTGCGCTACGACAGCGTGCATGGCCGTTTCCCCAAGGAAGTGAAGGTCGCTGGCGACACGATCGATGTGGGCTACGGCCCGATCAAGGTTCACGCCGTCCGCAACCCGGCCGAACTGCCATGGGCTTCCGAAGGCGTCGACATCGCGCTCGAATGCACCGGCATCTTCACCGCGCGTGACAAGGCCGCCATGCATCTGGAAGCCGGCGCCAAGCGCGTCATCGTTTCGGCTCCGGCCGACGGCGCCGACCTGACCGTCGTCTATGGCGTCAACCACGACAAGCTGACCAAGGACCACCAGGTCATCTCCAACGCTTCTTGCACGACCAACTGCCTTGCACCGGTCGCCCAGGTCCTCAACGAGGCCATCGGCATCGAAAAGGGCTTCATGACGACGATCCACTCCTATACGGGCGACCAGCCGACGCTGGACACCATGCATAAGGATCTTTACCGCGCCCGCGCGGCAGCGCTTTCCATGATCCCGACCTCGACGGGTGCGGCCAAGGCTGTCGGCCTCGTCCTGCCGGAACTGAAGGGCAAGCTCGATGGCGTTGCCATCCGCGTCCCGACCCCGAATGTCTCGGTTGTCGATCTGACCTTCATCGCCAAGCGTTCGACCACCGTGCAGGAAATCAACGACGCGATCCGCGCCGCCGCCAATGGTCGCCTTAAGGGCGTTCTGGGCTATACGGACGAGCCGCTCGTCTCGCACGACTTCAACCACGACTCCCATTCCTCGATCTTCCACACGGACCAGACCAAGGTCATGGACGGCACCATGGTGCGCATCCTGTCGTGGTACGACAATGAATGGGGCTTCTCCAGCCGCATGGGCGACACCGCCGTCGCCTTCGGCAAGCTGATCTAAGCTTCCGACAATGTTTCGCGCCCTTCTCCCCACCGCTGCCCGCTGGCGTCCGCTGGAAGGAGAAGGGCTCGAACATCTCGATATCGGACCCGTCGGCCACACGATCCGCGCTGAAAGCGTCGTGATTGGCGACCGCGGCGGCAATCCTTATGGCGTGCGCTACAGCATCGACTGCAACAGCGCCTGGCATGTTCTCCATTTCCTGATCGAAACCACCTCCGGCCAGAGGCTTGAACTCGTCTCCGACGGCAACGGCCGCTGGAACACGATGGCGGGCGATCCGCTGCCGGAATTCGACGGCTGCATCGATATCGACCTGGCGGGAACGCCCTTCACCAATACGCTGCCCATCCGTCGCCTCGGCCTCACGCCCGAAAGCGGCACCGTCCAGCTCGACATGCTTTACGTGCCCTTCGACAGTTTCCGTCCGCTGCGCGACGCGCAGCGCTATACCTGCCTCGAGGAAGGCAGGCTCTATCGCTATGCGGCGGCGGATCGCAGCTTTACCGCCGAACTGCCCGTCGACGAAGACGGGCTTGTCACCGATTATCCAACCCTTTTCCGGCGCGTACCTGTCTGAGCAGCATTGCTCCGTGGTCGTCCGAAAGACAGTCCTGGGAGAAAGATCATGAGTTTCCGCACTCTCGACGATGCCGACGTCAAGTCCAGGCGCGTTCTGGTCCGCGTTGACCTCAACGTGCCGATGGCAAATGGCGAAGTCACCGACCTCACGCGCATCGAGCGCATCGTGCCGACCATTGCCGAACTGTCGAAGAAAGGCGCGAAGGTCATTCTGCTCGCCCATTTCGGTCGCCCGAAAGGCGTCGCCTCGGACGAAAATTCGCTAAAGGCTGTCGTCAGGCCGCTTTCCAGGGTTCTGGGCCATGGCGTGCATTTCGCGGAAAACTGCATTGGCGACACGGCCGCGACGGCTGTCGACGCGATGAAGGACGGCGACGTCCTGCTTCTGGAAAACACCCGTTTCCACAAGGGCGAGGAAAAGAACGATCCCGAATTCGTCGCGGCACTTGCCGCCAATGGCGATCTCTACGTCAACGACGCATTTTCCGCCGCCCACCGGGCGCACGCCTCCACCGAAGGTCTGGCGCATGTGCTGCCTGCCTTTGCCGGTCGCGCGATGCAGGCAGAGCTGGAAGCGCTGGAAAAGGGCCTCGGACAGCCAGCCCGTCCGGTTGTCGCCATCGTCGGCGGCGCGAAGGTTTCGACCAAGCTCGACCTTCTGTCCAACCTGATCGAAAAGGTCGATGCGCTCGTCATCGGCGGCGGCATGGCCAACACTTTCCTTGCCGCACAGGGCCACGATGTCGGCAAGTCGCTGTGCGAACACGATCTGGCCCAGACCGCGCGCGACATCATGGCCAAGGCCGAAACCACCAAATGCGCCATCATCCTGCCGGTCGATGCGGTTGTGGGCTGGCATTTCGCAGCCGACACGCCGAATCAGACCTATGGCGTGGACGCGGTTCCAGCCGACGGCATGATCCTCGACGCAGGCGCTCTTTCGACGGACCTGATCGCTTCGGCTATCGACGATGCCGCGACCCTCGTCTGGAATGGCCCGCTCGGCGCGTTCGAACTGCACCCCTTCGATGCAGCCACGGTCAAGACCGCCAGGCATGTCGCGGCCCGCACCAAGGCAGGCAAGCTCGTTTCGGTCGGCGGCGGCGGCGATACGGTCGCAGCGCTCAATCACGCAGGCGTTGCCGACGACTTCACCTATATTTCGACGGCTGGCGGTGCCTTCCTCGAATGGATGGAAGGCAAGCCGCTTCCCGGCGTCGATGTCCTGAAGAAGTAATGCGATAAATCATGTCCAAATAAGCCCGGTTCATACCGGGCTTATTTTTTGGGTGTAAGCTTCAAAAGTCGTCCCGGACTGTCATCCTCGATCAGCCAGACCGCACCGTCGGGACCGATGGCCACGTCGCGAATGCGGTTGTCCATATCGAAGCGCTCCACCTCGTCGGCATTGCCGTCCTTGTCGATTGCCACCCGCACCAGCGCCATGGAGGCAAGCCCTCCGATGAGCGCTGAACCGTGCCAGTCGGGAAACAAGGCCCCTTCATGGAAGGCAAGCCCCGCCGGGGCGATCACCGGCGTCCAGTAAACCAGCGGCGGCTCGAATTCGGGCCGCGTGCTGTGGCGCGGGATCGGCCTGCCGCTATAATTGTCGCCATTGGAGACGAGCGGCCAGCCGTAATTGAGACCGGGCTTGACGAGATTGAATTCGTCGCCGCCGCGCGGCCCCATCTCGTGCTCGAAGAGCTTGCCGTCCGGCCCGAAAGCAAGCCCGTACGGGTTGCGGTGGCCGGTGGTCCATGTCAGCGCCCTTATGCCGCCCTCGTCCGCATGGGGATTGTCGACAGGCACGGAACCGTCAAGGTTCATGCGCAGGATCTTGCCCTTCGGAGCCTCGTCATCCTGTGCGCTCGCCGGTTCCATCCGGTCGCCGACGGAGAAAAACAGATGCCTGCCGTCCGGCGCGAAGGCGATGATTCCGCCCGGTTGTCCGCCGCGCGCGGCCACATCCTGTTTCCAGATCGTCTTTCGCTGCTTAAGCGCAGCCTTGCCATCGCCCTCGTCCAGCACGGCCCGCGCCAGAACCACGCTGCTGCCGCGCGCCGCCGGTTCGTTATAGGAGAAATAGACCGCCCCGCTTTTTTCGAAATCGGGAGCAGGCGCGATATCGAGAAGGCCGTTCTGACCGCCGAAAGCGACCTGCGGCACACCGCCGACCCCGGTCCTGTCGCCCGACTGGGTGACGATGAAAATCCTGCCGCCCTTCTCGGTCAGAAGAAGCCTGCCATCGGGCAGAAAGGCGATTGCCCAGGGCGTGTCGAACTCGGCAATGGCCGCAACGGCAAACGGCATTTCGGCTTTGGCTTCCCGCCCGCCCGCATTGACGCTCGCCGCCCAAGCCATCTGGGAGAGCGGCGGAACCGACGCGGCGAGCATCAATGACAGGCTTAAAAGAACGCGGCGCATGTCTCCACCCTTCGCAAAACCTCGACTGCTTCTGATAGATGGGACCTGGCCCGCCAATGTCAAAGATCGACATTTCCCAGTCACTAGGGTCAGGACCTAAACCGTTTAAAAAATTTTCAATCGTTTCAATGACTTGCGCTTGCCACAGTTTTAACCAACACTCGCGAAATCTCTGACAGAAGGAACATTGCAAATGACCGAACGTCTTGAAGATATTGCGGTTTCCCTGATTGCGAAGGGCAAGGGCATTCTCGCTGCCGACGAAAGCTCTGGCACCATCAAGAAGCGCTTCGATGCCATTCATCTCGCCTCGACGGAGGACACGCGCCGCGATTATCGCGAGATGCTGTTCCGTTCCGACGAGGCGATGAGGAATCATATTTCGGGCGTCATCCTCTATGACGAAACCATCCGGCAACAGGCACGAGATGGCACGCCCCTGGTCGAGATCATCCGCGGATCTGGCGCCATTGCCGGCATCAAGGTCGATGCGGGCGCCAAGCCGCTCGCCGGTTTCGAAGGAGAAACCATCACCGAAGGGCTGGACGGCCTGCGCGAACGGCTGAACGAATATCACGGGCTGGGCGCCCGCTTCGCCAAATGGCGCGGGGTGATCTCCATTTCGCAAAGCCTGCCGACATGGGGGGCGGTCAGGCAGAACGCGCAGGCGCTCGCCCGCTATGCCGCGCTGTGTCAGGAGGCGGGCATCGTGCCGATTGTCGAGCCGGAAGTGCTGATGGACGGCCAGCCGGGCGACCATTCCATCGACCGTTGCTACGATGTGACGGAATGGGTTCTCAAGACGGTGTTTTCGGAACTTTACGATGCGCGCGTGAAGCTCGAAGGCATGATCCTCAAGCCGAACATGGTCATCGACGGCAAGAACGCCCGCAAGGCGTCCGTCGAGGAAATCGCGGAAAAGACCGTACGCTGCTTCCGCGACACGGTTCCGGCAGCAGTGCCCGGCATCGCCTTCCTTTCGGGCGGCCAGACCGGCGAGGAAGCAACCGCGCATCTGTCCGCGATGAATGCGAGCTTCGACATGCCGTGGAAGATGACCTTCTCCTATGGTCGCGCCTTGCAGGCGGCGGCGCTGGAAGCATGGGGCGGGAAGGACGAGAATGTCGCCGCCGGCCAGCGCGCCTTTGCCCACCGGGCAAAGATGAACGGCCTTGCCGCAACCGGCGGCTGGAAGAAGGAACTGGAAATGGCGGCCTAAAGCATGTCTCCCGAAAGTGGAAACCGCCTACGCGGGGAAATCAGTCCACTGGACTGATTTCCAATCCCGCTTCGACGGGATAAAGACATGCGTCAAGAAAACTTAAAATGTGCCGCCTGAATATGATTGAACGCGACACGCTTTAAGCCGCCCTTTTCATCCTTCGTGCAGGTGATAGCCGACTGCCAGCGTCATCACCAGAATGGCGATGACGGCGATTTTCCAGAAATCGCCGCGTCGCTTCAGTCCGGGCAGGCCGAGCGGTTTGACGATATGCAGGCCCATCAGAAGAACCAGCAGCATGGGCAGGATTTTGGTCACGAGGCACCTCTCTGTCCTCTTGTGACGCAGTCGCGCCGTTACTGCAAGGCGCTGAAGGCCTGTTCCAAACGGCTGCGACCCTGCCTCTCCATCTTAAGTTTCATGGACGAGCCCCGGCCCGGCGGCGTAAACTGCATTCAGGAGGAGATGGATGCGCGGGGAGGAGATGGGCCGGAGGAGGCCGATCCCGCGCTTTGTCACCGGATAATCACCACGCGACAGCACTCCGCACCGGAGTGGAGTCGACGTGCGCTTCGGGAGGAAAAGCATGACTTCGAAATATGCCGAAACCTATCAATCATGGCGGAACGATCCTGAAGGCTTCTGGGCCGGTGCGGCCGGGGCCATCGACTGGTTCAAGCCGTGGGATCGGGTTTTCGCGGGCGAGGAAGGCGTCTATGGCCGATGGTACACCGGCGCCGAATGCAATACCTGCTACAACGCGCTCGACCGCCATGTCGCCAACGGGCGCGGCGATCAGGTCGCGCTGATCTATGAAAGCCCCGTTACGGGCACAGCGCGGAAGTTCACCTATCGCGAGCTTCTGGAAGAAGTGGAGGCGCTTGCCGCCGTCATGCTGGACAATGGCGTGACGAAGGGCGACCGCGTGCTCATCTATATGCCGATGGTGCCGGAAGCCGCGATCGCGATGCTTGCTTCCGCGCGCATCGGCGCCATTCATTCCGTCGTCTTCGGCGGCTTCGCAGCACATGAACTGGCAACGCGCATCGATGACGCGCAGCCCGTCATGATCATCGCGGCCTCCTGCGGCATAGAGCCCGCGCGCGTGGTGCCCTATCAGGCCATGCTCGACAAGGCGATCGCCGAAGCCCGTCACAAGGTTCCTCATTGCATTATTCTGCAACGCCCCCAGCATGGACACGAACCTGTCGCGGGGCGCGACATCGATTATCGCGAAGCCGTGGATGCCGCCCGCGGCCGTCATGTTCCCTGCACGCCCGTCGCCGCCACAGACCCGCTCTATGTGCTCTACACCTCCGGCACCACCGGTGAGCCGAAAGGCGTCGTCCGCGACAATGGCGGGCACATGGTGGCGCTTGACTGGTCGATGAGAAATGTCTTCGGCGTCAAGCCAGGGCAGGTCTGGTGGGCGGCATCGGATGTAGGCTGGGTGGTCGGCCATTCCTATATCGTCTATGCGCCGCTGCTCATCGGCGCGACCAGCATTCTTTTCGAGGGCAAGCCCGTCGGCACGCCGGATGCGGGCGAATATTGGCGCATCATCGCAGAGCATGGCGTGGAGGTGATGTTCACCGCGCCAACCGCGCTGCGCGCCATCAAGAAGGAGGACGCCGACGGACGCTTTGTCAAAAACTACGACCTGTCCAGATTCCGCGCCCTTTACCTTGCCGGAGAGCGCGCCGACCCGGACACGATCCACTGGGCGGAAGACCTGCTCGGCTGTCCCGTGATCGACCATTGGTGGCAGACGGAAAGCGGCTGGCCCATGGTAGCCAATCCGCTCGGCCTCGGCCTTCTCGAAACCAGATATGGTTCGCCTTCCGTCTGCCTTCCCGGTTACGACATCCGCGTGCTGGACGACGGGGGCCATGAAGTCGAACGCGGAACGCTCGGCAATATCCTCATCAAGCTGCCGCTTCCGCCCGGCTGCCTGCCGACGCTGTGGAATGCCGACGAGCGTTTTCGCAAGGCCTATCTCAACGAGTTTCCGGGCTACTACAAGACCGCCGATGCGGGCTATATGGACGAGGACGGCTATCTCTACATCATGAGCCGCACCGACGACATCATCAATGTCGCGGGCCATCGCCTCTCGACCGGGGCGATGGAAGAGGTTCTCTCCAGCCATCCCGACGTGGCGGAATGCGCGGTGCTCGGCATCTCGGACGCCCTGAAGGGACAGGTGCCCTGCGGCTTTCTCGTGCTGAAATCCAATATCGACCGCGACCCGCAGGAAGTCGAGAAGGAGTGCGTCAGCATGATTCGCGACGCCATCGGTCCGGTCGCCGCCTTCCGGCTGGCGCTGACCGTCAAGCGCCTGCCCAAGACCCGCTCCGGCAAGATTTTGCGCTCGACCATCCAGAAGATTGCCGATGGCGAGGCATGGAAAATGCCCGCCACCATCGACGATCCGGCCATTCTGGATGAAATCGGCGCGGTACTGCGCGAGCGCCATATCGGTCTCGCCTTCGCCTGATCCGAAGGCGCGTTACTATTGACCGGCGGTTTCCGCCGGTCCACTCTCCATGCGAAATGGAGAACATATCATGCAATTAGAAGGCAAGGTGGCCATCGTTACCGGTGCTGCCCGCGGTATCGGTTACGCCATCGCAAAGCGTTTCCTGACGGACGGCGCAAGCGTCGTCCTTTCGGATGTAGACAATGCCGCCGCCACACGCGCCGCCAGGGACCTCGAACAGTTCGGCACCGTGCATCCCATGGCGGCGGATGTGGGTGACAAGCTCGACGTTCACAATCTCCTCACCCATACCGTCACAACGCTGGGCGAGATCGACATTCTGGTGAACAATGCCGGGATCGCCCATGAGGCGGATTTTCTCGACCTGAAGGAAGACGATTTCGACCGCGTGATGCGGGTCAATCTCAAGGGCGCCTTTCTGTGCAGTCAGGCGGTCGCCAGAGGCATGGTGGCGCGTGTCGAAGCGGGCGGCGAGGCTGGAACGATCATCAACATTTCCTCGGTCAACGGCCTGTATGGCCTGCCGGACCAACTGGCCTATTCCGTTTCCAAGGGCGGGCTGGACCAGCTGACACGCGCCATGGCGGTGGGACTGGCGAAATGGGGAATTCGCGTCAACGCAATCGGTCCCGGCTCCATCGAGACCGACATGTTTTGCGCGGTAGACCAGGATGCCGAAACGCGCAGCGAGATACTGTCCCGCACGCCGCTGGGGCGAATCGGCCAGACATCTGAAATCGCTTCGATCGCGGCCTTTCTGGCCTCGCGGGACGCAAGCTATGTAACGGGCCAGACCATCTATGCGGATGGCGGACGCCTGCCGCTTTGCTACACCGCCGCGCCGCCGTTCAAGCCCTGAACGGGCGATTGCGATCCGCCGCCAACGGGTTGATAATGAGGCCATTCGCTCCTGACAGATAGCTGTCAGGAGGAGTGTGCGATACTGCGTATCCAAGGATGAGGGAGTTATCACCATGGCACTCGCAATCGCACCGCTGCTCGCGGTTATCAGGGAATACAGGCGCAGGCAGAACGAACGCCGCTGGTTTATCCGTACCCAACGGGCAATCGACAACCTGCCGAAGGACCTGCGCAAGGATCTGGGCTGGCCGGATCGCTACCTGGAACAGCGAGCGACAAAATACTGTAACGGAGAGTGAGAACGGAATGCGCCGCGCAGACCGCCTTTTCCAGATCGTCCAGCATCTGCGCGGTGGCAGGCTTGTCACCGCGCGGCAACTGGCCGAACGGCTGGAAGTCTCCGAACGCACCATCTACCGCGACATTTCCGACCTGCAATCGACCGGCGTTCCCATCGATGGCGAAGCGGGTGTCGGCTATATTCTGCGGCAGGGCTTCGAGCTTCCGCCGCTCATGTTCACGCGTGACGAAATCGTCGCGCTTGTCGCCGGAGCACGCCTCATCCGTGCCTGGGGCGGCGTTTCCATGGCGCGCGGGGCCGAGGAAGCCCTGGTCAAGATCGAGGCCGTTCTGCCCAAGGAAGAGCGCGCCCGCATCACCGGCACGCAGATTCATGCGCCGACAGCCCGCATCAGCATGGACGAACGCCGCATCATCGACGCGGTGGAGCGCGCCGTCGATCAGGGCAATGTGCTCAACATCCGCTATCGCGATCTCGAACTGCGCGAAAGCCAGCGCGACATCCGTCCGCTCGGCCTGTGGTTCTGGGGCAAGGTGTGGACGGTTATCGGCTGGTGCGAACTGCGTAACGCCTTCCGCACCTTCCGCACCGACCGGATCGTCGAGGCAAGCAATGCAGGCCGCATCTTCCGCGCCGAGCGCGGCAAGACGCTGGCCGACTTTTATCGTCTCATGGAAATGAGCGAGTACAACGCCTTCAAGGATTAGAGCATTTCCAGCAAAAGTGCGAAGCGGTTTTGCGTGGGATAATGCGAAAAAACAAATAGTTGGAGCGGTTCCAACGATTCAGTCAAAACAGGAACCGCCCCAACCTGTAGAGGCGAATCATTTTGAAGAAACAAAAAACCCGCCGGACCGGCGGGTTTTTCGTACAATCGGGGAAAGCGCTTATTCTTCGTCTTCTTCGTCGTCTGTGCTGGGCCCCTTGAGCGACGAGAGCTTGGCAAAGACCTTGTCCGCGTCGAGCTCTTCTTCCGCAGGCTGCTCGTCGCGATAGTCGAAATTCTCGGTCGCGGAGGCCGGCAGCAGGGTGCTGTCGGATTCAGGCGTTGCCGGACGATTGCGCGAGGCGCGTTCGACTTCGATGTCGAGATCGATCTGCGAGCAAAGACCGAGCGTAACCGGGTCCATCGCGGTCAGGTTGGCCGAGTTCCAGTGCGTGCGGTTGCGAATCTGCTCGATGGTCGACTTGGTCGTGCCGATCAGGCGGGAAACCTGCGCATCCTTCAGTTCGGGATGGTTGCGCACCAGCCAGAGAATCGCGTTCGGGCGATCCTGACGCTTGGAAAGCGGCGTATAGCGCGGCCCCTTGCGCTTGGCTTCCGGCACGCGGACCTTGGGTTCGGACAGCTTGAGGCGGTAATAGGGGTCCTTTTCGCCCTTCGCGATTTCTTCGCGCGAAATCTGTCCGGTGATAACGGGGTCCAGACCCTTGATGCCCTGCGAAGCTTCACCATCGGCAATAGCCTTCACTTCCAGCGGGTGCAGCTTGCAGAAAGCGGCAATCTGGTCAAAGGACAGAGCCGTGTTATCGACAAGCCAGACGGCCGTTGCCTTCGGCATAAGAAGCTGGGTGGCCATTAGATATAATCCTTCTGTTCGTCCGCTCCGGTGGCGCGGGACGTGGGCAAAACCACAATTTCCGGGAAATCACGGCCTATATATAGGTTTTTTATCGCCAGAGCAAGAATGGCCCGTCCGATATCCGTCCGCGGTATTTCGGGCGAAATTTCAGGCGATATCGAGCACGATCTTGCCGATATGCCGCCCCTCCTCCATACGCTCATGGGCGCGCCAGGCGTCTTTCAGCGAGAAGATCATGTCCATGACCGGCGCGACGCGGCGCTGCGCCAGAAGCGGCCAGACCTTCGCCTCCAGTTCGCGGGCAATATCGGCCTTGACCTCCACCGGACGCACGCGTAGCGTCGAGCCGGTATGGACGAGGCGCTTGGTCATCAGGATCGCGAAATTGGCCGTCGCCTTGGCCCCGTTGAGAAAAGCGATCTGCACGATGCGCCCGTCTTCCGCCGCCGCCCGGTAGTTGCGATCGACATAATCGCCGCCCACCATGTCGAGAATCACATTCACCCCCTTGCCGCCGGTCATTTCCTTCACGACCTCGACAAAATCCTCCTCGCGATAATTGACGGCCCGGTCCGCGCCGAGCTTCAGGCAGGCATCGCATTTATCCTTCGACCCGGCGGTGGCGATGACCGTCGCGCCAAATGCCTTGGCAAGCTGGATCGCCGTCGTGCCGATGCCGGAAGAGCCGCCATGAACGAGAAACGTGTCGCCTTCCTTCAGCCCGCCGCGCTCGAAGACATTATGCCAGACGGTGAAGAAGGTTTCGGGGATCGCCGCAGCCTCGATATAACCGTAACCGGCGGGGAGAGGCAGCGCATTGGTTTCATGCACGACCGCATATTCGGCATAGCCGCCGCCCGCCAGAATCGCCAGAACCTGATCACCCTTCCTGTACCGCTTCACCCCGCTGCCGACGGCAACGATATCGCCCGCGATTTCCAGCCCCGGAATGTCCGATGCACCGGGCGGCGGCGCATAATGGCCCTGCCGCTGCAACACGTCGGGCCGGTTGATCCCCGCCGCTCGCACCCGCACCAGAATTTCGCCTGCCTTCGGCTCGGGGACCGATCTTTGAACGGGACGGAGCATATGTGGCCCGCCCGGCGCCGATATTTCGATGGCGGTCATCTGGGAAGGAAGATCAGCCGTCATGTTCAAAAACTCCGTTCAGGTTTCTGGCCGGCATCGGGACGTTGTCGCCGCCGACACGACCGCAGAAATGCCCCAATGTCCCAATCAAAAGGCGGTATGCCGGATGCAAGGACGCCATTAGGGAAATCGTCATCGATTTCTCCAAATATATATGCGAGGATTCAAGGTGTTAAATCTTTTCTGAGCCATCATTGACCACGGAGGACGGCTATGAGCGGTTTCGATGAGGATGTGGTGAAGCCCCGCAACGGCGTGGCGCTGAGCGAGGAGGAACTGTCGCTGCTTTCGGTGACCGAGATCGACCAGCGCATCGCCCTGCTGCAATCCGAAATAGAGCGGCTGAAAGCGGAGCGGCTCAAAAAGGGCGACAGTCGCGCCGCCGCCGAAGCTTTGTTCCGATAGGCACCGCACCCAAACGGCTTCGGATTTCGGATATTCCATTCGGGCCAGACTTTCAGACCAGACTTTCAGGCCAAACTTTCAGGCCAAACTTTCAGGCCAAATTTTCAGGAATTGAGTTTTGCGCATTTACATTCAGGTTCTAGCCCTCCTCTGCGGCACTGCCTTTCTCCTGATGGCGTCCGGTCTGCACGGGCTTCTCCTGCCGCTTCGCGGCGGCGTGGAAGGTTTTTCCGTGACCTCGCTCGGTATGCTCGGCACCACCTGGGCCGGCGGCTTCGTTGCCGGCTGTCTGTTTGCGCCGCGCCTCGTGCGGCGCGTGGGCCATGTACGCGCCTTCGGCTGCTTCGCCGCATCGGCTGCGATCATCGCGCTCCTTTCAGGCGTCTTCGTGGATGCAACGATCTGGGTGATCCTGCGCACCTTCACCGGCTTTTCCATGGCCGGAGCCTTCATGGTCATTGAAAGCTGGCTGAACGAACGCGCCACCAACGAATCCCGCGGCAAGATTTTCGGCATGTATATGATGGTCAATTACGGGGCGACCATGTCGGGCCAGATGCTGGTCGCGGCGGGCGATGTGCGCTCCGACCATCTTTTCATGATCTCCGGCATCTTTTTCTGCCTCGCGCTGATACCGACCGCCGTATCGACCGCCGTCAGCCCGCGACCGCTTACCGAAGTGCAGCTCGACCTCAAGGCGCTCTATCGCAACTCGCCCGCAGCCTTTGTGGGCTGCATCCTGATCGGCATCGCCAATGGCGCCTGGGGCACGCTCGGCGCCGTCTTCGGCGCGAAATCGGGCATATCGACCACCGAGATCGCATTGATGGTCAGCGTGACCATTGCGGCGGGCGCGCTGATGCAAATTCCGATCGGCCGCATTTCCGATCTGGTGGACCGGCGATTTGTGCTGGCAAGCGTCGCCGCGCTGGCCGCGCTCGTCGGCCTCACCGTCTTTCTGGTCGGCCCGTCGAGCGGCTCCGTCATTATCGCAATGACCGGCTGTTACGGCGCTCTGGCCTATGCGCTCTATCCCGTCGCCGTCGCCCATGCGAACGATCATGCGACGTCGGAAAATTTCGTGAAAGTTTCGAGCGGTCTTCTGCTGCTCTACGGCTTCGGCACCATGCTCGGCCCGCTTCTCGCTGCGGCGGCGATGGATATTTTCTGGCCGTCCGGCCTCTTCGCCGTCACCATGCTGGCGCATATTTCCATCACCGGCTATGCGCTCTTCCGTTCCCGCCAGCGCGCTTCCGTCCCCAAGGAGGAAAAGGAACAGTTCAAGAGCATGCCCTCGACGCGCAGCGCCACGCCTGAGGCCATGACACTCGATCCGAGAGCGGAAACAGAAGGCTGAAAAAATACACCGCCGCCGCCGGACCGATCAGAAATTCATACGTATATTATCGGGAACATGACCGGATCGGCGCCGGGCCGATGTTCGGCGGCTGTCGCACAGCCGCCAAGTGACGGTGACCGAAACCTTCCGGTCCACCGAGGTCCTTCTATGGTTCATATCGTCGGGCTGAAATGCCGCCAGAGGCAGCGCTTAGTGCCGTGTCACCTGGGATCTCAGTTTCTCAATCTGGTCCTTGAGCATGAGCTTCTTGCGTTTGAGAGATGCAACGTGCAGATCGTCCATTGCCGGTGACGCCACGGCTTCGGAAATTTCCTGCTCCAGAGCGCCGTGCTTCTTTTCGAGCGTGGCAAGATGGGACTCGATAGCCATCATCAGATCTCCTTTGGTTGATTTCCTCGGTTTGCGGGACAACATGGACCTCGTTTGCCCATTGCCCGCCTTACAACCTGCATGAACGCCCGGCACATCTCCTGATTTCCGGGCCAGACACGCAGTCCCGGCTGCCAACAAATGCGGTGTTTGGTCGCCTTCGACAGCCGCATCTGTGACAGAACCATGACAGTTTGGCATGAGTTTGATGCAAAGTCGATTTTGTCGTGGTAGCATTTTCCTGATGCGAAAAATGTGATAAGGGCTTCGCCCGAAACGGGCTGATGCC
Source organism: Brucella daejeonensis (assembly GCF_014199265.1). Lineage (GTDB taxonomy): Bacteria > Pseudomonadota > Alphaproteobacteria > Rhizobiales > Rhizobiaceae > Brucella > Brucella daejeonensis. The sequence goes on from NZ_JACIJG010000010.1 coordinate 50,328, forward strand.
GGGCCTCTGGATGGTTCGGCGCGGCCCGTAAAACTATCAACGAAACGGGGCACGCATGTCCGATCAGGAACAGGCCGAAATCAGATTGGCCGTCGCACGTCTGAAACAGGAACACGCGGACTTCGATGCGGCCATCAACGCCATGATGGCGGTCGGCTGCGACCAGTTGCGCATCCAGCGCATGAAAAAGAAAAAACTCGCGATCAAGGACAAGCTGCAGGAGATGGAAGATCGGGTGATCCCCGACATCATCGCCTGAACACGTTGAACCATGCATGAGAGAGCCGGGGTCCGCCCGGCTTTGTCATTTCAAAACCACACAAACGCATATGAAAAGCGGAGCAGAAAGATCAATGAGCGTTACCGCCGACGTCGCCATCATCATGGGTAGCCAGTCCGACTGGGAGACCATGCGCCATGCAGCAGACACACTGGAGGCGCTCGGCATTTCCTTCGACGCCCGGATCGTTTCCGCGCATCGCACCCCTGACCGGCTCGTCGCCTTTGCCAAGGGCGCCAAGGCGGAAGGCTTCAAGGTCGTGATCGCCGGTGCGGGCGGCGCGGCGCACCTGCCCGGCATGGCCGCGGCCATGACGCCGCTTCCCGTCTTCGGCGTTCCCGTCCAGTCCAAAGCACTGTCGGGCCAGGACTCGCTCCTTTCCATCGTGCAGATGCCGGCAGGCATTCCCGTCGGCACGCTCGCCATCGGGCGCGCGGGCGCGGTCAACGCAGCGCTTCTCGCCGCCGCCGTGCTGGCGCTCCACGACGACGCCCTTGCCGCCCGCCTCGATGAATGGCGCATGGCACAGACGGAAAGCGTCGCCGAACGCCCTTCGAACGAAGCCTGAGCGACGAGACGGAAAATGGACATGACAGCTCTCAAGCCCGGTTCCACCATCGGCATCATCGGCGGAGGCCAGCTCGGGCGAATGCTCGCCATGGCGGCGGCGCGCCTCGGTTATGAAACGGTCATTCTGGAACCCCAGGCAGACTGCCCGGCGGCGCAGGCCGCCAATCGCCAGATCGTCGCCGCCTACGACGATGCGGAAGCTCTGGCCCAGCTCGCCGCCGCTTCCGACGTCGTGACCTATGAATTCGAGAACGTGCCGGTCAGCGCCGCAGACATGCTTGCCGAAAAGGCGCTCGTTTTCCCCCCGCCCGCAGCGCTTGAAATTTCGCAGGACCGCTTCACCGAAAAACAGTTCCTCAACGAAAGCGGTATCGAGACGGCGCCATGGCGTCTGGTGGACGACGAGGAAACGCTGATCGCCGCGCTCGGCGCGCTTGGGCAGCGCGGCATTCTCAAGACGCGGCGGCTCGGCTATGACGGCAAGGGGCAGGTGCGCCTGACCTCGCTCGATGAGACAGAAGCGCGCAATGCCATCGCGGCGATCAAGGAGGCTCCGGCAATTCTGGAAGGCCTTGTCGCATTCGAACGCGAAGTGTCTGTCATCGCCGCCCGCGACCGCGGTGGCAATGTCGCCATATTCGATATCGCTGAAAACGTGCACGGGAACGGCATCCTCGCCACGTCCACCGTGCCCGCCGCGATCACGCCGCAGACGGCAGGGGCCGCCCGCAGCGCCGCCGAAAAACTGTTGCACGCGCTCGATTATGTCGGCGTGCTGGGGCTCGAATTCTTCGTGTTGAAGGACGGCACGCTTCTGGCCAACGAATTTGCGCCGCGCGTGCACAATTCCGGCCACTGGACGGAAGCGGCCTGCGCCATTTCGCAGTTCGAACAGCATATTCGCGCCGTGGCGGGACTCCCGCTCGGCGAGACGGTCCGTCATTCCGACTGCGTGATGGAAAACCTGATCGGAGACGATATCGAAAAGGTACCGGCGATTCTCATGGAGAAGAACGCCGTGCTGCACCTTTACGGTAAAAAGGAAGCGCGTCCGGGCCGCAAGATGGGCCATGTGACCCGCATCACGCCGCGCGTCGCATAAGCCGTGCCGGGAATCGCGCCGATTCCCGGCCATTCAGGCCCACGCCCCGATAATTTCGGGGCTTCGGCCCCTGAATCTGCGGCGCGGGAGTTGACATTTGCCTGAAATATTGTGTATTTCGGCCAACCCTTCGGGCACCTGACCGTGCCTGTGATCAAATGGCGCCTTGGGCGCCTGTTTTTATGAAGCCCCGCGGCATCTGCACGTCAACGGGCCAACAAGACCGGTGATTGACATGAAGATCAAGAATTCGCTTAAAGCGCTCAAGGCCCGTCATCGCGACTGCCAGCTCGTCCGCCGCAAGGGCCGCGTTTACATCATCAATAAGACCGCCCCGCGCTTCAAGGCTCGTCAGGGCTGATCTTATTCCAGTTTTGCATTGACGTTTCGCTGCGCATGATAAAACTTATGCGTATGCGGAACGTTTTTGCATGTCTGGCCTTTATTTTTGCTGTCGCGGCGCCCGGCTTCGCGATTTCTCTCGCCCGCGCTGAGATATCGCCGGGAAAACTGCCCCTGACGGCGCCGCTGGAACCGGTCCAGATCGGACCGGACAGTGCGCAGAAGGCAAAGCCGGAAAAGCCTGCCCCCATGGCGGAGCAGACGCCTGAAGAGCGTCTGGACAAGCTCTTTACCGAACTGCGCCGGACAACGGATGAAGCCAGGGCACGCCGCATCGCGTCACAGATCAACACCTTGTGGTCCCAGTCGGGCAGCGCCACGGTCGATCTTCTGATGCAATGGGCGAACAAGGCGATGCTGGAGCATCGCTATCCCTCGGCCATCGATTTCCTGAATGAAGCGATAGCGCTCAATCCCGACTATGCGGAAGCGTGGAATCGCCGCGCGACGGTTTATTTCCTGAAAAAAGACTACGCCCACTCCATGTATGACATCAGTCGCACGCTGGAGCTTGAACCGCGTCACTACGGGGCGCTGACCGGCATGGCCGCGATCCTGCGCCTGCGCGGTCTGAAGGAACAGGCCATGAAGGCCTACGAGCAGGCCCTCATCATCTATCCGATGATGCGCGACGCCCAGAAGAGCTTCAACGATCTCGCCGACGAACTGACCGACACGCGGACCTGATTCCTTTTTCCCCCTACCAGCCCCCGCCTATAAAACAAAACGCGCCCCGAAGGAGCGCGTTTTCTGGATGCCGTCCGCCAAGACTGGATGAGATTCCGGTTGTGGCGAGCCGAAAATGGTGGAGTTTGAGACCCGGCGCGCAGCGTACCTGAAGGTACGTGAGCACCGGAAGCGAAAACCACGCCATTTGCAGGCCGTCACGGACGGAATATCGTCAGTCTAGTGTGGCGAATCCGAAATTCGTATCACTTTGGAGCAGTGTTGCGAACGAATTTCGGATTCAAAGCCACACTAGCAAGATATTGAATCTAGTGTGGTTTACGGATTTGAAGTTCCTAAACGTAGATGCCAGGCAAATGATAGGAACTTCAAATCGACCACACTAGATGCCGGTGTGACCGTCGGCGCCTATATAGGCGATGCGGAGCATGTTGGTGGAACCGGGGGTGCCGAAAGGGACACCGGCGGTGATGATGATGCGGTCGCCAGCCTTGCCGAATTCCTCGTCGCAGACGATTTCGCAGGCATGGTTCACCATGTCTTCGAGATCGTGCGCATCGTCGGTGACGACACAGTGCAGGCCCCAGACGAGCGAAAGGCGGCGCGCGGTGTCCACGATGGGCGACAGCGCGATGATCGGCGTGCGCGGGCGCTCGCGGGCGGCGCGCAGGCCGGTCGTGCCGGAAGCCGTATAGGTGACGATGGCCGACAGTTTCAGCGTTTCGGCGATCTGGCGAGCGGCAAGCGAGATGGCGTCGGCGCCGGTCGGTTCCGGCATGGCGCGCTGTGCATCGATAATGGTCGAATAGGTCGGCTCGCGCTCCACCTGCTCCGCAATGCGGTTCATGGTGGAGACAGCTTCGACCGGATACTGGCCGGAAGCGGATTCCGCCGACAGCATGATCGCGTCGGCGCCTTCGAACACGGCCGTCGCAACGTCCGACACTTCGGCGCGGGTCGGAACCGGAGCAGTAATCATCGATTCCAGCATCTGCGTGGCGACGACGACCGGCTTGCCCGCGCGGCGCGCCTTGCGGGTGATCTGCTTCTGGATGCCGGGAACGCTTTCGAGCGGCACTTCCACGCCGAGATCGCCACGGGCGACCATCAGCGCATCGGACAGTTCGATGATCTCGTCGAGGCGCGTGACGGCCTGCGGCTTCTCGATCTTCGACATCAGCCCGACCTTGCCGCGCGACACCTTGCGCACTTCGGCCAGATCTTCCGGGCGCTGGATGAAGGAAAGCGCAACCCAGTCGATTTCTTCTTTCAGGACGGCGTCGAGATCCTTGCGGTCCTTGTCGGTCAGCGCACCGACGCCGAGCGTCGTATCCGGCAGACTGACGCCCTTGCGGTCGGAAATGCGCGTGCCCGAGACCACCGTGCAGCGGATGGACTTGCCGTCGCTGGCTTCGGCAACCAGATGCAGCTTGCCGTCATCGATCAGCAGCCGATGGCCCGGCTCGACGGCTTCCAGAATTTCGGGATGCGGAAGATAGACACGGGTGTCGTCGCCGGGCGCTTCATTATTGTCGAGTGTGAAGGTCTGGCCGGGAACGAGATCGACCTTACCGTCCTTGAACTTTCCCACGCGCAGTTTCGGGCCCTGAAGATCGGCCAGAATGCCGATCGGGCGCCCCAGTTCCTTTTCCACATTGCGGATGCGCTTGACGAGAGTACGCATCAGGTCATGATCGGCATGGCTCATATTGATGCGGAAGACATCCGCGCCTGCCTCAAACAGCTTGCGGATGATGGCTTCCTCGCCTGACGCCGGCCCCAGCGTGGCGAGAATCTTGACCTTGCGGTTGCGCTTCATTGACTATTCGTTCCTGTAACGGTGGGATTTTCGGTCGGCGTTTCATCGGTGAGCTGAACCATCCAGCTCGATTGCTCTCCGGTGTCGTATTCCTGGAAGCCATTGCGCTGGAAACCGCGGGCAAAGCAATCCTGGACGCCCGTAATGCGGAATTCCTTTTCGGCCACGCACATATTGACCTTGCCCTCCCAGCGCCCGCCTCCCTGGGCATCTTCTGCATAAAGGTAATAATAGCGTGAAGAGAGCGGACCTTCGAGCAATGTTTTGCAGGCAGCGCCTTCGATATGCCACCAGCCTTCGGTCACCCAGCCGGTCTTGGCCCTGTAGCCGATGGCCACGCCAACCATGTTCTGGGTCGCGTTGCATACACGGAAATCGGCGCGCGCCTCAATGGAGGTCATACCCAGCGCACTCAGCACTATTCCGGCAAACAAAGCTAGAGAGTGTGGAAATCGCATTCGCCGAACCCCTTCAGCCCGCTATCGCTTTTATATTGTACGATTTGCATCGCACCTGTAACCCGGTACCGGGTCGCTCTCTTTTCGGCAGTTTCGCCTTTGATGTCAACGCAGTCCGGTGGAGAACGGGCACCATTGGCCCAAGAATGATCATTGCAATCCCGGCTTTCTCATGACAGACGTGAAACAGCTTCTTGCAGACCAACGAAATAATTCCCCGTCCCCTCCCCAACGAGCTTTGGGATTTCGCTCCATGCTGCATCAATCCGTATCGACGCCATTTTCTCCCCTGCATGAAATCGAGGGCGATTTCAGCCTCGGCCTGCTTCTTACCGCCGATCATGCCCGCCGCGACGTTCCTGCCGAATATGGCACGCTCGGTTTGCAGGAAAGTGAATTCGAGCGGCATATCGCCTACGATATCGGCGTCGAGCATCTGACGCGCGAACTGGCGCGACGCCTTGATGCGCCGGCGGTCCTCGGTGGCTTCTCGCGTCTGCTGATAGACCCCAATCGCGGCGAGGACGATCCGACACTCATCATGCAGCTGTCGGACGGCGCCGTCATCACCGGCAATTATCCGATGTCGGCGGGCGAGCGCGAGGAACGGCTCGAACGGTTCTACCGCCCCTATCACGACGCGGTCACGCGGGCGGGCGAACGCGTTGCGGCGGAAAGCGGCGCGGCACCCTTCATCGTGTCGATCCACTCCTTCACGCCGCGCTGGAAAGTCAGGGCGCGTCCGTGGCATGTCGGCCTTCTCTGGGACAGGGACGACCGGGCGGTAAAACCGCTCCTGTCCCTCTTGCGCGAAAGCGCCGATCTCGTGGTGGGCGACAACGAACCCTATGACGGCGCGCTGAAGAACGACGCCATGTACCGGCACGCGACGGCAAAGGGCTTCGCCCATGTTCTGATCGAAGTGCGGCAGGACCTGATCGCCGACCGTCAGGGCGCCGGCGAATGGGCGGAAAGGCTCGCACCCATGCTCGCGCAAATAAACGCGCTGCCCGATATCCATACCGTCCGGCATTTCGGCTCACGCAGCGACACCGGCAAATAACGGAGCTGTCAGGAGACGCTTTGCCCGCTATCCACAGGGCTTGACCCATCAAATCGGGTCGGGCATCGAAATAGGCTCTTAATTTTGCCCGCGACTCGCGGGAAAAACGGTCCAGACTTTCGATAAGCGGTTTTTGCGCAATGCGTGTCCGCGCCATCATTGACCTTGAATTGGAGAACACCTCGTGAGCGACGACATTACCAGCGAAGCCCAGACGATTGCTGTCGGCCAGTTGCGCGCCTTCATCGAGCGCATCGAGCGCCTGGAAGAAGAAAAAAAGACCATCGGCGACGATATCAAGGAAGTTTATGCGGAATTGAAGGGTTCGGGGTTTGACAGCAAGGTCGTGAGGACCATTATTCGTTTGCGCAAAAAAGAAGACCATGAACGTCAGGAAGAAGAAGCCATGCTGCAGCTCTACATGGATGCGCTTGGCATGAGCTGATTTCGGCTCCCGCGGGCCGCCCTTCTTCCTGAAATTGCAACCCGGCGGATCGCCTGTGGTCCGCTCTAAGGAAGGGGGCAGGGTCCATGGAGCTCAGGAAGCTCGGACGTACGGAAATCAACGTTTCGCCGCTGTGTTTTGGCGGCAATGTGTTCGGATGGACGGTCGATGAAGCGACATCCTTTTCGCTTCTCGACCGTTTTGTCGATGCGGGTTTCAATTTCATCGACACGGCGGATGCCTATTCCGCATGGGCGCCCGGAAATGCGGGCGGAGAATCCGAAACCATCATCGGCAACTGGCTGAAATCGCGCGGCCTGCGTGACAAGGTCGTCATTGCCACCAAAGTCGGCTCCGAAATGGGACCCGACGAAAAAGGTCTTTCCCCGGCCTATATCCGCAAGGCGGTCGACGCCTCCCTCAAACGGCTGCAGACGGATTACATCGATCTTTACCAGTCCCACTGGGACGATCCGCAAACGCCGTTCGAAGACGTGCTCGGCACCTATCAGGAACTGATCGAGGCGGGCAAGATACGCGCCATCGGCGCTTCCAACCTGACGCCGGAACGCCTGACCGAAGCGCTGGATATCGCGCAGAAACACGATCTGCCGCGTTATGAGAGCCTGCAACCGCTCTATAATTTCTACGACCGTCCGAATTTCGAAAACGGACTTGAGGCAGTCTGCCGCGACAACCAGCTCGGAGTCATTCCCTATTATGCGCTGGCTGCCGGTTTCCTCACTGGCAAATACCGCTCGAAGGACGATCTCGGCCAGAGCGCACGCGGCAAATCGGTCGAGAAATATCTGACGGATCGCGGTTCGCGCATCGTCGCCGCGCTTGACGAGGTCGCGGGCCAGCTTGGCGTCACCCCAGCGCAGGTCGCCATTGCCTGGCTAATCGCCCGGCCCGCCGTCACCGCGCCGATTGCAAGTGTCACCCGCTCGGCGCAGCTCGGAGAACTGATCGCGGCGGCGGAACTGACGCTCGGCGAAAGCCAGCTTGGATTGCTGGACAAGGCGAGCAGTTAAAGGGCGAGCAGTTACTTTTCAAGGGATCGAAGGGCAGTTTTACCCTTCGATCTCCTCGCGCAGCATTTCCAGCTCCAGCCATTCCTCTTCCATGGCCGCGTTTTCGGAACGCTTCTTCTCCAGAAGATCGGCCGTCTTGGCAAATAGCGCCGGGTCCTTGGCATAAAGCTGCGGATCGGCGAGTTTGCCTTCCAGGACGGCAATCTCCTTCGCCAGCGCGTCCATCTTGCCGGGCAACGTTTCGAGCGCGAATTTCTGCTTGTAGGAAAGCTTGCGCTTGTCCTCCCGCTTCGGCTGCGGGGCGCTTTCCTCTGCCTTTCCCTCGCTGCTTGGACCCGTGCCCTTGACCGAACGCCGGTTCAGGGCCTGCTCCTTGCGCTGCGCCATCATGTCTGCGTAGCCGCCCGCATATTCCAGCCAGCGCCCGTCGCCTTCCGGCGCGATGACCGAGGTGACGGTGCGGTCCAGAAAATCACGGTCGTGGCTGACCAGAACCACCGTTCCCGGAAAGCCCGCAACCAGTTCCTGCAACAGATCGAGCGTCTCCATGTCGAGGTCGTTGGTCGGTTCGTCGAGGATGAGCAGATTGGCGGGCCGCGCCAGAACCCGCGCCAGCATCAGCCGTGCGCGCTCGCCGCCGGAAAGCTCGCGGATGGGTGTGCGCGCCTGTTCGGGCTGGAACAGAAAGTCCTTCATATAGGAAACGACATGGCGCTGTTCGCCGTTCACGACGAGATTTTCGCCACGACCGTCGGTCAGGTAATGCGCGAGCGTATCGTCCAGATTGAGGCTTTCGCGCTTCTGGTCCAGTTCGGCCATTTCCAGATTGACGCCGAGCCGCAAGGCGCCGGAATCCGGTGCCAGCTTCGCCGTCAGGAGCGACAGAAGCGTGGTCTTGCCCGCGCCGTTCGGTCCCACGAGGCCGATACGGTCGCCGCGCTGAACCCGGATAGAGAAATCCTTCACCAGCACGCGTTCGCCATAGGCCTTGTTCAGTCCCTTGGCTTCGATGACCAGCTTGCCGGATTCCTTTGCATCGCTTGCCGCGAGAACCGCCGTCCCCTGCGCCTTGCGGTGATTGCGGAAATCGGCGCGCATGGAATGCAATTCGCCGAGGCGGCGCATGTTGCGCTTGCGCCGCGCAGTCACGCCGTAACGCAACCAGTGTTCCTCGCGCGCGATCTGGCGTCCGAGCTTGTGATGGTCCCGCTCTTCCTCCTCCAGAACCTTGTCGCGCCATTCCTCGAAATGCCCGAACCCCTGCTCCAGACGGCGGGTCATGCCACGGTCGAGCCAAACGGTCGCCCGGCTGACATTTTCCAGAAAGCGCCGGTCGTGCGAGATGAGAACGATGGCCGAGCGAATCTGGCGCAGTTCGCCTTCCAGCCATTCGATGGTCGTCAGATCGAGATGGTTGGTCGGCTCGTCGAGCAGAAGCACGTCCGGCTGTGGCGCGATCACCCGCGCAAGTGCTGCACGCCGCGCCTCGCCGCCGGAAAGATGGTCCGGCTTTTCATCGCCCGTCAGGCCCAGATGTTCGAGGAGATAGGTCACGCGATGCGGATCGTCCGTCGGCCCCAGCCCCGCCTCGACATAGCCGCGCACATTGGCGAAACCGTCCATGTCCGGCACCTGCGGCAGATAGCGCACCGTCGCGCCCGGATGCTTGTACACTTCGCCCGAGGTAGGCTCCACCATGCCCGCCGCAATTTTCAGCAGGGTGGACTTGCCGGAACCATTACGCCCGACCAGCGCGATGCGGTCGCCCTCGCTGACGGAAAGCGCGGCCTCTTCCAGGAGCGGGGTCCCGCCGAAGGTAAGCTTGATCTGGTCGAGGCGAAGGAGCGGTGGTGCCATGGTTCTCTTCGATAAACAGGTTTGAAAATTCCGCCCTGCTTGTCCGCGACAAAAGCCGATCTGTCAAATGGAACGGCACGAAAAGACCCGCGAAAAACAAACAGGCCGGGTTTCCCCGGCCTGTCGACAGTCTTCTTTCCAGCGATTACTGGCAGGGCGCTTCGTAGACGCGGCCATACGGGTCGCGATAACGGCAGTACTGCGTGCCATTGCGCGACTGGGCGGCGCCAAGGAGCGTACCGGCGACACCGCCGATAGCCGCACCCGTAAGCGCGCCGCGGCCATTGCCGCCGATTGCGCCGCCGGCAAGCGCGCCGAGCGCTGCGCCGCCGACGCCGTAACCGGCCGTGCGCCGTTCGTTGGTCGTGCAAGCAGCCGTCGAGAACGCAAGCACGCCAGCAACTGCAATCATCGTAAGACGTGATTTCATTGGAACTTCTCCTACAGGGTTGAACTTAGGGCCAATTGGCCCTGACACCGACCTTGCGTCCCCAATTTCGGCGTAAAGCAGATGATACCCGCTTGCCCCATTTACAATACGTTCGTTTGCCAGCGTCAAGCTCTTTCGATTGATAGGGTTAGCAGCTACCACTGGAGGAAGCCACCATTTCCAAGTTGGCTATAAGTATCGCCAGACCAGAACGCGCAGTAACGCCAAGTGTTCCGCGAACTACATTGGAAACCGTCCATGAAGAGCCAAAAGGCAATGTCACATTATCTAACGGCCACTCTGCATTTGTGATCGAAAGGCCTTCGACTGTGCTGAAATTAATGACGCTGAAGGGCGTTCCATCAGGAAAATCGTAGATATAATCTCCGGGCGGCAGGGGCCACGCTTCCTCCGCTCCGCTGGAGAGCAGTATCTCCCGTCCTCGCGCCGCCTGCGCGGTCGCCATGGTAAGATGCTGCAATGTGTGATCGGTCCGCTGCCCGCCGAAGGCTCCGCACAGGATGACGCGCGTCGCGCCACGCGCAAAAGCCTCCTCGAAAGCAAGCTCCCCGTCCGTCATGTCCTTGGCGGAAGGAAACCTCTTCTGCGGCACGTGGGCATATTGCGCCTGAAGCGCGGCCGGGGAGGAATCGAAATCGCCCAGCCACAGTTCCGGCTCGACGCCGAGCGCCGCAGCATGACGGATACCGCTATCGGCAGCAAGAACCCGCGCGCCCGCGATCTGGCGTTTCAGGCGATCAGTCACCGACAGATCGCCGCCGAGAAGTATGACGAATGTGCTCATAAGCTGCTCATAACATGGGCGAATCTCCATCGGAAGCCCGTCTGGCGGCTTCACTGCTCCCCTTGCCCTTGCCGCATCGACGGATTATTGTCGCAACCGCTCTAACGGGGTGCCATTTGCCTTTGCAGATGGCTGAGAGGCCAAACAAAGCATTTCCAGCAAAAGTGTGAAACGGTTTTGCGTCCGGAAATGCTGAATAAAACGGCCAACCCGCTGAACCTGATCCGGCTTGCACCGGCGGAGGGATTAGGGTCAGGACCTGTTAATTTGATGAAAATGGCACCTGAAATGACAAGAACTGCAAGGAAAGACGCGAAAAACGGGGTGATTCCCCCGGTTGAGCGGCTTGACGCAGCAGATCACCAGTCATTTCGGTGTCCGAAGGATGTGGTCCATCCGCCCGGCTACTTTGTCGAAAAGTCTCGAAAATGAACCACATCTCCTTCGCCTTTTCTCCTCGTATCCAGGCGGATGGCCTCACACCATTTCCACCAAATTAACAGGTCCTGACCCTAGATGCTCCATGAAACGGCGCTCGATCCTCTTGAAATGAACGAAAGGAAGTGCCGTGATGCGGCTTTTATCCCTGCTGACCTTTTCGCTTTCCGCAGCCCTCGCCTTCGCGCCGCAAGCGCAGGCGAAGGACACGCTCACCATCTATACTTATGACAGCTTCGTCTCCGAATGGGGCCCCGGCCCGAAAGTGAAGGAAAACTTCGAAAAGGAATGCAACTGCGAAGTTGACTGGATCGCATCCGCCGATGGCGTCGCCCTGCTCAATCGTCTCAAGCTCGAAGGCAGCAACACCAAAGCCGATATCGTGCTCGGCCTCGACACGAACCTCACCACCGAGGCGCGCGCCACCGGCTTCTTCGCACCGAGCGGCATCGATCAGGGCAATGTCAAAATTCCGGTCGATTTCAAGGACGATATTTTCGTGCCCTATGACTACGGCTATTTCGCCGTAGTCTACGATTCCGAAAAGCTCCCCAATCCGCCCAGAAGCCTGAAAGAACTGGTCGAAGGCGATCCGGCGCAGAAAATCGTGCTTCAGGACCCGCGCACCTCGACGCCGGGTCTCGGCATGTTGCTCTGGGTCAAGTCCGTCTATGGCAACGAGGCGGAAGCGGCGTGGCAGAAACTGCAGAAACGCATCCTCACCGTCACGCCGGGCTGGTCGGAGGCTTATGGTCTCTTCACCAGGGGCGAAGCGCCGATGGTGCTTTCCTATACGACCTCCCCCGCCTATCACATGATAGCCGAAAAGACGGAGCGCTATAAAGCTCTGGCCTATCCGGAAGGCAACTATCTCCAGATCGAGCTTGCCGCCCGGACCACGACCGGCGCCAAAAATCCGCTGGCGCAAAAATTTCTCGCCTTCATGACCGGTCCGGGCTTCCAGGATGTGATTCCCGAAACCAACTGGATGTATCCGGCGGGCAAGACCTCCACGCCGCTTCCCGCGGCCTTCGACGCCCTGCCCAAACCGGAAAAGACCCTGCTCGTCCCATCCAACGACGTGGCGCGTTACCGCAAGTCCTGGGTGGACGAGTGGCTGGCCGCGACCAGTAAATGACGACGATTCCGGCACGGCACCGACTTAAGCCCACGCCCGCGATGAAACCCGTCGCGGGCGTGCTGGCGCTGTTCTTTCTGACGGTGCTTGCCGGAGGCGCGCTTGCCGCCCTCGCCTTCGAGGCCGGCAGCGGCGGTTTCGATACCGCCGCCAGTTTCGACGCCTATTTGTGGCGCGTGGCGCGCTTCACCATATTGCAGGCCATCGCGTCGAGCCTGCTTTCGGTCCTGTTCGCCATTCCTGTGGCGCGCTCCCTTTATGCCGAGGCGAGCTTTCCGGGACGCGGACTGGTCCTGCGGCTGTTCGCCTTGCCGCTTGCCCTGCCGGCCCTTGTCGCAGTTCTGGGCATCACCGGCATTTATGGCCGCAACGGCCTTGTCGCCCATCTGTCCGAGGCGGCGGGTTATCCGGTCCAGCCCGATATTTACGGCATCACGGGCATATTGATCGCGCATATCTTCTTCAACATGCCGCTTGCCGCCCGTCTCATTCTTGCGGCTTACGATTCCATCCCGACCGACTACTGGAAACTCTCGGCCCAGCTCGGCATGAGCAGCCGGGCGCGTTTTCGCCTCATCGAATGGCCGGTGATCCGACGCAACCTTCCCGGCATGATCGGCCTCGTCTTCATGCTCTGCGTGACCAGTTTCACGACAGTGCTGACCCTTGGCGGCGGGCCGCGCGCCACCACGCTGGAAGTCGCGATCTATCAAAGCCTGCATTTCGATTTCGACCCGGGCCGCGCTGTCGCCCTCACCTTCGCGCAGCTTGCGCTGACGCTTGCCGTGCTTCTGGTGCTGCGCCTGACCGGCAGACCGTCCGAAGAGGGTTTCACCCATTCGGCAACCCCGCGACGCTACGCCAGGACGTCCGCGTCGGAAAGGGTTTTAAACGTCATGATCATCGCCATGGGCTTCCTTTATGTGGCACTGCCCGTCGCAGGCGTAATCGTCTCCGGTCTCGCCGCCGATCTGACCCGTTTGTTGAGCGAAGCGCCGGTCTGGCGCGCTATTGTCACCAGTCTGGCGCTCGGTTTTTCGGCAGCGCTTCTATCGGTCATTCTTTCGCTTGCGCTCGTCTCCGCCCGCGAGGCGGTAAAAAAACGCGGGCTTGCCGGCCTGTTCGACACCGGCGCCAGCCTCATTCTCGTCATGCCGCCCATCGTCACCGGGGCGGGCTGGTTCATCCTGCTCCGCCATTTCACCGATCCCTTCACGATGGCGCCTTTCATGGTCGTGACCGTCAATGCCGCCATGGCGATGCCTTTTGCCGTGCGCCTGCTGCGCCCGGCATGGGATACGGCGGCAAGCCGCCACAACCGGCTTTGCGCGCAACTGGGCATAAGCGGGTTCAACCGCTTCCGCCTCATCGACTGGCCCTCGATCCGGCGTCCCGTCGGCATGGCTTTCGCCTTCGCCATGGCGCTTTCCCTTGGCGACCTCGGCACCATAGCCCTGTTCGGCAGCGACGCTCTGCTGACGCTCCCCTATCTTCTCTTGCAGCGCATGGGCAGCTATCGCACATTCGATGCCGCCGGTCTGGCGCTCATTCTGGGACTTCTCTGCCTTGGATTGATGATGATCGCGGATCGCGCCGCCCGAAAGGAACTGCCTTCTCCATGAGCGCCCCTGCCGAAATCCGCGTCGATAACGTCCGCTTCAGCTATGGCGAAACCGCCATGCATTTCGACGCCGCGATACCGGGCGGCGTCATTGCCGCCATCGTCGGGCCAAGCGGCTCGGGCAAGTCGACACTCCTCAACCTCATCGCCGGTTTCGAGTTTCCGCAATCCGGGCGCATCCTGATCGCAGGCGAAGACGTGACCGCGCTTTCACCCGCCGACCGGCCCGTCTCGATGGTGTTTCAGGAAAACAACCTGTTCGCTCACCTGACCGTCGAACAGAATATCGGCCTCGGACGTTCCCCGAACCTGGGGCTGACCGCGAAAGACCGGGCTGATATTGCCGAGGCTCTTTCACGCGTGGGACTGGCCGGCAAGGAACAGCGCAAGCCGGAAGCATTGTCCGGCGGTGAGCGCCAGCGCGTGGCGATCGCACGCGCCCTGATCCGCCAGCGGCCCGTTCTGCTTCTCGATGAAGCTTTCGCCTCGCTCGGCCCCGCGCTGCGCCATCAGATGCTCGATCTGGTCAGGGAGCTTCACCTTGAGACCGGCATGACCGTGCTGATGGTCACCCACACACCCGAAGACGCACTTCATCTCGATGCGCTGTTGCTATTTCTCGACACCGGACGAATTTCGGCCATGGGTCCGGCCGCTGAGCTGCTGTCGCCCGCTGGACCGGATGCGCTTCGGCGCTATATCGGCGAAAAACGCGGCCTGCCCCGGACATAAACCGGACGCGACCGTCAAATAGAGTTACGGTTGCGGACATATTTTGTTCGCAATCTGCCGGAAGAAGCGGCAGGAACTTGTTTGTGCTGCTTGTACGCTTTCCGGTCAGTAGCTAGATTTGGCGCGGATTACAAAATCTGATTCAGAAGCGAGGATAAAATACTGTTCCGTCAAACGACCCGCTCCCGGGCCTTCCTGTGTCTACCCATCTCCCTGCCAGAATGGACGCAGCAAAATTGGCGGAAACCGGCCATTGGTCTTGGCTTGCTCGCGGTCGCGATGATTTCGGGCTGCCAGTCGATCAATTCCAGCAAGGATCTGGGGCTGCATCCCTCCGCCAATCCCGTGACGGTCGACAATGTGACGCGCAATGACCGGCTGGCGCAATTGGGCGCGAAGCAGCATCCGCGTATCCTCGCCACTTATGGCGGCGAATACAAGGACCAGAAGCTGGAACGCATGGTGGCGAAGATCGTCGGCAAGCTGACGACCGTTTCCGACAAGCCGGACCAGACCTATCGCATTACCATTCTGGATAGTCCCAACATCAACGCCTTCGCGCTGCCCGGCGGCTATCTCTACATCACGCGCGGTCTGCTGGCGCTCGCCAACGATTCCTCGGAAGTGGCGGCGGTGATCGCGCACGAGATGGGGCACGTCGTTGCCAATCACGGCATTCTGCGTCAGGAAAAGGAAGCCGAGACGGCAATCGCCGGTCGTGTCGCCAGCGAAGTGCTGCACAATGAATCCGCAAGCCGCGAGGAAGCGCTGCGCGGCAAGCTGCGCCTTGCGCAATTCTCGCGCAATCAGGAACTGCAGGCCGACGCCCTCGGTATCAAGATGATCGGCGAAGCGGGCTACGACCCCTTTGCCTCCGCCCGTTTCCTGCAATCGATGGAAGCCTATACGAGCTTCCGCTCGGTTTCGGGCGCGACCGACGCCAGCCTCGACTTTCTCGCGAGCCACCCGGCAACGCCGCAGCGCATCCAGCTGGCGCTTGGCCATGCCCGCCGCATCGGCGCGCCGGGCGTGGGCACGACCGACCGCGATTCCTTCCTCAACGGGATCGACGGCCTCCTTTACGGCGACTCGCCAAGCGAAGGCTATGTCCGCGAACAGACCTTCATCCATCCGAAACTCGGCGTAACCTTCCGCGCTCCCAACGGTTTCACCATCGACAATTCCGCCACCGCCGTCATGGCGAGCGGTCCGGGTGAAGTGGCCATCCGTTTTGACGGCGCGTCGCTGCCCTCCGGCTCCAACCTTGCGGACTATATCCGGTCCGGCTGGGTGACCGGTCTCGACGAAAACTCGATCCAGACGACCACCATCAACGGACTGCCCGCCGCGACCGCGCGCGCCAGCGCCGACCGCTGGCAGTTCGACATCGTGGTCATCGGCGCCAACAACAAGGTCTATCGCTTCCTGACGGCAGCGCCGAAAGGCAGCGAGGCGCTCCTGCCTGCCTCGCAGACCGTGACGCAATCCTTCCGTCTGTTGTCACCCAACGAACAGAACGCCATCAAGCCGCTTCGCATCCGCGTCGTGACGGTCAGGCCGGGCGACACGATGGCGAGCCTTTCGGCCCGTATGCAGGGCACGACCCGCAAGCTGGAACTCTTCCGGTTGCTCAACGCCATGCCGACAGGGGCAACGGTTTCGGTGGGCGGACGTGTAAAGCTGATCAGCGAATAGAGCGCATCCCGGAAAGTATGAAGTCCTTTTCGGGATGAGGACATGCAAGGGGATGACGATGAAGACGCAAATCCACGCAGTGCTCGCCGGAAAGATTTCGCCGCTTGGGCCGCGCGCCGCGCCAAGCGGTATCGACAAGCACCCCGTCAGCGGCAAGGTCCGCGTGACCTTCGAGGGGCTGGATTGCGACGCCCAAGGCGACCGCAAGGTGCATGGCGGGCCTGAAAAGGCCGTCCATCACTATCCCCACGATCACTATGCCATCTGGCGCGATGAGATCGGCGACAATCCGCGTCTTGAAACGCATGGTGCCTTTGGCGAAAATATTTCCGCTTCCGGTCTCCACGAAGGCAATGTCGCCGTGGGCGACAGGTTCCGGCTCGGTAGCGCGCTTGTCGAGGTTTCGCAGGGACGCCAGCCATGCTGGAAACTCAACGAACGTTTTCAAATGCCCGATATGGCCGTCCGCGTGCAGAAGACCGGACGCACGGGCTGGTACTATCGCGTTCTGGAAGAAGGTGAGGTCGAAAGCGGCGATGCGATGGAACGCGTCGACCGGCTTTCACCCGACTGGACGCTGCATCGCATCTGGCACCTGCTTTATGTCGATATGCTGAACTATGACGCCCTGGCCGAAATGGCGCAGATCGGCCATCTCGCCGATAGCTGGAAACGCTACGCCGTGCGGCGCCTTGAAACCCGCAAGGTGGAAGACTGGTCTTCCCGGCTCGAAGGCAAAAGCGTCGAGACACAAAAGTAACGAGTCGCATATGGCGGCTTCTGAAACAGACACTCAGTGTTTGAATCCAAAAGCGACAGGCTGCGGCGAAAATGGTGATTTTCGAGTACCGGAGCGGAGTGTACTTTGGGTACATGAGCACCGGAACGCAGATAAATTGCCATTTGCAGACCGGCATGGCGACTTTTGGAACAGACACTCATGCCTGATAAGCCGCCAGTTCGTGCTGGCTCAACAGCGCAACCTTGAGCTTCTCCAGCGCCCGGCTTTCGATCTGCCGCACGCGTTCCTTGGAAATGCCGAGTTTTTCGCCGAGCGCCTCCAGCGTCACACCATCATCGTCGAGACGCCGCTCGCGGATGATGTGCAACTCGCGCTCATTGAGGGAATCGAGCGCGACATGGAGCCAGCGGTTCCGGCGTTCCATGTCGATGGAGCTTTCCGCGATCTCATCTTGAAGCGGATGATCGTCGATGAGGAAATCCATGCGCCGGGAAGAACCGGATTCGTCGTTGCCGACCGGCATGGAAAGCGAGCTGTCCGGGCCGGACAGGCGGCTGTCCATGAATTCGACATCGCTCGCCGAAACACCGAGCTGTTCGGAAATCTCGCGATAGATTTCCGATTTGCTCATGGTGTCGTCGGACTGCGCAAGTTTCGACCGCAGGCGGCGCAGATTGAAGAACAGCGCCTTTTGGGCAGAACTCGTGCCGCCGCGCACGATGGACCAGTTGCGCAGGATATAATCCTGCATCGACGCCCGGATCCACCAGGACGCATAGGTCGAGAAGCGGACATCGCGTTCGGGGTCGAAACGCGCCGCAGCTTCCAGAAGACCGACATAGCCTTCCTGGATGAGATCGCTCATCGGCAGCTTGAACTTGCGGAACCGTCCGGCCATGGATATGACCAGCCGCATATGCGCCGATGTGATGCGGTGAAGGGCCTCCTGATCCTTCAGCTCCTTCCAGCGGATGGCGAGGTCGCGTTCCTCCTCACGCTCCAGATAAGGCGCCGACATTGCGCGACGGATCATCGACTGGGAAGAAACCGCGGTCGCGGAGAGGCTGTGCGCGACCACCGGGCGATTTGCTGAAACTGCGGAAGAACTGCTCATGGATGACGGCTTCATCTGGTTCTCCTGTTCTGAACTCATGCCCACCGGGCGTTGAGTGGAAGGATATTCCAGTTCCGCTGAGAACCGTCGGACGACCAGGCCGTGCCCCCGCCCAAAACTCCCGGACAGGCCGTCTCGGGGCAAACACTGTTACGCCGCAAAACATACCCGTCTACGAACTGGTGTTCCGAGCCTGAACAAAAAGCGACATCTGTGTGCGAAAATGGTCTTTTCGAGCACCGGAGCGCAGGAAATGGCCGTTTGCAGCCACACAGAACGACTTTTGGAACAGGTTCTCAAGAAAACGCGGCAAACGCCATCCGGTTCCCTCGGGTGGGGATAAATCTCTGGGGCCTGAAACAAAAAGCGGCAAATGCGCGCGAAAATGGTGTTTTTCGGATACGGAGCGCTATGTAGTTTTAAAGCGCCGTGCGCCCTTATTGGCGCACAAAGAATAACTTATTGAATCTACGCATCGGCCCGACCGGGACGGCAAAACAAAAAAGCCCGGCCGAAGCCGGGCTTTCTGAAAGAAATATCAGCAGGAATTACGCTGCCTCGACTTCATCGTCATCGATCTCTGCTTCGGCGTCGGCCTTGCCGCGCTTCGGTCCCTTGGCGAGATTGACTTCGATCAGGCGAACGGCCTCGGTTTCCGACAGCTTGTTGACGGCTGCGATTTCGCGCGCCATGCGATCGAGCGCGGCTTCATAGAGCTGGCGTTCGGAATAGGACTGTTCCGGCTGGTTTTCAGCGCGGAAAAGATCGCGGACGACTTCCGAGATCGAGATCAGATCGCCGGAATTGATCTTCGCATCATATTCCTGCGCGCGGCGGGACCACATGGTGCGTTTCACGCGCGCACGGCCCTGTACGACCTTCAATGCGCGTTCAACATAGTCGGTCTCCGAAAGTTTGCGCATACCGATGGAGGCGGCCTTGGCGACCGGCACCTTCAGGCGCATCTTGTCTTTTTCGAAATCGATCACGAAAAGCTCGAGCTTGTGACCTGCCACTTCCTGCTCTTCGATGGTGACGATCTGGCCGACACCATGAGCCGGATATACGATGGCCTCACCGGCCTTGAAACCGCCACGAGCTACCGGAGACTTCTTCTGCTGGGATGACATACGCTTCAATACTCCCTGTTGTGCCCGGCGTGACCCGCCGGTTGACACATGGTTTTCGACCGCGCTTCGGAGGGATGAAGCACGGAAGTTATTTGTCGGCTTGGAACTGAAAACGTATCTGAGGGCAAATCCAGTCAACCGGGAGGGTATGGTGAGGAAAACGATGCCGCATCGCAATCATCTTCCCCGGCGCCATTCAGCCCGGTACTAAAGATCAGCCCTTTCAGAGATTAACGCGTAGCGCCACGAATTGACGTCCAGTCACCGAAATTATTGAGGCAACCTAACACAATTTCGCGAAAGAATCAACAAATTGCCAAATATGTCGCAATAGGCAACTCGATACGCCTGAATGACAGGCGTTTTCCCGTGATTTTATTCGTCTTTTGCCGCCCAGACACAGAAAAAGCAAGTGTTAAAACATGCAATTCGTCATGTCCGGCAGCCTGATATAACCGACAGGTATTCCGATTGCGGCGTCAGTCGCCAGTGCCGGGTTCGGCGGAGAAATACTGCTCCAGCTTGCCTGCAACACCGTCCATTTCCTTGGCTTCCGGCAAGGCGTCTTTCTTTGCGGTGATATTAGGCCATTTGGCCGCATATTCCGTATTCAGCTCCAGCCACTTGTCGAGGCCCGGTTCGGTGTCGGGGCTGATCGCCTCGGCAGGGCATTCCGGTTCGCATACGCCGCAGTCGATGCACTCGTCCGGATTGATGACGAGCATGTTTTCGCCTTCGTAGAAGCAATCGACCGGACAGACCTCGACGCAGTCCGTATATTTGCAGCGAATGCAATTATCGGTCACGACATATGTCATCGTCGAACTCCTGTTGCCGCCCGAATTACAGAACCGGCGGCTTATCTATCCTATAGCTCTGCGCCGATATTCCGACCAGCCGCCGCTCGGCCAGCGAATGACCCGGAGGCTCTGGAATATCTCGCCACGAAGTCACCCGTGCACGGAAATGGTTGCGGGTCTCAGCCCATGCCCTTTTATGACAATGCGTGAGGTAGCGATTTTATCCCGCGCTGACAAGGGTAGAAACGCGGTGAAAGTACGATCTCACGCACATCTGAAACCGCATTTCTCTCCATGCCCTTTCCGTGGAAAAGGCTTTCGCCGGAACGGTTTGACGTGAAATTTCCATCACCGGCCCGCGCAGCCTGCGGCAACGCGTCCGTGTCAGTTTCCGCGCAGACGGTCCGTCTCGCGCCGCTCTCTCTTGGTTGGTCGCCCTGCCCCGCTCTCGCGCTGGGGCACAGCCGCCTCGACCGGAGCCGTGGAAGCGGACGGTGGCGGCGAAAGATCTTCATAGAGAAGCTGGGCCTCGGGGGCCGGGCCACGCCGTGCGCCGGGCGCCAGAACCTTATAGACGAGGATTCGCCGTTCGAGCGTGATGGTCAGCACATCGCCGACCTTCACCTGATGCGCCGGCTGTACGATCTTGTCGCGATTGACGCGAACCTTGCCGCTGGCGGCGAGTTTCGCCGCCAGCGATCTGGATTTGACCACGCGCGCAAAGAACAGCCACTTGTCGATCCGCTGCCTTGCGCCTGCGTCCATCTTACTTCTTCATCTGCTCTTTCAGAGCCAGAAGCTTGGCGAAAGGCGAATCGGGGTCGATGCGTGCGGGACGTTCCTGCTCAACGCGCTTGTTGCCCTGATGACCATGATCGCGCTTCGGCTGGCGCTGGCCGCCACGGAATTCGCCCTTGGAGCCTTCGCGCTTGCCTTCACCGTCGTGATGGCGCTTGTGCTTGTCGAAGCGCTTGCCGCCGCCACTGCGATCGTTACGCGCCTGTTGCTCTTCGCCGGCCTGGTCGCGGTTGTGATGACCGCGATTCTGGTTGCCGCGACGCTGGCGATTCTGGTCCTGATTGCGATTGCGGCCCTCGAAACGGCCCTGCCGCCAGAGAAGAACCGGCTTGGGCTCTTCAACGACAGCTTCACCGGCTTCACCGGCAGGTGCGGCCGCATCCGCTGCGGGAGCGGCTTCTTCCACCTTCGCTTCCACCTGGACGGCAGCGACAGGCGCAGGCACGGGTTCCGCGTCGGGAACAGCCGGCTTTTCCGGTTCTGCTGCCTGAGCGGCACCGGCTTCCCTGGCTGCGGCCTCGGCTGCGAAAGCATCGAGTTCGGCAAGCTTGGCCGTAACGGCGGCAGCTTCCATCGCCTCGTGACGGTAGCCGAGGCTCTTCAGAACCTCTTCCATATCCTCGGCCGTAGCGCCCAGAATGGACATCATGGCAGGCGTTACGATGAAGCGTCCGCCGTCATATGCACCATCGGGACGCGTCCCCGAACCCGGACGCCAGGCAAGCGCCGGACGGATGAGATCGGCAAGGCGCTCCAGAATATCGATGCGCACGGCGCGACGGCCCAGCACACGATAACCGGCCAGACGATAGAACATCTGGTCGAATGTCGGATCGACCACGACGGAGGTGCGGCCAGCGGCCAGCACATTGACCACATCGCCATAACCGGCGCGCTCGCGGCCATCGTTCTTCAGCGCCCAGAGCAGCGTGATGAGGCCAGCCGGAGCGGGCTTCAGCAGCATAGGCATGAAGACGTGATAAGCGCCGAAGCGCACCCCGAGGCGACGAAGCGCCGCGCGCGAATCCTGATCGAGACCGCGCACTTCCTCCGCCACGTCGCGACGCTGGAGGATACCCAGATTTTCGACGATCTGGAATGCCAGGCCGCGCGTCATGCCGGTCAGCGCATCTGCGGCGCCAAGATCGGTGAGCGGCTTCAGCACTGTTTCGATATGGTACGCCACGAAACGGTCGATGCGCGCGGTAACCTTGTCGCGCGCCGGACCGGTAAGCTGTTCATCGGCCAGAATCACAGCGCGCGGCTTCAGCACGTCGTCGCCCGCGACAAGCGTCGCGACCGTAGCGCCGACCCAGCGCATAACGCCGTCCGAACCCAGCGCGAAATCGCTGTTCGGCGCAGCCGCAAAGCGTTCCGCGCGACGTTCGAACTCGGCGGCGAGCGCCTTTTGTGCAGCCGACTTCACCGCCTTCGCATCCGGCCCTTCGGCCTGGACGTCGGCGGTAAAACGGAATCCTTCCAGTTGCCCGACATTGTGCCCTTCGACGATCACGTCTCCGGTCGAGCTGATTTCTGCTTCAAGCATGGCATTCTCTCTCAGGCGCCTCATAAGCACGCTTGTCCTGCGGTCTACAAAGCGTTTCGTCAACCTTTCATGCAGCGCATCGGACAGTCTGTCCTCTATTTCGCGCGTCTTTTCCTGCCAGTGTGTCGGATCGGCAAGCCATCCGGGCCTGTGCGACACAAAAGTCCAGGTACGGATTTGCGCCACGCGATGCGACAGGGTGTCGATTTCCCCCTCTGTACTATCGGCGCGGCGCACCTGTTCGCTCATATAATCTTCATCGACGCTCCCTCGGCGTACCAGATCCTGATAGATGGTTGCAATGATATCGGCATGTTGCGCCGGTGCGATCTTGCGATAGTCGGGCAGCGCGCAGGCGTCCCACAAAAGCTCGATCCGCGCCGGTGTCGTTGCAAGTCGTACAATCTCTCCGTCTTTTGAAAGATTTTCAAGCGCCTGCTGGTCCACAGCCGGAAGCGCCTTGGCCAGACCTTCGATCGGCGCGGGCGTTTCGAGCGAATGGCGCAGTGCTTCCAGCGACGAAAAATCGAAACGCGCCGTGCGCCATTGCAGCACTTTGACCGGATCGAAATTATGCGCTTCCACCCGCTCGACCAGTTCCTCGTCGAACGGATGCACCTGCCCCGTCACCCCGAATGTGCCGTCGCGCAGGTGACGCCCGGCGCGACCTGCGATCTGCCCCACTTCGGCAGGCGTGAGATCGCGAAACTGATAGCCGTCGAACTTGCGGTTCTGCGCGAAAGCCACGTGATCGACATCGAGATTGAGCCCCATGCCGATGGCGTCGGTCGCGACCAGAAAATCGACATCGCCTGACTGGTAAAGCTCGACCTGCGCATTGCGCGTGCGCGGAGATAGCGCACCCATGACCACCGCAGCGCCGCCGCGCTGGCGGCGGATCAGTTCGGCAATGGCATAAACCTCGTCGGCGGAAAAAGCGACAATCGCCGAACGGTTCGGCAGCCGCGTAATCTTCTTCGACCCGGCATAGGCCAGATGCGACAGGCGCGGCCGCGTGACTACATTGATGCCGCGCAGAAGCTTTTCCAGAATGCCACGCATGGTGGCGGCGCCCAGAAGCAGGGTTTCCTGCCGCCCGCGCAGATGCAGGATGCGGTCGGTGAAAATATGGCCGCGTTCGAGATCGCCCGCGAGCTGCACTTCATCGATGGCGACAAAGGCGACGTCGGTGCGGCGCGGCATCGCTTCCACCGTGCAGACGGAATAGCGCGCTGTGGGCGGCACGATCTTTTCCTCGCCCGTCACCAGCGCGACATTGGCCGTCCCGACCCGTTCCGCCACGCGGTTATAGACCTCGCGCGCCAGAAGGCGCAGCGGCAGGCCGATCATGCCGGTGCCATGCGACAACATGCGCTCGATGGCCAGATGCGTCTTGCCGGTATTGGTCGGCCCGAGCACCGCGGTCACGTCGCGGCCGCTCAGAGCGAGCGGCAAATCATGGGCGGGGAGATGGTTCATGCCAATAATCGGATTCCCGGTACAAGCGCCCCCGAGGGGCTGGATGCAGGCTCTTGCGATAGCACTATATGACCCGTACCGAAAGCGCTCCTGTTAAGTTTCAATACGAGCCGAATGCTACCGTATCTGGCGTTCGACCCGAAGCGCGTCAATGCGTATGCCGATTAATAATTGGAACGAGTCTAGAACGAATCGGCGACGAATCACTGATTCCCACAGATTCGCCTTTTGTTCACGGCAATATATAGTGGGGCAGCAGAAAAGCTCCACAAGATCATGAATCAATCAGGCCGGTTTCCGATGTTCTTTCGAAGCCGGGACCTGCTGGCGTTAACTTTTGGCGGAACCTGTCAACAGGTCATTGTCATACGTTCCCCCTCTTTAAGAAAAAATCAATAAATACTGATAGTTCGTTAATGCAATAACGGTCCCGAAGCCGGTTTTCGTTAACCTTCAGGCCAAAGCCGGAACGAATCGGCGACGAATCGCTGATCCATGGATTTTCTTCGTTTGTTCTCACCATATCTGATGGTCCGGCGACGCGGAACACCATAGAAAACCGCTCGGGACGAAGCATTCGCCCCGCCAGTCTCGCGGTTTTGTTAACTTTTGGCCGACCCGCCCCCATCCGCAGCCGCGCAACAGAAACGGGCGGAGCTGCTGCCCGCCCGCCTTCCAACTTTCACGAAAAGCGAAATCCTGTCAGTCGCGCTCGACGCAAAGCGCCACCCCCATGCCGCCACCGATGCAAAGCGTCGCCAGACCGCGCCTGGCGCCACGGCGCTGCATTTCGTAAAGCAGCGTCGTCAGCACGCGCGCGCCGGACGCGCCGATCGGGTGACCGATGGCGATTGCACCGCCATTGACGTTGACGATCTCCGGATCAAGGCCGAGATCGCTCACCACAGCGCAGGACTGCGCTGCAAAGGCTTCGTTGGCCTCCACGAGATCGAGATCGTCCACGCTCCAGCCTGCCTTTTCCAGCGCCTTCTTCGTCGCCGGAATGGGACCGGTCCCCATGATCGCGGGATCGACGCCAGCCGTTGCCCAGGAAACGATGCGCGCCAGAGGCTTCACACCGCGCTTGCCCGCTTCGTCGGCATCCATCAGAACGACCGCCGCAGCGCCGTCATTGATGCCCGACGCATTGCCTGCCGTAACCGTGCCTTCCTTGTCGAAAGCAGGTTTGAGCTTGGCAAGTGTCTCCATCGTCGTGCCCGGACGGATATATTCGTCTGCCGAGACAACGACTTCGCCCTTCCGGGTCTTCACGGTGAAGGGCACGATTTCATCGTCGAACCGGCCCGCTTTCTGCGCGGCCTCGGCCTTTTGCTGCGAGGCGAGCGCGAACTCGTCCTGATCCTGACGGCTCAACTGCCACTGGCGGGCGACATTTTCTGCGGTAATGCCCATGTGATAGCCGTTGAAAGCGTCCGTCAGGCCGTCCTTCAGCATGGTGTCGATCATCTTGAAGTCGCCCATCTTCACGCCGCCGCGCAAATGCGCGCAGTGCGGAGCCATGGACATGGATTCCTGTCCGCCAGCCACGATGATCCGGGCATCGCCGGAGAGAATCTGCTGCATCCCGAGCGCGACAGCCCGCAGGCCGGAGCCGCAGAGCTGGTTGAGAGCGAAAGCCGTCGCCTCCTTCGGGCAACCTGCATCCATCGCCGCCTGGCGCGCCGGATTCTGTCCTTCGCCTGCCGTCAGCACCTGCCCCAGAATGACCTCATCGACATCCGCCGCATCGACACCGGCGCGCTCAAGCGCGCCCTTGATGGCCGCAGCGCCCAATTCATGTGCCGGAACATTGGCAAAAGCACCATTGAACGCGCCCACCGCCGTACGGGCGGCGCTGGCGATGACGATGGTTTTCGGATCGGACATTCTTTCCTCCTTGAGCATGTCGCGCAACACAAAGACCAAAAAGCGGGCCTTGGCAAGCTCTCCCGCCGTCTTCATGAAAATCGAGAAGGTGTTTTTCCCGTCACGACCAGCATTCGCAGGTGCATCGCCGCGCGCAGCCGCTAAATTATCACCATCACATCACAGGAGATGAACATGCCTTCACTAACGCTCGAACGCGCCAATACGATCATTGCCGGAGCCTTTGCCAAAGCCGGAGAACTGAAACTGAAGCCGCTCGCCGTCTGCGTTCTGGATACCGGCGGTCATGTGAAGGCTTTCCAGCGTCAGGACGGCGCTTCCATGCTCCGCTTCGAGATCGGCTCGGGCAAGGCCTACGGCGCGCTCGCGGTCGGCACGGGTTCGCGCTGGCTGAACAATCAGGCCAAGGATCGTCCGCATTTTCTGGAAGGGCTGTCCGGCGTGTCGGGCGGAAAAGTCGTGCCGGTGCCAGGCGGTGTGCTGATCAAGGATGCGGGCGGTGAGATTCTGGGGGCGGTCGGCATTTCCGGCGACACCTCGGACAATGATGAAGCCGCCGCCATTGCCGGTATCGAAGCCGCTGGCTTTGCATCAGACGCAGGCTAAAACATTTCAGGCAAAAGCGCGAAGCGGTTTTCGTCCATACGAAAACCGTTTCGCTTTCAAAACATCCAGTCAAAATAAAAACGCCGCTCCCGATCGAACGGAAGCGGCGTTTTAAAACCATCTGCAAGCCACGCCCGGCGCGGCTACAGACTATTCCTTGGCTTCGAGAACCTGACGGCCGCGATACATACCGCTCTTCAGATCGATATGATGCGGACGGCGAAGTTCGCCAGAGTTCTTGTCCTCGACATAGGTCGGGGCCTTGAGAGCGTCAGCCGAACGGCGCATGCCGCGACGCGACGGAGAAACTTTTCGTTTAGGTACTGCCATGGATCCAGCTCCACTGATCGGTCAATAAATATCCGGTACGGCTCCAGTGAAGCCTGTCACAACGGACAAAATTCTAGAAAGTCAGGTGCCTATACACGCTCTTGCGGCATTTGACCAGCGGGAGTCTTATCTTTTTTTCGTATCGCGCATTTATTGCACGCAAACCACATATGGCCCCGATCGCGCGGCGCGCCTGGCAACGATGCGGGCGATGCGCTGCATGTTGCGCGTCGGCCTGGCCGGGTTGCGAAGCGCGGGATTTGGCAAGGTGACGGCAAGAAGTGCCGCCTGCTGCGCGGTCAGCCTTGCTGCCGACCGCTTGAAATAGTGCCGGGCAGCGGCCTCGATTCCGTAAATACCCGGCCCCCACTCGGCGATATTGAGATAGATTTCCATGATCCGCTTCTTCGACAGAAGCCCGTCGGCGACCATGGCCAACGGAAATTCAAGCCCCTTGCGGACATAGGAGCGCCCGTTCCACAGAAAGAGGTTCTTCACCGTCTGCATGGTGATGGTCGAGGCGCCGCGACTGGGGCCTCCCTCGCCCGCATCGTCGAGCACGAGGCTCAGTTGATGCCAGTCGACACCGCCATGGCTGCAAAACTGGCCGTCCTCGGCCATCATCACCGAATTGACCAGAACCGGCGACACATCGTCAATACTCACCCAGCGCCGGTCGACATCGCGCAGAAGTACGAAATCCGCCGCCATCAACGTCGAAACGGGACGCACGAAAGGAACCGAATAAACAAGGAGGAGAAAAAGCGGCAGAACAGCCAGCACCACCAGAATCTTGAGCATGAGAGCAATTCTGCCACCCCAAACGGGATCGGCCAAGTAGTTGCGCCCATCTTTGCTCTTGATGATGATTTTAGCCACGTTCACCGCAAAATTTGCCCCAGGGCGGATTAACCATTCATTAATGATAAAGAACTCGATCCCATAATCCAGCCGGGGAAACAAGTCGGGAACCGACGGTTTGATGACCGTCAGATGAAAAAGCCTGTGCTGATTGCGATGGCCGGTTGACCGGGATCATGGTTTCGTCCATGCCGATGGGCATGGAACATATGCCTGCCGATTTTACCGATGCCCTGAACGCCCGCGCGGAGCAGGTGGAAGCGCTTTTGACCGAGCTTCTGGCCCAGCGCCTGCGAACCGGCGAAATCGCCCGCCCGGAACGCTTGCTCGCGGCCATGCGCCACGGCGTGCTGAACGGCGGCAAACGCCTGCGCCCTTTCCTCGTCATCGAAAGCGCTGCCCTTTTCGGCAGGAACGGCGATGCTGTCCTGCGGGTGGCCGCCGCGCTTGAATGCATCCACTGCTATTCGCTCGTCCATGACGATTTGCCCGCCATGGACGACGACGATCTGCGTCGCGGCCAGCCAACCGTGCACAAGGCCTTTGACGAAGCCGCTGCTATCCTCGCGGGCGACAGCCTGCTGACCTACGCTTTCGACATCGTGGCTTCCGACGAAACGGACCTCGACGCGTCGATTCGCGTGCAGCTCGTTTCAGCGCTGGCGCGTGCCTCCGGCCTTGGCGGGATGGCGGGCGGACAGGCGCTCGATCTGATGGCCGCGACCAGCAAGCCCGACGAAGCGGGCATCATCACGCTTCAGGCGATGAAAACCGGCGCGCTGATTCGCTTTGCCTGCGAGGCAGGCGCCATCATCGCTGGCGCCTCACGTGAGGATCGCGAGCGCATGGCCGAGTTCGGCTCGGCCATCGGCCTCGCCTTCCAGCTTGCCGACGACCTTCTCGACGTCACCGCCGATGCGCAAACCATGGGCAAGGCGACCGGCAAGGACGCAAATGCGGGAAAAGCCACGCTGGTTTCCCTGCATGGCATCGACTGGACCCGCAAACAGCTTGCGGGCCTTGTCGCACAGGCCGAAAGCCTGCTGTCACCCTTCGGTCAGGATGCGGAAATCTTGAAACAGGCCGCCCGTTTCATCGCCGAGCGGCAAAACTGATCAGGACGCTTTCCTATCGAGACCAAAGCGGTTCTCGATATAATCGGCAACCATCTTCTGGAAATCTTCGGCAATGCCGGGACCGCGCAGGGTCGTGACCTTCCTGCCATCGACAAAGACCGGCGCGGACGGGGTTTCGCCCGTGCCGGGCAACGAAATGCCGATATCGGCATGTTTCGATTCGCCCGGACCGTTGACGATGCAGCCCATAACCGCCACCGAAAGCGCCTCGACGCCCGGATATTTCTCGCGCCAGACCGGCATGTTGCGGCGGATATCGTCCTGAATGGTCTGCGCCAGTTCCTGAAACACCGTCGAGGTGGTGCGCCCGCAACCGGGGCATGCCGCGACAATCGGAATGAACTGGCGGAAGCCCATCGTCTGCAACAATTCCTGCGCCACCTGCACTTCGCGGGTGCGGTCGCCGCCCGGTTCCGGCGTCAGCGATATGCGGATCGTGTCGCCAATGCCCTGCTGAAGCAAAATGCCCATCGCCGCCGACGACGCGACAATGCCCTTCGATCCCATGCCTGCTTCGGTGAGGCCCAGATGCAGCGCATGGTCCGAGCGTCCGGCCAGCATGGTATAAACGGCGATCAGGTCCTGCACCTGACTGACCTTGGCCGACAGGATGATCTTGTCGCGTCCCAGCCCGATTTCTTCCGCCAGATTGGCCGAAATCAACGCCGACTGCACAATGGCCTCGCGCATGACTTCCTGCGCCGAAAGCGGCGCGCCTTCGGCCTGATTGCGATCCATCAGCGTGGTCAGCAATTCCTGATCGAGCGACCCCCAGTTGACGCCGATACGCACGGGCTTGTCATGACGGATCGCCATTTCGACGATATCGGCGAACTGCTTGTCCTTCTTGTCCTTGAAACCGACATTGCCCGGATTGATGCGATATTTCGCCAGCGCTTCCGCACAGGCCGGATGATCGGCAAGCAGCTTGTGGCCGATATAATGAAAATCGCCGACCAGCGGCACGTCATGGCCCAGACGTTCCAGACGCTCACGGATTTTTGGCACGGCCGCAGCCGATTCGTCGCGATCCACCGTGATGCGCACGATTTCGGACCCGGCGCGGTGCAGCGCCGCCACCTGCGCGACCGTGGAATCCACGTCCGCCGTATCCGTATTGGTCATCGATTGTACGACAACCGGCGCGCTACCGCCGACGACAACGCCGCCGACGCTGACGCCAACCGACCGGCGGCGGGGGAAAGGATGCGAGAAATAGCTGACGGTCTCGGAAGACATTTTGCTCTGTTCTGAGTTCTGACTGTTTTCGGGTGGCGCAGTGCGACACGATTGTCAACGCTGGCATATATCTGGGCCATCATATATCCGGCTCTGGCCTTATATAATCACTTGCCGTTGTCTTGTCGCCCTTTCATTATGCGCTCGCTCAATGCAAGGAGGAAACCTGAACATGACCGATACAACTGCCCGCAAGACCGCAATCGTCACCGGATCGAATTCCGGCATAGGGCTTGGCATCGCCCACGCACTCGCGGCGGCAGGACACAAGGTCGTGATCAACTCCTTCACCAACCGGGACGAAGACCATGCGCTGGCCCGGTCCATTGCGGAAAAACATGGCACGAGCGCGGTCTATATCGCCGCTGACATGTCGAATGCCGACCAGTGCCGCAACCTTGTGGCTCAGGCGGCCGAAACCTTCGGCAGTGCCGATATTCTGGTCAATAATGCGGGTATCCAGCACGTGGAGCGGGTGGAAGACTTTCCAGTCGAACAATGGGACCGCATCATCGCGATCAACCTGACCTCCGCCTTTCACACAAGTGCTGCCGCCATCCCGCATATGCGCGCCAGGGGCTGGGGCCGCATCATCAATATCGCCTCCGCGCACGGGCTTGTCGCCTCGCCGTTCAAATCGGCCTATGTCGCGGCCAAGCATGGCATTGTCGGCTTCACAAAGACGCTGGCGCTGGAGCTTGCGACCGCCAAAATCACCGCCAACGCCATTTGCCCCGGCTATGTGCTGACGCCGCTCGTCGAGGCGCAGATTCCCGATCAGATGAAGGCGTACGACATGGACCGCGAAACCGTTATCCGCGAAGTGATGCTCGATAAACAGCCGACAAAGGAATTCGTCACCACCGGGCAGATCGGTGCGCTTGCCGTCTTCCTTGCAACCGACGCAGCCGCCCAGATCAACGGCACGTCCCTGCCTGTCGATGGCGGCTGGACCGCTGGATAGCGCATCCCAAAAAGTGGGAGCCGGTTTTGGATAAGATGCGTCTCATAAGGAAGCTCAATGCTCGTGGTCGGCATAGCGGGCCAGGCCTGAGAAGACCAGCACGACCAGCAGCAACGCCGGCAAGGCAATGAACACCACGCCGAACCCGCTATGCTTGGCCACAAAACCGATCACCGACGGCGCAACCAGCATACCGGAATAGCCGAGCGTCGTCGCAACCGACAGCCCCACGCTGGGATTGACGCCCGGCATATTGCCCGCCATCGAAAAGGCTATCGGCACCATGTTGGAAATGCCGATGCCGCAAATCGCAAAGCCGACCAGCGAAATATAGGGACTGGTCGAGAAACCGACCGTCAGCATACCGATAATGGCGATGACGGTGCATAGCCGCAGCGTCTTCACCGCGCCATAACGGTCGCGCACCAGATCGCCCGCAAAGCGCATTGCCGCCATGGAAAAGGAAAAGGCGGCAAAGCCGAACCCGGCCAGAGTGACCGAAGCGCCCAGATCCTGCTGCATGTGATAGGCGCCCCAGTCGAGGATTGCGCCCTCCGGCACCATGGAAAACAGCGCCATCACCCCCACGAGCCAGGGCAGCGGATTGCGCGGCAATACGAGTTTCGGCCTTTCGCCGCTCGCATGATGGGCATTGTCGGGAATGATCGACGGCCACGCGACCGCGATCATCACGGCAGAAGCAATCGTCGTGACCAGCGCATGAACCAGCGATCCGAACTGGGCGATGAGAAAGCCACCCGTGGCGGCGCCTATCAGGCCGCCGAGGCTCCAGAATGCATGGCAGGACGACATGATCGCCCGGCGCATGGATTTCTCGACGGCGACGGCATTGGCGTTCATCGATACGTCCATCGCGGCCATTGTGCCGCCGAAATAGAACATCACGATCACCGCCGTGATCACATTGGGCGCCAGCGAAACCACGAACAGGGCCGGAATGAAGGCCAGTGCGAAGAAACGCACGACTGCCCCGGAACCGCGATGCGCGGAAAGGGCGCCCGCAACCGGCATCATGGTGAGCGAACCAAGCCCGAAGACGAGGATCATCAGCCCCATACCGGCACTGTCGAGGCCCAGCCGTGCGGCAAATTCGGGAATTTTCGGTGCCCAGCCGCCAAAAATATAACCGTTCGCCAGAAAGAGGAGCGCCACCGCGATTCTCTCCCTGGTCACAAATGGCGCGCTCGCGGGCGCAACGTCTTCCCGTCCGGAAACCTGTTCCATGATTGCCTCAATCGCGGCCTGCCGCCGCACGCACGATTTTCATACCCGACGCCGCATAAGGCGCAAGCGCTGCTTCATCCGCATCGTCTTCGACAGCCATGACGCTGACATCTTCCAGCGGCACCACATCGTGCGCCGCCACTGTGTCGAGCTTGTCGCTCGTAATGGCGAGAACGACCGACCGGCTGCGTCCCGCTATCACCCGCTTGAACTCCGCATCGTCCAGATAAAGCGCGGTGACGCCGATTTCCGCTGCAATGCCGCAGGCGCCAAGAATGCAGAGATCGGGATGCAGCATTTCCGCATCGCGCAGGGCGCGCGCGCCGACCGCCGCGCTCACCCGCCTGTCGATCGGGCCGCCGATAACGATCAGCTCGATCTGCTGCGAGCCCATCACGATGGCCGCGATGGAAGGCGTGTTGGTGACGACGGTGATCGTATCGCCACGCTCGACCAAAAGCCGCGCCAGCGCCGTATTGACCGAGGACGAGTCGAGAAAGACGGTCATGCCCGATTCGATCAGACCGTGCAGAACGGCTGCGAGCGCTGCTTTCGCCTCAGGCCTTTCGACGTCGCGCTCGGCAAGCGAAACCGGCTCCGGCACGGCACGCAAGGCGCCGCCATAGACGCGCTTGCAAAGGCCCGCCGCCGCCAGATCGCGCAGGTCGCGCCTTATCGTATCCTCCGATACACCGAAACTTTCCGCAAGTTCCGCCGCCAGCACACGACCCGACTGCTCCAGCAGTTGCTGGATACGCGCCTGTCTTTCGTGAAGCAGAAGCTCCATCGCCACTTTGATTCCTTTCATGCATAATCATGCATAAATCAGCACAAACATGCATAGCAGATTTTAGAGATGCCGCAAGCATAAAGAAAATGCCGCGCCTTTTGACGGACGCGGCATTGCAAGCGCGATGGTTCCATGGATATGGCGGTGTCCAATTGACCCGCCGCTACGCATCCCCTCATCCTGAACTTGTCGAAGGACGAGGGGAAAGGGGGCGTAAAACCTGAAACCCCCAGCTTCGGTTGGACCGAAAGCTATTCGGAGTAAACGACCAGCAGGTCTTTCGCGTCGATCTGCTCACCGGGGCGCACCAGCACTTCGGCAATGACACCGTCGCGCTCGGCATGGATGGCCGTTTCCATTTTCATCGCCTCGATGGACAAGAGCACATCGCCTTGGGCAACCTTCTGCTCTGCAGCAACCGCGACGGTCGAAATGACTCCCGGCATCGGCGCGCCGACATGGGCGTCATTGCCCGGTTCCGCCTTGCGGCGCACACCGCCGGAAGCACCCTTGGCGCGGTTCGGCACCTTGATGCGGCGCGGCTGGCCGTTCAGCTCGAAGAACACCGTCACCATGCCTTTTTCGTCGGTCTCGCTGATCGCCTGATTGACGATCACCAGCGTCTTGCCGCGTTCCAGATCGACAAAGATTTCTTCCTCCGGCTTGAGGCCGTAGAAATAAACCGGCGTCGGCAGAACGCTTGTCGGACCGTAAGTCTCATGCGCGGTGGCATAGTCGGTGAACACTTTCGGATACATCAGCGCCGAGGCGAATTCCTGGTCGGAAATCTTGCGGCCCACCGTTTCCTCTGCACCTTTACGTTCCGCGTCCAGATCGGCCGGAGCCAGCAGAGAACCCGGACGCACGGTGAACGGCTTTTCGCCCTTCAGCACCTTTTTCTGAAGCGCCTGCGGCCAGCCCGATGGCGGCTGCCCGAGATCGCCGCGCATCATCGACACGACCGAATCCGGGAAGGCGATGTCCTTGTCCGGGTTTTCGACATCGGCCACCGTCAGGTCCTGGCTGACCATCATCAGCGCCATGTCGCCCACCACCTTGGAAGACGGCGTGACCTTCACGATATCGCCGAACATGCGGTTCACATCGGCATAGGCCTGCGCCACTTCATGCCACCGGGTTTCAAGACCGAGCGAACGCGCCTGTTCCTTCAGATTGGTGAACTGACCGCCCGGCATTTCATGCAGATAGACTTCCGAGGCCGGTCCCTTGAGATCGCTTTCGAAGGCGGCATACTGATTGCGCACCGCCTCCCAATAAAAGGAGATATGGCGGATCGAATCCGGGTCGAGGCCGGGATCGCGTTCCGAACCGTGCAATGCTTCCACGATGGAGCCGAGACACGGCTGCGATGTGTTGCCCGAAAGCGCATCCATCGCCGCATCGACCACATCCACACCGGCATCGACCGCCGCCAGCACAGTAGCCGCCGCAATGCCCGACGTGTCGTGGGTGTGGAAGTGGATCGGCAAGTCGGTTTCTTCGCGCAGCGCCTTGAACAGGACACGCGCCGCAGCAGGCTTCAGCAGACCGGCCATGTCCTTGACGGCGATGATATGCGCGCCTGCCTTCTCGACCTCCTTCGCCAGATCGACGTAATAGTTGAGGTCGTATTTGGCGCGGTCGGGATTGAGAATATCGCCGGTATAGCAGATGGCCGCTTCGCAGAGTTTTCCCTCCTCCAGCACCGCATCCATCGACACGCGCATGTTCTCGACCCAGTTGAGACTGTCGAACACGCGGAACAGATCGATGCCGCCGCGCGCTGCCTCACGCACGAATTGCTGCACCACATTGTCGGGATAGGACTTGTAGCCGACGCCATTCGCGCCGCGCAAAAGCATCTGCAACAAAAGATTTGGCGCACCCTCGCGTACGAGCGCCAGACGCTCCCACGGGTCTTCCGTCAGAAAGCGCATGGAGACATCGAAAGTCGCCCCGCCCCAGCATTCCAGCGAGAACAGGTTCGGCAGCGCCTGCGCATACGACTGGGCGATGCGGGCAATGTCGTAAGTGCGGACACGGGTGGCAAGCAGTGACTGATGACCGTCGCGCATGGTCGTATCGGTGATGAGCGCACGTTTTTCGTTACGCACCCATTCGCCGAACTTTTTCGGCCCAAGCTTATCGAGAAGCTGCTTGGTGCCGTCCGCCACCGGCCTGTCGCCGAACCAGGGTACATGCGGTTTCGCCGCATCCTGCGCCGGCCTGGCGCGGCCCTTGGTCTCGGGATGGCCGTTGACGGTCACATCGGCAATATAGGTCAGAAGCTTGGTGGCGCGATCCTGCCGCTTGACCTGCTCGAACAGTTCCGGCGTCGTGTCGATGAAACGGGTCGTATAATCGTTCGACTGGAATTTCGGATGATTGATGATCGCTTCCAGAAAGGTCAGGTTCGTCGCCACGCCGCGAATGCGGAACTCGCGCAAGGCGCGATCCATGCGGCGGATTGCTTCCATCGGCGTCGCCCCGGATGCCGTCACCTTGACCAGAAGCGGGTCGTAATAGCGGGTGATGAAAGCGCCCGAATAGGCCGTGCCGCCATCGAGGCGAATGCCGAAACCGGACGCCGAGCGATAGGCCTGAATGCGCCCGTAATCGGGGATGAAGTTCTGCTCCGGGTCTTCCGTGGTAATGCGGCACTGAAGCGCATGACCATTGAGGTGAATATCGTCTTGACGCGGCACGCCCGATTCCGGCGTACCGATGGCCGCACCTTCGAGAATATGGATCTGCGCCTTGACGATATCGATGCCGGTCACTTCTTCCGTGACCGTATGCTCGACCTGAATGCGCGGATTGACTTCGATGAAATAGAACTTGCCCGTATCGGCATCCATCAGGAACTCGACCGTGCCCGCGCCGATATAGTCAGTCGCGTGTGCAATCTTCAGGCCATGGCCTGCAAGTTCCCGCCGCTGTTCATCGTTCAGATACGGCGCGGGCGCGCGCTCAACCACCTTCTGGTTACGGCGCTGAATCGAGCAATCGCGCTCGAAGAGATGCACGGCATTGCCATGGGTATCACCCAATATCTGCACTTCGACATGGCGGGCGCGCTCAACCAGCTTTTCCAGATAGACTTCATCCTTGCCGAACGCGGCCTTGGCCTCACGCTTTGCCTCTGTCACCTCACGCGCCAGATCCGCCTCGGCGCGGATGGCGCGCATGCCGCGACCGCCGCCGCCCCAGCTCGCCTTGAGCATCAGCGGGTAGCCGATTTCGGCGGCGAGCTTCTTCACCTCTTCCATATCGTCGGGCAGCGGATCGGTGGCTGGCACCACCGGCACACCGATCTCGATGGCGAGATTGCGCGCGGCCACCTTGTTGCCGAGGCGGCGCATGGTTTCCGGCTTCGGACCGATAAAGACGATGCCATTTTCGGCGCAGGCTTCGGCAAATTCCGGGCTTTCCGACAAAAGCCCGTAGCCCGGATGGATCGCATCGGCGCCCGAAAGCTTGGCCACGCGAATAATCTCGTCGATGGAGAGATAGCTTTCGATCGGCCCCAGATCGCGCGCCAGATGCGGGCCGCGCCCGACCTGATAGCTCTCATCAGCCTTGAAGCGATGCATGGAAAGCTTGTCTTCCTCGGCCCATATGGCCACCGTTTTGAGCCCCAGCTCATTGGCGGCGCGGAATACGCGGATTGCGATTTCGGATCGGTTGGCGACCAGAATTTTCCTGATGGGCTTTCGGGCGAAAGACAAGGCAGACCTCCCTAACTGCTATGACAAAGGCAGCTTTGCTTACATGGCAATAAACCCAAGCGCAAACAAACTGTGCAATCGGAAGATAAAAATGGAACGCCCGGCTAAACGCCGGGCATTCTGATGCATTTTAAGGCAATTTTTGCTAATATATCAGGCAGGCTTACTTCTGGAAGTAATTGTACTTGCCGTCCTCGCCCTTGCGCCATTCGAACATGACATAGGGCGACAGGCTCGGATCGCCCTTCTCATCGAAGGAAATATCGCCAAGTACTGTCTTGAACGGGCCTTTCTGCTTCATGGCGGAGGCAACTTCCTGCGGGTCGTTGCTGCCTGCGGCATTGGCCGCGTTCACCAGCGACTGCACACCGGCATAGGCGTAGAACGTATAGGCCTCCGGCTCAAAACCCTTGTCGCGGAAGGACTTGATCAGTTCCGCATTCGACTGGTCGTCGCGCGGATCGGGACCGAACGTGTTCATGACACCGGCCACGGCGTCGCCAGCGATCGAGGCAAGTTCGTTCGACACGATGCCGTCGCCCGAAATGAACTGCGCCTTGAGGTCCTGATCGGCCATCTGCCGGATCAAGAGGCCCGCTTCCGGGTGCATACCGCCCCAGTAAACGGCGGTGATGCCCGCGGCTTTCATCTTGGAGATAAGCGCGGAGAAATCCTTGTCGCCCTGGTTCACACCCTCATAAAGCGTTTCCTTCAGGCCGTTCTCGTTGAGCGACTTCCGGGTTTCGTCGGCCAGCCCCTGACCGTAAGGCATCTTGTCATGCAGGATGGCGACCTTGCCGTCCTTGTAATTGTCGGCCATGTACTTGCCCGCGACGATGCCCTGCTTGTCGTCGCGACGGCAGGTGCGGAAAGTGTTCCACAATTCACGCTCGGTAAAGGTCGGGTTGGTCGTGCCCGGCGCGATCATCAATACGCCGTTTTCAGCATAGATGTCCGAGGTCGGAATGCTGACGCCGGAATTGAAATGACCGATCACGAACTGAACGCCGTCGCCGACGAATTTGTTGGCAACAGAAATGCCCTGCTTCGGATCGGCGGCGTCATCGCCATAAACGATGGCGATCTGTTCGCCGTTCATGCCGCCCTTGGCATTGGCTTCCGCGACCGCCGCTTCGACACCACGCTTGATCTGCTCGCCGAAAGCCGCCTGGCTGCCGGTCAGCGGCGCGCCGACGCCAAGCTGGATATCGGCAAGAGCCGTGCCGCCAAACGCAACCAGTGCGGAAAGGCACACGCCGCAGAACAAGGATGTCTTCATTTCGGTCACTCCCATTTTACCCGGAACGTCGCGCGTCAAAATGGACGCATAGCGAACGTTCCAACCCGGAGCGCGTCCCCAAAACCATGAGATGATTTTCGCATAAGACGCGCGGTTCATAACAAAAGGCCGGAGCGGTTCTCCCGACCGTGGCCGTCGGAACCGCTACGCATTTTCAAGACCGTGAGCGGTCGGGTCGAAACCGCCGCACACGGGCTTCATCTGCATTCGAAGAGGAGATCGTTTCGGTTCCCGGAACACAATTCGAGATTTGACGGTGCCCCACGCTGAAACCGGTCCTCCCACCGGAACGCAAACCGAGGATAGAGAATCACCCTATATCCAGCGGATAAAATAGATACAATCACGTCCTATTGCGAAGTAAAGTAAGGACTTCGGCTACATTCTGCTCTTTGCGCATGACTTTATGCTTCGGACTAGTGGATTGAATTTGACGTTTGAAACAGCATCTCGTTCAGTCGGGAATCAAACGTCAAATTCAATCCTCTAGATAGATAAGTTACGAGTGGTCCTTTCGATTCCGACATTTGCACGGCGCCTGTATCAGAGGGATGCAAATGCCGGAATCAGACCACCAGCCCAAAGAAAAATGCCCGGCGTGAAGCCGGGCATTTCAATCGGATCAAGGACAGGAAATTACTTCTGCTGAACGTAGGTGTACTTTCCGTCAGCGCCCTTTTCCCACTTGTACATGACGTAACCCGGAAGCTTCGGATCACCCTTTTCGTCGTAGGACAGGTCACCGAGCACGGTCTTGAAGGGACCCTTTTCCTTGAGCGCCTTGGCAACTTCCTGCGGATCGTTGCTGCCAGCGGCCTTGGCGGCCTGCGCCAGCGACTGAACGGCCGCATAGGAATACATCGTGTAGGCTTCCGGCTCGAAGCCGGCATCGCGGAACTTCTTCACCAGATCGGCATTGGCCGGATTGTTGCGCGGATCGGGACCGAAGGTGTTCAGCGTGCCTTCGACAGCTGGACCGGCAATGGAGGCCAGTTCGTTCGAGACGATACCGTCGCCCGAAATGAACTGGACCTTCAGGCCCTGATCGGCAAGCTGACGGATGATAAGGCCAGCTTCCGCGTGCAGGCCGCCCCAGTAGAGAACGTTCACGCCAGCCTGCTTGAGCTTGGCGATCAGAGCGGAGAAGTCCTTTTCGCCGACATTCACGCCTTCATAAACGGCTTCCTTGGCGCCAAGCTCGTTGAGCTTCTTCTTGGTTTCGTCGGCAAGACCCTGACCGTAAGGGGTCTTGTCGTGAATGACGGCAACCTTGGCATCCTTGAAGTTGTCGAAAATATACTGACCGGCCACGATACCCTGCTGGTCGTCACGACCGCAGGTGCGGAAGGTATTCCACAGCTCGCGCTCGGTATAGACCGGATTGGTGGCCGCCGGCGAGATTTCGAGAATGCCGTTTTCCGCATAGACTTCGGAAGCCGGGATCGCAACGCCGGAGTTGAAGTGACCGATGACGAATTTCACGCCATCGGCGGCAAACTTGTTGGCAACGGAAATGCCCTGTTTCGGATCCGAAACGTCATCGCCGAGCGTGATCGAAATCTTTTCGCCGTTGATGCCGCCCGCATCGTTGACTTCCTTGATCGCGGCTTCCGCGCCCTTCTGGATCTGCGCGCCGTAAACGGCGTTCGGACCGGTCAGAGGTGCGCCGATACCCAGAATGACGTCAGCCCAGGCCGAGCCCCCGAAAGCCAGCACTGCGGCAAGTGCAACGCCTGAGAAAAGCGATTTCTTCATTATTGGAACTCCCATCATTGTATTTACCCCGAAACGATGTTTTGCATCGCCTTATTTCTTGCTGATTACTCAGCAATATCTACGTTGAATCCTGTTACTGTCAACGCGATCCTTTTAAGCATCTGAATCAAAAGCGACCGGCCGGAATGGCGACTTTTGGAACAGGCACTCGGAAAGCCCCGCCGCAAGCCGGCGGAGCTTTGAAATTATTTCGACCTCCAGCTCAGCGGCGAAGCTTTTTCATAAAGCCAGCTATATTGCCGTATCATTTGCTTGGTGCGCGTGTAACGAAAGCCGACCGTACCGATCAGCATCAGGACGATCGTGTCGACCAGAAAATAATGGAGCGACAGAAGCGTTCCCTCGAACAGTGCGAAGTGGATGAAGCGCACGGCGGCCCCAAGCGGAACCAGATAGATCAGAAGCTGGGGATAGCTGCGCCAGGTCGAGGCGCAGGCACGACCGGTCATCCAGGCAGCCCAACCGCCCAGGAGACAGGTGATGAGGAAAAACAGCCCGAAAGACGGCTCTTCGTAGAGAATACCCTGCATGATTTCCTCCTAGTGCTTTCCGCCTTCGAGATAGGCGGCGCGGACTTCCGGATCGGCCAGCAATTCGCGACCGGCGCCGCTCATCGTGATCGAACCGTTGACCATCACATAGCCGCGATCTGCAAGCTTGAGTGCGCCGAAAGCATTCTGCTCGACGAGAAACACCGTCAGTCCCTGCGTGCGGTTCAGTTCCTTGATCGCCTCGAAGATCTGCTTGACGATCAGCGGCGCGAGGCCGAGAGACGGCTCGTCGAGAAGTAGCAGCTTCGGACGCGCCATCAGCGCGCGGGCAATGGCCAGCATCTGCTGCTCACCGCCCGAAAGCGTACCGCCGCGCTGGTTGATGCGCTCCTTCAGGCGCGGGAACAGGTCGAACATCAGCTTCACATCTTCATCGAAATAGTGCTGATTGTCGAGGCTCGCCCCCATCTGGAGATTTTCCAGAACCGTCATGCGCGGGAAGATGCGACGGCCTTCAGGCGATTGCGCGATACGAAGCTTGGCAATCTCATGCGGCGGCATGGACGTAATGTCCTTGCCGTTGAAGAGAATGCGGCCCGTGCGCGCCTTCGGCGAGCCGAAGATCGTCATCATCAGCGTGGACTTGCCGGCGCCGTTGGCGCCGATCAGCGCGACGATCTCGCCTTCATCGACGGTCAGGTCGATGCCCTTGAGGGCGCAAATATTGCCGTAATAGGTCTCGACCTTTTCGACGGCCAGAAGCGGTTGCTTTTTCTGCATGGTTTCAGCCTGCATCATTCGCCTCCCTTCTTCGGCTTGGCCGGGGTTGCGGTACCCTTGGCCGCCTTTGCGGAAGCGGTCTTGGAACGCGTCGGAGCGGCTTCACCGGAGGCCAGCCGCCTGGCCTGTCCGACCCAGTCTTCACGGGCGATGCGTCCGTCGAATTCCAGATAGGTTTCCGCCTCGACGACATCGGCTGCGGTCCATGCCGCGATCTGGTCGAAATGCCAGATGCCGTGTTCATTGAGCTTGCGCGCATTGACCGGGCCGATGCCCTTGATGACCGTGAGATCGTCGGCCTTGCCGCCGCGCGGCGCGGCCAGCACACCTGCAAGCCGAACCGCCGCCGAAGAGGCTTCACCGTGTTCGTGGCTGACTTCTTCAATGGCTTCTTCGGCAAGCTGTTCGGCAACGAGATGCGCCGGATCGACGATACCGGGCTTTTCCGCCTCTTCGATGAGTTCGGCGATCTCTTCGTCATCGACGCCCAGATAGGCGGCGATAACGCGCGGATCGTTCTGCACCACTTCCGGCGCACCATCGGAAATCTTGGTGCCGTATTCCAGCACGATCACATGATCGGAGATTTCCATCACGACCGACATATCGTGTTCGATGAGCAGGATCGACGTGCCGGTTTCCTTGCGGATATCGAGCAGAAGCTTGTTGAGCTCCGCCGATTCACGCGGATTGAGACCGGCGGCCGGTTCGTCAAGGCAAAGGATTTCCGGCTCGGTGCACATGGCGCGGGCGATTTCGAGACGTCGCTGATCACCATAGGGCAGATCGCCCGCCGGGTCGTCCGCACGGCCGATCAGGTTGATCTTCTCCAGCCAGTGGCGCGCCTTCTCGATGGCGTCCCTGGCTGCCGACTTGTAACCCGGCAGGCCAAGGAGGCCGAGGATCGTGAAGCCCGACGAACGCATCAGCGTGTTGTGCTGCGCGACCAGCAGGTTTTCCAGAACCGTGAGACCGGAGAACAAACGGATGTTCTGGAAGGTACGCGCCACTTTGGCGTGTTTCGTGATCTGGAAGTCCGGCAGGCGTTCCAGCAGGAATTTCTCGCCCGTCTTCCGGTTCATCGTCAACATGCCGCCCGTCGGCTTGTAGAAGCCGGTGATGCAGTTGAAGACCGTGGTCTTGCCTGCGCCGTTCGGGCCGATGATCGCCGTGATATCCCCACGCTTCACGTTGAAGCTCAGATCGTTGATGGCGACAAGACCGCCAAAGCGCATCGAAAGATGCTCGACCTGAAGGACGATGTCCTTGTCAATGTTGCCGGACGCAGTGCCAGACATAGTGCTTATCTCCGCCATCAGCCATGCCCTTCCTTGGTAAAGGCACCCGACACCATCTTCTTCTCATGCAGGAATGCACTCGGTTCCCGACTCCCGACGAAGCCGCGCGGTTTCCAGACCATGACCACGACCATGGCAAGGCCGAAGATCAGCATACGGTAGAGTTCGGGGGTGAATTCCGGTCCGAAAATGGCTTTCAGGAAGCTCATCTCGCGCAGGATTTCCGTGCCGCCGATCATCATGATGGCAGCAATGGCGATGCCGACCAGAGATCCCATGCCGCCGAGAACCACGATGGCGAGAATGACGGCCGATTCCAGGAACACGAAGGATTCCGGGCTGACGAAGCCCTGGCGTGCCGCGAAGAACGAACCCGCGAAACCACCGAACATCGCGCCCGTGGCGAAAGCCGTGAGCTTGGTCGTGGTGGTGTTGATGCCGAGCGAACGGCAGGCGATTTCGTCTTCACGCAGCGCTTCCCATGCACGGCCGACCGGCATACGCCGCAGACGGATGGTGACCCATGCCGTCAGAAGGGCAAGCAGGAGAATGACGTAATAGAGGAAGAACTTGTAATGCGCCGCCGAAAAGGTGAGGCCGAAATGAGCGGCGAAACCGTCCTTGCTGGCGTTGAAAGGCAGGCCGAGGAACGTTGCCTTGGCGATACCGGAGATACCGAACGTACCCCTGGTCAGATCGGTCCAGTTGATGAGAACCAGACGGATGATTTCACCGAAGGCCAGCGTCACGATGGCGAGATAGTCGCCGCGCAGGCGCAGGACCGGAAAGCCCAGAATGA
Organism: Brucella daejeonensis; assembly: GCF_014199265.1. Taxonomy (GTDB): domain Bacteria; phylum Pseudomonadota; class Alphaproteobacteria; order Rhizobiales; family Rhizobiaceae; genus Brucella; species Brucella daejeonensis. Next base: position 93,743 of record NZ_JACIJG010000010.1, read on the forward strand.
CGCCCCAGGTCGCCGCCAGAATGCCCGCGATCGGCAGCAGCATCCAGAAGGACAGGCCGAAATAGGAAGACAGAATCGCATAGGAATAAGCACCCACCGCATAGAAGGCGACATATCCCAGATCGAGGAGGCCGGCGAGACCGACCACAATGTTGAGCCCCCAGGCCAGCATCACATAGATGAGGATCTGGACGCCGAAATTATCGACCCATTTGAGCGACCCCTGCCAGCCGAGCATGGCAACGATCAGGATCGGATAGACGAAGAGAAAAGCCACGCCGAGACGCGAGAAATTGCGACGGACGAAAGACGGGCTTTCGACGGTGACGGCGGGCTGCTTGCTCTTGGCGAGCTTGCGCGCCTCCAGCCAGGGCTGGAGGAAAGCGATGAACAGGAACCGGCCGACCGCGGCCAGCGCGACCATGACGGCCAGCGTGCCCCAGCGTTGCTCCAGCACCAGTTCGTTGTTGATGTTCTGATCGGTCTTGAAGCCGATGATGAGGCAGAAGAGGCCCAATGCCAGAAGACCGGCGAGGATCCCTTCGCGAATGGCCCGGCCAAAAGGAGAATCCGGGCGTGAACTCGACTGTACAGCCATGATTACACCTTTTCGACTTCAGGACGGCCAAGGATGCCGGACGGCATGAAGATCAGCACGATGGCGAGGATCGAGAACGCGGCGACATCCTTGTAGTCGATCGAGAAATAGGCCGACCACAATGCCTCGATGAGACCGATGAGCAGGCCGCCGACCACAGCGCCCGGAAGCGAGCCGATGCCGCCCAGAACCGCCGCCGTGAACGCCTTGACGCCGGGGATGAAGCCGTCGGCAAAGGAGATCACGCCATAAAAGGAAAGGTAAAGCGTGCCGGCCACGGCCGCGAGCATCGCCCCCATGACGAAGGTCAGCGAAATCACGCGATCCACATTGATGCCGAGAAGTGCGGCCATCTTGCGATCCTGCTCGCAGGCGCGTTGTGCGCGACCGAGCGACGTACGGTTGACGATATACCAGAATACCGTCAGCAGCACGGCGGTCACCACGACCACGACGATCTGCTTGAGCGAAATCGTCACATTGGTGCCGAAGATACTGTAGGAACCGTTCAGGAGCTGAGGCACCGGCTTGTTGCGCGGCCCCTGCGTCACCTGCACGAAATTTGACAGGGCAATCGACATGCCGATTGCCGTGATCAACGGCGCGAGCCGGAACGAACCGCGCAGCGGCCGGTAGGCCACGCGCTCGATCGCCCAGCTCCACAAGCCAGTCAGCAGCATGGCGACGATCATCATCAGAAGAAGCATCAGCGTGATCGGCAATGCTCCGATGAAGGTCGTGATGATGAGAAAAACGATCAGCGCCATGAAGGCGCCGAGCATGAAGACATCGCCATGCGCAAAGTTGATCATGCCGATAATGCCATAGACCATCGTGTAACCGATGGCGATCAGGCCATAGATCGAACCGAGCGCGAGCCCGTTGATCACCTGCTGGAAGAAATATTCCATCTAGAAGCCACCCATTTTACCGCCCGGGGTTTTTTTGACGCATCTTTATTTCGTGCGCCTTCATTTTAATTCCCGGCCATTTACACCTAACGGCTGTATAGAGGATTGCAACCCCCTTTTGTCTCCAACAAAAGACTAAGGGCATCAACCTTCCACAAACTAGTTATGTCCCCTACCAAACGTCCTGTATATAATTTTTTCTCCTACCCAAAGCGCTTTATTCCACATTTTCCAAGAGGCCCGAAAGCCAAAAAATTGGGAGGCCGGTACGAAAATTACCGACCGTACCCACTTTACGCGACCGTAAACCCGTGTGCAAAGGGATCGCGGTCATCGATGAAGATCGTATTATATCCAGTCATGCGTGCCCAGCCCGCGATTGAAGGGATGATTGCCGGACGCCCCGCCACCTCGGCGGCACGCTCGACACGGCCGTGGAAAAGCGAGCCTATGATGGATTCATGCACGAATTCATCGCCGGGCTTCAGCTTGCCCTTGGCCGCGAGCTGCGCCATGCGCGCGGACGTACCCGTTCCGCACGGCGAACGGTCGATGGCCTTGTCGCCATAGAAGACGGCGTTACGGGCATGGGCTTCGGGATGTTTTGCCTTGCCGGTCCATAGAATATGGGTCAGGCGATTGATGTCGGGCAGTTCGGGATGCTGGAACTTGTATTTCTCGTTGAGGCGCTGACGCAGGACCGGACTCCAGGCGATCAGCTGCAACGCCGAATAATCGTCCATGTCCGTGTAATTTTCCTGCGGCTCGACAATCGCATAGAAATTGCCGCCATAAGCCACATCGACCTTGATCGCGCCAAGATCGGGGCATTCGACCTCAAGCCCTTCGGCATAAAGGAAAGCCGGAACGTTGGTCAGGCGGACCCGCTCCACATACTGGCCGTTCTGCTCATATTCGATGGCCACGAGACCGGCGGGCGTTTCGAGATTGAGCCTGCCCGGCGTCTTAGGCGTCACGAGCCCCTGCTCTATCGCCATGGTGACGGTGCCGATGGTGCCGTGACCGCACATCGGCAGGCAGCCGGACGTTTCGATGAACAGCACCGCCACATCGCAATCGGCGCGCGTCGGCGGGTAGAGGATCGAGCCGGACATCATGTCGTGGCCGCGCGGCTCGAACATCAGTCCGGTGCGGATCCAGTCATATTCCGCCAGAAAATGCGCGCGCTTTTCCATCATGTTCGAACCTTCGAGGTTCGGCCCTCCGCCAGCCACCAGACGCACGGGGTTGCCGCATGTATGTCCGTCGACGCAGAAAAAGGAATGTCTTGCCATGATGGTCAGTTCCGAAAACGTTGTGGCTTGAAAGGTTCTATATCGATCGCAGGCGTGTCACCCGTGATGAGATCGCGGATGATCCGGCCTGTCGCCGCCGATTGCGTGAGGCCAAGATGGCCGTGGCCGAAGCCGTAATAGATATTCCCGCCAGCCGAGGCCCGCCCGATGACGGGAACCGAATCCGGCATGGATGGCCGATAGCCCATCCATTGCACCCCGCCCTCGGTTTTGAGGCCCGGCAGGAATGTCGAGGCCTTCCTGAGCATGGCCTCCGAGCGCGCGAAATTGGGCGGCAGGTCCAGCCCGCCGAACTCGACGGCGCCGCCGACGCGCAGGCCCGTTTTCATCGGTGTGATGACGAAGCCATGGCCGGGAAATGTCAGCTGCCGCTTCACATCGAAAGCACCGACCGGCAGGGTCGTATTATAGCCGCGCTCCGTATCGAGCGGCACCGTATCGCCAAAACCCTTGGCAAGATCGCGCGACCATGCGCCCGCCATCAGGACGAGATGCGCCGCTTCGATTACGGTTCCATCTTCGAGACGGACGCTGGCCCCGCCATTGCCCGGCTTCGCGCTTGTGACCTTCGCCTGACGGAAACGTGCGCCCAGCTTTTCCGCATGGGCCCAGATTGCCTTGCCGAACAGCTTGGGGTCGCTGACATTCTTCCAGCCGGGCACGAAGGTTCCGGCAACGATACGCTGGCTCAGCCCCGGCTGCAATTCGGCGATGCGCGGCCCACGCACATGCTCATGGGCGATACCGGCTTTCTCACGAATCTCCCAGCTCGGAAGGACGGCGGCCAGTTCGGCTTCGCTTTCATAGAGTTCGAGATTGCCGTCTTCCTGCAAACGGTCGCGCAGTCCCGCCCGGTCGATCAGCGCCAGCATCTCGCGTTCCGCAAGGCGCATGATGTCTGCCTGCGCCAGCGCGGATTTTTCCAGCGCTCCGGCACTGCTGGCGCGCCAGAAACGATAGAGCCAGGGGAGCAGTTTCGGAAGATAGGATGGACGGATCGCAAGCGGCCCGAGCGGGTCCATGAGCCATCCGGGAACCTTGCGCATGATCCCCTTGGACGCCATTGGAAGAATATCGGAAAAAGCGAGCGCCGCCGCATTGCCCGCACTCGTTTCCTCGCAGATACCGGTTCTGTCGAGCACCAGCACCTGGCGCCCCGCCTCTGCGAGTAGCGCGGCGGTCGCCACGCCCACGATGCCGCCACCGATAATCACGACATCCTGCTGACCCTGAGGATCAGATTTCATCTTCTTGCGGCTCCCCACCGTATTTACCCCTTTCCCGGCGCCGACCGGAAAACGGACGAGACCGGCGCGCCGGTCGGAAATGTAATTATTTCAACCCCAGCGACCGTAACCGCGTCCACTGTTTTTTTGGAATGACACTATGCCGGAAATCCGTCATCGCTTGCAAAGCCCGTCAAGACCCGGATAAGGATTGACTACCAGGTTAGGCCAATATTGATATATCAGAGATATATCTGTAAGATGAAACTATGTCAATCGTCGCAAACACAAGGCATGGACCGGCATGGAAGAAACGAGCGTTCAGGACAGGTTGACACGCAGCATTGCCGACGCTTCGTCGGCCATGAGCGACGGCTGGGGCAGTGAAAGTCTCGCCGAGCGGGCCTATCGCGTTCTGGAACGATCGATCGTCACGTTCGAACTGGAACCGGGCGCGGTTGTCAACGAGCGCACGCTGATCGAACTTACCGGCATGGGCCGCACGCCGATGCGCGAGGCCATACAGAGGCTCGCCTGGGAAGGGCTGGTGGAAGTGCGGCCGCGTTCCGGCATTGCCATTGCGCCGATCGATCCGAAGGATTTCATCAAGGTTCTCGATGCCCGCGAAGGCGTGGAGCGCGTGATGGCGCGCGATGCGGCACGCTACGGCAGCCCTCGCGATTATGAGCGGCTGGAAGCTGCGGCAGCCGCGATGCGGCAGGCGATCCCGACCGAGGATGTGGCCCTGTTTCTGGACGCCGACAAGGCCTTCGACATCGTTCTGGGCAGTGCGGCCAGCAATCCCTATGCCGCGCGCATCGCGGCCCCGCTACAGACCCACAGCCGCCGCTTCTGGTTCAGGCTTCGCCCCTCGACGGGCATTGCCGGTTCGGCCAATGCCCATGCGGAGCTGATTGAGGCGATCATATCGCGCGAACCGGAGCGCGCGAGCGATACGGCCAGCGAATTGATGGCCTATCTGCGTACGCTCGCACCCTGAAGCGGGCTTCCGCCCCGGCCTTATCGATGAACGAAACGCCCGCGTCCCGGATCAATGAACCTTGTTCATCGAATCCGACATCTTGCGAAGCACATTGAGCGCGATGTTCAATTCCTCGTCGCTCACGCCTTCCAGAAGGTCCTCGCGTACATCGCCCGAAAGCTTGACCACCTGTTCGGCGAGCGTCTTGCCTTCTGCCGTCATCACGACCCGCTTGGCGCGGCGGTCGCCCTGGACCGTCTGTCGCTCGATGAAGGACTGGCGCTCCAACCCGTCGAGCAGACGCACCATGGTTGCGTTCTCGATCTCCAGCGTTTCAGCCAGTTCCCTCTGGTAAAGGCCTTCATGTTCGATCAGGGCGAGCAATGTGCGAGCGCGCGCCAGTGTCAGTCCGCGCTCCTTCACACGGGCATCGAAGACCGTGCGCAGCTTGCGATTAACCTTGGCCATGGCGTCGATCATTTCGGCTCTGAGATCTGCCGTGCTCATTCAAACCGCCTTGTTATATAAGTAAACTAATGATTGATGATCTAGATAGATCGCTGGCAAACCGTTTTCAAGCAAACTCGCCGAACTCACACAACCGTGATGGGATAGGTCCGCCGCCCCTTTTGCCGTGGAATTCACTAAATCTTGAAGCCAGAAACAGAAAAAGCGGGCCTAAGACCCGCTTTTTCGAAACTGCTAAATTGCTTGCCCGTCAGGCTGGCAGGATGGTTCCCTGCAACGTCATCAACTGATGCAGGAAGATTTCCGCCTTGGTGCGATGTTCGTTCGACGATGCGTCGTCCAGAGCCTCGCGGGCATGGTCGATGCGGCGCTGAATGTCGGCCGGATCGATATCGTCCACATGGGTCGCCGATTCGGCCAGAACGGTGCAGCCCTGCGGGGTGATGTCGGCGAAACCGCCGAAAACCACGTAGGAGTCGGACTTGCCGTCGGCCAGCTTCACCGAAACGACACCCGGCATGATCGTCGTCATCAGCGGCGAATGACCGGCGAGAGCCGTCAGATAGCCTTCGCTACCCGGAATGACGACTTCCGTCACCTGCGCGGAAAGCAGGAGCCGTTCAGGCGACACGAGTTCGAATTGGAAAGCTTGAGCCATGGTTCTCACTTAATTCTTCAGAACATGATTTTGAATAAGTCATGCTCAAACAAAATGAACAGGCATTTTCGGCGGGTCGGTGACCCGCCGAAAATTCAATTCATCAGGCAGCTTCGGCAGCCAGCTTCTTGGCCTTTTCGAGCGCTTCGTCGATGGAGCCGACCATGTAGAAGGCAGCTTCCGGCAGATGATCGTAATCACCGGCGCAAAGGCCCTTGAAGCCCTTGATCGTATCGGCGAGGTCGACCAACTTGCCCGGCGAACCGGTGAAGACTTCAGCCACGAAGAACGGCTGCGACAGGAAGCGTTCGATCTTGCGGGCGCGGGCAACCGTGAGCTTGTCTTCTTCAGACAGCTCGTCCATGCCCAGGATCGCGATGATGTCCTGAAGGGCCTTGTAACGCTGCAGGATCGACTGAACCTGACGGGCAACGGCGTAGTGTTCTTCACCGACGACCGTCGGATCGAGCATACGCGACGTGGAGTCGAGCGGATCGACAGCCGGGTAGATACCCTTTTCAGCGATCGAACGCGACAGAACGGTCGTGGCGTCAAGGTGGGCGAACGACGTGGCCGGAGCCGGGTCGGTCAAGTCATCGGCAGGCACGTAAATGGCCTGAACCGAGGTGATCGAACCCTTGGTCGTCGTGGTGATGCGTTCCTGCATGGCGCCCATGTCGGTTGCCAGCGTCGGCTGATAGCCCACGGCGGAAGGAATACGGCCGAGAAGAGCCGACACTTCCGAACCTGCCTGCGTGAAGCGGAAGATGTTGTCCACGAAGAACAGAACGTCCTGACCCTGGTCGCGGAAGTTTTCAGCAACCGTCAGACCGGAGAGAGCGACGCGGGCGCGGGCACCCGGAGGCTCGTTCATCTGACCGTAAACGAGGGCTGCCTTGGAGCCTTCGCCGCCGCCGAGCTTGTTCACGCCCGATTCGATCATTTCGTGGTAAAGGTCGTTGCCTTCACGGGTACGCTCACCGACGCCTGCAAACACGGAGTAACCGCCGTGCGCCTTGGCGACGTTGTTGATGAGTTCCATGATGAGAACGGTCTTGCCGACGCCTGCGCCGCCGAACAGGCCGATCTTGCCACCCTTGGCGTAAGGCGCCAGAAGGTCGACGACCTTGATGCCCGTGACCAGAATTTCGGCTTCCGTCGACTGCTCGACATATTCCGGTGCCGGCTGGTGAATGGCGCGCAAGGCCTTGGTCTTGAGCGGGCCTGCTTCGTCGACCGGTTCGCCGATGACGTTCATGATGCGGCCCAGCGTTTCTTCGCCGACCGGAACCATGATCGGTTCGCCCGTGTCACGTACTTCCTGACCGCGAACGAGACCTTCGGTCGCGTCCATGGCAATGGTGCGAACGGTGTTTTCGCCCAGATGCTGCGCGACTTCGAGAACCAGGCGATGGCCCTGATTGTCGACTTCGAGCGCGTTGAGGATCAGCGGGAGCTGGCCTTCATCGAACTGGACGTCGACGACAGCACCGATGACCTGCGTAACGCGGCCGACCACGCCGGTTGCGGCGGTCTTGGGCGCTGCAGACTTGGGCGCGGCAGACTTGGCCGCTGTGGTTTTAGGAGCCGCTTTCTTGGGCGTCGCCTTCACCGCCGGCGTCCCTTCGGCTGCGGCGGTAGTTTTCGGGGTCGCTGCTTTTGCCATCGATCCTTACCTTCCGTTAGCACGATCTCCGAAAAGTTGCGGGCTTTTCGGACAAATCATGCGGTAAACCTAGAGCGCTTCCGCGCCCGAAATGATTTCGATCAGTTCCTTGGTGATCTGCGCCTGACGCTGGCGGTTATACGTGATCGACAATTTGTTGATCATGTCGCCCGCATTGCGCGTCGCATTGTCCATCGCGCTCATCTTCGCGCCCATCTCGCCTGCCACGTTTTCCAGCAATGCGCGGAAAATCTGGACCGAAATGTTGCGCGGGATCAGCGTCGAGAGGATCGCCGCAGGATCAGGTTCATATTCGTAGATCGCATCGCCTGCGGTCTCCGCCCCGGCCTCATCGCCAGCCGAAGCCGGAATGAGCTGCTGGGCGGTCGGAACCTGACTGATCACCGACTTGAACTCGGAATAGAACAGGGTGCAGACGTCGAAAGCACCTTCCTCGAACAGCTTGATGACCTTGTGGCCGATCTGGTCGGCATGCACAAAGGCGAGCTGCTTGACTTCGCGCAGGTCGACATGGTCGATCAGGAGACCCGCAAATTCGCGACGCAGAATATCCGCGCCCTTCTTGCCGACCGTGATGATCTTGACCGTCTTGCCTTCAGCGAGGAGCTTGCGGGCATGATCGCGCGCCAGACGCGCGATCTGGCTGTTGAAACCGCCGCAAAGGCCGCGTTCCGCAGTGCAGACGACGAGCAGATGCACGTCGTCCTTGCCCGTACCAGCCATCAGTGCCGGCGCATCTTCGCCGGTGACGTTCTGCGCGATATTCGCAAGAACGGCGCCCATGCGCTGCGAATAAGGCCGTGCGGCCTCCGCAGCTTCCTGGGCACGGCGCAGCTTCGCCGCGGCGACCATCTGCATCGCCTTGGTGATCTTCTGCGTCGCCTTGACCGAGGCGATACGGTTTCTCAGATCCTTTAGTGAAGGCATCCGTTCATCCCGTCTGAGCATGATTCCGAAAAGTTGCAGACTTTTCGGATAAAATCATGCGGCCAGTCTGAGCATGATTCCGAAAAGTTGCAGACTTTTCGGACAAAATCATGCGGCTAACATAATTCAGGCAAAGGACTTGGCGAAAGCGTCGATCGCTGCCTTGAGCTTGCCCTTGAGGTCATCGGTGATGGCTTTCTCGTCGCGAATGCCTTCAAGCACAGCCTTGTGCTCGGTGCGCAGCGAAGCGAGAAGACCTTCTTCAAACTTGCCAACCTGATTGACGGCCAGCTTGTCGAGATAACCGTTAACGCCAGCATAGATCACGGCGACCTGCTCTTCCGTCTTCAGCGGCGAGAACTGCGGCTGCTTCAGAAGTTCGGTCAGACGCGCACCACGGTTCAGCAGGCGCTGCGTCGAAGCGTCAAGGTCGGAACCGAACTGGGCGAAAGCGGCCATTTCACGATACTGGGCAAGCTCGCCCTTGATCGAACCGGCAACCTGCTTCATGGCCTTGATCTGAGCGGACGAACCAACGCGCGAAACCGACAGACCGACGTTCACAGCCGGACGGATACCCTGATAGAACAGGTTGGTTTCGAGGAAGATCTGGCCGTCGGTGATCGAGATCACGTTGGTCGGAATGAAGGCGGAAACGTCGTTGCCCTGCGTTTCGATGACCGGCAGAGCCGTCAGCGAACCGGCACCGTTTTCGTCGTTGAGCTTTGCAGCGCGTTCGAGAAGACGGGAGTGCAGGTAGAAAACGTCGCCCGGATAAGCTTCGCGACCCGGAGGACGGCGCAGCAGAAGCGACATCTGGCGGTAAGCCACAGCCTGCTTGGACAGATCGTCATAGCCGATCAGGGCGTGCTGGCCATTGTCGCGGAAATATTCGCCCATGGCGCAACCCGCAAACGGTGCAAGATACTGCATCGGAGCCGGATCGGAAGCGGTAGCCGCGATCACGATGGAATATTCCAGAGCGCCGCGCTCTTCGAGAACCTTCACGAACTGGGCGACGGTCGAACGCTTCTGGCCGACGGCGACATAGACGCAGAACAGCTTGTCCTTGTCCGGGCCGTTGTCGTGGATCGGCTTCTGATTCAGGAACGTGTCGAGAATGATGGCGGTCTTGCCGGTCTGGCGGTCGCCGATGACCAGCTCGCGCTGGCCGCGACCGACAGGGATCAGAGCGTCGATGGCCTTGAGGCCGGTCGACATCGGCTCATGCACCGACTTGCGCGGGATGATGCCGGGAGCCTTGACGTCCACGCGGCGGCGTTCCTTGGCCTTGATCGGGCCTTTGCCGTCGATCGGATTGCCGAGGGCGTCGACAACGCGGCCGAGCAGTTCCGGGCCGACCGGCACGTCAACGATGGCGCCGGTGCGCTTGACGACGTCGCCTTCCTTGATGTCGCGGTCGGCACCGAAGATAACGACGCCGACATTGTCGCTTTCAAGGTTCTGCGCCATGCCGCGAATGCCACCGGGGAATTCGACCATTTCACCGGCCTGGACATTGTCCAGACCATAGACGCGGGCGATACCGTCGCCAACGGACAGAACCTGACCGACCTCGGAGACCTCAGCCTCCTTGCCGAAGTTCTTGATTTGCTCTTTCAGGATAGCGGAAATTTCCGCAGCGCGGATGTCCATCAGCCGACCTCTTTCAGTGCAAGCTTGAGAGAAGAAAGTTTGGTGCGAAGGGACGTGTCGATCTGACGCGAACCCATCTTGACGATAAGACCGCCGAGGATCGACGGATCGACGGTGACGTTGATCGTCACGTCCTTGCCGGCAACGCCCTTCAGCGTTGCCTTCAATTCGTTCTGCTGCGCGGCCGTAAGCTCATGCGCGGAAATGACGTCGGCGGAAACTTCGCCACGATGCTCTGCTGCGATACTGCGGAAAGCGGCAATGATGCCCGGCAGGGCGAAGAGGCGACGGTTGCCTGCGACGACACGCAGGAAATTCCCGACCAGACCCTTGATGCCCGCCTTGTCGGCGATCGCGCTGATAGCGTGAAGCTGGTCTTCCGAAGAAAAAACCGGACTGGAAATCAGTCGCTTGAGGTCTTCGCTTCCGCTCAGAAGCGCCTCGAAACGGCCAAGATCCTTTTCCACAGCCGCAACGGAATTTGCTTCGAGCGCCAGCTCGAAAAGCGATCCCGCGTAACGCTGTGCGACACCTGAAATGAGCGAAGACGTTTCAGCCACGAACAACCTGCTCTCTACGTTGAAACCATCCTTTTGGGACCCAATCCTGTTCAGGGCACCAAGCCGATGATTTTATTGAATGTTTCCGGAAAACCACTGACGCGCGAGCACGTCAACACCGAAATGTGATTGCCGTCTAGCATAGACGAACAGGACTCGCAACACGCGAATCCGGCACTTTTGTGTAAGATTTGCCGCCTTTCCCGGTCAAAAAAGTCGCATCTGCCGCCATGCGACCCGACCGGACCGCCGCCCATGCAAGTTTAAGCTGCAACGCCGCTCACGAAACGAAACCGAATGCATAGAGCAACGGACCGGCCGCGAGCACGAATTCGACCAGCGCGGCAAGGCTGCCGTAGAAGTGTCCGCCTGCCGGGCCGCCCTTGTGTCCGCCCTTGTGTCCGCCCGTATCCGACATCATGGAAATGAAGCGTCCGAACAGCGCAAATCCCCACACAGCGCCAAGCACGACCCAGAGAAATGGCTGTGCGAAGATCAGACAACCGATTCCCACTCCCAGATACGGACCGGCCAGCGTCGCCCGAATGGAGCCGTAGCCTTCCGGCCTGCCGTTGATCGGCTGGAGCCGCAGGAGCTTCATCGTGATGCCGGGCGCAAAGAGCATGACCAGACCGGCAAGCGCCGTCACGGCGGCGGCTCCCCATGCAAGCCATTCGCCCGTGGTGGCGGGAAGATAGAATTCCATCGCATTTACCCTCGTGATTTTACGCAGTCATAACGGAATTCGACATGAAGTGCATCCGCCACGTCCGCCGCATAGGCTGTTCAGATTCAGGCTCTGCCGTGCCGAAAATAGTGGATTGGCGGACCGGAGCGTACCTGAAGTACGTGAGCACCGGAAGCGTACCAAGACGCTATTTGCAGGCCGGCAGAGCCTGAATATCAACAGCCTACAGGAAGCTTTGCGGATCAATATCCACCTGTACCCTGATCGAACCGCGCTCCTTCGGCGCGGCAGCCAGCAAAGCCCGGATAAACCCCTGAATATCCGCGCGTTTCGTGCCATGCACGAGAATGCGGAAGCGATGGCGTCCGCGCACCATTGCCAGCGGCGCCTCTGCCGGACCAAGGACGGAAATCTCCGGCGACGAAGGGGCTGCGCGGCGCAGCGCACGCGCATGATTTTCCGCATCAGGGCGATTGTCGGCAGAAATGATCAGCGCCGCAAGCCGCCCGTAAGGCGGCAGGGCGCTGCGCTCGCGCTCCTCGATTTCGCGCGCATAAAAGGCTTCCGCATCGCCGCTCACAATGGCGCGCATCACCGGGTGGTCCGGCTGATAGGTCTGGATGAGGCCGAGGCTCTTGCGGCCCGTGCGGCCCGCACGGCCCGTCACCTGATTGAGAAGCTGGAAAGTGCGTTCCGCCGCGCGCGGATCGCCATTGGCCAGCCCCAGATCGGCATCCACCACGCCCACCAGCGTCATATTGGGGAAATTATGCCCCTTGGCGACAAGCTGCGTGCCGATGACGATGTCCGCCTCGCCCTTGGCGATGGCGTCGAGTTCGAGCCGAAGCCGCTTTACCCCGCCTGCCATATCCGACGAAAGAACAATGATTCGCGCCTTGTCGAAGGTCGCGGCCACTTCCTCGGCAATGCGTTCGACGCCGGGGCCGCAGGCGACCAGATGATCGAGCGTGCCGCATTCGGGACAAGCCTCCGGCACCGGCTCGTGATAGCCGCATTGATGGCACATGAGCTGTCCGCGAAACCGGTGCTCGACCAGCCAGCTCGAACATTGCGGGCACTGGAAGCGATGGCCGCAGACGCGGCACAGCGTCAGAGGCGCATAGCCGCGCCGATTGAGGAACAGAAGCGCCTGCTCGCCACGCTCGACCGTCTTGCCCACGGCTTCGGTCAGCGCGGGCGAGAGAAACCGGCCCGGCGGCGGCGGAGAACGCCGCATGTCGATGGTTTTGAGATCAGGAAGCGCTGCCTCGGCATAGCGACCGTAAAGCTTGATTCGCCTGTAGCGTCCCTGCTCGGCATTGACCTGACTTTCGATAGACGGCGTGGCCGAAGCCAGCACCACCGGAAAGCCGCCAATATGGCCGCGCACCACCGCCATGTCGCGGGCATTGTAGAAAACGCGGTCTTCCTGTTTGTAAGCCGGATCATGTTCTTCATCGACCACGATCAGGCCAAGTTCCTTGAACGGCAGAAACAGTGCCGAACGCGCGCCCGCCACGACCCGCACCGTGCCTTCGGCCACCTGGCGCCAGACGCGCTCGCGAGTGCGCGGCGCCAGATCGGAATGCCATTCGGCGGGTTTTGCGCCGAAACGGTCGTGGAAACGGTCGAGAAACTGCTGGGTCAGCGCGATTTCCGGCAGGAGAATCAGGACTTGCCTGCCCTGCTCCAGAGCCTTGGCCACTGCTTCAAAATACACTTCGGTCTTGCCGGAACCCGTCACACCATCGAGAAGCGACACCGAAAATCTGTTCGCGGAAACGGCATCGGACAGCATTTCCGCCGCCGCCTGCTGGTCCTCCGAAAGCGTGGCGCGCGCATAATCCGTATCGGGCTTCGCGACCACTGCCGGAGGCGGCAGCATGACTTCTTCCAACACGCCCTGCGCCTTCAAGCCCTCGACAACGGTTGTGGAAACGCCAGCGGCGTGCGCCAGACCTGATCTGGTCCAGGCAAGGCCGTCGCGGGCAAGTGTCATGACGCGCGCGCGCGCCTCGGTCATGCGCTCCGGCTCGCCCCCTGCATAGCGCAGCCCCGGCACGGGCGGTTCGGGGTCGAAGGCAGCGGGCACGCGCAGCACCATGCGCGCCACCATACCCGGCGGCGACAGCGTGTAATCGGCCGCCCAGCGCATGAAGCGCAGTATCTCGCCATTGACCGGCGGACAATCGAAAACCTCTGAAATGGATCGCAATTTCCTTGCATCCACCGCGTCGGTTTCGCCCTCGCAAACGATCCCCGCGACTTCGCGCGGCCCGAGCGGCACGCGCACGATGGAGCCGGGCTGGACGTCCATGCCCTCAGGGACCATATAAGAATAAGGCCGTTCCGCGGGCATCGGCACGAGCACGGGAACGACCCGCAGCGCGGGCTCTGGAAAGAGACTGGAAATATCGTGCGAATCTTTCGACATGATCGCGTGACCTTGGCGCGGCTTTGCGCTAAAGAAAAGCCACCTTCCGGGACTTAAATGGTTTTAATTTCCGAATATCACCCGCGCTCACTATGGAGGAACGCTCTCATGAAGTTTTTCGTGGACACTGCGGACGTCAAGGAAATCCGCGAACTGAACGACCTCGGGCTGGTCGATGGCGTGACCACCAATCCGTCGCTGATTGCAAAGTCGGGCCGCGACATTCTTGAAGTCACCAAGGAAATCTGCGGCATCGTCAAGGGCCCGGTTTCGGCGGAAGTCACCGCGACGGATTTCGACGGCATGATGAAGGAAGCAGCCGTTCTTTCCAAGCTTGCAGACAATATCTGCATCAAGGTTCCGCTGACGCTGGACGGTCTGCGCGCCTGCAAGAAGCTGTCGTCGGAAGGTCACAAGGTCAATGTGACGCTGTGCTTCTCGGCCAACCAGGCACTGCTCGCCGCCAAGGCCGGCGCGACCTACATCTCGCCCTTCATCGGCCGTCTGGACGATACCGGCATCAACGGCATGGAACTGATCGCGGAAATCCGCACCATCTATGACAATTACGATTTCCGCACGGAAATCCTCGCCGCTTCGGTTCGCACCGTCAATCACGTCAAGGAAGCAGCGCTGATCGGCGCCGATGTCGTGACCGCGCCGCCTGCAACGCTGAAGGCGCTCGTCAAGCATCCGCTGACCGACAAGGGCCTCGAAGCCTTCCTCGCTGACTGGGCGAAGACCGGCCAGAAGATCGCCTGATCGAGCATGATCGAGCTTGATCCCGAAAAGTGGGAACCGGTTTTCGGATAAGATCATGCTCAAACAAAAACCAGAGCGGAACAACGATTCAACTGAGAGTTAAGCCCGCTCCGGCTATATGCAATTCATGAAAAACGGCGGGTCGGTGACCCGCCGTTTTTATGTTCATTTCGATTGCCAGTGACTGCAATCGGAGCCTGAATCAAAAAGCGGCATGAGCGTGCGAAAATGGTGATTTCCGAGTACCGGAGCGCAGTGTACTTCTGGGTACATGAGCACCGGAACTTGAGACAAATTGCCATTTGCAGCCGCTCATGGCGACCTTTGGAGCAGGCTCTCAGAGTTTCGACATCTTTTGCGCCAGTGCGAGGAAGACCTGTTCGGCCAGCTCTTCGGCGGCGCGCTTGGTGGCATCGCGCTGCGCGCGCAGATTGGCGAATTCCTGACGCGGACGGTCGAAGGAAGCGCCAGCCGTGCGCGTACCGGTGGCAAGCGGCTTGCCGTCCTTGTCGCGCAGGACGAAATTCGACGTCGCCTTGACGATACCGGCCGACGGACGGCCGGTACGATCGGTATTGTCGCCGATATCCACGCTCACCGCCGATATCACGGAACGGCTCAGGCCGAGGCTCAGGCGATAGCCCGGATTGGCCGGTTCACCGGCCCCGCCGCCGAGCAGGAAGATCAGGCGGTTGCGCACCTGCTGCCCGTAAATACTGTTCGCCGGATCGATCGACACCGAAGCAAGCTTGGCGCGCATATCCGGTGCAACGCTGCCGCCTATGGTCCCGCCGGCACCCGCGCCGGAGGAATAAAGCGGCTGTACGGTGCAGCCAGCCATCAGAACCGCCGCCCCGAGCGCGAAGAACGCGACCCGAAAAGCTTTGATTGCGGAGAAAAAGCGATCAGGCAACGACATTGACGATCCTTTGCGGCACCACGATAACCTTCTTCGGCGAGCCCCCGTTGAGCGCAGCCTTGACGAAGTCAAGTGCGAGCACCGCCTGCTGGATGCTAGCTTGATCAGCGTCGCGCGCGATTGTCAAATCCCCGCGCTTCTTGCCGTTGATCTGCACCGGCAGAACGATCTCGTTTTCCACTACCAGAGCCGGATCGAAAACCGGCCAGGCACTGCGGGCAACCAGCGTTTCCTTGCCGCCGATCCTGCCGCCCAGCGCTGCGAGGCACTGTTCGGCCAGGTGCGGCATCATCGGCGCCAGCATCATGACCAGCATTTCGGTCGCTTCACGCAGGGCAGCCTTCAATTCGTCGTCGGCCTTGCCCGCCGCGACCGCCTGAAGCGGAGCCGCGACCGTGTTGACCAGTTCGTAAAGACGCGCCACGCCACGGTTGAAGGCGAGCTTTTCGATATCGTCGCCGACGGCTTTCACCGCCTTGTGCGCGGCCTTGGAAACGGCCAGCGCCTCGCCGCCGGTTCCGGCTTTCGGCGCCACGTCCTTCAGCGCGTCAGAGGCTTCCGAAATCAGGCGCCAGACGCGCTGCACGAAACGATGCGCGCCTTCCGCGCCCGCTTCCGTCCAGATCACATCACGTTCCGGCGGCGAATCGGACAGCATGAACCAGCGGGCCGTATCCGCGCCGTAAGACGCGATGATGTCGTCGGGATCGACCACATTCTTCTTCGACTTCGACATTTTTTCAATCGAGCCGATTTCAACCGGCGCGCCGCCGTCGAGCATGGTCGCCGCGCGCTTGCCGTCCACTTCCTCGATGCGGATATCGGCGGGCGCCACCCACTGGCCGTTGGCCTTGTAGGTTTCGTGCACCACCATGCCTTGCGTGAACAGGCCCTTGAACGGCTCATCGATGCCGACATGACCGGCAACCTTCATCGCGCGGGTGAAGAAGCGCGAATAAAGAAGATGCAGGATCGCATGTTCGATGCCGCCGATATACTGATCGACCGGCAGCCAGCGGTCGGCAACCTTGCGATCCGTCGGCTCGTTTTCCCACGGCGCGGTGAAGCGCGCATAATACCAGGACGAATCGACGAATGTATCCATCGTGTCCGTCTCGCGCCGCGCATCGCCGCCGCATTTCGGGCACTTCACGTGACGCCAGGTCGCGTGACGGTCGAGCGGATTGCCCGGACGGTCGAATTCCACGTCATCGGGCAACTTGACCGGCAGATCGGCGCGCGGCACCGGATTGACGCCGCAAGCCTCGCAATGGATCATCGGGATCGGGCAGCCCCAATAGCGCTGGCGCGAAATGCCCCAGTCGCGCAGGCGGAACTGAACCTTGCGCTCAGCCTGCGGGCGATTGCCGAGACTGCTCTTTTCCAGCCGGTTCGCCACTTCATCGAAGGCCGCTTCCGGCGTCATGCCGTCGAGGAAGCGCGAATTGATCATCACGCCATCGTCGGTATAGGCCGTGTCGCCAATGCTGAAACCTGCCGCGTCCTCACCCTTGGGCAGAACCACCGGCGTGACCTTGAGGCCGTATTTATTGGCAAAATCCAGGTCGCGCTGATCGTGCGCCGGGCAGCCGAACACCGCGCCCGTGCCATATTCCATCAGCACGAAAT
Organism: Brucella daejeonensis; assembly: GCF_014199265.1. Classification (GTDB taxonomy): domain Bacteria; phylum Pseudomonadota; class Alphaproteobacteria; order Rhizobiales; family Rhizobiaceae; genus Brucella; species Brucella daejeonensis. Next base: position 111,164 of record NZ_JACIJG010000010.1, read on the forward strand.
TGGCGACGTAAAGCGGCAGTTCCCAATTGTCATCGAACGGATGCTTGACCTTGACGCCGGTGTCGAAGCCCTTCTTTTCAGCCGTTTCGAGCGCGGCCAGGGACGTGCCCTGCTGATGGCACTCGTCGATGAAGCCGGTAAGATCGGCATTGTTTTCGGCAAGCTTCTTCGCCAGCGGATGATCGGCGGAAATGGCCACGAAAGCCGCGCCGAACAGCGTATCCGGGCGGGTGGTGTAGACTTCCACTTCCGAGAAACCGGCAGGCGCGGTCTGGCCGTCGAGCGCGAAACGCACCTGCAAGCCTTCCGACTTGCCGATCCAGTTCTTCTGCATGACCCGGACTTTTTCCGGCCACTGGTCGAGCGTGTCGAGACCGGCCAGCAGTTCCTCGTTGAAATCGGTGATCTTGAAGAACCATTGCGTCAGTTCACGCTGTTCGACCAGCGCGCCCGAGCGCCAGCCGCGACCGTCCACCACCTGCTCATTGGCAAGCACGGTATTGTCGACCGGGTCCCAGTTGACCTTGGAGGTCTTGCGCGTCACCAGACCCTTTTCATAAAGGTCGATGAACAGCATCTGCTGGCGGTGATAATAATCCACATCACAGGTTGCGAATTCACGCGACCAGTCGAGCGACAGGCCCATCGATTTCAGCTGGCTGCGCATCGTGGCGATGTTCTGATAGGTCCATTCCTTGGGATGCACCTTGTTCTGCATCGCCGCGTTTTCCGCAGGCATGCCGAAGGCGTCCCAGCCCATCGGGTGCAACACGTTGAAACCCTTGGCGCGCTTGTAGCGGGCAACGACATCGCCCATCGCATAGTTGCGCACATGGCCCATATGGATGCGCCCCGAAGGATAGGGGAACATTTCGAGCACGTAATATTTCTCGCGGGGATCACTGTTATCTGTTTTAAAAGTCTGGTTTTCGTCCCAGATCTTCTGCCAGTGCGCTTCCGCCACGCGCGGATTATAACGTTCGGATGCCATGAGCGTATTTACTCGTACGAAGGTGATGCAATAAGGAGAGTCGATAGTTATGGCGACCTTCACCACGTATTGGCGGGAGCGTCAAGTTTTTGCGGATGAAAAGCCTGAAAGCGAGGGTTCCATGTCTGATGTCGTAGCCAATCTCAACACGGTCAAGACTGCAATCGCCAATGCCGAAAAGGAATCGCACCGCAGGCAAGGCTCGGTCACGCTCGTCGCCGTGTCGAAAACCTTCGATGCGGATGCCATCCGCCCCGCCCTCGACGCGGGCCAGCGCGTCTTCGGTGAAAACCGCGTGCAGGAAGCCCAAGGCAAGTGGCCGGAACTGCGTGAAGATTATGCCGGTATTGAACTGCACCTCATAGGCCCGCTGCAATCCAACAAGGCCGCCGATGCCGTCGTCCTTTTCGATGTCATCGAAACCGTGGACCGCGAAAAGATCGCCGCGACCTTGGCCGCCGAAATCAAAAAGCAGGGCAAAAGCCCGAAGCTCTATGTGCAGGTGAATACCGGGCTTGAAGAGCAGAAGGCCGGCATTGCTCCGAAGGAAGCCGTCGCCTTTGTCGAGCGCTGCCGCAAGGAACATGGCCTCGCCATCGAAGGGCTGATGTGCATTCCGCCCGCCGACGAAAATCCGGGGCCGCATTTCGCGCTTCTGGAAAAGCTTGCGCGCGAGGCGGGCGTCGAAAAGCTCTCCATGGGCATGTCCGACGACTATGAAACCGCCGTCGGCTTCGGTGCGACCTCGGTGCGCGTTGGTTCGGCCATCTTCGGCGGGCGCAGCTATCCAACCTGACTGTATGCCCGCCTTTCAGTGCAGGACGACCTCGCCCTGCACATTGCGCCAGTCCGATGGACCAAGCAGGCGGCAATGCGTGTAGCTGACGGAATGCAGCGGTCCTTCGATCTCGCGCTGCCAGAATTCCAGAAAATGACACAGCACCGGAAATTCCGGCGCGAGATCGTAATCCTGCCAGACAAAAAGCTGGATGAGATGCGGATGATCCGGCAGGTGATAGAACAGTTTCGCCGTGGTCAGGCCGTAACCGGCGAGTTGCAGTTCGAAAGCGGATTTCAAATTCAAAGCGGACGTCGTCATGGCGATTTCCCCTTTTTGTGAAGAGCCATATTGTCAGGCTCCTGAATAAGAGATAATCGTCTTGAATAGTTTTTAAACAGTAAAAACAATATATTAGCAACAATCTCGATCGAGTGCTGCCAGTCCGCCCCGAAGATTGTGCGTCATTGTGGAACATGGACGCGCCGATTGTCTAATTTACCTTGCCGGCAATGGACGGTAGACAAGGCACCCGATGGCCTTGCTTTCGCGGCGGGCCGTTTCATCCGGCGGGAGGTGCCGGGCATTTTTGGGTGCATTTATGCGAACGGAATCTTGCCGTCCGGCTCGCGGAAATGCTGAAGGAGGACATCATGTCGGAAAAGCTTTACCCGGTGCTGGCCGAGGCGAAGAAGAACACGCTCATCGACGACGCAACCTATCTCGACTGGTATCAGGAGAGCGTGACCGATCCGGACGGATTCTGGGCAAAGCATGGCCGGCGTATCGACTGGTTCAAGCCGTTTACCAAGGTCAAGAATACGAGCTTCGACGGCGACGTTTCGATCAAGTGGTACGAAGACGGCGTCACCAATGTTTCCTATAATTGCATCGACCGCCATCTGAAGAGCCGCGGCGACAAGGTCGCCCTCATCTGGGAAGGCGACAATCCCTATATCGACAAGAAGATCACCTATCGCGAGCTATATGAAAATGTCTGCCGCATGGCGAATGTGCTGAAGAAGCACGGCGTCAAGAAGGGCGACCGCGTCACGATCTACCTGCCGATGATCCCGGAAGCCGCTTACGCCATGCTCGCCTGCGCGCGCATCGGCGCTGTGCATTCCGTGGTCTTTGCCGGCTTCTCGCCGGAAGCGCTCGCGGGCCGCATTGTCGATTGCGAATCCACCTTCGTGATTACCGCCGATGAAGGCGTGCGCGGCGGCAAGCCGGTCGCGCTGAAGGAAAACACCGACACGGCCATCGACATTGCCGCCAAGCAATATGTCCTGGTCAACAAGGTGCTGGTCGTGCGCCGCACCGGCGGCAAGGTGAGCTGGGGCCGCGGTCGCGACCTGTGGTATCATCAGGAAGTCGCCACGGTCGAGGCGACCTGCGAGCCGGAGCCGATGAACGCGGAAGACCCGCTCTTCATCCTCTATACGTCCGGCTCCACCGGCAAGCCGAAAGGCGTGCTGCACACCACGGGCGGCTATCTCGTCTATGCCTCCATGACCCATCAATATGTCTTCGACTATCATGATGGCGACGTCTACTGGTGCACGGCGGATGTGGGCTGGGTAACGGGTCACTCCTATATCGTCTATGGACCGCTCGCCAATGGCGCGACGTCGCTGATGTTCGAGGGTGTGCCGAATTTCCCCGATCAGGGTCGTTTCTGGGAAGTGGTGGACAAGCACCACGTCAATATCTTCTACACCGCGCCAACCGCCATTCGCGCGCTGATGGGCGCTGGCGACGAGTTCGTCACGCGCTCCTCGCGCTCCTCGCTGCGGCTACTCGGCTCCGTGGGCGAGCCGATCAACCCGGAAGCCTGGGAATGGTATTACAATGTCGTGGGCGACCAGAAGTCGCCGATCGTCGACACCTGGTGGCAGACGGAAACCGGCGGCATCCTCATCACGCCGCTGCCGGGCGCGACCGACCTCAAGCCCGGTTCCGCCACGCGTCCCTTCTTCGGCATCAAGCCGGAGCTGGTGGACGGCGAAGGCAATGTGATCGACGGCGCATCGGACGGCAATCTGTGCATCACCGATAGCTGGCCGGGCCAGATGCGCACGCTTTACGGCGATCACCAGCGCTTCATCGAGGCTTACTTCTCCACCTACAAGGGCAAGTATTTCACCGGCGACGGCTGCCGCCGCGACGAAGACGGCTATTACTGGATCACCGGCCGCGTCGATGACGTCTTGAACATTTCCGGCCACCGTCTCGGCACGGCGGAAATCGAATCGGCGCTTGTCTCGCACCATTCGGTTTCGGAAGCCGCCGTTGTCGGCTATCCGCATCCGATCAAGGGACAGGGCATCTATTGCTATGTCACGCTGATGACCGGAGCGGACGCGCAGGACGCCGACGAACTGCGCAAGGAACTGACCCAGCACGTGCGCAAGGAAATCGGTCCCATCGCCACACCGGACAAGCTCCAGTTCGCGCCGGGCCTGCCGAAAACCCGTTCGGGCAAGATCATGCGGCGTATCCTGCGCAAGATCGCCGAGGACGATTTCGGCGCGTTGGGCGACACCTCGACGCTTGCCGATCCAGGTGTGGTGGACGACCTGATCCAAAACCGCCAGAACAAGCTGTAACGCGAAAAGGCCGGGAATTTCCCGGCCTTTTGTTTTCCGGCACGAGCGCCAAAGTTTGGTAAGATTTTCGTCCTGCTGAGACGAAAATCGTGATCTTTGAGAACCGGAGCGGAGTGTACTTCAGTACATGAGCACCGGAAGCGCAAAAGAGCGCGATTTGCAGGCCAGCAGGGCGGAAATATCCCAAACTTTTCAGAAGTCGATCGTCCGCCCCTTGATCTCCCAGTCGCCGAAACGCGCGGGATCCTTGCCACCGCGACCGCCAATCTCGCGCGGCGCTTGCGCTTCTTTTTCGGCGGCGCGGCGTTCTTCGGCTTCCTTCAGCGCGCGCTGGGCAGCCGGAGGCAGATCGTCAAATTTGCGCGGCGCGGCGTTCTCGTCGATGTCGGTTGCGTTGAGTTTATCGGTCATCCGCTTAGGTTCCATTATTGAAGCGCAGGCTTTTGATACCCATCATATAGGCAGGAATAGTAGGGACGCAAAACCCCGTTTGAGATAAACTCCCGCTGACTTGGAGACCGCCACGGATGAATATGACCAAAACTGCCATGCTGATCGCGCTCATGACGGTCATGTTCATGAGCATCGGCTATTTGCTGGGCGGCGGAGGCGGCATGATGATCGCGCTTGCGATCGCCGTGGCCATGAACCTGTTCGGCTACTGGAATTCCGACAAGATGGTCCTGCGCATGTATAATGCGCAGCAAGTGGACGAGCGCAGCGCCCCCGACTACTACCGCATGGTGAGCGGTCTCGCCGCCAATGCCGGCCTGCCGATGCCGAAAGTCTATATCATCCACGAAGACCAGCCCAATGCCTTTGCCACCGGGCGCAACCCGGAAAACGCCGCCGTTGCCGCCACGACCGGCCTTCTCAATCGCCTGACGCCGGAGGAAGTGGCGGGCGTGATGGCGCATGAACTGGCCCACGTCCAGAACCGCGACACGCTGACCATGACCATCGTGGCGACGCTTGCCGGCGCCATTTCCATGCTCGGCAATTTCGCCTTCTTCCTGGGCGGCAACCGCGAGAACGGCAACGGCATCATGGGCGTGGTCGGCACCCTCCTCGCCATGATCGTCGCCCCCTTTGCCGCCATGATCGTGCAGATGGCCGTCAGCCGCACCCGCGAATATGCCGCCGACAGGCGCGGCGCGGAAATCTGCGGCAATCCGCTATGGCTTTCCACCGCGCTGAACAAGATCGCGCGCAGCGCCAAGGTCATCCCGAACGAAGAGGCCGAACACAATCCGGCAACCGCCCATATGTTCATCATCAATCCGTTGAGCGGGCGCGGCGCGGACAGTCTTTTTTCGACCCATCCCGACACGGACAACCGCATCGCGGCACTCGAACAGCTTGCCGCCGAAATGGGCATCCGCTCCGCCGGTGCGGCATCGCGCGCATCTGCCCCTTCCCAAAACAGTGGGCCATGGGGTAATGCAGGCGGCAACAACAATGGCGGTTCGGGCTTTCGGGGCCCATGGTCGTAGATAAAGTAGAATAGTGTGAACGATAAAAAGCCTGCACCGCGGCGCGGAAACAAAAAGCCGCAAGCACAAAACAATGTCGCGGATCGCCCCGGTCTGGCAGCGCGTTTATGCGCCGCGCGCCTGCTCGGCGCGGTGATCGAGAAGAAGACGTCGCTCGACGGCCTGACCGACAATGTCCACGGCCACCCGCAATATCTGGCGCTGGAGCCGCGTGACCGCGCACTGGTTCGCGCCATCCTCGGCGCGAGCTTGCGCAATCGCGGCGCCATCGAGCGCGCGATCGACAAGCGCCTCGACAGGCCCCTGCCGGAAAACGCCGTTGCGCTGAAACATCTTCTGCATGTGGCGGTGGCGCAGATATTCTATCTCGACCTGCCCGATCATTCGGCGGTCGATCTGGCGGTGGAAGCCGCCAGCAGCGACCCGCGCAACCGCAAATATGCCGGTCTCGTCAACGCCCTTCTGCGTCGCCTTTCGCGCAACAAGGAACGCGCGCTGGCGCACACGTTAGAACCGGAACGCAATGTGCCGGACTGGTTTGCCAAAAGCATCGCGGACGCCTATGGCGCGGAAAAGGCCGCTGCCATTTTTGCCATGCACGCCTATGAACCGCCCATCGACTTCACCGTGAAGGGCGACCCGGAAGGCTGGGCCGAAAAACTCGGCGGAGTGGCGCTTCCCAACGGCTCGGTACGCCTGCAAACCATCGAAGGCAATCTCACCGACCTGCCCGGCTTTGCCGAAGGCGACTGGTGGGTGCAGGATGCCGCCGCCAGCCTGCCCGCCCGCCTGTTGGGCGATATCGAGGGCAAGCGGGTCGCAGACCTTTGCGCCGCCCCCGGCGGCAAGACGGCGCAGCTTGTGCTTCAGGGCGCGGACGTGACCGCGCTCGACCTTTCCGAAAACCGCCTGAAGCGTCTCAACGGCAATCTGGAACGGCTGGGCTTCAAGGCCAAGACCGTCGCGACCAACCTGATGGACTTCGAACCGGACGAATTGTTCGACGCGGTGCTGCTCGATGCGCCCTGCTCTTCCACCGGTACGGTGCGCCGCCACCCCGACGTGCCATGGACAAAAACACCGGAAGACATCGCCAAACTTGCCGACCTTCAGGGCAGGCTTCTCGCCCATGCGGCGACCTTGGTGAAGCCCGGCGGCGTGATCGTCTTTTCCAATTGCTCGCTGCACCCGCTCGAAGGCGAGGAAATGGCGCGCAAGGCGGACGAGAATCCGCTTCTGGAAACCGACCCGATCACGGAGCGCGACTGCCCCGGTCTGGACGGACTGGTGACGTCGGAAGGCTATCTGCGATCCACGCCTGCCGACCTGCCAGCCGAACGCTTTGGCGGCAATCCGCATATGGCCGGCATGGACGGCTTCTTCGCCGCCCGCTTCAAGCGCGTATAGCAATCGCCGATAAATTAGTAAAATTGCCATAACGGGTCGCAATACCCGTTATGGTTAACGCTCGATTCACCATTTCGGTACAATTGTATCAAGGGACACCGGCTGTTCGAATGGCCGCAGAATAATGACAGACAATACGGAGAAAGACCGGGTGGCAGTCGCCCTCAGCGAAACCCCGCACCTGTGGGGACTGGCCGTTGCACAGGCCTGGCGCAAATTCAGCCGCCGCCTGCGCATGGGGCCGCTTTATCGCTGGCGCTTCACCGGCTTTACGCCCGATCGCATCCTGATCGCGCCGCCCGATCTGCGTGTCGCGGACCCGCAGCTTGCGCAGGAGTTCTACCACGGCCGCTTCGCGCTCGCCGGCCGTCTTGTCGAAACCGGCGGATTGTCGCCTTTCGCCGTCGAGCCGCCAACGCCCGAATGGGAAGCGGCACTTCACAGTTTCGGCTGGCTGCGCCATCTCAAAAGCGCTCATAGCGAGCTTGCCACCGCCAATGCGCGCGCGCTTGTCGATGACTGGATGCGCATGTTCGGCAAGCGCATCGGCGGTCTCGCCTGGTCGCCGGAAGTGACCGCCCAGCGCATCATCGCCTGGCTCCAGCATTCGAACCTCATCCTGTCGGGCGCGGAACTGCCCGCCTATCGCAAGTTCATGCGCTCGCTCGCCATGCAGGTGCGCTATCTGCGCACGGTCGCCGCCGCCATGGACGATGGCGAGGAACGCCTGCGCGCCCGCATCGCACTCGCCTTCGCGGCTCTGGCGCTCCCCGTTTCGCCGCCCACGGCGCGCGCCGCGCGGCGCAATCTCGAATATGAACTCAAGCGCCAGATCCTGCCCGACGGCGGGCATATCTCGCGCAATCCCGTCACTGTCCTGGAACTTTTGGCCGACCTCCTGCCGCTGCGCCAGACCTATGCCAACGGCACCGAAGCGCCGCCGAAAGCGCTGATCGAAGCCGTCGAGCGCATGTTGCCCGCGCTGCGCTTCTTCCGTCATCAGGATGGCAGTCTCGCCCTTTTCAACGGCGTTGGCCCCACCATGCCGGAGCGCATCATTTCGGTGCTGCGCCACGACGAAACCGCCGGATCGCCGCTGACGCACGCGCCCTATTCCGGTTATGAGCGCCTTTCCATGGGCTCGACCACCATCATCGCCGATACGGGCCTGCCGCCGCCGGTCACCGCATCGCGGGACGCCCATGCCGGTTGCCTCGCCTTCGAAATGTCCTCCGGACGCCAGCGCTATATCGTCAATTCCGGCATCGACCGTTTCGGCCCGCCGGAATTTCGTCCGTTGGGGCGCTCGACAGCGGCCCATTCCACCGCCACGATCAACGACACATCCTCATGCCGCTTCAGCCTCAATGCCGGTCTTTCCAACATGATCGGCACACCGATCATTGCAGGCCCGACCCGCGTGCAGCGCGACCGGATCGAGGAAATGGGGCGGCAGGGTTTCGTTGCCAGCCATGACGGCTATGCGCGCCTGTTCGGCATCTATCATGAGCGCCGCGTCGTGCTTTCGCACAATGGCAGTGTCATTCAGGGCGCGGATCGCTTCTATCGCGGCGATGGCCGCTCGCTCAAGGCGAACGGACGCGACAATATTGCCGTCCGCTTCCATGTTCACCCGTCGGTCGATATTTCCTTCGATGAAAACGGGCTGATCATTCTGTCGGCGGATCGCGACGATACCTGGGTCTTTTCCTGTTTCGAGGTGGCGCCGCAGCTTGAGGATTCCATCTTCTTCGCGGGCTTCCGTGGCCCGGTGACGTCGAAGCAGATCGTGCTCTCCTTCCCGGCCTCCGAACTGCCGGAAGTGAACTGGCAATTCAGCCGCGTCGCGCTCGGCAGTTACGTATAAAGTTCAAATCGGTCTTTTACGGTAGGATTCTCGGCGCGCCTGTGTTAGGGCGAGCCGTCCACTTTCCTGAACGCATCCGTTTCAGCAACGAAGAGACCAACTCCCTATGGCTGTCAGCTCCAAGCATATTCCCGCTCCCGATCTTCATCGGGTGCGCCGCGCCCTCCTTTCCGTTTCCGACAAAACCGGCCTGATCGATTTTGCCCGCGCGCTCCATGCGCATGGCGTCGAAATCCTTTCGACCGGCGGCACCGCCAAGTCGATTGCCGCCGAAGGCATTCCGGTGAAGGACGTGTCCGAAGTAACCGGTTTTCCTGAAATCATGGACGGGCGCGTCAAGACGCTGCACCCGGCGGTTCATGGCGGTCTGCTCGCCGTGCGCAACGATCCCGAACACGTTGCGGCCATGGAAGAACACGGCATCGGCGGCATCGATCTCGCCGTGATCAACCTCTATCCGTTCGAGGAAGTCCGCTTCAAGGGCGGCGATTACGACACGACCGTCGAGAACATCGACATTGGCGGCCCGGCCATGATCCGCGCCTCGGCCAAGAACCACGCCTATGTGGCAACCGTCGTCGATCCTGCCGACTATGCCGACATCGTCGCCGAACTTGAAAAGCATTCCGGCTCCCTGCCGCTCGCCTTCCGCAAGAAGCTCGCCGCCAAGGCATTTTCGCGCACCGCCGCCTATGACGCAGCGATTTCCAACTGGTTTGCCGAAGCGATCGAGGAAGAAACCCCGATATATCGCTCGGTTGCAGGCAAGCTGCATTCGGTCATGCGCTACGGTGAAAATCCGCACCAGACCGCAGGCTTCTATCTCACCGGCGAGAAGCGTCCGGGCGTGGCGACCGCGACCCAGCTTCAGGGCAAGCAGCTTTCCTACAACAATATCAACGACACCGATGCAGCCTTCGAACTCGTTGCCGAATTCGATCCGGCCCGCACGGCAGCCGTCGCCATCATCAAGCACGCCAATCCTTGCGGCGTGGCCGAAGCTTCCACCATCAGGCAAGCCTACCTCAAGGCGCTCGCCTGCGATCCTGTTTCCGCCTTTGGCGGCATCGTCGCGCTCAACAAGACGCTCGATGAAGAAGCGGCTGAAGAGATCGTGAAGATATTCACCGAAGTCATCATCGCGCCGGATGCGACCGAAGGCGCACAGGCCATCGTCGCCGCCAAGAAGAACCTGCGTCTTCTCGTGACCGGCGGTCTGCCCGATCCGCGCGCCGGCGGCATTGCGGCCAAGACGGTTGCCGGCGGCCTGCTGGTCCAGTCGCGCGACAATGGCGTCGTTGACGATCTCGATCTCAAGGTCGTGACCAAGCGTGCACCGAGTGACGCTGAACTGAACGACATGAAATTCGCCTTCCGCATTGCCAAGCATGTGAAGTCGAACGCCATCGTCTATGTCAAGGACGGCGCAACGGTCGGCATCGGCGCCGGTCAGATGAGCCGTGTCGATTCAGCCCGCATCGCCGCCCGCAAGGCGGAAGATGCAGCCGAAGCTGCCGGTCTGGCAGAACCGCTCACCAAGGGCTGCGTGGTCGCTTCCGACGCGTTCTTCCCCTTCGCGGACGGCCTGCTTTCAGCCGTTCAGGCCGGTGCGACGGCCGTCATCCAGCCGGGCGGCTCCATGCGTGACGACGAAGTGATCGCCGCCGCCGACGAACATGGCATCGCCATGGTCATGACCGGTATGCGCCACTTCCGCCACTAAACCCTTTTTCAGCTTCAACGACAAAGGCCCCGGAATCGCCGATTCCGGGGCCTTTCGTTCACAGCGGCTTGTTCGCCGGGTAAGGCGTGACCTTTGCCAGCGCGAGACCGACGAGAAAGAACACCGGCAGCACCGACATGCCGAGCGCCGCCGATCCGCTGAGCGCGGTAATCGTCGCAACGAGGAACGGCCCCAGAAAACTCGTCGCCCGGCCGGCAAGCGCATAAACGCCGAAATAGCGGCCCGCTTCCTGCGGCCCGATGCTGCGCGCGAACCATGACCGCGACGAGGCCTGCACCGGCCCGAAAGCCGCGCCGATCATCAACCCGTAGAACAGGTAACTGTGTTCGGCGGCAGTGCCGAACAACTTGCCCTCCCCCTCCAGCGTAAACGGCAGCAGGCCGAAAAACGTATAATCCCGGCCCGTGGAAGCGATGCCCAGGGAAGCGAGAAACAGCAGCGCGAGCGCACCGACGACAACCGCCTTCGAACCGAAACGCGTATCGACACGGCTTGCGGCGAGGCAACTGATGATCGCCATGACATTCAGGATCATCCCGAAAAGCCCGATCTCGGTGATCGTCCAGTGAAACATCGCCGCCGCATAGCCTGCGCCCATCGCCAGAAGCGCATTGACGCCGTCCTGATAGATAAGCCTGGCGGCAAGAAAACGCACGATGCCCGGACGCCTGCGCACTTCGCGCAGCGTCGATCCGAGTTCGGCAAGCCCGCCGCGCACCGCCTGGCGCAGCCGCTGCCCCCGCTCCTGATCGGGCGTGAACAGAAACATCGGCATGACGAAAACCAGATACCACAGCGCCGCTATCGGCCCGCTGATGCGAGCATCTTCACCCATGACGGGATCGAGGCCGAACAGTGGCTTCATGCCGATGATCGTCCGCCCCGTTTCAGGAGAAGCCGCCAGACACAGAACCACGAAAATCAGCACGATCATGCCGCCCAGATAGCCAAGCCCCCAGGCGATGTTCGATACGCGTCCGATATCCCTGCCCGGCACCAGCCGCGGCATCATGGAATCGTTGAAGACGATGGAAAACTCCGCCGCGATCATCGCGATGCTGAAGGCCAGAAGCACCCAGAAGAGCTTCGCGCCCGGCACCGCGAACCACAATGTCATCAGGCTTGCGATCTTCAGGACGGCGAAGAACCCGATCCACGGCTTCCGGGCGCCCGTCTTGTCGGCAATCGCGCCCAGTACGGGCGAGAGAATGGCGATCGCAAAACCGGCCGCGGCGAAGCCATATCCCCATGCGACCTGCCCCGCCTCCGGGCTATCCGCCATGCGGGATATGAAATATGGACCGAAAATGAATGTCACGACGACCGTGAAAAACGGCTGGGCCGCCCAGTCGAAAAAAATCCAGCCCCATATTCCGCGACGCGACGCATAGCCGTGCGCTTCCAGAACCTGATCGCTCAATTGTTTGTTCCTTCCCCCCGCCAGAAAGCAGTCACCGACATACCCATCGGGCGCTTCTCTTTGGCGGGAACGATCCTATACCCCGGAATGCGGGTCACAAGAAACGAAAAGGGCGGCCGAAGCCGCCCTTTGGAGAAAAATATCAGGGCCGTGACCCCGACAAGCGCTACTGTGTCAGGTCGGACATCAGCCCGGCCGCGACCGCCAGCCGCGAAACGGTAAGGTCGCCGCCTTCGGTGAGCGCCACCATACGGCTCTTCACCTGCTCGATGCGCGCGCCGTCCGCGGCGAACCACGCCGCCGCCGGGTCCTTCTCCCCGGCAAAACGCTTGAGCGCCGTAATGGTGATACCGCGCGCGGCCTGGGTGATCGTATCGTTCGCCCGCGACAGGGCCAGGCCGTCATAATAATCCGTGACGGGAATGCTGCGCGCGGCTTCCTCGATGCGGCCGATGCGGAAGGTTTCCGAAACGCCGAAATAGGCTTTTGCCGTGGCCACCAGATCGGCGCCCGCCAGATGCGCGATCAGCGCGATGTCCGGCATGATGCCCGCAAGCTGGAGATTGGCGAGGCGTTGCGCCAGTTTTTCCGGTGCGCCCTTTTCCACGAAAGCAGCCTTGTCGGCCTGAACCGCGCTCTTGAGGAATTGCGGCATCAGACCGTCGAAACGCGGCTCCAGTTCGGCACGCGCCCCGGTGATCGTATCCACCAATTCCGTCAGGTTGGCGCGGGTCGTGTCGTTGCGCAGCACCCAGGCCGTGGTGGCCAGCAGCATTTCGCTGACGATCTGATAGAAACCGTTCTGCACATCGCCCGGCACACGATTGTCGAGCGCATCGATGGCGTCATAGATCGCATCGATCGCAAAGCCGTCACGCACCGCCACATAGGCCCGAACGATATCGGCGGGCGACTTGCCTGTCGTATCGGCCAGACGGCTGATGAAGGTGATGCCGCCGCGATTTATGACGTCATTGGCCAGAAGGGTCGCGACGATTTCCCGCTTCAGGCGATGGTTGGAAATTTCCTGCGTATAGGTCTTCACCATGCGCTTGGGGAAATAACCGAACAGCAGAGACTGGAAATAGGGTTCGTCGGGAAGCGCGCTTGCCACCAGATCGCCCGACAGCGACAGTTTCGCATAGGCAAGCAGAACCGCCAGTTCCGGGCGCGTGAGCGGCTGGCCTGCCTTCTGGCGTTCGATGAGCACGGCATCGGACGGCAGGTACTCCACCTTGCGGTCGAGAAGCTTGCGGTTTTCCAGTTCCGCCATGAAGCGCGCCTGATAAGGCAGCTCGGCCAGTCCCTGACGCTCGCTGAGCGAAAGCGTCAGCGGTTGCAGATAGTTGTTGCGCAGCACCAGTTCGGACACGTCGTCGGTCATGCTGACGAGAAGCTTGTTGCGCGCCGGACGCTTCAGCTTGCCCGAGCGCATGGCGGCCGCGAGCGCGATCTTGATATTGACCTCGACGTCCGAGCAGTTGACGCCCGCCGAATTGTCGATGGCGTCGGTATTGCTCCGGCCTCCGCCGGACCCGCCGGCCCCACCGACCAGAGCATATTCGATACGTCCGCGCTGCGTCACGCCGAGATTGGCACCCTCGCCGATCACGCGTGCGCGCACCTCCGCCCCGGTGATGCGGATCGCATCGTTGGCACGGTCGCCCACCTGCGCATCCGTTTCGGCGGAGGAGCGAATATAGGTGCCGATGCCGCCGAACCAGAGCAGGTCCACCCTGGCCTTGAGGATCGCCGTCATGATTTCCTGCGGCGTGCCGGTGGTCGTCTCCAGACCGATGGCTGCGGCAGCTTCCGGCGAAAGCGTAATCGTCTTCTGGCTGCGGCTATAGATGCCGCCGCCAGCAGAAAGCTTGGTGCGGTCATAGTCCTGCCAGCTCGAACGCGGCAGGTCGAACAGGCGCTTGCGCTCGGCAAAGCCCGTCGCGGGGACCGGATCGGGATCGATGAAGATATCGCGATGGTCGAAAGCTGCCACGAGCCTGATCTGCTCGGAAAGCAGCATACCGTTGCCGAACACGTCGCCCGACATGTCGCCCACGCCGACCACCGTGAAAGGCTCGCTCTGGATATCCATGTCGAATTCGCGGAAATGCCGCTTCACGGCCTCCCACGCACCGCGCGCGGTGATGCCCATGCCCTTGTGGTCGTAACCGGCGGAACCGCCGGATGCGAAGGCATCGTCCAGCCAGAAATCATGCGCCTGGCTGATGGCGTTGGCCGTATCGGAGAAGGTGGCCGTGCCCTTGTCGGCGGCGACCACGAAATAAGGATCGTCCTTGTCGTGGCGCACGACGTCCGTCGGCGGAACGACATGACTGTCCTCGATATTGTCCGTGACCGACAGAAGCGTGGAAATGAAAATCTTGTAGGCGTCGCGACCGGCCTCGAAGACCGCATTGCGGTCGCCGCCGACAGGCAGGCGTTTCGGATAGAAGCCGCCCTTGGCGCCGACAGGCACGATCACGGCATTCTTGACCTGCTGCGCCTTCACGAGGCCCAGCACTTCGGTGCGATAATCCTGTGCGCGGTCCGACCAGCGCAAACCGCCGCGGGCGACCGCGCCGAAGCGCAAGTGCACCCCTTCCACTTCCGGCCCGTAGACGAAGATTTCGCGATAGGGGCGCGGCTCCGGCAAGCCGTCGACAAGACGCGGATTGAGCTTGAACGCGAAGGTCACGCGCGGCTTGCCATCGGCATCGGGCTGCCAGGCATTGGTGCGCAGCGTCACTTCGATCAGGTTGCGGAAACGGCGCAGAATCTGGTCGTCATCGATGCTCGGCACGCCGAGAAGCGCGGTTTCGATACCGCCGACGAGCTTCTTTTCCGCCGTATCGCGGCGCTTGGCCGACGGGTTGAGACGCAGATCGAACAGCGAATAGAGATCGCTCGCGATCTCTGGATAACGGTTGAGCGCGGCAGCGATGAAGCCCTGCGAATAGGCAATGCCCGCCTGTTGCAGATAGCGCCCGTAGGAACGCAGGATCATGATCTGGCGGGCGGTCAGCCGCGCCGTCTGCACCAGCGCGTTGTAGCCGTCATTGTCGGCAAGGCCGTTCCAGACGCTACGGAACACGTCTTCCAGCATCTCGCCGTCGTCGGAAAGATCGACGGCAGAGCCATAGGCGTTCACAAGCTGCATGTCGTGCAGGTAGACGGTCGCCCCGTCCTTGCCAGCCCCATCTCCGCCGACATGTGGAAGATCGATGGTCTGCTCGCTGACCACGCGGAAGCCCATATTCTCCAGAAGCGGCACGCGCCGCGACAGCGCGACCGGCGCGCCATGGTGATAGAGCTTGAGCGAAACCGCATCCGGCCCATCGGTGCGATAGCGATAGAAATCGACGAAAAGCGGTTGTTCGGCGCTCAGGCCCGCAATACGTTCGGCATCGACCAGCGCTTCCGGTGCGGTGAAGATTTCACGATAGGACGGCGGGAAACTCGCGGCCAGGGCGACGGTCTTTCCATCCGCCGTTTCGGTGCTTTCGCGAACCGCATCCTCCCAGGTTCGCACCATGGCGCGGATTTCCTTTTCCAGCGCCTCACGGTCCACATGCGGCGTGGAACGCTCGTGGCGGCGGATGACGAACTGGACGCGCGTCAACCCGCTTTGCAGGAAAACCGGATGGAATTCGAAACTGTCGCCGCCATAGACGTCGACCAGATACTGGCCGATCTTCTCGCGCACGACCGAGTCGTAACGGTCACGCGGAATATAGACCAGCACCGTTGCGAAACGGCCGAAACGGTCGAGACGCGGGATAGCCCGTACGCGGGGTCTTTCGCCCAGCGCGAGGATCAGTTCGGCATTGGCGGTCAGGCTTTCCGTGTCGATCTGGAAAAGCTCGTCGCGCGGATATTCTTCCAGCACATTGATGAGCGCCTTGCCCGAATGGTCTTCGCGGTTGAAGCCGAGATGCCGGATGACCGCATCCGCCTTCGAGCGGATGAACGGGATACCGGCGACCGAGCTTGTATAGGCAACGGAGGTGAACAGGCCCACCAGACGCAATTCGCCGACCGCTTCCCCCGCCGGCCCGAAAATCTTGATGCCGATATAGTCGAGATAGGAGCGGCGGTGCACCGACGAAAGCGTATTGGCCTTGGTGACCATCAGCGGTTCGGCGCTGTCGAGGAATTCCGTCACCTCGCGCGGCGTCACCGTGTCGTCGTCGTGCTTGCGCAGCACGCGCACTTCACTGTCGTTGAGAACGCCGAGCGTTTCCTTGACCGGAACCAGTTCGCGCTTGTCGCCCTTGCCCTTGAAGATCAGTTCGCGAAGCCCGAGGAAGATGAAGCGATCGTCGCGCAGCCATTCCAGAAATGCGATCGCTTCCGGCATGGCCGCGTCGCCGCTCATTTCATGAACGCGCTTGTAATCGGCGATTGCGCCGTCGAGGCGCTTGAGCATCGGCTTCCAGTCGCTGACGGCAGCGCGAACCTGTCCCAGCACACGCTTGATGGCGGCGATGAGATCGGCCTTCGCCTGCTTGTCCAGCGCGGGAAGGTGAACCTGCATGAGGCTGACGCGCTCGACGCCCTCGGCGGGTGCAAGCTGCGACGCTTCACCGAGAATGACCAGTTCGTCCTTCTCGCGTGAAATATCCAGAACCGGGTGCACGACCATGAAGATCCGGCTGGCGCGGTCGTTCAGCTCGCCCATGATGGAATCGAGCAGAAACGGCATGTTGTCGTTGACGATGGTGATGACGCTCACCGGTCGATTATGGGGCTTGCCGCGACGTTCGATACCGTTATCGACGCTGACGATGCTCTTGCCCTTGCGCCAGGATAGAAGCGCTGCGTAACCGTGACGGGCCGAACTGTCGAGAGCGGCGGCATCATAGGCGGCCAGATCTTCCGGCGGCGCCCACTCGAAGAGAAGCTGCGAAAAGGCGGCGAGCACCTTCGACGTTCCTCCCTTCTTTTCCTTCTTGCCTGCCTTGGACGCTTTAACCTTGCTCGACCGATCCTGCTTTGCAGTCACGTCGGATACTCCTGTCATGATGGCAATGCGCGCCAAACTAGCAGATTAGCCATCGGTTTCGATGGAAATTCACGGCAAATAACGAAAAATTTCCCCGAAAGTCAGAAAAGTCGCGTTTAATCCATTTAATTTGGAACAAAACTCCGAAAACTCCTCCCGAAATTTCGGAATATGCCGGAAGGCTTCGCGATCCCTCGCGAAAGGCGGCGTGAAATGGTGAAGCAACCGGCTCGCTTCGCCACTTTTTTGACTAAAGTCTAAATATCTGACTAAAAAAACAGGCCGTCAAAGCTCGACCAGATGATCGTCAAGCTCGTTGGCATTCTCCGCCCCGGCCGGGAAATGCTTTCGCAGGAGAAGCCCCGCCTGGCCGATCGCCTGCACGAACCCCTCCGCCACCTGCGCCTGCGATGCATGACGGGTGAGCGTCGCGACGATCCCGTTCCATTCCTCCTGCCCGACACGGGCATTGATGCCCGCATCGGCAATCACCTCGGCATAATGTTCGGCCATCGAGACGAAGAGCAGGATGCCGGTGCGGTTCTCGGTAATATGGACATTGCGCGCCAGAAACTGTTGTAGCGCGTTGAGATGGGCGCGCTTGTAGCGGATGCGGCGCGGCACCAGAAGCATACGCAGCGACGGCAGGAGCCAGAGTACGAGCATGGCGCTCAGAAACGCCGCCAGCACAGCAAGGCCGAACAGCGGCAGGCGGATATCGAACCAGTACCAGTGCGCGAGAAAGGCCGCGATCACCGAAGCGGCCAGGATGCCGCAGGCCGCGACAAAGCCGGCGGCGAAGAAATAATCGTCGCTGGAGCGCGCCAGCACGGCGTAGATTTCGCCGCTCGTTTCAGCCTCCGCCTGCCGGATCGCTTCCGCGATGCGGGCATGATCCGCGGTGCCGATGATCGTTCTGTCGTGCATGGCCACCCTCTCTACCAGCTTCCCGAAGCGCCGCCGCCACCGGACGAACCGCCGCCGCCGGAAAACCCTCCACCGCCCGACGACCAGCCGCCGCCACCGCCGAAGCCGCCGCCCCGGCCACGACCAGAACCGCCGCGACTGTTATAATCGACGACCATGCCGAGCCATTCATACCGGCCCGGCCCTATCTTGCGGCCGAAGACCGGCGTCAGGATCGACATGCCGAACCCGCCGAAGAAGATCAGGCACCAGAAGGCGATGAAGGCCACGAACACCCAGTCCACATCGTCGGAACTCGTCTGCGCATTGCGCTTTGTCCGCGCTTCCAGTTCCGCCGCATCGCCGGACAGGACCGACAGGATGCCGTCGACGCCCTGCACGATGCCGCCCGAATAATTGCCGGTACGGAATTCCGGGATGATGGTGCCGTTGATGATGACGCTCGAAAGTGCGTCGGTCATGATGCCTTCCAGCCCGTAACCGACCTCGATGCGCACCTTGCGGTCGTTGGGGGCGACCACCAGCAATATGCCGTTGTTCTCCTGTTTCTGCCCCAGCGCCCAGGCGCGGAACAGACGGTTGGAATAGCTCTCGATATCCTCGCCATTGAGGCTCGGCACCGTCACCACCACCACCTGATCCGACGATTTTGCTTCGAAATCGGCCAGCTTCTGCGTCAGTTGCTGGCGCTGCGCGGGATCGATGATTCCCGCCGCATCGACGACGCGGCCGGTCAGCGCCAGCGCGGACTTGCCCGCATCCTGCGCCCATGCCGCAGGGCACAGGGCAAGTGTGGCGAAAAACAGAAGAATGGCCGCGATGAAGCCCCGCGACCAGCTCCAGCCGCGAGACGTGTCATGCAAGAGCCCGATGCGCATCATGGCGGTGCCGGTCAGTTGAAGTTGACCTTGGGCGCGCTCTGGCTCGCTGCGTCGGCGGTGAATGTCTGCATGGGTTGGGCGTCACGGAACCAGATCCATGTCCAGATCATCGTCGGCATGGTCTTGAGCGCCGTATTATAGACACGCACCGCCTCGATATAGTCGCGGCGCGCCACGGCGATGCGGTTTTCCGTGCCTTCGAGCTGCGATTGCAGCGCAAGGAAATTCTGGTTGGCCTTGAGGTCGGGATAACGCTCGACCACCACCATCAGGCGCGACAGCGCGCTGGTGAGATTGGCCTGATTGTCCTGAAACTGCTTGAAGAGTTCGGGATTGTTCAGCGTTTCGGGCGTGATCTGCACCTGCGTCGCCTTGGCGCGCGCATCGATCACGGCCTCAAGGGTTTCCTTTTCATGCGCGGCATAGCCCTTCACCGTCTCGACCAGATTGGGCACGAGATCGGCGCGGCGCTGATACTGGTTCTGTACCTCGCTCCAGGCAGCCTTTGCCTTTTCCTCATTGGTCGGAATCGTGTTGAAACCGCACGCCGAAAGCAGCGGGACCAGAACGATCAGACCGAGAGCGATGAAAATACGGCGGAAAGAGAAGGAAGTCGCAACCGTCGCAGCCGACATGGGGTTCTCCTGAAAAGAGGCGTTGAAGCGCCCGGAAACATCAATATCAGTACCGGCAAATTCGCTTTCACGGAAATGCGAGCCGTCAAATCAACAAGATAGAGAAAATCTGGCAAGTTTCCAGCCGGTTTCGACAAGAACCCTGACCGACCGCCCAAAACAAAAAGGCGACGGATTGCTCCATCGCCTTTTCAAGACAACTGACTGCGAACGAATTATTCGCCTGCAGCTTCCTCAGCCGGAGCGGCAGCGGCTTCTGCGGCGGCGGCAGCAGCCTCGGCAGCCTTGGCTGCGGCTTCTTCTTCAGCCTGCTTGGCCATGGCGATGCGTTCCTGAGCCTTCTTGCCCGGTTCGCCCTTGGTCGGGTTGTTGCGGGCCGGACGCTTGGCAATGCCAGCCTGGTCGAGGAAGCGCAGAACGCGGTCGGTCGGCTGTGCGCCCTGTGCGATCCAATGCTGGATGCGCTCGGCGTCGAGCTTCACGCGTTCAGCGTCCTTGGCCAGCATCGGGTTCCATGCGCCAACGGTTTCGATGAAACGGCCGTCACGCGGGCTGCGAACGTCGGCAACGACGACGTGGTAGTAAGGGCGCTTCTTGGAGCCAGCGCGGGCAAGACGAATCTTCAGAGACATTTTTTCTTTCCTTTAGACAATTGCTTCGCCCGGGGGATGGCCGGGGCAAAACGGGTTGAACCGCCTTTTACGGTTATTACTTTCCGCCGTGGTTTGCGGCGGTATGCTCATGATGCCGAATGACTTCCTTCACGATGAAGTTCAGGAATTTTTCGGCGAAATCAGGATCGAGATGGGCATCGACTGCCAATCCGCGCAGACGCTCCACCTGACGCCTTTCGCGCGTCGGATCGGCGGCTGCGAGACCGCGTTCGGCCTTCAGAACGCCGACAGCCTGGGTGCAGCGGAAACGTTCCGCCAGCATGTGGATCAGCGCCGCATCGATATTGTCGATGGATGCGCGCAGCGTCAGAAGTTCGGCAGGTACGGTATTCTGTTCGTCGTTCATGATGCTCACTTCTTCTTCGGCAGGCCCGGAAGGCCACCGCCAAGACCTGGAAGCTTCGGCCCGCCCAGACCGGGCAAGCCGCCCGGAAGACCGCCACCGGGAAGGCCCGGCAGACCGCCACCCTTGGTCAGGCCGGCCGCTTCCGCCTGCTTGGCCAGCGCCTCAAGCTGCTTGGGGTCCATCCTGGACAGATCGGGCATACCGCCCATACCGCCGCCGCCAAGACCCATCTTGCTGGCAAGACCGCCCATCATCTGCTTCATCATGCCGCCTTTGCCCTTGCCCATGACTTTCATCATGTCGGCCATCTGGCGGTGCATCTTGAGAAGCTTGTTGATGTCGGCGGCGCTCGTGCCGGAACCCTTGGCGATGCGCTGCTTGCGGCTATGCTTGAGAATGTCGGGATTGGCGCGCTCGGCCCGGGTCATAGAACCTATAATGGCGATCTGGCGATCGAAAAGCCTGTCGTCCAGACCGGCGGCAGCCACCTTGTCCTTCATCCCGGCCATGCCCGGCATCATGCCCATGATGCCGCCCATGCCGCCAAGCTTCTTCATCTGGCCCAACTGATCGGCGAGATCGTTGAGATCGAACTTGCCTGACTGCATCTTCCTGGCCATCGCCGCGGCTTTTTCCGCGTCGATGGTTTCGGCAGCCTTTTCGACCAGCGAAACGATGTCGCCCATGCCGAGAATGCGGTCGGCGATGCGCTTGGGATAGAATTCCTCAAGCGCATCCATCTTTTCGCCGGTGGCGATCAGCTTGATCGGCTTGCCGGTGATGGCGCGCATCGAAAGGGCTGCACCGCCACGGCCATCGCCGTCCATGCGGGTCAGCACGATGCCGGTGATGCCGACGCGTTCATCGAAATTACGCGCCAGATTGACGGCGTCCTGACCGGTCAGGCTGTCGGCGACGAGCAGGATTTCATGCGGATTGGCGGCCTTGCGGATATCCGCCATTTCCACCATCAGCGGCTCGTCGATATGGGTGCGGCCCGCCGTATCGAGAATGACGACATCGTGTCCGCCGAGTTTCGCGGCCTGAACGGCGCGGCTGGCGATTTCCACCGGCGACTGGCCGGCAATAATCGGCAATGTATCAACGGAAGTCTGGATGCCGAGCTGGCGAAGCTGTTCCTGTGCGGCCGGACGGCGCGTATCGAGCGAGGCCATCAGCACTTTTTTGCGTTGGCGCTCGGTCAGGCGCTTGGCGATCTTGCCCGTCGTGGTCGTCTTGCCCGAACCCTGAAGACCGACCATCATGACGACGACCGGGGCAGGCGCATTCAGATCGAGCGTGACGCCTTCGGTGCCCAGCATTTCCACAAGCTCGTCATGGACGATCTTGACGACCATCTGGCCGGGCTTGATGCTTTTGAGAATTTCCGCGCCGACGGCCTTTTCACGCACGCGGTCGGTAAAGGAGCGAACCACTTCCAGCGAAACATCGGCCTCGATCAGCGCGCGGCGCACTTCGCGCAGCGCCGCCGTCACGTCGCTTTCGGAGAGAGCGCCGCGTCCGGTCAGGCCGTTCAGGATGGAGCCGAGACGCTCCTGAAGTGATTCAAACATCGACTTGTCCTTTTCATCCGAGACAGACCGGGAGCGCCCAAAGCAGTGCCGCACCCGAGGGCGCATCGCGCTGTCGGATGTGGACCTCCGGGATCGCTTTATACCTTGATGGGTCCCGGTCGGTGGCTCGCGTTCAGAAGATCGCGGATAGATATTGCGCAGGCTTTAAGGCGATTGGCCCTCAATGTCAAGCAAAAGGCCGGAAACCGGCCCCTGGTCAAGCAAAAGGCCCGAAACCGGCCCTTGGCCAAGCAAAAGGTCCGAAACCGGCCCGCGACAGGGGCCGGTTTCCGCTTCGATACAGGATTTATTGCACGCCGGCGCCGACGAGCGGGTCGCCGATTCCCAGCACATAAAGACCGATCAGCAACAGCGTTCCGGCAAGAACGACATAATAGATCGTCGGAATGATGGTCATGCGCAGCGTTGTGCCCTCGCGGCCGAGCAGGCCGACCGTGGCCGACGCCGCAACGACATTGTGGATCGCGATCATGTTGCCGGCGGCGGCGCCCACCGACTGACCGGCGACCAACAGCGCGCCGGAGACGCCAAGCCCTTCCGCCACACCGTACTGGAACTGGCTGAGCATGAGGTTCGACACCGTGTTGGATCCGGCAAGGAACGCGCCCAGCGCACCCACCGATGGCGCGAAGAACGGATAGATATTGCCGACTTCCGTCGCAACCCAGTTCGCCACCATCAGCGGCATGCTGACCAGTTCATTGCCATTGACGCCGGAATTGATCATGACGCGCACCATGGGCACGGTGAAGAGCAGCACGAAGCCCGCCCCGACCAGTGTCTTGGTGCTCTCGCCGAGAGCCTTGCCGAACTGCCCGCCCTTCATGCGATGCAGGAAGAAGGTGATCAGGCAGACGATGACCAGAAGGCCGCCCGGCAGGAACAACGGCGTGAAATCGCCGCCGATGCCGGTTTCGCCCATGATATTGGTGGCGGCGAAGCTGATCGACTTCAGCACATTGCCGACCGACGGGAACACGCGGCTGACAACCAGGAAGATTGCCAGAAGCACATAGGGCGTCCATGCCAGGGCGAGCGGAATTTTCCTGGATGTCAGTTCATCGAGCTTGACCTCGATGCTGCCGATCCAGCCTGAAGGCCATTCCGATGCGGGTGGGAAATCCCAATTCTGCTTCGGCATCAGGAAACCGGCGCGCGCCGCGAATGTCGCTAGCGACAGCCCGACGAGACCGCCGATCATGGACGGGAATTCCGCGCCGAGGAAAACCGCGCTCAGCACATAGGGAATGGTGAAGGCGAACGCCGCGAAGATCGCGAAAGGCAGGATTGCCAGCCCTTCCGTCCACGAACGGTTACGCCCGAAAAAGCGGGTCATGATGAGCACGAGAAACAGCGGCATGAGCGTGCCGCAAATCGCGTGCAGGATCGCCACCTCCGACGTGATGATATGGAAAAACTGTTCCCAGCCCGAACCGCTCCCCTGCAATTGCGCCGTCAGCGCCTCGCGGTTGAGGCCGGATTGCACGCCGACGATCAGCGGTGTGCCGACCGCGCCGAACGAAACGGGAGTGGACTGGATCATCAGCCCGAAGGTGACGGCGGCGAGCGCCGGAAAGCCGATCGCAACCATCAGCGGCGCCACCACGGCGGCGGGTGTGCCGAAGCCGGACGCCCCCTCGATGAAGGAGCCGAACAGCCAGGCGATCAGGAAGACCTGTATGCGCCTGTCCGGGCTGATCTGGGCAAAGCCCGACCGGATGGCCGAGATGCCGCCCGAATATTTGAGCGTATTCAGAAGCAGGATCGCACCGAAAATGATCCAGAGCAGCCCGGCCGTCTGGATCAGTCCCTGAATGGTGGAAGCGGCGACACGATTGCCGCTCATGCCCCAGACCGCCATCGCGATGACGACTGTCAGGACATAGGTCACCGGCATGGCGATGCGCGCCTGAATGCGAAATCCGACCAGCATGACGCCGGCCACAAGAATTGGCAGAAACGCAAATAGCGCGAGAAATCCGTTCGACATGTGGCGTCCTCCCTCGTCAATGTCACGAACTTGAAATCGATTCTATCGATGGGTGGTAAATATTCTTTACCAGTACCGCCATAAGCAATAGGTATGAAAGCGACAGCTTCCAAGCGAAAAATTTCAGCTTGGCCCCGCAGACCGGCAAATACTTGGATGTATTGACAGGAAAATGGCCGTAAGCCCGGCATTCGGGAGCGCGTTTCCCAGGGCAGCGCCTCGTTCCCGGCAGAAATCACGCCCGACGGACGATTGGGACGGATAATTAAGTTAGTCTGAATTACCGCGCTCTAACGTGCCCATCGCATTCGCCAAGCCGGATGACTTTTGGTGTAAGGAATGGCAAATTCGCGTCGAGGTCGAATCAACTCCAAAGGAGAAACGAATGGCATTGATTGCCGAGAGCCGGTCTTGGACGGCAGCAGCAGTTCTTGCAATCAGCATGATGACAGGCGCAGGCGTCGCCGAGGCAGCCCAGTGCGGCAACAATGCCGGCGGGTACAATGCCTGGCTCGATCGGACGGTGAAGGAAGCCGCCTCCCGCGGCATCGGCAGGGCCGGCGTCAACGCGCTTGCCAACACCAAATATGCCAGGGCCACCATCAATGCGGACCGCAACCAGAAGAGCTTCAAGCTCTCCTTCGAGCAGTTCATGCAGAAGCGCGGCGCCAACACCATCATCAAGCGCGGTCGCTCGATGAAGCGGCAGAACGCATCTCTCTTCGCCAATATCGAAAAGCGTTATGGCGTACCCGCCGGTCCGCTGATCGCCATCTGGGGCATGGAAACCGGCTTCGGCTCCTATATGGGCAAGCAGCACACGCTGTCCGCCGTGGCGACGCTGGCCTATGACTGCCGCCGCAGCGACTATTTCACCAACCAGCTTTATGCCGCTCTTCAGCTCATCGACCGCCGGGACCTCAGCCCCAATGCGATCGGCGCCATGCACGGCGAAATCGGCCAGACCCAGTTCCTGCCCGTCAATGTGCTGAAATACGGCGTGGACGGCGATGGCAGCGGCCATATCGACATGGCCCGCTCGAAGGCGGACGCGCTTTATTCGACAGCCAACTTCCTCGTCGGCCATGGCTGGCGGCGCGGCGGGGGCTACCAGCCCGGCGAAGCGAATTACGGCGCGATCCAGGGCTGGAATGCCGCCCAGGTTTACCAGCGCGCGATCGCCGTGATGGGCAAGGCCATCGACGGTAACTGATCGGCAGAACCCGAAAAAATTCAACCAATGGTTGAATTTGCCTTCAAATAGCCATGATTGCCACGAAATAGCCCCGTTTCAAGGGGCTATTTTTGCATCTTTTGCTCCGAATTGACGTCGTTTGAGCGCAAAACGCGGATTTTCGTGTGTTTAAAATAAGGCAAAGCGGCTGCTTTCGATCCGAAGGAAGCCGCTTCGACCGTTCGATTTCGGGAGTGCTTCAGCCGACATCCGGGCGTTTGAAATCGCCAGTCTGGTGATCCATCACCCAAAGCTCTCCGCTCGAAATATCGAACCATGCGCCGTGCAGGGTGAGCTTGCCCTTCTTCTCCAGAATGTCGACGCAGGGGAATGTCCGCAGATTGTTGATCGAATAGCGGATCGAGATGCGCTCCAGCGCGGTCTGGCGCTCAGTCGGCGTCATCAGCTGATTGCCGCTGACCGCCTCGGCGGCCGGAGCGATCAGGCTCATCCACTTGCCGATGAAGTCACCGGGCGAAAGCGGCGCGCTTTCGGTATCGAGCGCGGCCTTGATGCCGCCGCAACGGCCATGGCCCATGACGACGATATTCTTCACCTTGAGGCTTTGCACGGCAAATTCCAGCGCGGCGGATGCCGCGTGATATTCGCCGTCCGGCTCGTAAGGAGGAATGAGATTGGCAACGTTGCGCAGGACGAAGATTTCGCCCGGCGCGGTGTTGAATACGGTTTCGGGAGCGGCACGCGAATCACAGCAGGCAATAACCAGGGTTTCCGGCGACTGGCCCTGATCCGCCAGATGGCGGTAGCGTGAAGTCTCGTGGGTAAAATGCTCGCTCATGAAGGCTCGATAACCGGCGAGAAGTGAATCTGGAAGATCAGCCATGTTTTTCCATTATCCCTATCGAAAACCGAGAGCAATCGAATTGAACGGGCAAGGCTGCATTCGAATGCACGCATTTCCAAACGCAGACCGTTTCACATTTTTGCTGGAAATGTTCAAGCACGAAGCCCCTTGGTCGGATGCATCAGCCGTCGCGTCTGCACCATGGCCATCGGCGCGGCGAGGCTCGACGCATCGGCCTCCAGCATGAGTTCATCGGCGCCGCGCTTGGCCGAACGCGCCATGATCTCGAAGACGGCGGCGGTCGTGCTTTGCAGCATTTTTTCCTCCGTCATGCCCGACAGGCGCCGCGCCAGAAACACCGCCGATGTCAGGTCCCCCAGACCGTTGGTCGGCCCCTCCACACGGCGGTTCTCGGCCATCAGCGCCAGGGTCGGCGTCAGCAAAATATTGCCGATACTGCCATTCATCAGCGGAAAGGCGGAAGTCACCAGCATCGTCGCCGGACCGGCATCGAGCGCCGCTTCCATGAGCGCCTTGTTGTCTTCCAGCGGCACGCCGGCCAGCCATGAAAGCTCGAAACGGTTGGGCGTTGCAATGTCGGCAAGCGGCAAAAGCCGGTCGCGGATGCCCATGGCGGTGGCCTCGGGCACATAGAGCCCTTTTTCATCGCCGATGACCGGGTCGCACAGATAGACGGCGCCGGGATTGTTCGCCTTC
Source organism: Brucella daejeonensis (assembly GCF_014199265.1). Classification (GTDB taxonomy): domain Bacteria; phylum Pseudomonadota; class Alphaproteobacteria; order Rhizobiales; family Rhizobiaceae; genus Brucella; species Brucella daejeonensis. The sequence continues at coordinate 138,282 of NZ_JACIJG010000010.1, forward strand.
ACGGTCTTGACCAGCCCGGCCACGGCTTCCGCCTGTTCGGGATGGCCGAGATAACCGGTCAGCACGGCCCCGACCTCGTTCAGCCACGGCGCGCGCTGCAAATCCTGCATCAGGCGCGAAAACTCTTCCGCAGGCGGCACGATGCGCCCGGCAGGCGCGCCCGGAACCCCATGGCCCGGGTGCCAGGGCAGAACGACCGTAGGCACGGCCCAGACCGGAAAACCCAGCGTTTCCAATGCGAAGACGGCAGCGCGATTGCCCACCGAACCGCGAACGACATGGCTTGAAATGACAATAACGGTTGTCGCATCCGAAGGCGCGGGAAGCGTCATTTTGTACCTAGCTTTGCATGAGATAGGAAATGAGCCAGACGATGATCGCCAGCGTTATGAGAAGGCCGAGGCCGCGCCCGATGCGGGTGGCCCAGAGTTCTATCGGATCGTTTTCGGGCGCATCGACGGCGGAAAGATGGTGCGCCGTACGGGACAGGCCGCGCCGCACGATGCCTTCGGCACCGGTCTGCTCGCGCTCCAGCCGTTCGAGAATGCGACGGGCCTCTTCCTGGCGCTCGCGCCCCGGTCCGCCGCCCTCGCCTATGCCCGCCTGATGGCGTTCACCCATGCTCTGCCTGCTCTTTGAAAAGACTCGATTTCCACCACAGGAAACAAACAACAGCATCACGCCCGGAGCGCGGTTCTGCAAGCAATTTATTATAATAGCGGGCGAGCTTCGCGACAGGTTTACCGGCGCTTCCCGGCAATTTCAGCCGTATCTGTCCGAAACCCTATCGCAGAATTTAGGCGTCCGGCGATTAGCCCATCTCGGCTTTGAGGCCCGAAGCAACCAGTATAGGACTGATTTGCTCGTGTCCGAGGTGGGGTGGATTGCGGACTGACAGCTTTTGGACGGCTAACTCCGAGGAAGCGGCCATTCAGACGCCGTGCCACTTGAGTAGGCCCTCGGTTCGGTTTTCACCATAAAAGGCGGTTTGTCTGTTGTAGTAAAAAGGGGCAAAGATGAGAGTCTAAGGATACGCGACGGCGAGTGCCTGTCGGTGCTCATCGGTCATCTCCGCTTCGATGTCATCGAACCAAGCCAGCATCTCGTCCCAGTTGCTACGGCTGAATACCTTCACTCCGTAACGCTTTTCTAAGTCCACCTGTTGCCTGCCCACGATCTCATGCATGGGCCCGTCGATGAGAATAGCGTCACAATAGGGCGCATAGGTCGAAATGTGATCCACGTCGTAATAGAAGCCGGAGAGCTTCTTCAGAGCGTTATCTCTGTTCTGGTAGGCTCCTTGGACCACTAGCATCTTCAGTGTGGCAAACATCCGACTCTTGAGGTCCTGCACCGGGGCGGCCCGGAACTGTTCGGTTGAATAGAACTCAACGATTCGTTCTAGCTTGGCCTTGTGGTCCATTTCCTTGGAAAACTGGCTCAACATCACTTGCACCACTTCGGACATGACAGGCGAGTCCAGGAGGGCGGTGTAGTCGCCCGAAAACATCCGCTTTGCGTAGGTTATGTAGGAGTTGATGTAGCCTCTGGCAGCAGCTTCATGCTCCAATCCTTTGTCTTGTTCAAAGGTGTTGGTCGAGTTTCGCCAGTTCGGGAAAAGGTCAATCAATCCTTCGATAGCTTCGACTTTTCCCTTTCGAACAACGTCACGGTTGCGGTTGTAGCCGCCGACGTCAATTCGATAATACCCATCCCAAACATGGATGTCGTCGTTGATGGCGTCAGCTTTCTCAAACTCCACCGGCTCGTTGTGGAGCCAAGCATGGAGGGCATCCTGTAATTGGTCGTTCTCAATGTGAAAGGCATGCCTGAACTCATGACCGCGTGACGTGTGCTTGATGAACTCCATCAACTCCGCGTACCTCTCCCACATGTGCGTTTCGTCCTCGTGGATGTTAGAGAACGGCACAACCAATTGCTGGCTGGCTGTGAGGTTGGAAATGCGTTCGGCCGCCTCAACAAATACGGGATCGTTAGCGCGGAAGGCATGACTAAAAAAGAATTGGTCCAGATACAGGACCTTTTTCTTCAGCTCAGGCAGCGGGACTTTCTCATTGTACCGACAACGTCCGCACCCACGGTACACGTACCGGGAATAGACATCTACATTGCCAAAGGCTTGCTTGGCGCTGCAGCCGGGACAATCTCCGATAATGTAGCTGACAAGGGCCATATTGCTCCGAATCGGGCACAGTACCCGCTCCAGAGATATAACGAATTTAAGGGTCCGAGAACAATACCGAGGGAAAGGAGGGCGTAACCTGCGAATTGCCATCACCTCGCCCTTCGAGACGGCGCTTCGCGCCTCCTCAGGATGAGGTGATCGGCGCAATGCTGACGTCATTATCGGAATGGCGAACTCCGCACCGTCTTTCACGTCAGACAACCAGTGACGGGAAACCTACCCTCCGTTCGGGCAAAACAAAGCCCCGCCACAAGGGCAGAGGTCGAGTGCCACGACAAAATTCCCCTTTGCCGCAAGGGTCAGGTTTGCCGGCGCTTCTCGACAATTTCAGCCGTATCTGTCCGAAACCCCATCGCAGAATTTGGGCGTCCGGCGATTAGCCATGTCGGTTTTGAGGTCCGAGGCAACCATTATAGGACTGATTTGCTCATGTCCGGCAGCTTTTGGTGGTGAGCAGACCGGCGCTCACCGGTCCTGCCAGAAGCAAAGCTGCCATATCGTGCCGACAGCCCACAGGTCGAGACGTCAGATTCCAGCCGGGATTCGAGCGATCACTTTGATCTCGAAATCGAAGCCGGCGAGCCAGTTGACACCGATGGCGGTCCAGTTCGGATAGGGCGGCTGCGGGAAAACCGCGCTCTTTACCGCCATGATCGTTTCGAACTGATTTTCGGGATCGGTATGGAACGTCGTCACGTCGACGATGTCGTCAAAGGTGCAACCGCCCGCAGCCAGCGTTGCTTCCAGATTGGAAAAGGCAAGCCGGACCTGCGCGGCGAAGTCCGGTTCCGGCGAGCCATCGGCACGGCTCCCCACCTGGCCGGAAACGAACAGGAGATCGCCGGACGCGATGGCCGCCGAATAGCCGTGGGCCTCGTAGAGGGCATGGCGATCCGTCGGAAAAACGGCATTGCGTTTAGTCATGGTATCAACCTTCCTAAAAAGTAAACTGCCTGAATGATGGCGGTCATCGCGGCACCGGCCGGGGCTTCTCGTATACGGCGCAATTTGATATACGCTACGTATCTAGATATTTGACATACGCTGCGTATGTCAAATGAAATATGTTCCATATGTGAAAGGAGAGACGCTTCGTGACCGGACGACGACGCATTGAAACCATGGAAGAGAACCGCGCCAAATTGGTCTCGGCGGCTCGCCGGGCCTTCGCCGCGAAGGGTTTTGCGGCGGCCTCGATGGACGAACTCACTGCGGATGCCGGCCTCACGCGCGGAGCGCTTTACCATAATTTCGGTGACAAGAAGGGACTGCTTGCCGCGGTGGTCGCTCAGGTCGACGGTGAAATGGCCCGGCGGGCGCAGGAGGTGGGAGCAGCCGCGCCGAACGATTGGGAAGGTCTGCTTGCGGAAGGATCGGCCTATATCGAAATGGCGCTCGATGCGGAGGTGCGTCGGATCGTCTTGCTGGACGGACCGGCATTCCTGGGGGACCCTTCGCGATGGCCGAGCCAGAACGCTTGTCTGGAAATGACGAAGCAAGCCATTGGCCGCCTGATCGCGAACGGGATCGTGAAGCCCGTCGATGTCGAGGCGGCGGCGCGGCTTCTCACCGGCGCGGCGCTGAATGCCGCTTTGTGGGTAGCGGCAAGCGACGAGCCAAGCCTTGTTCTCCCCAAAGCCATCGAGGCGTTCCGCGTAATGGCGGCAGGCTTGCTGGCCGATTAGAATTATCCCGCTCTACGTCTCTTATGAGGGCGCGGTCGGCCAATTGCCATCACCCCATCCCGAGGAGGCGTGAAGCGCGCCCATCAAATGGGCGCGCACCACGACTTGTCCGTCAGGCAGTCATCGCATCAGCTTGCGACGCCACCCGCCACATCGATGACGCCGCCGGTCATGTAACCGGCGTTTGGTCCGGCCAGGAAGGAGACGAGCGCGGATACCTCTTCCAGCGTGGCGATCCGGCGGATGGGATGCATGTCGAGTAACGCATCAGGCGCCGTCGTGCTGCCCAATGCCTCAACCATCATGTCGGTCGGCATGACGCCCGGCTGAACGACGTTGACCGTGATATTGCGCGGCCCTAAGTCACGTGCGACCCCTCTCGCGTAGCCGGTGATGGCAGCCTTGGTTCCCGCATAGTCCGCGATACCGGGCATGAGTGCATGGGAGCCGCTGAGAGATCCTATGAAGATGATCCGGCCGCCATCGGAAAGGACCTGTGCCGCCGCGCGCGTGGTTGCAACGGTGCCCATGACGTTGATCTGCCACTGGCGGTCAAGCGCGGCCGTATCGAGATCGGGATCATCGACATTCTGGCCCTTGGCGACGATCGCCGCGTTGTTGACGAGGATGTCGAGCTTGCCGAAATCCGCAATCACCTTCCCGACCATCGGCTTTGCCGCAGCGGTGTCGGCCTGGTCGCTCTGGATTGCGATCGCCCTCACGCCTTTCGCCTTCAGCCTCTCGACGACGGCCTCGGCCTTTTCGGTGGACGTGACATAGGTGATCGCGATGTCCGCGCCCTGATCGGCCAGCGCTTCCGCCATGGCTGCACCGAGCCCCCGCGAGCCTCCGGTAATGAGTGCGACCTTGCCCTTCAACGTATTCGACATAGCTATTCTTCCAATCCACAAATTTGCCTTGCCCGTCATCCGGGCCTGGTTGCGCCCATTCTATAATGAACGTTACGATAACGATCGTTAATGAATGTGGACTTATGCTGTCAAGCGGTTTAATAACGGTCATTACGAATAATATGGAGACAGTGATGGGTCGCCACCGCGAATTTGACGTGGAGAAGGCGCTCGATGGCGTGTTGTGCGCATTTTGGCGCAAAGGCTATGAGGGCGCGTCCTATACGGACCTGACCGAAGCCGCGGGCGTGGAGAGGCCCGCCCTTTATTCTGCGTTCGGCAACAAGGAGGCCATGTTCCGCAAGGCGCTGGCGCGCTATTACGAGCGTTACATGGACTACATTCCGACCGCGCTGAACCTTCCAACGGCTCGCGAGGCGGCTGCGCATTTTCTGCGCGGAACGGTCGACCTCAATACGCGGTTTCCCACGCATACCGGATGTCTTGGTATCAATGGCCTGCTGGCGGGGTCGGATGAGGCTGAGCCTGTGCGGCAGGCCCTGATAGAATTTCGCGCGGAGGGCCAAAGGCTTTTGCGCGACAGGTTCGAGCGAGCCAGGCTCGAAGGCGACTTGCCGGAGACGGCCAATCCCGATGCACTGGCAGCCTTCATCCTTGCAGTTGCCCAGGGTATAGCGGTACAGGCGAAAGCGGGGGCAAGCCGTGACATGCTACAGGCCGTTGCCGATCAGGCGCTTTCCACCTGGCCCTGAAGACGGGATAGCTGCGCTCGGTTCCAAGAGGTGACAAGCGTAATGCTTGGCTCATCAGCAGCGCGCCCGCCGCCGAAGCGAGGGCGCGCAAGCAGAAAAACGTCCGGTGTTACTTCATCGTCGGGATGACGAATTCAGCCCCGTCCTTGACGCCAGACGGCCAGCGGGACGTCACGGTCTTGGTCTTGGTGTAGAAGCGGAACGCATCCGGGCCATGCTGGTTGAGATCGCCGAAGCCGGAAGCCTTCCAGCCGCCGAAGGTGTAGTAGGCAATCGGAACCGGGATCGGCACATTGATACCGACCATGCCGACCTGCACGCGGCTGGCGAAATCACGCGCCGCATCGCCGTCGCGGGTGAAGATCGCAACGCCGTTGCCAAATTCATGATCGTTCGGCAGCGCCAGCGCTTCCTCGTAATTCTTGGCGCGCACGACCGACAGAACCGGGCCGAAAATCTCTTCCTTGTAGATGCGCATGTCGCGCGTCACATGGTCGAACAGGCAGCCGCCCATGTAGAAGCCGTTTTCATAGCCCTGCATCTTGAAATTGCGGCCATCGACGACGAGCTTCGCGCCTTCCTCGACGCCGAGATCGACATAGCCGCGAACGCGGTCGAGAGCGGCCTGCGTGACGACCGGGCCGTAATCGGCGGAACCGTCGGTGGACGGGCCGATCTTCAGGGATTCGACGCGCGGGATCAGCTTTTCCATCAGGCGGTCGGCGGTGTCCTCACCAACCGGAACCGCAACGGAAATCGCCATGCAGCGTTCGCCAGCCGAACCGTAGCCTGCGCCGATCAGCGCATCGACGGTCTGGTCCATGTCGGCATCCGGCATGATGAGCATGTGGTTCTTCGCGCCGCCGAAGCACTGCACGCGCTTGCCGTTCGAGCAGCCGCGGCCATAGATATACTGCGCAATCGGCGTGGAACCGACGAAGCCGATAGCCTTGACATCGGGATCGTCGAGCAGCGCATCGACCGCATCCTTGTCGCCGTTGACGACATTGAAAATGCCAGCCGGAAGACCGGCTTCCATGAACAGTTCGGCCAGGCGCATCGGCACGCCCGGATCGCGCTCGGACGGCTTCAGCACGAAGGCATTGCCGCAGGCGATTGCCGGACCGGCCTTCCACAGCGGAATCATGGCCGGGAAGTTGAACGGGGTGATGCCCGCCACGACGCCCAGCGGCTGGCGCATGGAATAGGTGTCGATGCCGGTGCCGGCATTATCGGTGAACTCGCCCTTCAGCATATGCGCCGCGCCAAGGCAGACTTCCACCACTTCGAGACCGCGCTGGATGTCGCCCTTCGCGTCCGGGATGGTCTTGCCATGTTCGCGGGCCAGAAGTTCGGCCAGGCTGTCATATTCGGCTTCGACCAGTTCGATGAACTTGCGCAGGATGCGCACGCGGCGCTGCGGGTTGGTCGCCGCCCATGCGGGCTGCGCTGCCTTGGCGTTTTCGACAGCCGCGCGCACTTCCTCCTTGGTGGCGAGCGCCACCTTGGCCTGCACCGTGCCGTCGAGCGGCTGGAAGACGTCAGCCGCGCGGCCGCTCTTGCCCGCCACATGCTTGCCGCCAATGAAATGTCCGATATTGCGCATCGAAGAACCTCCCTGATGATCGCTTTGGAGGGCGCGCAGGCCCGCCATCGTGACCGCTATCCTGACTCTGCGAATTCATGATTGCAAGGCGCTGAAAAGCGTATCCGTTGTGCAATTTTTGTAGTACGGATAAAGCCATGAACTGGGACGATATTCGCATATTTCTGGCCGTCGCCCGCTCGGGCCAGATTCTCGGCGCCGCCAAGAGGCTCGGCCTCAATCACACCACCGTGGCGCGGCGGCTGACCGCGCTTGAGACAGCGCTTTCGACCACGCTTCTCACGCGCCGCACCAACGGCTCGACGCTGACGCAGGCGGGCGAGGAATTCCTGCTTGCCGCCGAACGCATGGAAGCCGAAATGCTCTCCGCCCGCGCGCAGGTCGGCAATGCGGACATCGCCGTGTCGGGCACGGTGCGCATCGGCGCGCCGGACGGGTTCGGGGTCGATTTTCTCGCCCCCCGTCTGGCGCGGCTGACGCAGAAATATCCCGACCTCACCATCCAGCTCGTGCCGGTGCCGCGCTCGTTTTCGCTGTCGCGCCGCGAAGCCGATATCGCGATCACCGTCGAGCGCCCCGATCAGGGGCGTCTCGTGGCGCGCAGGCTCGTCGATTACACACTGGGGCTTTATGCGCATCGCGCCTATCTGGAGGCCAACGGCACGCCGCAAAATGCCGATGACCTCGCCCGCCATCGGCTGATCGGTTATGTGGAAGATCTGGTCATCAATCCGTCGCTCGCCTATGCGCCGGAAATCAGCCGCGACTGGAAGCCCGCCTTCGAGGTTTCCAGCGCGCTCGGCCAGGTCGAAGCCGTGCGGGCGGGCGCGGGCATCGGCATATTGCACGCCTTCATCGCCCGCGCCGATCCCGATCTCGTTCCTGTCATGCCGGACCGCGTGATCCGCCGCGCCTATTGGCTCGCCTATCACGAATCCGCGCGCACGCTGCGCCGTGTTACTGCGGTATCTGCACTCATTTCCGAACTGGTGGAGAGCGAGAAGTCGCTGTTCAGCTAAGCTTCATATAGGCGACCATGACGCCGACGATCATGATGGCCGGGACGAACAGCACGTCCAGACCGACGAAATAATGGCCGAAGCCGCCGCCGATGGCGCCGAACATCAGGGAAAACCAGACGGCCACATGCTGAAGCCAGCGCCATTTCGGCGTCTCGCCGCGCAGCGAGCAGGCAAGATCGGCGGCGGCGTTGAAGAGCGTTCCCGTGACATAGGTGACGCCGAGGCGCGCCGCGCCGATGGGCTGCACCGCCGCATTCTGCGCGCCCATGGCGGCGGCGAGCAGCAGAACGGGCTGGATGATCAGGGCGCCTTCGCGCCGCAGCACGCCGACCGCGAGTAGGATCGCCACCACGCTTGCCATGACATAAAGGCTGCCCCAGCGCCCGTAAGCGCGCACCACCAGCGTGCCGAAAAAGGCCCCGGTGAAGAACAATACGATCAGGACTGCGGGAAACCAGACCAGCACCGTGCCCTGCGGTCCCGGCTGTCCGGCAAGCGCGGCGCCAAGCTGCGTGGTATTGCCACTCATGAAGGAGGCAAAGAAACCGCCCAGTTGCAAAAACGCGACGGCATCGACGAAACCGGCTGATGCAGTAAGAACCAGGCCGAGCGACAATTTGGAATTCGGTGTCATTTCAGCAGACTTTGAGAAGAAAAAAAGCCCGGCTTGGGAAAGCCGGGCTTTGTTTAGAGCGTATTGCGAAAACTGTAAACGATTTTCGGAAAAGAGTGTCCCTTGATACCCGAAAGGGCCCTCCCACGCCCGATCGTCAGGCGCGTTTTACGATGCGCAGAATGATCAGGAGGATGGCCGCGCCGATAAACGCATTGATGATCGAGGAGACCATACCGCCGCCGACGGAAAATCCGAGACGCGGCAACAGCCAGCCCGCGAAGAACGCGCCGATGACGCCGACGATGATATTGCCGATCAGGCCGAAACCGCCGCCCTGCACGACCTTGCCGGCCAACCAGCCAGCAATAAGACCCACAAACAGAAAGACAAGAAGACTTCCACCACCCATCATGCGCTTTTCTCCCTCTCACGACGCACCGTTCGGCGCGTCTGGGGCAAGTTGACTATATGTTGCCCCGTGACACAAGGGGGCCAATCGAAACAAATCAGGGCGCCAGATGGCGGAAAGCCGCCACGACGTCCTCATAGACCTTGCGCTTGAAGGGAACGATCAGATCGGGAAGTTCCTGCATCGGCTTCCATCCCCAGCGGTCGAACTCCGCCGTATGCCCGCCGGGCGGCGGATTGATGGCGATTTCGCTCTCGTCGCCCTCGAAGCGATAGGCGAACCATTTCTGCGTCTGGCCGCGATACTTGCCCTTGAGCGCCACGCCGACCAGATGCGGCGGCAGATCGTAATTGATCCAGTCCGACGCCTCTTCCAGCAGGGACACCGAGGTCATGCCGGTTTCCTCGTAAAGTTCGCGGAGCGCGGCTTTTGCCGGGTCCTCGCCCTTGTCGATCCCGCCCTGCGGCATCTGCCAGAGCTGCGTCGCGCCGTCCATCTCGTCGCCCGGAATGACGATGCGCCGCCCGGCCCAGACCAGACCGGCTGCGTTGAGCACCATCAGCCCGACGCAGGGGCGATAGGGCAGGCTTTGCGGATCGACCGGACCCTTATGTTTCGACATTCCGTTCTCCGTATAGTGTTCTCAAACAGCAAAACGCGGAAGCCATGGCCTCCGCGTCATGATTTTTCAAGGCAGCATTCCGCCGATCAGTTCAGCACGCCCTTCTTCGGGTCCGGCGGGAATGCGGCATTGGCCACTTCGCCGCGCAGGAGCTTCAGCGCCTCGTTGAGCTGGATATCGTCCTTCGGCTCGGCAGGCACATAGGCCGACGAACCGGAACCGTTATCGTCTTCCTGATTGCCCTTGATATGACCCTTCAGTTCCGACTCGCCGCGAACCACGTCCTCGCCCTTCAGTTCCGGCGGCAGCGGCTGATCGACCTTGATGTCGGGCGTGATGCCCTTGCCCTGGATCGACTTGCCCGACGGCGTGTAATAGAGCGCCGTCGTCAGACGCAGCGAACCGTTTTCGCCAAGCGGGATGATGGTCTGCACCGAGCCCTTGCCGAAGGACTGCGTGCCGAGCACGGTGGCGCGGCGATGATCCTGCAACGCACCGGCGACGATTTCCGACGCGCTGGCCGAACCGCCATTGATCAGAACGATGACCGGCTTGCCGTCGGTCTGGTCGCCCTTGCGCGCATCGAAGCGCGTCACGTCCTGCGGATCGCGGCCACGGGTCGAGACGACCTCGCCCTTGTCGAGGAAGGCATCGGAGACGGCCACGGCCTGATCGAGCAGGCCACCCGGATTGAGGCGCAGATCCAGCACATAGCCCTTGAGCTTGTCGGCGGGAACCTTGCCCTGAATGTCCTTGATCGCCTTCTTGAGATCTTCCGACGTCTGCTCGGTGAACGAGATGACGCGCAGATAGCCGACATCGTTCTCGACGCGCGAGCGAACCGCCTTCACCTTGATGACGGCGCGGTTGATCTTGAGCGTGATCGGCTTGTCGGCGCCCTTGCGCTCAATCGTCAGCTCGATCGGCGAACCAACCTCGCCGCGCATCTTGTCGACGGCGTCCGTCAGCGAAAGGCCGCGTACTTCCTGCCCGTCGATCCTGGTGATGAGATCGCCCGCCAGAACGCCTGCCTTGGAAGCGGGCGTATCGTCGATCGGCGCGATGACCTTCACGAGATCGTTGTCCATGGTGACTTCAATACCGAGACCGCCGAACTCGCCCTTGGTCTGCACGCGCATGTCCTGCGCGGCTTCGGGGTTGAGATAGGAGGAATGCGGGTCGAGCGAGGTCAACATGCCGTTGATCGCGCTTTCGGTCAGCTTCTTGTCGTCGGGCGGCGTCACATATTGCGCGCGCACACGTTCGAAAATATCGCCGAAAAGAGCCAGTTCCTTGTAGACATCGCTGTCTTTCCCTGCCGCAAAGGCGGTGGAAGCCGGCGCGCCCTGGACCATCACCATGGCTGACGCCCCCAGAAGGGCTCCGGCGAACAGCAGCGACAGTTTACGTATCATTTTCACGTCCTTCCAGAAAGCCGTTCGGTCCACCACGGGGCCGGATCAACGGGTTTTCCATCCTTTCGAAATTCAATGTAAAGCAATGGCGCGCCATTGCCCACCTCTATCGGTGCAACACTTGCAAGAAGTTTTTCTCCCATTGCGCCGACCGGCTCTCCCGCAAGTACAAATTGGCCCTGCGATACGTCGATTCGCCCCATGCCGGCCATTACGACATGATATCCATTGCCCGCATCGAGTATCAAGAGCTGCCCGTAGGAGCGAAACGTGCCCGCATAAAGTATCACGCCATCGGAAGGTGACGTAATCGTGGCGGAAGGCAGTGTTTCGACCACCTGGCCCATCATTGAGCCGCCGACACCGTCCCTGTCGCCGAAACGGCGCACGGCTTTTCCGGCGGCGGGCGGGGCCAGCCTGCCCTTCAGGGAAGCGAAATCGATCTGCGCGCGCAGATGCGTGTCGTCAGGCGTGGATTCCCCGGCCTTTTCCCTTGCCGCGGCCAGACGGTCCGCCTCGGCCTTGCGGGCAGCTTCCGCCGCGTCCCGCACACCGGCCATCTGCTCGTCGAGCCCATCGATGAGGTCCTTGAGGCTGCCCGCCCTGGCTGCAAGCTCTTGCGAACGCTTGCGCTGGGCTTCCATTTCCTGCTCCGACTGCGACTGAAGCTTCTTCTTTTCTTCAAGAAGAAGTGATTGCCGCTTCTGTTCCTCGGCCTGCGCCGTGCGGCTGGCCCTGAGCTTCCCCTGCTCCTCGGTGATGGAGGCGGCGACGCGCTGCATATCCTTCAGGTCGCCGGTCAGTTCCTCGACCTGTTCGCGCATTTCGGGCACGACGGCGCCCAGAAGCACGGCGCTGCGCACCGAAGCCAGCGCGTCGTCGGGCCGGACCAGAATGGCGGGCGGCGGGTTCAGCCCCATGCGCTGCAATGCCGCCAGCACTTCCGCCAGAACGCCGCGCCGCGCACGCAGCGACGCGCGGATCCCCTCCTGCTGTTCGTGCAGGGCTGTCAGCTTGTCGGCAATGGCGGCAATGTCCTGCTGCAATTTCTTGTCGGTTTTGGCCGACTGGATCAGCGCCGCGGTGATGGTGGCCTGATCCTTCTTCAGCGCTTCCACTTCGCTTTCGAGCTGTTTCAGCTTGTCGCCGGTGACGGTGAGTTCGTTGCTGAGCTTTTCATATTCGCTTGCCGCCTGATCGCGCTGCTGCTGCAATGCATCCTGCGCAAAAGCCGACGGCGTGCCGGCAAGTGCACAGGCCAGCACAAGGCCAGCCCGCGCGAATGCAAGCAATCGTGGTCTTTTGAAAAGGCTTACTGGGCTCATGCGTGTTCTATCGGGGCGAAACAAGGCTAAATTCAGGGCCGAAACGAGGGCCGAAGCCGGAACCTAGCCCGATACCGTTAACGAACCATCAACCATAGAACGGAGAGGAAAAGCCGCCCGGCAAATCAGTACTCCCGTGGCCGCCCGTTCTTACACCCGATGATACGGGTGCCCGGCCAGAATGGTGGCGGCGCGATAAAGCTGTTCGGCGATCAGGATGCGGGCGATCTGGTGCGGCCATGTCAGTTCGCCCAGCGCCAGCACGAGATCGGCGCGCCCGCGCAGTGCCGGATCATGGCCGTCCGGCCCGCCAATGGCGACAATGAGCTGGCGCTTGCCGTCATCGCGCATTCGCCCGATGCGTCCGGCAAAAGCTTCCGATCCGAGCGCCTTTCCGCGCTCGTCGAGCAGGATGAGGGCGGCGCCGCCATTGAGCGCCTCGTGGATGCGCTGGGCTTCCTCGGCCTTGCGCAGTTCCGGTGTCTGGCCCCGGCTTTCGGGTATCTCGCTCACACCGGCGAATTCAAGCCCCAGCGGTGGCCCTGCTTTGGAAAACCGGTCGAAATAGCGCTCGACCAACTCCCGTTCGGGGCCGGCCTTCATCCGGCCCACGGCAAAAACGCTCACACGCATGACGCCCTCTTACGACCTGATCAATGCACCGTTCCCAGCGCCTGCTCGTCGTCGAAATTATCGTCCAGCCAGATCTTCTCGATATTGTAGAAGTCGCGGACTTCCGGTCGGAAGATATGGACGATGATATCGCCTGTGTCGATAAGGACCCAGTCGCCACTCTCGAGGCCTTCGATCCGCATGTCCTTGCAGCCTGCCTCACGCAGGGCCTGCAAAAGGTGATCGGCGACCGCCGTCACATGACGATGCGAACGACCCGACGCGACGATCATGTAATCGCCGATTGTCGATCTTCCGCGAATGTCGATGGGGGTGATGGATTCCGCCTTGGAGTTTTCGAGACTGGCCAAGGCCGCGTCGAAGGTCGTGGACACGAGATCGGTCTCGTTCATCCCAACCGTGGAAGGCACATGGTGAGCCTTCTTCTGAACTGCTGTTCTCAGCGTATTCCCTTTCCAACAAGAACAACTTCATGCGGCAGGTATAAGCACCGCACTCCTTAAGATAGGCAGAGTCCCTGTTTTGTTTCAAGAGTCCGTGGCCCTGGCAGCCGTTCACTTTTTCAGAATATTCGCCTGTTTGCGAAGCGCCGTCGAGGAGAGCGACGAACGCGGCCCATGGATGAATGTCCAGGCCGGAGGCGTGCGCCGCGCCAGCATCGGCGCATATTGCTCGTCGAGGCGGCTGTCGGAAAATGTCTGCGCCATGCGCGACGACAGATAGGCGAGCGTCGATCCCGGCCGGTCGATGACGGCAATCGGAAAATTCCGCGCGATCTCGCGCCAGCGCTGCCAGCGATGGAAAGAAGCGAGATTGTCGGCCCCCATCACCCAGACGAAATGGACGCCGGGATTGGCGTCGCGGATAAGCGCCAGCGTATCCGCCGTATAGCGCACATCGAAAGCCGCTTCGAGCGCCGTCACCTTGATGCGCGGATCGGCGCAAACGTCCTCGCTGAGCTTCAGCCGCTCGGTGAGCGGCGCCAGTTCGCGGTGGTTCTTCAGCGGATTGCCGGGCGTCACCATCCACCAGAGCTGGTCGAGCCTGAGCCGCCGGATTGCGATTTCCGCCACCAGCGCGTGACCGCCATGGGGCGGATTGAACGAGCCGCCGAAAAGCCCGACCGCCATGCCCTTTTCGACATGCGGCATACGCAGATAATGCGCATCGACGCCCGGATAACGCTCTTTCAATGCAGAAAGCCCGAAGCCGAATTTCATCCGAGCCTAACCACGAATCTGCCCGTTGCCGCGCACGCGATATTTGAACGAGGTCAATTGCTCGACGCCGACCGGCCCGCGCGCGTGCATCTTGCCGGTGGCGATGCCGATTTCCGCCCCCATGCCGAACTCGCCGCCATCGGCAAACTGCGTCGAGGCATTGTGCAGGAGAATGGCCGAGTCGATCTCGTTGAAGAACCGCGCAACCGCTTCCGCATCTTCCGCCACGATGGCTTCCGTATGATGCGAGGAATAACGGTCGATGTGTTCAACCGCGCCACCAATCCCGTCGACCAGGGCGACGGAAATGATTGCATCGAGATATTCGGTCGACCAGTCCTCTTCGCTCGCGGGCTTCGCCGCGGGAAAAAGCGCCCTCACCTCTTCGGAGGCGCGAATTTCACAGCCCCTGGCGGCAAGGTCTTCGAGAACCGGCACAAGATGCGTCGTAGCGGCGGCGCGGTCTACCAGAAGCGTTTCCGCCGCGCCGCAAATGCCGGTGCGCCGCATCTTGGCATTGACGGCGATGCCGCGCGCCATGTCGAGATCGGCGGATTTGTCGATATAGAGATGGCAGATGCCTTCCAGATGGGCGAAGACCGGCACGCGCGCTTCCGACTGAACGCGCGCGACGAGGCTTTTTCCACCGCGCGGCACGATCACGTCAATCGCGCCGTCCAGGCCTTTCAGCATCTCGCCGACAGCGGCGCGGTCCGTCACCGGCACGATCTGGATTGCATCCGCTGGCAGACCAGCCGCTTCCAGCCCGGCGACCAATGCCTTGTGAATAGCCGCCGATGAATGGGCGGAATCGGACCCGCCGCGCAGGATCACCGCATTGCCCGCCTTGAGGCAGAGCGCACCAGCATCCGCTGTTACATTGGGGCGGCTTTCATAAATGACGCCGATCACGCCGAGCGGCGTGCGCACGCGCTCGATATGGAGACCGTTCGGGCGGTCCCATTCGGCAATCACCTCACCCACCGGATCGGGCAGGCTGGCTATGGCGCGAATGCCTTCGGCAATGGCCGCGATACGGCTGCCGTCCAGCGTCAGCCGATCCACGAAGGAAGCCGCCATCCCGCTCGAAGCGGCATTGGCGAGATCGCGCCTGTTGGCCTCAAGAATTTCGGCCCGGCTTGCGACAATCGCATCGGCGGCGGCTTCGAGCGCCCTGTTCTTCTGCTCGCGCGTGGCGATGGAAAGCGGGCCTGCCGCGGCTCTGGCCTTGCGGCCCACTTCGGCCATCACCGAGGCGATGTCGTTTGCCGTATCTGCTTTCGTCAGCATATTCTCTCCCCTATGCCGCTTGCGCGTCGCTGGCGGCGCGCACCACCAGATCGTTGCGATGGATCATCGCCGCCCGGGCATCATAGCCAAGAATGGCGCTGATCTCATCGCTTTTGTGCCCGGCAATCCTGCGCGCATCCCCGGCATCATAGGCGATCAGACCGCGCGCGATCTCGCGACCGTCCTCGTTCAGCACCGCGACCGTGTCGCCGCGCTCGAAATCCCCGCCGATCTCCTTCACGCCAGCCGGAAGGAGCGACTTGCCGGATTTCAGCGCCCGTGCCGCACCGGCATCGACCGTCAGGCGGCCGGCAGGTTCAAGATTGCCGGAAATCCATGTCTTCCACGCATTGACCGGCGCATTCGCGGCCTCGAACAGCGTCGCGCGCTCGCCGCGATCGATGGCCGAAAGCGGGCCGAAGCGGGTTCCCGACGTGATGATCATCGCCGTGCCCGCCGCATTGGCGATCTTGCCCGCGTCGAGCTTGGTCTTCATGCCGCCGCGCGACAGTTCCGACGCCGCCGCCCCCGCCATCGCTTCGATCTGCGGCGTGATGTTTTCGACCAAAGGCAGGAACTCCGCATCCGGGTTCTTGTGCGGGGGAGCGGTGTAAAGCCCGTCAATATCGGACAGCAGGATCAGAAGATCGGCGCTCATCATGGTGGCGACGCGCGCAGCCAGCCGGTCATTGTCGCCATAGCGGATTTCCGTGGTCGCCACCGTGTCGTTTTCGTTGATGACCGGCACGGCCTTGAGCTTCAAGAGCGTCTCGATGGTCGCCCGCGCATTGAGATAGCGGCGGCGTTCCTCGGTATCGGAAAGCGTGACCAGAATCTGGCCCGACCGGATGCCGTGGCCGCCCAGCACATCGGCATAGGCCTTGGCGAGCGCAATCTGCCCCGCCGCCGCCGCCGCCTGGCTTTCTTCAAGCTTCAGCGCCTTTTTCGGCAGCCCCAGAACGGTGCGGCCAAGGGCGATGGCCCCGGACGAGACAACGAGCACTTCCACGCCCGCGTGATGCAGGGCGGCAATATCCTGCCCGAGGCTTTCCAGCCAGTCGCGCTTCAGGCCGCTTGCGCGGTCCACCAGAAGGGCGGACCCGATTTTCACAACGATGCGGCGATAGTCTTTCAGTTGCTTCAGCATGTTCTCATTCCCCGCGCCGTCTCTGTACCGTCAGTCCAGATCGGCCTGCGAAACGTCCGCGTCGCCGATTTCCGCCGCGCGGCTCTGGTCGATGACGCTCGCCAATTGGCGCAGCACATCGTTCAAACCTTCATGGCTGACAGCCGACAGAAGCAGCGGATCGCGCCCGCACGCCTTTTTCAGCGCCTTGACCTTTGCCTTGCGCGCATCTGGATCGAGCGTATCGACCTGCGACAGCGCCACGATTTCCGGCTTGTCGGCAAGCCCGTGTTCATAGGCTTCAAGCTCGCCGCGAATGACCGAATAGGCTTTCGCCACGTCCTCTTCCTGCGCCGACACCAGATGCAGCAGAACGCGCGTGCGCTCGACATGACCGAGGAAACGATCGCCCAGCCCCACGCCCTCGCTCGCCCCTTCGATCAGGCCCGGAATATCGGCAATCACGAATTCGCGGCCATCGACCCGCGCAACGCCAAGATTGGGATGCAGCGTGGTGAAAGGATAGTCGGCAATCTTCGGCTTGGCAGCCGTCACACTTGCCAGAAAGGTGGATTTGCCCGCATTGGGCAGGCCGACGAGACCGGCATCGGCAATCAGCTTCAGCCGCAGCCAGATCGTGCGATCGATGCCTTCCAGTCCCGGATTGGCGCGGCGCGGCGCGCGATTGGTGGACGTGGTGAAATGAAGATTGCCGAAGCCGCCATTGCCGCCCTTGGCGAGACGATAGCGCTGGCCGATCTCGGTGATGTCGCAGATCAGCGTTTCGTTGTCTTCCTCGAAAATTTGCGTGCCGACCGGCACCTTGAGAACGACATCGTCGCCCTTGCCGCCGGTCATGTTGCGTCCCATGCCGTGCATACCGGTCTTGGCGCGGAAATGCTGCTGGTAGCGATAGTCGATCAGCGTGTTGAGACCGTCCACGGCCTCCACCCAAACGTCGCCGCCGCGTCCGCCGTCGCCCCCGTCCGGGCCGCCGAACTCAAGAAACTTCTCGCGGCGGAACGAAACGGCCCCCGCCCCGCCATTGCCGGAGCGGATATAGATCTTGGCCTGATCGAGAAACTTCATTTGAACGTAACCTTCTTGGATACCCGCACGCTGGCGGGCATTTGGGCGTCAGGCGCCCCGAATTTCGTTACATACGGGCACAGCCCGCATGTGATGTGTTGCAATTACAGCAAAACCGGCTTCCTGCAAACAGTCGAGGAAGCCGGTTCTGACCTATTTCGGGTTCCAGGCCGGATCGGTGAAATCGATATAGATCAATTCCTGATCCAGATACTGTCCCTGCACGTAAAGTGACTTGGTTTCGACGCCGTAAGTCTTGAAGCCGAGCCCGTAATAGACCCGTTTGGCGGCTTCGTTGGTCGCCACCACCTTGGCCTCCAGAATGACGACATGGCCGGCCGCGTGGTCGATGACCTTCTGCACAAGCGCCTTGCCAAGGCCCAGCCCCTGCGCTTCCGGCGTCACATAGACGCTGACGAGCGTGCCGCGATGATGCTCGCTCCTGCGCTCGTACCGGTAATGGCCCGCGATGCCGAGCAGATTGTCGCCATCGAACGCACCGAAGATCACATTGCCGTTCACCTGTTCCAGACGGCGCGCGAATACGGCGTCGGAATAAGCGTTTTCTTCCTCGAAGCTCGAACCGAAAGCCAAGGGCGCGCGCTGTAGCGCGCTGAGCCTGATGGCGCGAAAGCGATGCAGGTCGCCCTTGTCGAGCGCGCGCACCAAAACCCTGTCGCAGGCGATTGCGTGAATATCCGTCATTTTATTCCCCGAGGGCTGTCGGTCCTGCGGCACAAGCGGCAAGGCTTGGCGCGCAGGACCCCTTGTTTATGACTGCCAGCTTCTCAGCCCGATCCACGTCCGGCGGTCGAGGACATAGCGCTCCACCGGCACATTGCCGGCGGCGAGCGAATCCTCCATGCCCATGCCGCTGAACTGGAACCCGCATTTGTGAATCACGCGGCGCGAACCGGCATTGCTGGCGCGGCACGAGACATGCAGCCGTTCGATGGCCGTCGCGCGGAAGGCTAGGTCGATCAGCGCATGTGCGGATTCGGTGGCAAAGCCATGCCCCCAATAGGGTTCGCCCAGCCAGTAGCCGATTTCCAGCCCCTCGCCATGCTTGTGCGCATGGATGCCGCAGCAGCCCATAAAGATGCCGGTTTCCGCTTGCGTGATGGCGTAGATGCAATTGCCCATCTCGCCTTTTCGCACGCGCTCGACAAAATCGACGGCATTCTCACGCGTGTATGGATGCGGCATACGGGCAAGCATACCGGAAACGCGGGCGTTATTGGCAAGATAGGAAATCGCATCCACGTCTTCGACATGCGGCGGCCGCAGGACCAGCCTTTCGGTGACGAGCACAGGACAATCAAGTTCACTGGCCAGATCGGGGGCCAGATCGGGGGCCAAATCATCAGCCAGTTCATGCGCCGCACCGGGCGGCAGATCGGCGTAACTGGCGCCTCTCCCGCTACTGCTTGCGTCGTAACAGTCTTCTTCCAGAACTTCGACAACCATTTTTCGTTCCTCCAGATGCAAAAAGGGAAGATGGTGGCCCCATCTTCCCTTCGATCTTTTGGCTAGGCTGCCATTTGCACCGGGTCCGATGGGACGCCGGTGCTTTATGAGAGTGCCCGGCTTACTCTGCTGCTTCCGCGATCGGGTTAACCGACACGTAGGTGCGACCGTTGGCTTTCGTGCGGAAAGACACGGAGCCGTTGACGGTTGCAAAAATCGTGTGGTCCTTGCCGAGGCCGACATTGGCGCCCGGATGCCACTTCGTGCCGCGTTGGCGCACGATGATGTTGCCGGCGAGCACAGCTTCGCCGCCGAACTTCTTCACGCCAAGGCGTTTGGATTCTGAATCGCGACCGTTACGCGAGGAACCGCCAGCTTTTTTGTGTGCCATTGGTGTTCTCCTTTAATCTCTCTGTTTACTCAGCCGACTCGGCCTTGGCTGCGGCCTTCTTGGGCGCTGCCTTCTTCGGCTTTGCGGCTTCGCCTTCAGCGGAGGCTGCCTTCGGAGCCTTCTTCTCGGCGGCCTTCTTGGAAGGCTTCGCGCCGTCGGTGAGGATCTCCGAGATGCGGATGGTCGTCAGTTCCTGACGATGGCCGCGGGTGCGCTTCGAGTTCTGACGGCGACGCTTCTTGAAAGCGATGACCTTGCGGCCACGGCCCTGCTCGACGACTTCGGCGGTGACGAGGGCGCCAGCGACGGTCGGTGCGCCGATGGTCGTGCCGACCATCAGGACTTCCGCGAATTCTACGATGTCGCCGGCTTCGCCAGCAACTTTTTCGACCTTGACGAGGTCGTTTGCGGCAACGCGGTACTGCTTGCCACCGGTCTTGATGACTGCGAACATTTGTTGTCCTTTCGGTTGTTCGGTCCGGCTCTCATTTCCACGACGCTGACGTCGAAGCGATGGGCCGTCTTTTTATCAGTCGGTTGATGAGCGGGCTTTTAGCCCTTGACTGCGGTTCCGAAAGCCGGAATTCCGCAATCAAAACAATAGGCGCGGATTACCCCACGCCCAAGGTCTGGTGCTTATAGGGGCGAGGCGGCGGAAAAGTCAAGAATTTTAACGACAGAATGCAAATTAGCTCTTGTCTAATCGGCGCTGGCCCGTTATTGAGCCGCTGCACGCTCGGCATTCGTTATTGATGCTCATTGACTGTGCGATTCTGCAAGGGTCGTTTACAGTGCTGCACAAAGCGGAGAGGTGGCTGAGCGGTTGAAAGCACCGCACTCGAAATGCGGCATGGGGGCAACTCCATCGGGGGTTCGAATCCCTCCCTCTCCGCCACTTCAGTCCCTGAGTGGGCACTGAGTTTACGCCACTTCCCGCCACAAGCGTCTGTAGCAGCCGGGACTTCGATCCCATGATGCGAACCTCGCCCTCGGCGACCTCGACACGCTGGGCGAGCGCGCGCAGGTGGTCGCGGCGATAGCCGCCGCCTTCGAGCCGGATACGCTCGCGGGCGGTTGCGGCGAACTTGCGCAGCATCTGCGGCGTTACCGCCTTCTGCCCCGAGTTCTGGAGCATAGCCTGCGCACGCTCTGCATCGACCTTTGCCTGATCGCGGATGGCCTTGAGACCGTCGATGCGGTCTTTCAGCGCCGGGTCATTCAGATCGGCAACGCCTGCCTCGATGGCGTCATAGAGGCGCTTGAGGCGCAGTTCCGATTCGGTTGAGCGTTTGTTCAACTCGGCGATATGCTCGCGGCGGCGCTCGGCGTGTTCTTCCCTCCGGTCGAGTGCTGCGGCAAGAACGGTTTCCAGCCGCTCGGGCTGGAGTAGCTGTTTCTCAAGGTGATTGACGACCAGATCGTCCAGCTTTTCCATCGGCACGGCCATGCCCTCGCAGGCGGTCGGCCCCTGCCGCGCCTTCATCGAGCAGGCATAATAACGATAGCGCCCGCCCTTGCCGGTGCGGATGGTCATGGCTCCGCCGCACTTGGCGCAATGGATCAGGCCGGTGAGCATGGTCGGGCCGCTGATGACGCGGGCGGGCATGACCTTGGGATTACGAGCCTTGAGCAGCTTCTGAACCGCCTCGAAGGTCTCGCGGTCGATGATCGGCGGTACGGGAACCGTCACGATCTCGCTGACCGGCTTCAATTCCTTGGTCTTGGACCGCTTGTTGAACTCATGCTCGCCCATATAGGTGCGGCGGGTCAGGATGCGGTGGACCTGACCGATGCCCCAGCGCCCGCCGTCGCGGGTGAAGATGCGGCGGCTGTTGAGGTAGGAAACGATATTCTTGACGCCCATCTGGCCGGTGGTGCCGTCGCCTTCCAGCGCAAGACGATAGATCAGCCGCACCGTGTCGGCGTGGAGCGGGTCGATTTCCAGCTTCTTCTTGGTCTTGGCTCCGCGCTGCTCGGCGGCGACGGTGCGATAGCCGATAGGAGGAAGCGAGCCGTTCCAGAAGCCTTGCCGGGCGTTCTCCTTCAGGGCCCGCATGACGTGCTTGGCGTTTTCCTTGGACTGGTATTCATCGAACAGCGCCATGATCTGCCGCATCATGACGTGCATGGGGTCATCCCCCATTTCCTGTGTGATCGAAACCAGCTTCACGCCGTTCTTCGCCAGCTTGCGGACATAGAACTCAAGCTCGAAGTGATCGCGGAAGAACCGGCTGAACGAATGGACCACGACCACATCAAAGGGTGCGGGCTTGGACGTTCCCGCCTCGATCATGCGCTGGAACTCGGGGCGGCGGTCGTTGGTCGCCGATGCGCCGGGTTCGATGAAGGTTTCGACCAGTTGCAGGTTGCGGGACTCGCAATAGGCTTCGCCCTGCCGCTTCTGATCGGGAATGGAAACGTCATGCTCGGCCTGCCGCGCCGTCGAGACACGCAGGTAAAGGGCAGCGCGCAGCGGCACGGTCATGGCAATGTCTCCTTCTCAAACCTTGACTCGGCCCAAACTGGTGGACCGTTGGCCGCGCTCAGGCGGCGTTCTGTAACGGGCGCGCGCGCTCAACCCGCTCGCGCTCCTTGGGCGTGTTCATCACCTCCCAAAGATCGCTGCGTCGCTGCACGTTGAGCCAGAAGTCCGGGCTGGTGCCGAACACACGGGCGAGGATCAGCGCCGTCGCCGCCGTCACGTTCCTGCGGTTGCCGCATAGTTCGTTGACGTGCTTGCGCTGGACGCCCATCGCCTCGGCGAGCGCGCCCTGTGTCAGCCCCATCGGCAGCATGAATTCTTCGGTCAGTATCTCGCCGACAGTCGCCGGCTTACGCTTGGTGGTCAGCATGGTTGCCTCGCTTTCATCGGTAGCTGTGATCGTCCAGATAAATCCCGTCCGCCTCGCCGCGTTCACCATCCCAGCGGAAGATCAACCGCCATTGCTGGTTGACGCGGATCGAATGGAAACCTGCGAGATTGCCGCGCAGCTTCTCGAAGTGATTGCTGGGCGGCACGCGCAAGTCCTGATCGGTCACGGCATCGTCAATCATCTGGAGCTTGCGGAACAAGCGGGCTTCAAGATCGGATGGGATGTTGCGGGAACGAACATCATCCACAAAGAAAGCCCGAAGCCAGCCGTCCCGAAAGCCTACGATCACAGGTTTACTCCGATATTGGGCATGTGTACCACTCTATAACTCATATTGCAATGGGGAAATGGCTCAGGAGCCGGAGCCAAATAATTCATCGAACAGGTCGCCGAACCATCGCTCGAACACCTCGATTTCAGCTTCCGTGACCGGAACGGGATCGGGCCAGTCGTCGGTGACGGTCCATGTGCTGAGGTCGTGCTTGGGCGGCCTGCCGGGGAATGGCCACGGATAGCCCAGCAATTCCTCAAGCTGCTCCGACGCCGTGGGCGGTCGTTTGGCGTGCCGGGTTGTCTTCGGCTTGTCGTCGTCCCTGCGGTCAATAATCATCGAGGAAGTCGAACTCGTTACGCGAGCGTTGCCGCCACCCGGCGGGATCGGCAATCCAGCGGTTGATGTCGGATTCTCGCCATCCAGCGCCGTTGGTGCTGATCTTCAGTTGGGCCGGGAACGTGCCTTCGGCGATCTTGCGATAGATGGTGGACCGCGACAGACCCGTGCGAGCGCGGACGGTGTTAAAGCGGATGATACGGTCTGGTTGACGCATGATTGCGCTGCCTCCTGCTGGCTGTTTTTGACGATTGCAGAGACCAGACAGAGCAACGAATTGTCATTGCGCAACAGATATTTACCGTTCGTAGTGCTGTAGCGTAGAAACGGCGGTAAAAAGGAAAACCATACAGGCTGAAACCTCGGCCTCTGCCAAGGTCAATGCCGCGTGTGACGGAGAGTCTGCGGCCAAGACTGCGGCCTGATTCGAGACTGATGCCGAGTTCGCACCTACGCGGTCTTTGCAGCTTTGCGCCCAGCAGATACTGGCGCTGTATATGGATGGGTGAGGCGCGTAAAGCAGAGGGCGAGCGGCGCGATGACAACATTATCGGACGATGCGCTGCAAACGATTCAGCGTGAAATACAGAGATTGCTGGGTCGATGCCTACTGCGACTGCAACAGTACGAACGCCTTATCAAGGCAATCGTGGCACATCACGAAATCTCGGGACCGCCTCACGCGCTGGAGGCGATCCGAGCGGCGCGCGTAACGGAGACCGCGCGCAAGACACTCGGCACACTGATCGGCGATCTCCTCGGATCGTATGTTGTCGTCAACGGCGATCAGACCGCACCCAAGGACACGATCAATTCATCTGAGGATACGGTTTCGTTCAATTTTCGGATGCAGTTGGGCCTATCCGACATAGATTTCGCCCGGACAGAAACTGAACTTAGAGAATTGGTGCTGCTGCGGAACAGCTTGGTTCACCACTTCATCGAAGAGCACGACCTCTGGAGCTTGGAGGGATGCCGTGGCGCTCACGGGGCGTTGCTCGCTGCCTACAGCCGCATCGACCAACACTTTGAACAGCTTCGCGGGTGGGCAGAACATATGGAACAAAGTCGGCGTCTGGCCGATGCTTTTGTCCGTTCGAATGAGTTTCGGGATTTGGTCATCAATGGCATTGCCCCGGACGGCAAGGTGGATTGGTCTGCCGCAGGCATCGTACGCGCCTTGCGGGAAGCTGCTAAGGAATTGGCTGTCGATGGGTGGGCATCTATCACGGAGGCGGGCAAGTGGATTGCCGAGCGGTTCCCAGAACAGCTACCTGCAAAATATGGATGCGGCAGTTGGCGTCAGGTCGTGCATGAATCGCGTGCCTTCGAGATTCGTTACCTTGATATGAATGGTAAGCGCGCTGCGCGGTATCGGGAAAAAGAGAAGCCTGCGACCTCGCGCTGAAATACGTTGGCGCTGCGCGCGAAGGGGACAAAACTGGCAATCGCGCCCTCGGTGTCGAGTGGCACTATTCTTGGCGCACTCTACAATCCGATGCCCCGTCCCCTGCCGAGACCGTGACTGAGGGCAAGTTGCCGCCCGAGCCTCATCCCTGAGTCGAAATCCATGCTGATGCCGAGTTGCTTCTTGCGGCCTTCGAGCAGGGATTCCATCTGCGGATCGCGTTCCAGACTCATCGCCATGTTGCCCATCTCCGCGCGCGCTGACCTGTAGCCGGAATAGTTGCCCGCCGCATATTGCCGGTCGCCGGTCTGTTTGAGTTCCCGGAACCGTTCCACGAAACGGTCGGCGCGGCGCTCCGGGCTGGTCCGAATCTCGGTTTCGAGTTGGAGGGCGCGGATGGCGCGATTGACCTTGCCCGATCCCGCCTCATGGGCAAGGCTCTCATCCTTGGCATAGGCCGCTTCCGCGTCCTGCCAGCCATAGGGGCGCACCTGATCGAATGCCCTGCGGGAATCGACCAGTTCTTCCCATTGCGCCGGGCTTGCCTTGCCCCCGGTATCCTCGGCGTTGAAGACCTGGCCGACGGCATGGGCATGACGAATGAGCGCCATTCTGCGGGCATGGCGCAAGGCATCCTCCGAGTCTATTCCGGCTTCCTTCGCCGCCGCTTCGATCTCCTGTCTTATCCCCCTGCCGGCCACCTCCCTTTCCGTCTCGTCTGCGCCGTCCCGAGGTTCGCGGACGCTCAAGATGATGTCGTTGATCCGGTCGAGAACTCTGTCTGGGACGTGTATCTGTTCAACGGCAACATCACGGGCGCGGAAGGTGATGCCGCGCCGCTCGGCATAGTCCTGCGCCGGGTCGTAATCCGTCGCCATATCCTTTGCCCCGTCGCACGACAGGGTGTTCACCAGCCTGTCCTGACTGGTGAAGTCGTCGCGGCCATAATGCAGGTCCATGCCGTCGCGGTGACGCGACAGGGCGACATAGCTGCCGTGGGCGTCCATGCCGGGTGTCGCCAGAACATGGGTGCGGTCCACGGTCATGCCCTGCGCCTTGTGGATGGTCGCGGCATAGCCGTGGTCGATGCGGTCGTAATCCTTGAGGTCGAACGCGATAGAGCGGCCATCGTCGGTCTGCACGCTCATGCTCTGCGTGCTGACCTGTTCGATGGTGCCGAGCGTGCCGTTCTTCACCCCAAGCCCGCGCTCGTTTTGCAGGAACATGACGCGATCACCGACGGCAAAGCTGCGTTCGCCACGCTCGACCATTACGCGCACGTCCTCGCCCAGATCGCCAGCCTCCCGCATCCGGTCGCGGGCGGCCTCGTTGAGTTCCCGCACCTCGGCATTGGTATGGGTGAGAATGATCCTGCTCGCGTCCGGTGACGCCTGCCGCTGACGGTCCCATCTGTCGATCAGATCGCCGCGCGCCTGTTCACGTGTTTCGGCGGAATGCACCATGTCGTGCGCGTCATAGGCGGCAATGGCATTGCCGGTTCTGCCGCTCGCCAGACCGCGCGTGGCGTCACGCTGCCAGTCCTCGCGCTGGCGGCGCACTTCATGGATTTCGACGCCACCGTGACGCTCGTGGATGGACCGGAAAGCGGCACCGGCTTCGATGGATTGCAACTGCTGCGGATCGCCGACCAGCACGACCTTCGCGCCTGCGTCGGCGGCATGGGACAGAACCCGCTCCAACTGCCGCGTGCCGACCATGCCCGCCTCGTCGATGACAAGCACGTCCCGGCTGGTGAGCATGTCGCGCCCGTTCTTCCAGCCATGTTCCATGCTGGCGATGGTGCGGGACGCAATGCCCGATCCACTTTCGAGATTTTCCGCCGCGATGCCGGACAGGGCAACGCCCCGGACCTCAAAGCCTGACGCCTCCCAAGCCTCGCGCGCCACGCCGAGCATGGCGCTCTTTCCCGTTCCGGCATAACCGACGACAATGCCAAGATCGCGCCCGTCCGTGACATGCGCAAGCGCCCGGGCCTGCTCGCCGGAAAGGACAAGGCCGCGCTGTTCGGCGCGCACAAGCGCCTCAATCCTGTCTCTGTCGTTCACCTCATGGCGTTCCCGTTCCGCCATCATCTCTGCGGCGCGGTGCAGGCGCTGTTCGGCCTCGATCATATCGCGCGTGGTGAAGCGGTCCTCGCCGCGTCCGTCTTGCCCGAGTTCGACCAACTCGGGCGAACCGCGCATCGCGCCCATCACCTCGTTGAACTGCTCGATGCCGTCGCTGTGCCGGTGCGCGAACATCGCCATGTCTCGCCGCGTGAAAGTCGATTGCTGGTGCGTGATCGCGTCCAGCGCAATGGAAGGATCGGCAATGATACGTTCGCCATTGTTGCGCGCGATCTCCCGATGCATTTCCGCCCGGTCTGCGGCTTCAATGCCTTCGCCTTCGATGCGCTGTGCAGGCGCGCCGATCTGGCTTTGCGGCTCAAGCCCAATGCCCTGCGCCTCAAGGCTGCGATGGTCGACCCGGGCGTCGATGTCGAGTTCAGCCAGTCGCTCGTTGGCAAGCTCGGCCCATCGTTCCCGCCACCGCTCCACCATCTCCGTGCGGTTCCAGTCCCGAACCTTAGGACCGAACCCGTCCTCGTTCACCGACCGCATGTTGAGCATGACATGCGCGTGGGGCTTCGGCATCCCGTCCTCGCCGATGTCCCAATGCACATTGAGGTCGGCGATCATGCCCTGATCGACAAACTCCGACTGGGCGAAGTCGCGGGCGAGATCGATACCTTGCGCCTGCGTCATCTCACGCGGAATGGCGAACTCCACCTCGCGGGCAAGCTGCGCATCCTTGCGCACCTCGAACGCCTCGACATCATTCCAGAGCCGTTCGCGGTCGCTCCATGCCTCTGGCGCGTTCTCCGGCAACAGCACCTCGGAATGAACGACACCGCGCTTGTTGGAAAAATCCTGCACGCGGTCCAGCCGCTCGTCGCGCATCCGCGAAGCCGAACGGTAGGCAGCGGAAGCCACCGCACTGCTTCCGGCCTTGCGGCTGATGACCTTGACGTGAAGATGATAGATCGCCATCGCAATCAAGAAATGGCACGGCCAAGCGCACGTCGGAACGACGTATAAGCGCGCCCTCCCTCGAAAAAATCTCGGGATGGACCGGGCCGTGCCAGACCGTCCCAGCAACAATACTGCGTTCCGCTGTCTGCGCAACTATCCTTGCTGCATCAACGACTTGCGACCGGGAAAGGACACGACGATGCGGAAACCGAGAGACTATGACGCGGAACTCAAGGCGCTTGAGGACAAGGCGCGGGAACTCAAGATACGGAAGGTGCAGCAGTTTGGCGAACTGGTCATCGCCACTGGGGCCGATGGCCTCACCGCCGACGAATTGGCCGGTGCGCTCGTCGCGCTGGCCGAAACCAAGGATGCCGGAAAGAGGGAGGCATGGGCGAAACGCGGGGCAGCGTTCTTTCGTGGCAGGTCGCGGCGAACTGCATCGGCGTCTGATCGCGACGCTGGCGGCGCTGCAACGCAATCGGGCGGCGCGCAACCGGCATCAGGCGGCGCGGGCGCGGCATGACATGCGGACATGGCAGGTCGAGCGCCGCAGACGCACGCGGTATTTGATCGAACTAGGCGGTCTCGTCGTCAAGGCCGGGATAGTGGACCTGACCGGCAATGACCGCGCCATGATCTACGGCGCGATGATCTGGATCGCCGAAAAGCTCAAGAGCGAGGACGGCGAACACGCGCGCGGCGTCTGGACAAAGCTAGGAAAGATGGCGTTCGAGATGGAGCGTTCGGCAGGCCCGAACGACAGAGTGCAGTCGCAGCAGGATCGGGCGTGACCGATGGCGGGCGGCGCGGAGACCCCACATATCGCAGCGCCGCCCGCCATCGCGCGGCAACGCCGCGCAAAAACGGTGAGCATCAGGGCGTTGTGCTGCCGTGGTGGCTTGTGCGATCTTGCCATTATTGCGTTGGAAAGGGCGAATACTGAATGCGGGATCAATATGCTGGGGATGTGAGTGATGTAATCAAATTTGCCTTCCTCCGCGCCCTTGCAGGCAAGGATAGAACACTAGGCATCGCATGGTATTACGCCCCGAGTCACGATGGTCGGTCAGATGGTCGGCATCTTGAATGGCGAGACGAAGCGGCGTGGCGCACGCTTGATGAGGAACTGCACACAGGTCTTGCAACCTTGCCGGAACGCAGCGTGGCCGCCCTCGAACAGGCGATGATCTGGCCGGAAGGTGCACTGTTTCATCGCGAGCCTGTGCCATCCCGAGTCGAACGACATGCGTGGGGAGTACGCAAGCGGAGCGCGCTTGATGCTGCCGACATTCTGTTCCTCGATCCCGACAACGGCATAGGCGGAGAAACCGAGAAACACGCGACCTTCTCGGAGGTCCGGCTGTTGCGCAGGCCCGGACGCGCCATCGTCTTCATCACATTTCCGGGCCGGAGCATGACGCACGATGCCCTTTTGAAGCAGTTGCATGAACGGCTCTCTATCGAAACGGGCACCGATAACATCGCCACACTGCGAACCAACGTGTCGGTGCCACGCGCCGCTGGCTCGTCGTCTTATGTGCAGCGCCAGCGCTGGTTTACAGTCATCGACCCTGACGCCGAACTGATGGCTAGGGCGCACGCTTTTGCTACTGCGCTTGCATCTGTTCCCCGCGTCCGCGCGAAATTGGAATGTCTGACGTGAGCGTTTCCGAGAACATCCGCGCGTTGGCGCGCGAAGGGTTGAAGGTTGCCGAGATTGCAAGGCGACTGGGGATTCGTTACCAGCATGCCTACAATGTGTTGAAGCAGTCTCCTGCGCCGTCGTCGGCTGCTGCACGGGACAGTCAAAGGAAGGTGTCACTCGACCTAACCGACGCCCTTGTTCTCGTTTCATGTGTGAGTCAAAAGCTCACCCGACCAGCTCCTGCACAACTGCTTTATCGTTCGGAATGGTTCCTCAAAGTGCGGAAGGTGGTCGAAAGCCAAAAGGCTGACTGGCTTATACTGTCCGCACTCCACGGCGTGATCGCGCCGGATACAGAAATTGCCCCTTATGAAAAAACGCTCAATACCGCTGACGTGATTGAGCGCCGCGCATGGGCAGAAAACACTCTCCGACAATTAGGCCCACATCTGATCGGACGGCGACGGGTCGTGATATTTGCTGGACAACGCTATCGCGAGTTTCTGGTCCCCGCATTGCACGACGACGGTTACGAAGTGGACGTGCCAATGGCGAACCTGCGTATTGGAGAACAATTGGCATGGCTGACCTCGCGATCATGAGCAGGACAGATGATCTTAACCGCCTGTATCGGATCTTGGACCGGCTGGAAGTTCTGACGGGTGGCAAAAGGTTTCTGGCTCAACTTCCCCCTTCGAGAACTTGGCCGCGAAGGGGTGTTTATTTCTTCTTTGAGCCGGGCGAAACCCGTACAGGCAGCGGTCACGGCCCGAGGCTCGTCCGTGTAGGCACGCATGCTTTGGGTGCTGGCGCGCGCTCAACCCTACATCAACGTCTGCGCCAGCACGCTGGCAGGTCGTCCAGCCTCGGCGGAAACCATCGGGGGTCAATCTTCAGATTGCTTGTTGGCGAGGCTCTAATCGCTCGTGGTGACTGCCCGGAGTGTCCGTCTTGGGGGGTGAAAGGCGATATTGGGAAGGCTGCGGAAATGCTGACCATGCAAAGGGCCGAGTTGGCAGCCGCTGAGGCACCAATTGAAGCCGCCGTATCTGAGTATTTGGGTAGACTTCCCTTTTTGTGGCTTCCCGTGGACGATGAGCCGGGGCCTGCCTCCCTACGTGGTTACATCGAGCGGAATGCGATTGCGCTCACAAGCGGCCTGCACGAGCCGATGATTGATCCACCCTCACCGTCATGGCTGGGCTTCCGTTCGGGCAGGGATAAGGTCCGCCGCTCCGGCCTTTGGAACCAGCGACATGTAGATGAGAACTACGAGCCTCGCTTTCTCGATGTGCTGGAAACAGCTATCGAACGCAGTACAGATTCGTAGAACGATAGAGCAAATAGGGAAATACAGAGCATGGCAGGGGCGTCCTTCCAGACTAATCCTATCGACCTTCACCGGCTGCTCGATGAGTGCCATCGGGGTATCATCCAGTTGCCGGATTTTCAGCGAAGCTGGGTCTGGGACGAAGATCGGATCAAGAGCCTGATCGCCTCGATTTCGCGCGCCTTCCCCGTCGGTGCGCTCATGTCGCTCGACACCGGCGGGCCGGTCAATTTCAAGCCCCGCCCTGTCGAAGGCGCGCCAGCGGAAGCCCGAAAGATAGCGCCGCAATCCCTTCTGCTCGATGGTCAGCAGCGCATGACTTCGCTCTATCAGGTGACGTTGCGCGGCAAGGTCGTGGAAACCGTCACACCGAAGAAGAAGCGCGTGAAACGCTGGTTCTATCTCGACATTGCCAAGGCGATTGATGAGACGGTGGACCGCGAGGAAGCTGTGATAGGCGTGCCGGAAGATCGCGTGGAGCGCACAGATTTCGGACGCGAAGTCGCTCTCGACCTCTCCACGCCGGAAAGGGAATACGCCGCGCTGATGTTCCCCGTCAGCCAGGTATTCGATTGGGACGCATGGCAGGACGGATTCAACGACCACTGGTCGGGTGACGAGCACAAGGCGGTGCGCGAGCAGTTCCGCACCTTCAAGAAAGAGGTGCTGGAAAACTTTAAGATGTATCGCGTGCCGGTGATCGCGCTCGACCGCTCGACCTCCAAGGAAGCCGTCTGCGTGGTGTTCGAGAAGGTGAATACGGGCGGCAAGCCGCTCGATGCCTTCGAGCTGGTCACGGCGATGTATGCGGCCTCGGGCCACGAGTTGCGCAAGGACTGGTATGGCGATGAAGGCGTCAAGGGCCGCCACCAGCGACTTGCCGATACCCTGCGCCCCGCGGATTCCGATGCCGGCATTCTAGCCGGTGTCGGCAATACCGATTTCTTGCAGGCCATTTCGCTCTTTTTCACCCGCGACCGGCGGCGTGCCGCCGAACAGGCGGGCAAGGAAGGCAAGGAATTGCCTGCCGTGTCGGGCAACCGGCAAGCCCTGCTCGACCTGCCGCTGGAAGCCTACAAGAAATATGAGGCGCAGGTGGAACGCGGCTTCATACAAGCCGCCAAGTTCCTGCACATGCTCCATATCTACCGCATTTTCGATCTGCCCTATCAGTCGCAGATTGTGCCACTGGCGGCGATCCTCGGCGACATTGGCGATGCGTGGGAGCATGAAGCCAACCGGGCGAAGCTGGTCCAGTGGTATTGGAACGGCGTATTCGGCGAGCTTTACGGCTCCGCTGTCGAAACGCGCATCGCCAAGGATTTCATGGAGGTCACGCGCTGGCTGAGCGGCGGGCCGGAGCCTTCGACGGTCAGCGAAACCATCTTCCGCTCCGACCGCCTGAAAACCATGCGGATGCGGCTTTCAGCGGCCTATAAGGGCATGAACGCCCTGTTGATGAAGGAAGGCGCGCAGGATTTCCGGTCGGGCCAGAAGTTCGACCATACGGTATTTTTCGGGGAGAACGTGGATATTCACCACATCTTCCCACAGGACTGGTGCCGGACGCAGGGTATCAAGCCTGCGGTGTTCGATTCCATCATAAACAAGACGCCGCTGTCGTATCGCACGAACAGGATCATCGGCGGCGTTGCGCCAAGCGAGTATCTGGCGAAGCTGGAAAGTGGAAACAACTCCACGCCGCCCATCGCCAGCGAAAAGCTGGACAGCTATCTGCAATCGCACCTGATCGACCCCGCCCTTCTCCGTGCCGACAAGTTCGAGGCGTTCATGGAAGATCGGCAAAAGCGCCTGCTTGGCCTGATCGAACAGGCGATGGGCAAGGCTGCCTATAGTGGCAACGTCCCGGAAGAAGGCGAGGACACCGAAACAATCGAAGATGACGCCGAAGCGGCCTTGCTCCTTCCGACAGGCTGATGCGGCAATATCGTTATCTATGGTAGGGCTATGGCATAAACGTAGTGATCATCACTATCGGTCGCGGCCCGCCAAACACCACCGATTGCCGTACTAATAGAACTAATATCCTTTATTTATCAGTAAGATAGATCCTCGTGAGATCATTGGGTCCAGGGTATGGTTCTCGCGCGCCTAGGCAAGCAGGATAGCCCTACCGGTATAACCGCCGATAACACGCCATAGCCCGCTTCGCTTCAGCCTCGGCATGGACCGGACGGGGGCAGTGAACGGCCTGTCCAGTTTTTGGCCCGAACTTGTGATAAGCCGACGTTCCGCAACCGACCCTCGTCCCCGCCGTTCCGTTCGATTCTACCGGAACCTGAAACCTGCCGTCCACTCACTGTCGATCTATATCTGGAACTCGCCCGTGAACGGACTGACGGTTTTCCGCTCCACCAGTACTGGACCATTGGCGTAACGTTGCTGATGATAATTCCAAAAATGACCGGTAGCCGCATCTGAAAAGCCACCATAGCCGGAGTCTGTGATGCTGATGCACAAGTCAGCTCCGGTGGGCTTCTCCAGCACTCCCACTCCCTTGCCGAGAAGCTCCTGCGCAACCACCGCAATCCTGTTTTGGAAGACTTTGGGCCCATTGAGGTCACCTGAACTTGATTGGGGAAAGTCGGAGCTGATCGCTCAGCGGCTTTTGGTGGCGCGTGAGCCATCCCCGGAATGCGCAATGGCCCCTGCATCTCTGCAGGGGCCATTCGGGTGTGGGGCGTTGGGCTGTCAGAACAAAGACGGCCGCTCGAAATGTTAGTTTTCGTTCCAGCGAAAGTGCGGCTGAGCCTGGATGGCCTGCGTGCTGTAGGCGACGTCCGTCGGCGAGGCCGCATCACGATCCTTGGCAACCGCGGCGCCTGAGAAGCCCAGCACAGTGAGGGAGGCGAGAAGGATGATCGTGCGCATTGTATTAGTCCCTTTGGTGTTGGGACTGAGCAATGCCTTGGAAGTACGCATAGCCAGCGCATTCCAGTAGGCCGGCGCCGGTACCGGTGTGACACCAGCCGATACCGATCCGCGTGACGAAGATGTCATGCAGCCAATGCTGGATCTGTCAAAAGGTCGAGACGGTTCTCGGCACGACCGATGATATCTTCGTCAGGCTCAAGCCCAAGACCAACGCCCTCGATGTCGATGAACTCGACATCGGTCATGCCGAGAAAACCGAGCATTGTCTTGAGATAGGGCCGGGCATGATCCATGGGCGCGGCCGGACCACCATTTGTGTAGATGCCTTTTGAGGCAAGGATCACATAGACTCTCTTGCCTTTGACCAAACCTTCCGGACCGCTCTCGGAATAGCGGAAGGTCTTGCCCGCGCGTGCCACATAGTCGAACCAGGACTTAAGGGCCGACGGAATGGAAAAGTTTATCATTCCCGCCCCGATCACGACCGTATCGGCGGCAAGCAGTTCCTCCACGGCCTGGTCGGAAAAGTCGGCGAGGGTCTGCTGGACGGCGCTGCGCTCGTCTTGGGGAGAAAAGAGCCCGCCGAGGAAGTCGCCGTCGATATGTGGCAGCGGCGCGTTGACGAGATCGCGGTGAGCGATCTTCGTCCCGGGCCGTAAAGCGGCGAGCCGTTCAGCGAGCTTCGTGGCTGTGCGTGTCGATATCGAGGTGCCCGCGCGTGGGCTCGATGTGACGAGAAGAATGGACGACATGGTATTGCTCCTTCGTATATCGCCGCCGCGCAGGTCGCGACGTCTTTCGGGTCGGAAGATGGCACTCGACATTCATCCGTAAAACAGGGAAAATGTAGGTTATCTTGATCTGGAAAATCGATGGAAGCAAACCCGACGCTCGATCAGCTTTTTATCTTCGCGGAAGTCGCCGACAGCGGCGGCTTTTCAGCGGCCGCGCGCCGGCTGAAGCGCTCGCAGTCCGTCGTCAGTTATGCGATCGCCAATCTCGAGGACCAGCTTCAGGTCAAGTTGTTCGAGCGCCACGGCACGCGACAACCCCGGCTTACGGAGGCAGGGACGGCTCTGCTCATGGACGCACGAAGGGTGCTCTCGGGGCTCGATGGGCTTCGGGCGCGTACCCGCGCCCTGCAACAGGGACTGGAGGCCGAGATCGTTGCGGCGGTCGATCCGACCGTGCCTACGCAAGTGCTATCCAGGCTGCTTTCGACATTTGAGGAGCGGTTCCCTACCGTAGACATTCGTCTCCATGTTGGCGCGATCGGTGTTGTTCACGATCAAGTCGCGCGACGGATCGCCGATGTCGGCTTCGGGGGCGAACTGAACCGTGGCGACGGGCAGGTCGTGCTGCAGCCGATGGGGTTCGCTTCGCTGGTGCCTGTGGCGGCACCCTCGCATCCGCTTGCCCGGGCACAGAAGCCGATCCCGCGCTCCGTCGCGCGCCAGTACACGCAGATCGTCATCACCGATGTCACCGACCAGACGCGCGGCCGTGATTTTGGCGTCATTGCAGATCGCACATGGCGCATGACGGACATGGGCCTCAAACAAGAACTTACGCTCGCCGGGCTCGGCTGGGGCGGGTTGCCTTATGCAAAGGTGGCCGGGGACATCCACGATGGCCGGTTGGTTCTTCTCGACCTGGAGGACTACCCGGTACAACAATTCCCGCTGGTCGCCATGCATCACGTCGCACGGCCGCCCGGCCCCGCGACGCTGTGGATGATCGAGCGGTTCCGCACGGTCCTGCTCGAGGTGGAAACTGCCTGCAAGGAGCATCCGGGCGCGCCGATCGTCCAAGGCCATCGCTCGGTGGACGGAGCGTCTTCCGGCGATGGAAGTCAACCATAAGAGACGGCCGTCTGCTCGGCGAATTCTAGAATCTCTTCGCCGGCGATCTGCTGCGCATCAGTCGCCCGATACAGACAGCCCGGCAAGAAGTGGCGCGTAGGCGGCGAGCCTGCGGGATACGAACTCGGTGAAGAGCCGCACGCGCTTCGTCTTGCGTGTCTCGCCCTGCGTGAGAAGCCAGAGCGTTCCGTGCATGTGAAGGCCAGAGCCGGGCGCTCTCACCAGCAGCGGGTCGGCATCTCCGACAAAACACGGCAGTATCGTCATGCCAAGCCCCTGCCGCACTGCCGCGATCTGCGTCTCGCCGTCCGTGGTCTTGAATGGAACCTCCGCGGCGCGGACCTCGCCCTCGCGAGCCCAATCGGAGATGCCATTCTGGCTCACGACGATCCACCGAATGGGATCAGCGGTGCCCGCACGCCACTCGGCCAGTCGATCGCGGGACATATAGACGCCGCCGAACAATTCCGGTCCCTTCAGGCCGTGAAGATTGAGCGGCAGGGTCTTGCGGTCGTAGACGACACGGATCGCGACGTCGGCCTCTCGGTTGGTCAGGTTTGCCAGTTCGCCGGATGGCAGGATTTCCATCTCGATGTCCGGATGCAGACACGCAAACTCAGCGAAGTCGGGCATGAGCAAGTGCGTCGCAAGCGTCGGCGCCAGTGTCACCCGCAAGTGACCGCGTATGCTCTGGTCGCGCCCGAAGATTCGCGTCTCCAGCCGGTTCGACGACGCCTCCATCTGCTCCGCGAGTTCGACGACCTCCTCACCCGCCTCCGTCAGGCGGTAGCCCGAGGGTAGCTTCTCGAACATCTGGACCCCGAGCCGTCCCTCGAGTTGGGCGATACGTCGCAGCACCGTCGAGTGGTTCACCCCGAGGCGTTCGGCGGCGGCCCGGACCGAGCCCCCACGCGCGGCGGCAAGAAAGTAGCGAACGTCGTCCCAGTCGATCATGGTGCATTCCCGCGCCGCGCAGTGCGGCTTCCGAAGCTCATTCTAACACACAGAGCCGGAGTTTGCGCGAAGATCGCAGCACTTGATTATCGGTATGGATCGTTTTCGCACCACCGATGTGCGCGATTGCTCACTGTCTGGCTGACTTCGGCAGTGCCATGTTCAGCTTCTTGGGAAGACCTCCCGTACAGCCAAAGACCCGAGATAGCGATACGAAGGATGCGTGATATGACCAGACTGAATGGAAAGACCGCCGTGATTACGGGTGGCGCTACCGGCATCGGCTTCGCCGCTGCAAAGCGCTTCATCGAGGAAGGCGCCTTTGTCTTCATCTTCGGCCGCAGGCAGGAAGCGCTCGACGCTGCTATAGCCGAACTCGGGCCCAATGCCCGCGCGGTGAAGGGCTCGGTCTCCGATCTGGCTGACCTCGACAAACTCTACGCGGCGGTGAAGGCCGAGCGCAGGACTCTCGACGTCGTCTTCGCCAATGCCGGGGCGGGAAGCCCGCTTCCGCTCGGCGAGATCACTGCCGAGCATATCGACGAAACGTTCGACACAAACGTGAAGGGCACGACCTTCACTGTCCAGAAGGCGCTGCCACTGATGAGCGAAGGCGGTTCGATCATCCTGACCGGATCGAGCGCGGGCACCACGGGCGCCCCGGCAATGAGCATCTACAGCGCGAGCAAGGCGGCCGTGCGCAACCTTGCGCGGACTTTTGCAGAGGACCTGAAGGGCACCGGCATCCGGGTCAACGTGCTGTCGCCCGGGCCAACGGCGACCGAGCTCGCAAAGGCAGCGCTGGGCGAGGAAGGCCAGAAGGTCTTCGCCTCGATGAATCCGCTCCAGCGCATGGCCGATCCGTCGGAACTCGGGGCGGCTGCTGCCTTTCTGGCGTCGTCGGACAGCAGCTTCATGACCGCCAGCGAAGTCGCCGTCGACGGCGGTCTGGCGCAAATCTGACGCGCTACGCCCGGCGGGCGTTCCATCCGATTGTTCGGAGCGCCGTCGGGCTCGGCAAACCTACTGAAGGGATTAAGTAAATGGCTATCATTACCACCAAAGACGGCGTTGACATCTTTTATAAGGACTGGGGTCCAAAGGATGCCCAGCCAATTGTCTTCCACCATGGTTGGCCGCTTTCCTCGGACGATTGGGACGGCCAGATGCTGTTCTTCCTCTCCAAGGGCTATCGTGTCGTTGCTCACGACCGCCGCGGCCATGGCCGCTCTGCTCAGGTCGCCGATGGTCACGATATGGATCACTACGCTGCCGACGCCTTCGCCGTCGTCGAAGCGCTCGATCTGAAGAATGCCGTCCATATCGGCCATTCCACCGGCGGCGGCGAAGTCGCCCGCTACATCGCGAGGCATGGCCAACCGGCCGGCCGCGTCGCCAAGGCAGTTCTGGTCTCGGCCGTCACCCCCCTGATGCTCAAGACCGCGAGCAATCCGGAAGGTCTTCCGATCGAGGTGTTCGACGGCTTCCGCTCGGCGCTTGCCGCAAACCGCGCACAGTTCTTCCGAGACGTTCCGGCCGGGCCGTTCTACGGTTTCAATCGCGACGGCGCCACGGTCCAGGAAGGCGTGATCCAGAACTGGTGGCGCCAGGGCATGATGGGCGGCGCCAAAGCCCACCATGACGGCATCAAGGCCTGGTCCGAAACAGACCAGACGGAGGATCTGAAGGCGATCACCGTACCTACCCTCGTCCTGCACGGTGAAGACGATCAGATCGTTCCGATTGCGGACTCTGCGCTTAAGTCGGTCAAGTTTCTCAAAAACGGCACGCTCAAGACCTATCCGGGCTTCTCGCATGGCATGCTGACCGTCAATGCTGACGTGCTGAACGCTGATCTTCTCGCTTTCATTCGGTCGTGACCCAATCGCTGGCCGCGGCAGACTTGCTGCGGCCGCCCTCAAGGATTCCCCCATTCGTCCACTTGTTCGCCGATGGCCGTTATTCGGAGCGCCGTCGGGCTCGGTAAACTCAAGGAGAATATCATGAGCTACGCAATTATCGGCTTCGGCAATGTCGGCCAGGCTCTGGCCAAGGCGTTTGCCCGAAGCGGCATCGACGTATCCGTTGCGACCACGCGCGACCCGGAAAGCTTTGCATCCGATGCAGCCGCGAT
The DNA here is from genome assembly GCF_014199265.1 of Brucella daejeonensis. Classification (GTDB taxonomy): domain Bacteria; phylum Pseudomonadota; class Alphaproteobacteria; order Rhizobiales; family Rhizobiaceae; genus Brucella; species Brucella daejeonensis. Next base: position 176,774 of record NZ_JACIJG010000010.1, read on the forward strand.
CGGACCCACGATCATTCCCAAGACACTGGCGGAAGCCGTCAAGGCAGACATCATCTTTTTGGCTGTCCGTTTCGAGGCCCACCCGGATGTCGCAAAGGCGCTGCCCCACTGGCAAGGGAAGACCATCGTCGATGTGACCAATGCCTACGGCGTACCCCCTGAGCAACTGGGAGAGCAGCCCTCTTCCGCCGTCGTTGGGCAGGCCTTCTCAAGTGCAAAACTGGTCAAGGGCTTCAACCATTTGATCGCTGCGACCCTTGACCAGGATCCGGCCGTAAAGGGTGGCAGGAGAGTCGTATTCCTGGCGAGCGACGATGAAGACGCTGCAGCACAGATCGGCGCGCTCGCGGAAAATCTTGGTTTCGCACCGATCAAGCTTGGCGGGCTTTCGGAAGGCGGACTGCTCGTGCAGGCGCGCGGAAATAGCTGGGGTCAGTTGATCTTCAAGGATCTGGTCAAGTTCGACGGCTGAACCCGACTTTCCGGCCGGGAGAGCCACGACCCACGCGATCCGAGGGAAATGGAGGAATTCCTATGAATACCGAGAAGAACGTCCAGACCGTGAAGGACTTCTTCGCCGCGATCGGCCGCGGCGACAGGGAGGGTCTGCTGGCGCTGGTCGCCGAAGACATCGAGTGGATCATCCCGGGCGAGAACTGGCCATTGGCTGGTACGCACCGCGGACACTCTGGATTGGCGGATTTGCTTCTAACGGCGTCCAAGACGTTGGAAACGTACACAGAGCCCCGCGAATACGTAGCGCAGGGAGATCGGGTCCTGGTCCTCGGTTTCGCAAGGGGCAAGGTCAAGGCTACGAACAGGGCGTTCGAGGACCATTTCGTCTTCGCCATTACCGTCCAGAACGGCAAGCTGACGAACATCCGGGAGTATATCGATACCCAAGCACTGGCGCGGGCCTCCGACATGGCCGCGAACCCGGGACCCTTAATCACCGAGACGATCAGCATCATCGGATCAGGCGGCATGGCCGCGGCGATCGGCGGCCTTGCCGCCTGGGCCGGGCACACCGTCGAGGTGACGGCGCGCGCCGCCGCCAAGGCGCAGGCGCTGGCCGAGCAAATCGGAGCCGGCGCGACGACTGGGGCCTACGGCGCCGCTCCGACCGGGGACATTGTCATCCTGGCGGTTCCCTACGCAGCCGTTCTCGACGTGGTGAAGCAGTACGGCGAAAAGCTGGCAGGCAAGCTCCTCGTCGACATCACCAACCCCATCAAGTCCGACTTCACGGGCTTCTTGACCCCGGAGGACAGTTTCGGCGCGCGGGAGATCGCCAAGGTCGCTCCTGCCGCCACGGTGATAGTCAAGGCGTTCAACACCCAGAACTCGAACGTTCTTGCCGCCGGTCCGGTCGAAGGCCGCACATTGGACATATTTCTCGCCGGCGACGACGCGCAGGCGAAGGCGCGCGTTTCGGCGTTCATTGATAGCCTTGGACTGCGGCCGATGGATACCGGGCCACTTACGATGGCGCGGACGCTGGAGCACGCCTGCATGTTGTGGCTGGGCCTGATGACCCACTCCGTCAAGCACACCAATTTCTCAATCGGCGTCAGTCTTCCCGGCTGAGCAAGCCCGTCCCGCAACTTCTCGCGTCGCCCACAAGGAGCAGTACCATGCACGTTTTCGTCACAGGGGGGACCGGCCATTCCGGTCCGTACATTATCTCCGAGCTCGTCGCCGCCGGCCACGAGGTTACCGCTCTGGCCCGGTCAGACGTAACTGCGGCGGCAGTGTCCAAACGCGGCGCCAAGGTGCGTCGCGGCAGCCTGGAGGATCTCGACGGGCTCAGGGCGGCGGCGGCGGAGTCCGACGGTGTCATTCACGTCGCGCACAGGCAAGACCTGCTTCCCTCCGGCGGCATCGACGCCGTGGCTGCGGCGGAGGTCCAGATCATGCTCGCCTACGGCGAGGCGATGGCTGGGACTGGAAAGCCGCTGGTCGTATCGGGGAGCATTGGCTCGCCCGGCTGGGAAGGCCTGGGCCGACCGGCCACCGAGGTCGACCCGGCTCTTCCCGGTGGCGGATACAAGGGCACGTTGCGGGTTCGTAACATCGTGGAGACTGCGGTAATCGGCCTGGCCGAGAAGGGCGTACGGTCCTCGGTTGTGCGGATTCCTCCCGTCATGCACAGCACGACCGACAATGCCGGCTTCCTCCCGCTGCTGATCGGACTCGCGAAGGAGAAGGGCGTCGTCGGATACCCCGGAGACGGCGCAAACCTATGGCCAGCCGTGCACGCCCGCGATCTCGCCTCCCTGTTCCGCCACGCGCTGGAGAAGAGCGTGGCCGGCAGAAATTGGCACGCGGTCGGCGACGAGGGTATCCCGTTCCGCGAGATCGCCGAGGCCATTGGCGGCCGCCTGGGCCTGCCCACCGTGCCCATTCCCGCCGACGTCCTGATGCTGCCGGGGTACTTCGGGTTCCTCGCGAATCTGGTCACGTTGGACGTCCCGGCGTCCAACGCCATCACGCGCCAAGCCCTCGGCTGGGAACCCGCACAACTCGGCCTGCTCGCCGACCTGGACAACGGCCATTATTTCCCGGCCGGCTGACCCTGGTCGGAGGCCACAAGCAGAAGCAGCATTTCAAACAACAGGAGACTGGACATGAGCACTATCAGCATCATCGGCGCAGGAAACATGGCCACGGCGATCACCGGCCGTATCGCCAAGGCCGGGCATACCGTGGAGGTGATCACGCGCGACCCCGCCAAGGCCCAGGCGCTGGCCGACAAGCTCGGGTCCGGCGCGACCACTGGGACATACGGCGCCGCGCCGAAGGGCGATATCGTGATCCTCGCTGTGCCTTACTCCGGCGCGGCGGCTGCGGTGGCCGACTTTGGGGACGCGCTCGACGGCAAGGTTGTTATCGACATCGCCAATCCGGTTGCCCCCGACCTTTCGGGCCTTGTCACTCCCTCCGGCAGTTCCAGTGCGCAGGAGACTGCTAACGGCGTCCCCGGCGCGCATGTCGTGAAGGCGTTCAACACGATCTTCGGTCACGTACTTGCCAAGGGTGGACGGCTCGACGCGTTCATCGCGGCCGACGACGCCGAGGCGAAGGCGCGCGTCTCGACCTTCCTCGAGAGTCTCGGGCTTCGTCCGCTGGATGTCGGCGACCTGCACATGGCCCAGTCGCTCGAGGCGCTCGGCCTGATGATGATCGGCTTGGCCAAAAACGGCGCCGGCACCTGGGATTTCGCCATGAACGTCGATCTCGGCTGAACAGCCGACACGCATCGCGTGGGGCGGCTATCCGCGGAGCGGAGCCGAAGCCGCGAACGCCGTCACTTGAACCGCCATCCACCGGAGAAGAATCACATGCACATCGAACTCAAAGGCCGCAAAGCTATCGTGACCGGCTCAACCGCCGGGATTGGCCGAGCGATTGCCGAAGGACTGGCACGCGCTGGTGCGTCGGTCGTAGTCAATGGCCGCACGCAGGAACGCGTGGACATGGCGTTGCGCGAAATGCGCGCGCTGTTGCCGCAGGCAGAACTGCATGGCGTTGCTGCCGATATCGCCACGCCGGAAGGCTGCGCCGCGCTGATCGCGCACGCGCCCGATGCCGACGTCCTGATCAACAACGCCGGCACCGCGCGCCCGAACAACTTCTTCGATCAAACCGACGAAGAATGGCTCGACCTGTTCCACCTCAACGTGCTCAGCGGCGTGCGCCTGGCGCGCCATTACCTGCCGAAGATGACGGCTCGCGGCTGGGGACGCGTGGTGTTCATCAGTAGCGAATCGGCGTTGAACATCCCGAAGGAAATGATCGACTACGGAGTGACCAAGACCGCGGTACTCGCCGTATCGCGTGGGTTGGCCGAACTCGTCGCCGGCAGCGGCGTCACCGTCAATGCGGTGTTGCCCGGCCCGACCGATTCGGAAATCCTGTCCAACTGGATGAAATCGATTGCGCAAGAGCAAGGCATCACGCCAGCGCAGGCCGAACAGGACTTCCTGAAAACGATGCGCCCGACCACGTTGATCCAGCGTTTTGCAACTACAGAAGAAGTGGCGAACATGGTGGTCTATGTCGCTTCGGAACAAGCTTCGGCGACGACCGGCGCAGCCTTGCGCGTGGACGGTGGCGTATTGCGCTCCATTGCCTGACTGTTTCCGTAGGGCTGAATGACTATTCAGCACATCACCTGCAGTGCGTTACAGTTTTAAGAAAGCGACATCACGGTTAGGATTAAGCATGTTTGATACAAAGGTCGCCATTCTGGTTTTGAATGATCTCGCAACCTGGCAGAAGCTGAACGTCACTGCGTTTCTCGCGACCGGCATAGCCGGTGCGGTGCCGGAGGCCATGGGCGATCCTTATGAGGATGCGTCAGGACGGCAATTCACAAGCCTTCTCGGACAGCCGGTGATGATCTTTGCCGCCGGGCCCGAAGAGCTAGCACGCGCTCACCGGATTTCCGGCGAGAATGGGCTGGTTACGGCTGCCTATGTGCGGGCGATGTTTCAAACAGGGCACGACGCGGCCAACCGCGAGGTGTTCAAGGCCGAACCAGCCAATGCACCCGATCTCGTCGGCATCGCGATCCGAGGCCCGAAGAAAATCGTCGACAAGGCGACCAAGGGAGCAAAGCTGCATCCATGACGATGGCGGTGGGCGTGGTGGTTAGATGAGCGTGCGGGTCGGCGAGAAATCCCTTCCATGTATCGAAGCGGTAGTCCGCCTCGGTCAAGCGCGTCCTGATCTCGTCCGCCTTGTTCGTCGATAGGAGCAGGAAACCCAACACCTGAACGGCCGCTATCCCGACCTCGCCACCCAGCAGCCGTCAGGCAGGATTCCACCCCGCTTGAGCCATTCCGGAGCAGCGAGCGAAGCCGGTGACGTCCTTTCCGGCCACCAGCTTTGTGCCGTCTGACAGCGTGACGTTGAGCAGGCCGCAATAGCCATGGAAAGATCGGATCGTTGACATCGCGGCCTGGCTGGCGTGCTGCGCGCCCTGATTGACGCGGACAATCCTCGATATAGCCCTTGCAGCATCTTGCGACGCCCGGTTTGGAACTGGAGGACACGTCCACGATGGAAAAAGGTCGTGCGGTAGCCAATCCGCGGATGAGAGTTTGATCAATCGTCGTCAGAAACAGACGCGCGCAGCACACCAGCCAGGCCGTTCAATCCACATCTTGCATCGGACTTCGTGCCGGTGTCACAATAGCCATGTGCTCGTCCAGACGTGACCATCATGAGAGGGCTATAGCGTAGACGTAGTTCTCGGTTTCGTCGTTCCCGGCCCGCCATTTATTTCATTCCATGATCGGTTTGTTTTTAGCCAGCACGGAAATCGCCCAATGCTTCTCCGCGACAGGCAAACCATGCTAGAAGAACGCCATGAGTGTCTTGTCAGCCGTTTCTCCCGTTTATAATCCGCCGCAGGAGCCTTATGTCTCGGTCATCCATCGCGACGCGGACATTCTCGTGCTGGACAAGCCGAGCGGCCTCCTGTCCGTTCCTGGGCGCCATCCGGCATTATCGGACAGTCTGGCGACGCGGGTAAGGGAACAGTTCCCCCGGGCGCAGATGATCAACCGTCTCGACAAGGATACGTCCGGCCTCGTGCTGATGTCGCTCAACCGCAAGGCACATGCAGCCATCGCCTCTCAGTTCGAAGCCCGCACAACGCAGAAATCCTATATCGCCGTAGTCTCGGGCCGGATCGAGGATGATGAAGGCCTGATCGACCTGCCATTGGCAATCGATCCCGAAAACAAACCGCGCCATCGCGTCGATCACGAGAACGGCAAGCCGGCACAGACACGCTGGCGCGTTCTGCATCGTGACCGGAAAACCACCCGGCTGCGGCTTTTCCCGTTGACGGGCCGCACGCATCAATTGCGCGTACATATGAAGGCTTTGGGACACGTCATCCTGGGAGACGAGTTTTATGCCGAAGGAGAAGCTCTGGCCGCTGCAGACCGTCTGCTTCTGCACGCGGAAGAACTGGCCTTTCGACACCCCGACGGGCGCGACGTGCAGTTTACAGCGCCCTGCCCGTTCTGAGAGAACCCATGCCGCAAAAAATAGATGTATCGGATCTGGTTGTTGATTTCATCGGGGGAGCCGTCGGTCATCGCTTTCGTTCGGGCGAAGGGCGCAACCAGCCGCTCGCCCGCGCCGCTGGACTGACACGCGATGTGATGCCGGACATTGTCGACGCGACGGCCGGTCTCGGGCGCGATGCCTTCCTGCTGGCCTCGCTCGGTGCAAAGGTAACCCTGATCGAACGTTCCGCGAGAATGCATGAGCTGTTGGCCGAAGGACTGGCCCGCGCCGCAGCACAAGGCGGGCGCTATGCCGAAACAGTTGCGCGGATGACCTTGCTGCGCGGCGATTCCTGTACCCTCCTGCCGGAACTGAAACCACAGGTCGTTCTGGTCGATCCCATGCATCCACCCCGCGGAAATACCGCTCTCGTCAAAAAGGAAATGCGCCAGATTCGCGAAATTGTCGGCACGGATCCCGACGCCGAAAAACTCATGCATGTGGCGCTGGAAGCAGCGCAGAACAGAGTGGTGCTGAAATGGCCCTTACGTGCGGAACCAATGGCCGGCTTGCGTAAACCCTCGCACCAGATCCTCGGCAAGAGCACCCGCTACGATGTGTTTGTGAAGGCGAAAATCGCCTGAGGGCGAAGCCGCGATCCTGACAGTCGGAGCGGGCTTCCGGCGCGTGGGAACGCAAGAAGCCCCACGGCGGGGACCATGGGGCTTTTTCGATAATTTTGGTTGCGGGGGCGTGCATCGGCTACGAGTATAAGACCGGGTTCCCTTTGGGCTTCTTCCGCCTTGATGAAGTCGAGAATACCGAACAACTCGCCGCGTAGCTCGGCATGAACCTCGCCGCGCTTTTCGCCGGGCGTGAGAATGATTTCCCCGATAAGGGAGCGAAGAGCTTCCGCCGCCTGCCTGCCGCCGTCCGGATCGCTGAGTGCTTCGGTCAAACGCTCGACTCGAAGGCGGTAGAGATTAGCGATATTCGGATGAACGTCCGGCACATCGGCGGGCGCTTGCGCCATGCGGACGGTGATTTCAGCCTTCTGGCGTTCAAGTTCATCCATGCGGGCCTTCATGCTCGGCTGATACATGCCATCTTCGATAGCCGCGATTATCCCGACAATCGCCTTCTCGATTTTGGCAAGTGCTTTCTGGTCGGTCTGCACCTGTGTACGCAGATCACGGTTGAGGCGGTTCATTTCCTCCGCATAGGCTTTGACAGCTTCGGCAACCGATTCCGATGATACAAGCCGCTCTTTCAGGCCACTGAGGACACGGGCTTCTATGTTCTGGCGGGTGATGGAGCGACCATTGTCGTTGGTGCCACGCCGATGATGGTTGAGGCAGGCATAGCGGTTAGGCGTGATGATGCCGTATTTGCCGCCGCAGCATCCGCAGGTCAGAAGGCCGGAAAGGAGATGAACCGGTCTGTTTGCCAGATGGACGCGCTTCATGCGACCTTCGAGTGTGTTTGCTGGGTTCGGACCAAAGATTTCCGATATCTGCTTCTGGCGTGCACGGGTGGCGTTCCAAAGTTCGTCGTCCACGATGCGTAGGGGCGGAACCTCGGTCCTGATCCATGCGCTTTCCGGGTTGATGCGCGATACGCGCCTGCCGGTGGATGGGTCTTTGATATACCGCAGGCGGTTCCAGACCAGAACTCCTGCATATAGCTCGTTATTGATGATGCCGGTTCCCCGACTGACATGGCCGCGAATGCTGGTGTCACCCCATGCACGGCCAAGCGGACCGGGAACGCCTTCTCGATTGAGATCTTTAGCGATTGACTTCGGGCTTTTGCCGGACGCGAATTCGCGGAAGATGCGGCGGATGGTGTCGGCTTCCTCGGGGATGATTTCCCGGTCGCCACGGATCGGCTCGCCGTTGGCGTCGAACTTCTTCACCACCTTGTAACCGTAGCAAAGCCCACCTCCTGCCTTGCCCTTCTCCACCCTGCCCCGAAGACCACGATGTGTCTTCATGGCAAGGTCTTTCAGGAACAGAGCATTCATCGTGCCTTTCAGGCCGACATGAAGCTCGGAGATTTCGCCTTCAGCCAATGTCACTATGGTGACGCCTGCGAATTTCAGATGTTTATAGAGCGTGGCAACGTCCGCCTGATCGCGGCTGATACGGTCTAGCGCCTCGGCCAGAACCACCGTGAACATGCCACGCTGCGCGTCCCGCACAAGTTGCTGAATGCCAGAACGTAAGATTGTGCTGGAACCGGAAATGGCCGCGTCCTGATAGCTACCCGTCACCTGCCAGTGTTCCCATGCTGCATATTCCTCGCAAAGCCGGAACTGATCTTCAATGGATGCTTCCCGCTGATTATCCGAAGAATAGCGGGCATACAAAGCTACACGGGTCATGGTCAGTTCTCCGTTCGATCAATCCTCGTCTGCTTCGCCCTCATTGTCTCCGGTGCTGCGAAGCTCATCATTATCGTTGGCGGTGGCGGCGTGCAGCCGCTCGAAGTCTTCTCGCGCCATCTGCCTGCCAATGAGGCGAGCAATGGACAGCACAACCTTGTCCAGTTTTTGCCATGGTGTAATATCGCTGTCGTCATTCTGACGTTGCAGCGGATGATTGTCATTGGCTGGTTTCCAGCCTTCATCCGATGGCGGTTTTGCTTCGTCTTCCATCCTTCAACCTGTTTTCTATTGAAACCGAACAGGCATGAAACAGCGCCCAGCGTAAAATCGGAAACGATTTCGAACGCCATGCGGCTATAGCGAAGGATCGGCGGCAAATCGGATAGTTTGCAATTCATTGTCGTCTCCGGCGTTGCCGTCAAAAGGGGAGTGCTCGCGCTCACCCCTCGCCTTATCTGCTTCCCAAGCCTCTGTCGGGGGCGGCGCCATTCGGTCAAGGCTGGCGTGATAGCGCCACCGCGAAGCGGCTTGGCCTTGACGGAATGGCGCCGCTCCGGCCTCATCGTTCAAGCAGAAAAGCCAAGGCACTGATTACCGATCCAATTCCTTTTGCATTCTTTCCGCGAGACCAAGAAAATTACGCAATATCTGACTGCGATTGTTCGGTGACCAGACCGCAGAGAAGGCCACCGCTTCCGGCTCATCTGTGATTTCTCGAACAACGATGCCCAATGGGGCAAGGGATAGATTTTCCTTGGCGAAAAGCGAAATACCTTGTCCGGCAGCTATCATCGACAGAAGCGTATCCCGGCCAACATCATAACGCTGGATAGCAGGAACAGGCCAACGGCCTGCTGAACGCATAATAATCAGATCATGCACCTGCGGGCCGGTGCCACCATAGCGGACAAGGAACGTTTCCTCTACAAGTTGCCGCCATTCTACATCTGGCTGAGTTGCTAGTGGATGCTTTGCATGCAAAGCCACCGTTAGGCGGTCATGCCAGATGATCCGGGAATTGAGATCTGGGATGTCGTGCATCCCGGCCATGAAGATCAGGTCGAGCTTACCCTCGCGCAGCATGAGTTGGGCGTCTCGCGCTGTGCCTTCAGTGATATGCAGGCGGACATTAGGATATCTCCCGTGGAAGCGTTCCAGTAGCCGATCGAGAAATCCACCCGCGACAAGGCCATGAACGCCGATCCAAAGCTCGCCTTCCTCACCGCGTGCCCGCATCCCAGCCGTCTTGACCGCATGATCGAGAATGCTCATGGCGCTATTGACCTGTTCGACGAACCTCCGCCCAGCTTCCGTCAGACGAACGCCGCGCGTATTACGGTCAAAGAGGACGACTCCGAGATCCGCCTCCAATGCCTTTATCCGGGTGCTAACGCTCGACTGACTTGTGCGAAGCGCCTGTGCCGCACGGTAGAAGCTGAGATATTCTGCAACTGCAAGTGCCTGAATTAATGAGCTCATTGGCACACGACCTTCGTGCAACAATGATGGGGAACGCCCGGGTTCTTTGCTACTTTCTAAACGCAAAAACCACCCCTGGATGACAGAGACAGTGCGAGAGATCGGCGATTATCGCTTGTTAGATCGGTGTGATCAGCGCTTTATGCAGGAACTGGTTGCGGGGGCAGGATTTGAACCTGCGGCCTTCAGGTTATGAGCCTGACGAGCTACCGGGCTGCTCCACCCCGCGATAAACCTTTGAGCACCG
>NZ_JACIJG010000011.1 GCF_014199265.1 Brucella daejeonensis
CGGTGCTCAAAGGTTTATCGCGGGGTGGAGCAGCCCGGTAGCTCGTCAGGCTCATAACCTGAAGGCCGCAGGTTCAAATCCTGCCCCCGCAACCAAATCCTACGCTACACTATCCCACATTATCCCAAAGCCACGATCCAGTACGCTAAACAGCTACGATAAAACAGGCTAAATCCCCGACACAAAACACAAATTCTGAAATCGGAGGCGCTGATGATGCCGCTTGCTCGCCATCGTGCATGGCCTGATCGCGGCTGTTAAGATCGGCCGCAAAGGCAAGGCTTCGCGAGCGAGACGATCTGCCGGAAGGTGCGTCACGGCTGATCGATGAAGCCGTTTTCGCATGGGGGCGTAAGCTTTCATATCTGGGCATTGAATCGGGGAAAGGTAGAACGCTGGGGCAGGTTCTCCGGCTGGCTGGGGCGATATGCGAGCGCCTTGCCGAGCCAACGGAAAATGAAATGGACTTCCGTACATTCTCCAGGTTGGCTTCAGGTGACAGCAAAGCGCTTGAACGTAATCTCAGTTCAGTGGCGTCGGCGTTCGCGTGCCTCTGTCCGCAGGCAGAATCGCAAATCGGGCTGGATGCCGAAGAGTTGCTCGCCAGCGTTGGCATAAGACGCCTTCCTCAGCCCGTGCTCATCCATGGTTCCATTGCGTTGGATGGCCAGCCGTTCCCGAAAATGCCTTTTGTCGGAACGCCAGCCGAATGTGCAGGGCGTATCAGCCTGTATGCGAGGCCGACCTACCTGCTGACGATTGAAAACTTCGCATCCTTCGTACGCTATGTTCGTGAGATCGGGCATGGCGACGACGGATTGGTGATTTATTCGGGAGGCTTCCCTTCACGGCCCGTAATGGAGACGATTGCAAGGCTGGCCCGTCAGGCCGCAGTTCCGACCTTTCATTGGGGGGATATGGACGCAGGCGGCGTCCGTATCTTCCGCTACATAGAGCAGCAGTTACTTGCATCGGCTGGGGTTCGCCTGCATCCGCATATGATGAATGCTGATCTTCTTCGACGGGTCGGTTCGAAAGGGCAAGGTCTGGTTCGTATCGGTGAAGTGGCGGAAAGCTCAATCGCAGAGCTTGCTTCTGTTATTGAGCAAACGGGACTCGTGCATGAACAGGAGGAGTTCGATCCGCAAAGCCCACTTTATGCAGTTATATCATTATAATATTATTTAATTTTCTTGTTCTCATTGGTGAAACATATCGCCCATAGCCTGTAGGGCCGCGACGTTTCAGGAGAACGATCATGACGCAATAGCAATCAATACCGCTGGCCGGGGGCATTCGTACAGCCGACCAATGCGGTCGGTCGCTGACGGAGCTTGCGCATACCTCCATTCTACGATTCGCGGACGACGTGATAAATGGGCGTTTGATTGTCATGCCCCCTGACGGGTTTTCGGATTTTTGCTTGGGCTTATCTGAACCGGCTGCATCGGTTCCAGAGATAGTCGAGCTGATAAATCGGCCAGCGCCTTGGGAACGAGAACAGACTGCCGATAAGTGATTGGACTTCACTGGTTGCTCGCCCTCTGGTTTGAAGGCGAGGTAGCTATGCCCATGTTGCAAAAAGTTCGCCTTGCGGGGCGACGATATCCCTGGAAGCCATTGCTAAATAATCTGAAATTGCGCGATTTAAACCCGCAACCAAAATTATCGAAAAAGCCTCGTCACCCAAATGACGAGGCATTTTGCGTTCCCACGCGCCGGAAGCCCGCTCCGACTGTCAGGATCGCGGCTTCGCCCTCAGGCGCAAACCGGTCATCCGGTTGACGGTGTCATTGTGATTCAGTCGGAAACTTCCCAGGGTTGGATGAACCCTCCGCTCATTACCGCACAAGATCATTCGCAACGATAAAGCGCGCCTCAAAGCCGTCTTTCCTGTCACCTGCCGGGGACTGGAACGCGAGTTGGCCGCCAGCTCCGGCGGCGATGGTCTTGGCAATGGCCAGACCAAGGCCGGCGCCCCGCACCAGAGCCTGACCGCGCTCGAAGGGTTCGCTCAGCCGGGCAAGCGTTTCCGCGGGCACGACAGCACCGGCGTTTATAACGCGCAAAATGCCTTCAGCGGACAGCGAGACATGAACCGGCACATTCTGTGCGCCGTGTTTGAGAGCGTTTTCGATCAGGTTTCGCGCCAGTATGGCAAAGGCATCCGCGTCGATGCTCGCAAGCACCGGCCGGTCGGGCTGGGTCAGTTCAATGCGACCGGCAGCGTCGGTAAAACTGCTGAACTCGCTTACGACCAGTCGAAGGATGGCGGCAATATTGACCGGTTTTTCCGCCAGAAGGCGCCCGCCTTCCGCTCTAGCCAGTTGCATCAGCTTTTCCGTCAGCCGGGAAAGACGGCGCAGGGCTGTCTCCATGTCCTGCGCGCGCTCGCGCGTGGCGTCATCCTTTGCCTCGACGATCAATCTTTGCGCCTGTGCCAGCGCCGCCGCTACCGGGGTGCGCAATTCGTGGGCCGATTTGGCCGCAAGACTGCGTTCGGCTTCCAGCGTCAGCTTCAGACGATCCAGCAACCGGTTGACTGCCTTGGCAACGGTGCCGATCTCGGAAGGAAGTCTGTCGACGGCCACCGGATTGAGATCGCCGCCACCACGAGACTCGATCTGGTCGCCGAAGTTGCGCACCGGCGCCATGGAAAATCGGATGATGAGCCAGACGCCGATCAGTCCGAGCGGGACGATCGCGGCGAGCGGCAGGACAAGTGCGAACAGAATATGTCCGGCGGTGCTGCGGCGGTGGGCGAGAGGTTCGGCGACGGTGATAGTGAGGCTGCCTTGCAGCGCCGCGTCGGAATAGAGCCGGTGGGTCGGCGTCGTGGTAAAACCCATTTTCTTATAGGGCGGAAAGATACTTAGGTCCGCATTATGGGACCGCATCAGCACCGTTCCGTTCGCGTCGCGCACCACATAAGTGAAATATTCATTATGCCGACGCAAGGTCGCCACCCGCTGCTCGGTGTCATCTGCATCGCGTCCGAATATTTCGAGTGCCGCGACAGGCAGAATTCGCTGTGCGGTCTCTTCGAGCGCGCTGTCGAAAGCTTTGTTTAGTTCGTGGCGCAGAACCTGCGCCGTCACTATGGTTGTTACAACCAGCAATATGACCGCGCCAAGTCCGAGCCAGAGGGAAAGTCTCCATTGCAGGCTCTTCGGCTGCTTCATTTTGCGCTTCCCAGCCGGTACCCGATGCCACGAACGGTGTCGATGATCCCGTGTCCGAGTTTTTTGCGCAGGCGGCTGACATGAACTTCGATGGTATTGCTTTCAACCTCGTCGCCGAATGCATAGAGACGGTCCTCGAGTTGCGACTTGGTCAATGCGATGCCGGGCCGTTGCATGAAGGTTTCCAGCAGCGCCCATTCGCGACCGGTCAAATCGACGGAGCGGCCGTCTTGCTTTACCGTTTTGGCGGCAAGATCGATCTGGAGGTCGCCTATTTCGACCAGTGGATTGGGATTGCCGCTGTAGCGTCGCGCGACGGCATTCAGTCTTGACGAAAGTTCCGCCAGGTCGAACGGTTTGATCATGTAATCGTCCGCTCCGGCATCAAGCCCTTCGATACGGTCGGAAATCTGGTCCAGTGCCGTGAGAATGATAACCGGCGTGACGCTGCCCTTTGCGCGGAGCTTTCGCAGGAAGCCGATGCCCAGCCCGTCGGGAAGCATCAGGTCCAGCAGGATAAGGTCATAGACCGTCGAATCCAGATGCCCGGCTGCGTCGTCGAGCCGGGTCACCCAGTCCACGGAGTGGCTGGCGGCAATATGGTCGCGAACGGCCTTGCCGAGGATTGTATCGTCTTCGATCAGCAAAACACGCATCCGACAGCCCCCGTTACACACTGAATAAAAGCAATTGAACCACGCCGATCCGATTGAACCGGATCGAACGCGCTTCGAATAAAACCCCGAACTGTCATTTTGCTGAAGGCGTGAGCCTGCCAGCTTCAGGTGTTTGTCAGAAATGGCTGGCATTATCCCCGTCAAAGCGCATTGACCAAGGACAATGACATGATGAAGCACATTGCTGCAACCTTCCTTCTTGTGACCGTGGCGGGAACCGGCGTGGCGCGAGCCGACGACGACTGCCACGTGCCGATGAACCAATGGCAACCCAGGGAAGCGGTTCAAACCATGGCGACTTCGCGCGGCTGGACCGTGACGCGGATCAAAATTGACGACGGCTGCTACGAGGTTCGCGGCTCCGATGAAACGGGCAAAGCCTTCAAGGCAAAAATCGACCCGGCGACACTGGCAATCGTCAAGATGAAACAGAGGGATCGCGATCATGACCGCGATCACGATCGCGACGATGGCCGTCGCGGATCGAAGCGTGGCGAAGGCCAGCAGCCGGGCGCTGCCGCTCCTTCGAACGCTCCTTCCAATCCCCTGTTCGATCAGAATTCCCGACCGAAGGTTATCGTAAAATAAGCAACCGTCGCGCCGACCATCAAAGGCGCTCTTTCAAGAAAGTCTTGTCATGCCTCACAATCCCGAGCGTTATTCGAAAAGCATGGTTGTGGTTCACTGGCTCACCGTCCTGTTGATCCTGGGGGCCTGGTTCACCTCAATGGGCGGACGCCGCATGGTGGAAAATCCGCCCTTGCTGCATTTTTCGCTGGGGCTTGCGGTGCTCGTGCTCGTTCTGCCGCGTTTTCTCCTGCGGCTTGCCGGTGGTGCGCCGAAAGAATCTCCGGCGAAGGGGCTGCTTGCCGTGGCGGCCAAGGCCGGTCACGCGGTGCTCTATCTGTTTCTGATCGCCTTGCCGCTTAGCGGCTGGTATGCCGCCTCGCGGATCGGTGTCCCCATATCCTTCTTCGGTCTTTCCGTGCCAGCAATCACCGCTCCCGTGCAGGGCGCTCCGGGACTGATCGCCGACCTTCATGAAAATGCCGGCACCATCATTCTTTATCTGGCCGGTCTCCATGCGCTGATGGCGATATGGCACCAGTTCGTCCTGCGTGACGGTACGCTCCAGCGCATGTCGCTGCGCTGATAACCGCACCGCATTGTCGGTTCCTGAAACGGCGGACCTGCCAGCAGGTTCGCCGTTTTCGTTTCATGTCTTTCCTGACGAAGTGCTGAAGGAGAAATCGCATGGATGTCAGGTGACGTTCAGCTCGTCTTGCCAGAGTAGCCGGGATGGATGCGGACCCGGTTGGGATCCGCCGCCCGTTTCTTTGGAAAAGGCAGACCGACATGAAAGCACTTCTCGCAATATTGGCAATGACCACGGCGCTTACGCTTCCCGGTATCGCCATGGCGCGGCCCGTGACACTGACCACCACGCTGAACAGCTATGGCGGCGATGGCGCTTATCTCGCCTATTACGTCACCGATGCCCAGGGCAAATATGCCGGCAGTCTGTGGATGGCTGGCGGCAAATCCAAATATTACGAGCATCTGTCCGGGTGGTATCGCGCGACGGGCGGCAATACGGGCGAAATCAACGGCATTACGGGTGCGAGCGTCGGTGCGGGCAGGACGCTTGAAATCACGCTCGATCTGGCCGACGCGCTTTTTGATGCGGGCTATACGCTGCATGTCGATGCCGCCGTGGAAGACATGCGCGACAGTCCCAATGAAGTGGCTATCCCGCTGACGACCGCCGGTGCGAAAACGCCAGTCAAGGGACGGCGCTACGTCGCAACGGTCGATTACTCCCTTTAGAGCGCGTTTCGATCCGATTTCATCAGATCGGCGCTCTAACGATTTGTTTTAACGCGCATCTTTTCCGAAAACCGTTTCACACTTTTCGGGATGCGCTCTAAACGGTGACAGCTATGTTCCGCATTGTCCATCGCTGGCCGGGGCTTCTCGCCGCGCTGCTTCTGATCGTACTCAGCCTGAGCGGCGCTGCCCTGTCGATCTTTCCCGCCTTTGAAAGCGCCTCCTCCTTGCAGGTGGAGGCCACGCTTTCGAGCGCCGATCTGGCGGCGCGCGTTCAAGCCGTCTATCCGCAGGTGGAGCAGATCCGGCGGGCGCCTTCCGGCCGGATTACCGCCTATTGGTTCGATAATGGCGCGCCCCAGGCGGCTGTTATCGACCCCGCAACCGGCAGGGAGATCGCATCCGCCGATCCGAATCCCGTCGAACGCTGGCTGACCAACCTGCATCGTTCGCTCTTTCTCGACGATAGCGGCCGCATCGTCATGGCTGCGGGAGCCGCCGCCATGCTGGTGCTGAGCCTGTCCGGGGCGGTGCTCGTTGCGCGTCGGGCTGGCGGCTGGCAGCACTGGTTCGCGCGCTTGCGCGGCCCGCTTTCCGGTCGTCTTCATGTCGAGATCGCCCGGTTGGCTGTCGCGGGTCTGCTGCTTTCCTCGGCCACGGCCCTGTGGATGACGGCCTCCACCTTCGATCTCATGCCTGACGGGGCTGTATCGCCTGTCATGCAGACCGAGGCAAGCGGCCAGACCGGGGCGCTTCCGGCGGCGATGGAAGCGCTGCGGCAGGTTCCGGTTTCCGAATTGCGCAGCCTGTCATTCGCCGATCAGGGCGATCCGACGGATGTCTTCACCCTCAAGACGGACCGGGGCACCGGCTATATCGATCAGGGCACGGGCACGCTTCTTGGCTGGAGCGATCTGACCGGATGGCAACGCGTCTCGGAAACCGTCTATATGCTGCATACCGGGCGAGGGGCATCCGTACTGGGGCTGGCCCTCGGCCTGATGGCGCTTGGCGTTCCGGCCATGGCAATCACGGGCGTCGTTCTCTGGTTTGCCGGTCGGCGCGGGCGGCCCCGCATTCGCGGCAATGTCTCCGCAGGACGTGCGGAGACGGTCATTCTCGTCGGCAGCGAAGGCGGCAGCACATGGGGTTTTGCCGCGACGCTGCATGCGGCGCTATCCGATGCTGGTCAGGCTGTCCATGCCGCACCGATGTCGGCCTTCGACCCGGCCCGTTACGGGCAGGCGCAGCGCATCCTCATCCTGTCGGCTACTTATGGCGACGGCGATGCGCCCGCCTCGGCCAAGGGGTTTCTCGACCGGCTGTCGTCCCTGTCGGCGGCTCCGGCAATTCCGCTGGCGGTGCTTGGTTTCGGCGATAGCAGCTTTCCGGCCTATTGCGCTTTCGCGCAGGCGGTGACGGAAACCGCACAGGCAGCCGGATGGAAAATGCTCGTGCCGTTCGACACGGTGGATCGCCAGTCGCCGCAGGCATTCTCCCGCTGGGGGCGGGCGCTTGGCTCTGCGATGGGCATCGACCTCGAACTCGCGCATCAGGCCGTCCAACCGGTGGTCATTCCTCTCACGCTTGTGTCGCGCCGTGATTATGGCGCCGAAGCGCAGGCGCCTGCGGCAATCCTGCGTTTCGCTTTGCCTGAACTTCCATTCTGGCAGCGGTGGTTCGGTGGCGGACTGGGCCGCTATGTGGCTGGCGATCTCCTCGGTATTATTCCGGCTGGATCGCCCGTTCCCCGGTTTTACTCGCTGGCTTCCGGGCACGGCGACGGCTTTGTCGAGATCGTCGTGAAAAAGCATCCGGGAGGCTTATGTTCCTCTCAGCTCCTCGATCTGGAGCCGGGGGATGCGGTCAGTGCTTTCCTGCGCCGCAACCCGGCTTTCCATACGGACGGCGCGCATAGGCCCCTGATCTTGATCGGGGCCGGTACAGGAATCGGGCCTCTGGCTGGTTTCATACGCGCCAATGCGCAGCATCGTCCGATCCATCTGTTCTTTGGAATGCGTCAGACGGACAGCGATTTTTTCTATGGCGAAGAACTGCGGGAATGGCAGCAGAAGGGCCAGCTCACGCAACTCACGACCTGCTGTTCACGCGGGAAAATGCCGCGCTATGTGCAGCACGCGCTTTGCGAGGAAGCCGCTGAAGTCATCCGGCTTGTCCGGGAAGGCGCGCGGGTCATGGTGTGTGGCGGTCGCGATATGGCAGCCGGGGTCTCGTCGGCTCTCGCCGATATTCTCGGGCCTGCGGGGCTGACACCGGCCAAACTCAAGGCGGAGGGACGTTATGTCGAAGACGTCTACTGAATTGCAGCGTCATGCGCTGAACGGACCTACCATGGGGACGCGGTGGTCGTCGCTGTTCCATAGCGCGGCCGGGTTCGATGTTGAACCTGTTCGGATAGCGCTTCAGGCGGCGGTGGACGAGGTGGACATGCAGATGTCCACCTGGAAGCCGGATAGCCATCTGATGCAGGTGAATGCCGCGCCGGTGGGGCACTGGATAAAGGTGCCGCAGCGGCTGATGGAAGTCTTGCGCCTTGCGCTCGACATAGGCCGCGCGTCGGGCGGCGCGTTCGATATCGGCATGGGCGATGCCGTGAGCGCCTGGGGGTTCGGCCCTTCCGAGGCCGATCGGGAGCGGATCGGGAAGGCGTTTGAGGCCGGGCGGCGACCGGCCCATGAGGTGCTGGAACTGGATATTCAGGCGGGGATGGTGCGAAAGACCACTCCCGTGACGCTCGATCTCAACGGCATTGCCAAGGGATACGGTGTGGATCGTCTGGCCGGGACATTGCGGGTTTTCGGAATTTCGTCCGGCCTCGTCGGGATCGACGGGGAGATGCGGGCGCTTGGGCTGCGCCCGGATGGCGAGCCATGGTCGATTGCAATCGAATCTCCCGAGCATGATCGCCGCGCGCCTCATTCGATTCTTGCCTTGCAGGATGCTGCGGTCGCCACGTCGGGCGATTACCGGCACTGGGTTGCCATCGGGGACCGCCGCCTGTCGCACACCATGGATCCGCGTCGCGGCGCGCCCCTTATGGAATCTCCGGCTTCGGTCACCGTCGTGGCGCGAAGCTGTGCCGAGGCGGATGCATGGGCGACGGCGCTGATGGTGCTTGGTTCCGAGGCTGGTGCGGCGCTTGCAGGGCAGTTGCGCCTCGACGCGCTGTTCCTGTTGCGCGATGGCGAAGGCGCTATCCGGTCCCGATCCATAGGGCCTCTGTTTTCTGAAGAAGGAACATTTTCATTCTGACTTATATTCGCATGGCATGAAGTCGCCGGTGTATTCGTCGGGCAAAGATGTCGATTTGTGGTTGCCCTGCGCGGCGTTCAGGTTCAACTATGCTGCCTGCCTGGTGTGGCGAATCCGAAATTCGGATTCAAATCAACCATACCAGTGTGGTGGATTTGAAGTTCCTATCATTTGCCTGGCATCTACGTTTAGGAACTTCAAATCCGTAAACCACACTCGATTCAATATCTTGCTAGTGTGGCTTTGAATCCGAAATTCGTTCGCAACACTGCTCCAAAGTGATACGAATTTCAGATTCACCACACTAGCCTGGGCGGAATCTATCTCCGCGCACGGCCAACAGATTTCAATCTTGGAGATACACCATGCTCTACGCTGCGGCCGCTGACCGCTACCAGTCCAACATGATCTATCGCCGCACGGGCCGAAGCGGCATCGACCTGCCGGCGATTTCGCTCGGCCTCTGGCACAATTTCGGGGGCAGGGACGTGTTCGAGAACGGGCGCGCCATTCTGCGCCGCGCCTTCGATCTCGGTGTGACCCATTTCGATCTTGCCAATAATTATGGCCCGCCGCCCGGTTCCGCGGAAGAAAATTTCGGCCGCATCATGGCAAGCGATTTCCGCCCCTATCGCGACGAGATGATCATTTCTTCCAAAGCGGGCTGGGATATGTGGCCGGGGCCTTATGGCGGCATCGGCGGCAGCCGCAAATATCTGATCGCCAGCCTCGACCAGTCCCTGAAGCGGATGGGCCTCGACTATGTCGACATTTTCTATTCGCACCGGGTGGATGCCACCACGCCGCTGGAAGAGACGATGGGCGCGCTCGCGCATCTGCACCGCCAGGGCAAGGCGCTTTATGTCGGCATTTCGAGCTATTCGCCGGAACTGACGCGCAAGGCCGCAGCCATCCTGAAAGAGGAGCGCGTGCCGCTTTTCATCCATCAGCCCAATTACAATATGTTCAACCGGTGGATCGAGGGCGGTCTTCTCGATACGCTTGAGGATTTGGGCACCGGATGCATCGTTTTCTCGCCGCTGGCACAGGGGCTGCTGACGTCGCGCTATCTGAACGGCATTCCCGAAGGGGCCCGCGCGAATCAAAGCGGTTCCCTCAAGGCCAGCGCCCAGAATCAGGAACTTCTCGGGCGTATCCGTGCGCTCAATGCGATTGCCGAGCGTCGCGGACAGACCCTGGCGCAGATGGCAATCGCCTGGACGCTGCGCGATCCGCGCGTGACATCTTCGCTGATCGGCGCGAGTTCCGTGGCGCAGCTTGAAAACTCGCTGGGCGCCTTGAAGGGGCTGGAATTCAGCGCCGAAGAACTGGCCGAAATCGACCAGTATGCGCATGATGGCGGCACCGATTGGTGGAAAAGCTCGACCTCGCTGTAATGCGGTCGGCCTGAGCGATGGAATGAGCAATGCTTTGTGCGTCCGAAACGGCGCGCAAAGCTTCAGGAAGGGGACGGCGGCAGGCACTCGTGAGGCCGGCCGTGGGGCAAAGTTTTTGAGAGCATGTCGCTGCGATCGCTGATGAGCAGTTTCAAATATCCGCTGATCCGGGCAGGGCTGGAGGCTATCGCCTTTTCCGGCGCGGCGAAGCTGTTTCCCGCTGCGGGCGGGCGTGGCATCGTCTTCACCATGCATCATGTGAAACCGGAAGAGGCAGGCGACCGCCACGATCCCAACGCCATCCTGTCGATCACGCCGCAGACGCTGGAAATGGCCATAGAGACGGCACTGGAGGCGGGCCTCGTTCCGGTTCACCTGCACGACCTGCCGAAGCTTCTGGGCGAGCCGGACGGTACAGAGCGCTTCGTCGCCTTTACGCTGGATGACGGCTATCGCGACAATGCAGAATTCGCAGCGCCCGTCTTCGCCAGATATAATGTCCCCTTTACGATCTTCATCACCACAGGTTTCGTGGAGCGCGAACGGTCCATGTGGTGGCGGACAGCCGCGGCCCTCGTGACGGGGGGCGACGGCTTCCGATTCGACTTCGGCGACGGGATGACCGACGTCAGCCTGAAAAGTCCCGGCCAGAAACAGGCCGCATTCAGGCAACTGGCGCAGTTCGCACAGCGTCTGGATGAGGACGAGGCGGTCGCCCGCATCGACATGGCGGCGCAGGCAGCGGGGATTGATCCGCTCGGTCTCGTCGGCGAATCGGTGATGGATGGAGCCGAACTGCGCAGCCTGGCGGAAAATCCGCTTGTTCATCTGGGCGCGCATACGATCACCCACGTCAATCTGCGGCGCGTCGATGAGGTGCGGCTGGCGAAGGAAATTACCGGATCGGCCGACGCGGTGGAGCGTTATGCCGGTTACAGGCCGCGATCCTTCGCCTATCCCTATGGGTGGACGAGTGCGTTTGGCGCGCGGGAAATGAAGGCGGTTGCCGATGCGGGCTTCGCGGTGGGCGTGACCACCCGGCCCGGCATATTGCAGCCCCTCGGGTCGATGCCCGTCATGGCAATCCCGCGTGTTTCGCTCAACGGCTATTTCCAGAAGAAGCGCTATATCGGGGCGCTGGTTTCGGGCCTGCCTTTCAGGCTGGTCTAGGTCCTGACCCTAGTCGCTTCCATCAATCTGCCCGATTTCGGTCATCCTGAAAAGCAAAAATCCCGGACAAAGCCGGGATTTTGATACCTGATCCAAAGAAAAACTGGAGCGGGCGAAGGGATTCGAACCCTCGACCCCAACCTTGGCAAGGTTGTGCTCTACCCCTGAGCTACACCCGCTCGCGCCAGTCGTTCCGGAACCGTTCGTTTCCGTCAGGCAGGCGCTATATGGACTAACGCTCCGAAGATTGCAACAGGGAATTTCGCATCTTTGTGCAAGAATTTGCGAGAAATTCCCGAAGCTGTGGATGACGCCGGAAACATGCCTCCCGAAAGCCGGATCGACGTCGATCAGCGCCCGAGGCGCATGGCGCTGATCAGCGACGCGAACATCGCGAAGCCGGAGGCGAAGAACAGGATATAGGGCGTTCCCTCGACACCCCACTGCGCCAGCAGGAAGGCAACGAAAGCCGCGCCCAGCGACTGGCCGAGGAGGCGGGCCGTGCCCAGCATACCGCTTGCCGCGCCGCTTCGCGAACGCGGGGTCGCGGTGATCATCATGCGGTTGTTCGGGGCCTGAAACAGGCCGAAGCCGACGCCGCAGATCGCCAGGCGCCAGCAGATATCCGGGATCGTCGGACGGTCCGGCAGCATACCGACGAGGGCAAGGCCCGCGGCAAAGGTGACGAGGCCGACCAGTCCCAGAATCGCGGGCGAGTGTCTGTCGGAAAGCCTGCCCGAAAGCGGGGCGACGACGGCGAGCGCGATGGGCCACGGCATCATCAGGAAGCCGACTTCGATCGGCTTGAAACCGAAGACGAGCTGAAACAGGAAGGGCAGCGAGATGAATGCCATCATCTGCGCCAGGAAGGACATGATCGAGGTGCAGATGGAAAGGGTGAAGACGGGAATGCGCAAGAGATCGAGCGGCAGGAGCGGGTCGGCCATGCGCAGCGACCGCCGGGTCAGGAGAACGCCCGCGATCAGGCAGCACAGCGCCTGCACAAGCACGGCGGAAGAGCCTACGCCATTGCCCGCACTGTCGATGGTGGTGACCAAAAGGCCGATGGTGAGCGCTGTCAGCACCGCGCTGACGACATCGAAGCGGCGTGCGGAGCGCTCATTGTCGGGCAGGTTTCCAAGCCCCATCAGCACGGCGGCTATCCCGAGCGGAATGTTGATGACGAAAAGCCACGGCCAGCTCAGGGACGAAAGCATGATGCCCGCAAGCGTCGGTCCGATGGTCGAGGAAACGGCGACGAAAAGCGCGTTGAGGCCGATGGCCGTGCCGAATTTCGCCTGCGGCACGGTATAGCGCAGAAGCGCGGTGTTGACGCTCATGAGCCCGGCCGCGCCCAGCCCCTGCATGATGCGCGCAAAGGTCAGCGCTTCGAGTGAGCGCGAGAAGACGCAGGCGACCGAGGCGACGGTGAACAGCGACACACCCGCCACATAGACATGCCGGTAGCCGTAGATTTCGCCCAGCGCGGCGAGCGGCAGCAGCGTGACGACGATGGCAAGCTGGTAGCCGTTGACGATCCAGATCGAGGCGGAGGGCCCGGCGGAAAAGTCCGCCGCGATGGTCGGCAGAGCGACATTTGCGATGGTGCCGTCGATGACGGCAAGGGTGAGACCCACCATCAGGGTCGCCCATGCCCAGTAGATTTTCGGTTTTGGCAGTCCATCCGGGGCTGTGGGCGCTGCCGGCAGGATGGCGGTTTCATACTTCATTTCATTACCAGTATATTCGGCACACGGCATTTCCGGTGAAGAGCCTGTTATCCAGGGTCAGGACCTATTAATTTGGCGGAAATGGTGTGAAGCCATCCGTTTGGATGCAAGGAGAAAAGGCGAAGGAAATGTGGTTCATTTTCGAGACTTTTCGTGCATGTAGCCGGGCGGATGGACCACATCCTTCGGACACCGAAAGGCTAAGGCCGGAAATTGGCGATCTGCTGCGTCAAGCCGCTCAACCGGGGGGACCACCCCGTTTTTCGCGTCTTTCCTTGCAGTTCTTGTCATTTCAGGTGCCATTTTCATCAAATTAATAGGTCCTGACCCTAGCCGAAAATTGCCCGACGAAAACTGTTTTCGGGCCGTAAACCGGTCCGGTAACGCTATTGTGTGCCGGTTTTCGGCGAAACGGGCATTGGCAGAGCTGATCCGTCGATCTGGCATTCATGTCGTTTTTGTCGCCTTGTGAGAAATTTTCTGTCTTTCATATCCATTTTAATTTCTGAAAAGAGCGTTCGTTTTCACGTTGACTGATTTTGTATCCAGGATATTGTTTGAAGAAAAGTTGGGAGGCTTTTCTATTGTCGGCTTATGAGTGGCGCAGTCAGACCCGTTTGCTGGACGAAGTTGCCGAGGCACTTCGCGAGCGAATCTATGCGGGGGATTATGCGCCGGGCGCGATACTCCGGCAGGAACACCTGGCCACCGAATTCGGCATCAGCCGCACGCCGTTGCGCGAGGCCCTGCGCGTTCTCGAACGCGACGGGCTGGTCATCCATCTGCCGGGCCGGGGAGTGCGTGTCGCTTCCGCCGATCTTGCCCGTCTCATCGATGCCTATGCAGTGCGCGAAGTGCTGGACGGCGTGGCCGCGCGCTTTGCCGCCGAACGGGCGACGGATGAGGATATCGCGAAGCTGCGCGCTTTGGTCTGCGGGCAGGCGGGTGTGGTCGATCCATGGGACGCAAAAGCCTATACCCAGTCCAATGTCGATTTTCATATGGCGGTGATGAGCACGGCGGGCAACGCCTCGCTGGCCGCTTTCGTGCCGCTTTTGCGCATGACATCGCAGGTTTTCGCGCCTTCCTTCTCGCTGTCGGCGGACAGGGCGGGCGAGGCGATCCGGGAACATGGGGTCATTGTCGAGGCCATCGCGGCGCGCGATGGCGAGGAGGCTGAGCGGCTGGCGCGGGCGCATATCCGCGCAACCACCGCAAGACTGGAGGCTGAGACGCCTCATCGGGAGACTGAAAATGAAGCATGAGAACAAGGCGGGAGGAACCGGCTTGCTGCGTTATGGCAATTTCATCGCGGGCCAGTGGCAGGATGCCGTTGGCGGCGAGCATATCACGCTGAAAAATCCCTCTGATGGCAGCGATCTGGCGCTGATCGCGCGTGGCACGAAAACCGACATTGACCTGGCGGTGGCGGCGGCCCGTGGCGCGCTTTCCGGCGACTGGGGCAAGCTGACGGCAACCGAGCGTGGGCGCGTTCTGCACCGAATTTCGGAAGAAGTGCTTAAAAATATCGATCTCCTCACCGATCTGGAATCGAAGGACGTCGGCAAGCCGGTGACGCAGGCTCGCGCCGATGTGGTGGCGCTGGCGCGTTATCTGGAGTTTTACGGCGCATCCGCCGACAAGGTGCATGGCGATACGCTGCCCTATCAGAATGGTTTCACGGTGCTGTCGATCTATGAACCACATGGTGTGACGGGGCATATCATCCCTTGGAATTATCCGATGCAGATTCTGGGGCGTAGTCTTGGCGCGGCGCTGGCCATGGGCAATGCCGCCGTGGTGAAGCCCGCCGAGGAAGCCTGTCTCACGATCCTGGAATTTGCGAAGATCGCCGAAAAGGCCGGTCTGCCGAAGGGCGCGCTCAATGTCGTGACGGGGCTGGGCGGGGAAGCGGGCGCGGCCCTGTCCGAACATCCCGGCGTCAATCATATCTCGTTTACGGGGTCTGTGCGGACTGGCGAGGCTGTTCAGGCGGCGGCTGCCAAAAATACCGTGCCGGTGACGCTGGAACTGGGCGGCAAGTCGCCGCAGATCGTTTTTGCCGATGCCGATCTGGAGCGGGCCCTGCCGTTTCTGGTGAATGCGGGTATCCAGAATGCTGGCCAGACCTGTTCGGCCTCGTCGCGCATTCTGGTTGAGCGCTCTATCTATGAGGAAGTTGTCGCCCGCATGAGCGACCGCTATCGGGCGCTCAAAGTCGGCCCGGCAGGGGCCGACCTGTCGGTCGGGCCGGTCGTCTCGGAACGTCAGAAGGCGATTGTCGAAGGCTATCTGGATCTTGCGGAACAGGACGGGCTGGCCATTGCCGCGCAAGGCGAACTGGTCGCCGATGCGCCGGAAGGCGGCGCCTATGTGTTGCCGACGCTGATCCGCGATGTGCCTGCCGGTCACCGGCTGGCGCAGGAAGAAATTTTCGGCCCGGTACAGGTCATCATGCCGTTCGATACGGAAGAAGAAGCCATCGCGATTGCCAATGGCACGTCTTACGGGCTTGTTTGCGGCATCTGGACCAATGATGGCGGACGCCAGTTCCGTCTGGCCCACGCCATCCATTCCGGTCAGGTCTTCATCAATAATTACGGTGCTGGCGGCGGTATCGAGCTGCCGTTCGGCGGTGTGAAAAAATCCGGCCATGGCCGCGAGAAGGGTTTCGAGGCGCTCTATGGCTTCGCCTCGCTGAAGACCATATCGGTCTGGCACGGATAAATTTAGCATTTGGGAGAAGCAAAGTGTCGCTTGAAGGTAAGGTCGCGCTCATCACGGGAGCAGGTTCGGGTTTCGGCGAAGGCATGGCAAAGCGCTTCGCTTCCGGCGGCGCGAAGGTCGTCATCGTCGATCGCGACGAGGCGGGCGCGAAACGTGTTGCGGGCGAAATCGGCGATGCGGCCATTGCGGTCGCCGCAGATATTTCAAAGGAAAGCGATGTCGATGCGGCGGTGGAGGCCGCTCTGTCGAAATTCGGCAGGATCGATATTTTGATCAACAATGCCGGGATCGGTCACAAACCGCAAAATGCCGAACTGGTCGCGCCGGAAGAATTCGACCGCATTTTGGGTGTCAATGTGCGCGGCGTCTATCTGATGACGCGCAAGCTCATCCCGCATTTCAAGGAGAACGGTGCCAAGGGAGAGGAAGCCGTCATTCTCAATGTCGCTTCGACGGGGGCCGGGCGTCCGCGCCCGAATCTGGCCTGGTACAACGCCACCAAGGGCTGGGTCGTCTCGGTGACGAAGGCGCTGGCAATCGAGCTTGCGCCTGCCAAAATCCGCGTGGTGGCGCTTAATCCGGTTGCGGGCGAAACACCGCTTCTCACCACATTCATGGGTGAGGACACCGAGGAAATCCGCAAGAAGTTCCGCGATTCCATCCCGATGGGCCGCCTGTTGAAACCCGACGATCTGGCCGAAGCCGCGGCTTTCCTTTGCTCGCCCGCTGCCTCTATGATTACCGGGGTTGCGCTCGACGTGGATGGCGGGCGCTCGATTTAAAAAAGAAAAGAGGAACAGGGGAAACCATGGGTAAACTGCTGAAAGCCGGGCTGGTTACAGCCGCGATGCTGGCATCGATCAACGGTGCCTTTGCCAAGGACACGCTGGTCGTGGGCGAAGTGCTGGAACCGCCGGGACTGGACCCGACGGCCAATGCCGCCGCCGGTATCCGGCAGGTTACCTATGCCAATCTTTATGAGGGGCTGGTGCGTATCGTCGAGGACGGTACGGTCAAGCCGCTTCTGGCTGAAAGCTGGACCGTCTCCGACGACAAGAAGACCTATACGTTCAAGCTGCACCAGGGCGTGAAGTTTCATGACGGCACGCCATTCGACTGCTCGGTGGTAAAATTCTCCTATGAGCGCGCCGTCGCGCCCGACTCCACCAATGCGCAGAAAGGCCTGTTCGAGCCGATTGCCAGCACCGAATGTCCCGATCCGGCGACCGCTGTGGTGACGCTGAAGCGCCCGACCTCGAACTTCCTGTTCAATATGGGCTGGGGCGATGCGGTGATGATTGCGCCGAATTCGGCTGCGGGAAACAAGACCAAGCCCGTCGGCACCGGCCCGTTCAAGTTCAAGCGCTGGGTGCAGGGCGATCGCGTGGAACTGGAGCGCAACCCGGATTACTGGGGCGAACCGGCAAAGCTTTCCACTGTCACCTTCCGTTTTGTCAGCGATCCGTCTGCGGCGGCAGCGGCGATCCTGGCAGGCGATATTGATGTGTTCCCGATGTTTCAGGCACCGGAACTGATCAGCCGCTTCAAGAGCGACGACAAGCTTCAAGTAGAAGTGGGCGATACGGCGGGCAAGGTCCTGCTGTCGCTCAACAATGCCAAGGCGCCCTTTGACAATGTAAAGGTGCGTCAGGCGCTGGCCCATGCCATCGACAGCAAGGCGCTGATCGAGGGCGTCTATTCCGGCTTCGGCACGCCGATCGGGTCGCATTATGCGCCGGTCGATCCGGGCTATGTCGACCTGTCGCAGACCTATCCCTATGATCCGGCCAAGGCGAAACAGCTTCTGGAAGAGGCGGGCGTTCCGGCGGGGACGACGATGACCATCACGCTGCCGCCACCGGTCTATGCGCGTCGCGGCGGCGAAATCATCGCGGCCATGCTGGCGGAAGTGGGCATTCAGGCCAATCTTGTGCCGATTGAATTCGCGCAATGGCTGGATCAGGTGTTCAAGCGTTCGGATTTCGATGCGACGATCATCGCCCATACGGAAGCGCGCGATCTCGATATCTACGCCCGCGACAAATATTACTTCAATTATCAGAACCCGGAATACAAGGCGCTCTACAAGGCCTATGCGGAAGCCGGCAGCGACGAGGAACAGTTGAAGCTCGTGAAGCAATTGCAGGAAAAGCTTGCCGCCGACGAGCCGAACATCTTCCTCTATGCGCTGCCGAAAATCGGCGTCTGGAACAAGCAGGTCAAGGGCCTGTGGAAGAACATGCCCATTCCGGCTGACGACGTGACACAGGCTTACTGGGAGTAGGTCGTCTTGCTGGCATATATATCCGGGCGGCTGGTTGCACTTCTGCTGACGACGCTTAGCGCTTCCGTCATCGTCTTCCTGTTGATGCAGGTGCTGCCGGGCGACCCGGCAGCGGTGATCCTTGGCATCAATGCGCAGCCCGAAACCCTGGCCGCGCTGCACAGGCAGCTCGGCCTCGACCAGCCACTCTGGTGGCGCTATCTCGCATGGATCGGCGGCTTCTTCGTCGGTGATTTCGGCACCAGCTACACCTATTCGGTGCCGATCAGCGAACTGCTTGGGCCGCGCATCATGGTCACGCTGCCGCTGGCGCTTCTGTCCATGGTTCTGTCGGTGGCGGTTGCCATTCCGGTTGGCGTTTATGCCGCGTCGAGGCGCGGCAGGACCGGCGACGTCGTCTCCATGGGCGTGGCGCAAGTCGGTGTCGCCATCCCCAATTTCTGGCTCGGCCTCCTGTTGATCCTGCTGTTCGCCTTGCAGCTCGGCTGGTTTCCGGCGTCGGGTTTTGCAGGCTGGGAGGGTGGATTCTGGAACGGCATCCGTTCGCTGTTTCTGCCCGCGCTGGCGCTTGCCCTGCCGCTGGCGGCAATCCTTGCCCGCGTCACCCGTTCGGCGGTGATAGAAACGCTGGGCGAGGATTTCGTGCGCACGGCCCGCGCCAAGGGGCTGACGCGCAAGGCAGCACTCTGGCGTCATGCAGTGCCGAATGCGCTGATCCCGGTCGTCACCATCATCGGTTTGCAGTTCTCATTCCTTCTCGCGGGAACCATCATCATCGAAAATGTCTTCAACCTTCCCGGCATCGGACGGCTGGTGTTTCAGGCCATCGCGCAGCGCGATCTCGTCACCGTGCAGTCGCTGGTGACGCTGCTTGCCGCTTCGGTGATCGCCGTCAATTTCATCGTCGATCTGGTTTATGGCTTCATCGATCCGCGCCTTTCCACGGGGGGCAGCCGATGAGCGAAGCCGAAGCCCTTCCGAAGCCGAGTGCCTTACGGACGCTGTTTATGAGCCGCAGCCTTTTGATCGGCTCCTTCATTACCGTCATTCTCGTCGGCATGGCGCTCATCTCCTTCGCGTGGACGCCGTTTTCGCCGACCGCGATGAATTTTCGCGACAAGTTGCAGGGGCCGGGCCTCGTGCATCTGTTCGGGACGGATAATTTCGGGCGCGACGTGTTTTCCATGATCATGGTCGGTGCGCGCAATTCCATCGCCGTGTCGATTATCGCCGTGCTGGTTGGAGCGGGCATCGGTATCCCGCTTGGCGCCTTTGCCGCGGCGCGGGGCGGGCTGGTGGACGGTTTCGTCATGCGCATGACCGACCTTGCCTTCGCCTTTCCGGCCCTTCTGACCGCCGTGATCATCACCGCGATTTTCGGTCCCGGCGCAGTCAATGCGATGATCGCCATCGGCATCTTCAACATTCCGGTCTTTGCCCGCGTCACACGCGGCGCTTCGCTGGGGCTCTGGAAGCGCGAATATGTGCAGGCAGCGCGCTGTGCCGGGCGCGGCGATATATCGATCACGCTTTTGCATGTGCTGCCCAATATCAACCATGTGCTGATCGTGCAGGCGACGATCCAGTTCGCGCTTGCCATCGTTGCGGAAGCGGGGCTGTCCTATGTCGGTCTTGGCACACAGCCGCCGATGCCGAGCTGGGGCAAGATGCTCAACGACGCGCAGACCTATATTTATGACGCGCCGTGGCTTGCCATCTTCCCCGGCCTTGCCATCACGCTTGCCGTGCTTGGTCTCAACATGCTGGGCGACGGATTGCGCGATGTGCTCGACCCGCGCGTCAGGAGGCAGAGATGACGGCTCCCTTGCTTGAAATGGACAATATGTCCGTCGAACTGCCTTTCGGCACCCGCAGTGCGGATATTGTTTCCAATATCACGCTGACGCTCAATCGCGGCGAACGGCTTGGCGTCGTGGGCGAATCCGGCAGCGGCAAGTCGATCACCGCATTGGCCGCGATGGGCCTGCTTCCCGACCGGATGTGTGTGCGCGGCAGTTTGCGTTTCGACGGCGCGGACCTTGCCGCAATGCCAGAAGCCGAACTCTGCAAAATGCGCGGACGGCGCATGGCGATGATCTTTCAGGAGCCGATGACGGCGCTCAATCCGGTCAAGACCATCGGCGCGCAGATCGCCGAAGGCCGTCGCCTGCATCTGGGAGAAAACCGCACTGATGCCGAACGCAAAGCGCGCGAACTTCTCGACCGTGTGGGGCTGGCCGCGCCGCGCTTCAATCTCGATCTTTATCCGCATCAGTTGTCTGGCGGACAGCGCCAGCGCGTGATGATCGCCATGGCGATTGCCTGCGAGCCGGATCTGCTCATTGCCGACGAGCCGACGACCGCGCTCGACGTTACCGTGCAGGCGCAGATTCTCGATCTCATGGATGAGCTGATCGATGAGACCGGCACCGCTTTGATGCTGATCACTCACGATCTCGGCGTGGTATCGGAAATGACCGACCGCATCGCCGTCATGTATGCCGGGCGCATTGTCGAGACGGGGCGCACCGAAGCCGTGTTCGAGCGCATGGCGCATCCTTACGCGCGTGGACTGTTCGCGGCGTCGCCGCACGGGGCTGCGCTGGTTCGCAATCAGGCGAAGACGCGCCAGCGCCTTGCCGCCATTCCGGGTGTCGTGCCGGACCCGCTGGCGCGGCCCGCTCATTGCAGCTTTGCCGACCGCTGTGCTTTCGTCGAGGGCGATTGCCGCCAGACAATCCCGGCGCTCGACCCGCTTGGGGAGGATGCTGGGATTGTGCATCGCGCCGCCTGTTTCCATCCGCGTGACGGCAGGGTGACAGCATGAGCAGGATGATTTTGCAGGTGCGCGACGTGGTGCGCGAATATCAGCTCCCGCGCCCATCCTTCTTTTCCAGGCCGGGATCGCTGCGTGTCCTGCATGGCGTGAGTGTCGAGATCGAAGCGGGCCAGAGCCTCGGCATCGTGGGCGAAAGCGGTTCGGGCAAATCCACGCTCGCGCGCGCCGTGATGGGGCTGGAGCGTCCGCAATCCGGGCAGATTCTCATCAACGGGCAGGATATTTATGCGCTCGACCGCGCCGGTCTGCGCGAGGCGCGAAAGGGCTTTCAGGCGATCTTTCAGGACCCTTACGGTTCGCTTGATCCGCGCCATACGGTGAGGCGCATCGTTTCCGAGCCGGTTGTGTCGCTGGAAAAGAGTACGAGTGCGAAGGATCGTAACGACCGCGTGACGGAGGTGCTGGAGGCCGTCGGGCTGCCCAGGGGATCGGCGGAGAAATATCCGCATGAATTTTCCGGCGGGCAGCGCCAGCGCATCGCCATTGCCCGCGCGCTGATCACCCGGCCTGCGCTGATTGTCGCCGACGAGCCGGTTTCGGCGCTGGACGTATCCATTCAGGCGCAGGTCTTGAACCTGATGATGGATTTGCAGGAAAAATTCGGTCTGTCCTATCTGTTCATCAGCCATGATCTTGGCGTCGTGCGCGCCATTA
This sequence comes from Brucella daejeonensis, assembly GCF_014199265.1. Taxonomy (GTDB): domain Bacteria; phylum Pseudomonadota; class Alphaproteobacteria; order Rhizobiales; family Rhizobiaceae; genus Brucella; species Brucella daejeonensis. The sequence goes on from NZ_JACIJG010000011.1 coordinate 21,761, forward strand.
CCGATCGCGTGGCGGTGATCTATCGCGGCAATATTGTCGAGGAGGGGACGACGGGCGAAGTCTTCGACAATCCGCGGCACGAATATACAACTGCGCTGGTCGATGCGGTGCCGAAGCCGTTCTCGGGCCGCCGCAAGCGGGCGCACCGGAATGGCACAATCAAATTACCGGAATGAATGGGAGCATCATGTCTGCATTAGCCGATCTGTCAGCCGTCGAACTTGTTTCCGCCTATAAGGCAAAGTCGCTTTCGCCGGTGGAGGTTACCGAGGCGGTGATTACCCGCATCGAAGCCTATGAGCCGAAGCTGAACGCGCTTTGGTCCTACGATCCTGATGCGGCGCGCACGGCGGCAAAGGCATCCGAAGCACGTTGGGCCAAGGGCGAACCCGCAGGCCCGATCGATGGCGTGCCGCTGACGCTCAAGGAAAACATCGCCACGAAAGGCACACCCATTCCGCTTGGGTGCGCTGCGCTTCCACTGAAACCTGCCGCCGCCGATGCGCCACCGGCCGCCCGTTCGCGTGAGGCAGGCGGTGTGCTGCTTGCCAAGACCACCATGCCCGATCTCGGCATGTTGTCCTCCGGGCTTTCCAGTTTTCACAAGCTGGCGCGCAATCCATGGAATCTCGCCACCAATCCGGGCGGTTCGAGCGCGGGGGCGGGTAGTGCCGCTGCCGCCGGTTACGGCCCGCTGCATATCGGCACGGACATTGGCGGTTCCATTCGTCTGCCTGCGGGCTGGTGCGGGCTTGTCGGGCTAAAGCCGTCCTTCGGGCGCATTCCCATCGATCCGCCGTTTCTGGGCCGCGTCGCTGGCCCGATGACGCGAACGGTGGCCGATAATGCGCTTTATATGTCGGTTCTGTCGAAGCCTGACCGCCGCGATGCGATGAGCCTTCCTTATCAAGACATTGACTGGATGGAGCTTGGCATTGATCTGAAGGGGCTGAAGATCGGCCTGTGGCTCGATGCCGGTTTTGGCGATCCGGTCGGTGCGGAAACGAAAGCCGCCGTGGAAGCTGCCGCAAAGCTTTTTGCCGATGCGGGCGCAATCATCGAACCGGTCGCGCCTTTCCTCAATCGCACCATGATTGATGGTCTTGATCGTTTCTGGCGCGCGCGTTCATGGTCGGATATCAAAAAGATGACGCCGGAAAACCGTGCGAAAATCCTTCCCTATATCTATCAGTGGACGGAGACCGCGGAAGGGCTTTCCGGCGAGGAAGTCTATCTCGGTTTTGCGCAGATGGATGCCATGCGCTATGCCGCGCTTGCCGCGTCGAAAGATTTCGATTTCATCATTTCGCCGACGTCGCCTATGGCCACCTATCCGGCGGAATGGGCCTCTCCGATTAATGATCCGCAGCGCCCGTTCGAGCATATCGGCTTCACGGTCGCCATGAATATGTCGGAGCAGCCCGCGGTTTCGATCAATTGCGGCTATACGTCCGATGGGTTGCCTATCGGGTTGCAGATTTTCGGTGAGCGTTTCGACGATCTCGGCGTTTTGCGGCTGGCGAAGGCGTATGAAGAGATGCGACCTGAGCAACGCCCCTGGCCTGTTATTGCGTGATCGCTAAATCTGCCCCTCATCCTGAGGAGGCGCGAAGCGCCGTCTCGAAGGGCGAGGGGCCATCTCCCATCCTTCGAGACGGTAACCTTCGACAAGCTCAGGTCACCTCCTCAGGATGAGGGAGGTGCTGAATGCGGCCTTTTTATTTCTTCGCCCGCATTGGCGCGCGTTCCTTGTAGCGGTCGACGGCTGTCAGTTTCTGGATCAGCGGATCGGCGTCGCGCCAGTGGTAAATCTCGGTGCGCAGATAGTCGAGTTCGGTGTCGAGTTCATCGTCGTCGACTTCCGTCCACCAGGATTTCGGTCGGCCGTCCGTGCCGTCCGACCAGCGATAGCCACGCGCCTTTAAGTGATCCTTCATCTCGAACGGGCTGTTTTCGGCATAGATGCGCATCCGCGATTTCCGGCTCGCCTTCAGCAATTCGGCAAAGGGCGTGGTGTCGCCCGATTGTTCCTTCAACACCGCAAGCAGGGCCTGGCAGTCGTCTTCGGCGCGGTGACCGTTATGGAAATAGCCGCTCTGGCCGATGAGGTAGCCAAGTTTCGTGCCCTCGAAGCCGCGCGCCGTCCAATCGATTTCCTTGACCGAACAGGCCCATGGCTTATTCTCGAAGACGGGCGAAAAACGCTCCAGAAACGGCCGGTCGAAGCCCGCATTATGCGCGATGACGAGATCGGCATCGGCTATCAGCGCGTCCAGTTCCGCGCGCGGAATGGTCTGGCCCTTGACCATCTCGTCGGTGATGCCTGTAATGCGCGTAATATCTGCCGGAATGGGTTTCGATGGCTGTTGCAGCGCGCCGAAAGTGGCGCAGACATCGCCCACAGAGCCGTCATCGGCATAGCGGAAGGCGACCGCGCCGATCTCGATGATTTCTTCCTGGGCCGGATTGAGACCGGTTGTTTCCGTGTCGACCACGACGCCAAGACGCGGGAAGGCTATCCTGTCGGCACCGGGCACGGTCGGCGGCGGGTCGAGGCGTTGCAGGATGCGGTAGCGTCCGCTGTCCCTCAACTGCTGCACCATCGCCGCTTCGTCCATCGGCGGCGTCTTGCCTGTTTTCGGGCGGGCAGGGCGCAGTTCCGCCCGTTTTTCCCCTTCCGCAGGGGAAGGAGCAAAAAGGTCGAACTGATGACGCATGTAAATTCTCCAATGGGGCAGGCTGCAACAGAATGCCATCTTGGCGGGCGGCAACCAAGCCTGCATTCATATAAGTAACAGGTAATCATGGCGCCAGACGACAATAAGGCGAGGGCTTGCGAAGGGCTGCGCGCTGGCATATTCCCTTCCGCAAAGCTTTGAGGAGAGGGATTTCGTGGCTGGTTTTGATTATTGCGTTATCGGGGGCGGCATTGTCGGGCTGGCGACGGCAAAGGCCGTGCAGGAAGCCGATCCGGGCGCGAAGGTCATCGTGCTGGAAAAGGAAGCGGGGCTGGCCCGTCACCAGACCGGGCACAATAGCGGCGTCATCCATGCAGGCATCTATTATCAGCCGGGGTCGCTGAAGGCGCAATTGTGCCGGGCGGGCGCCGAAGCGACGAAAGCCTTCTGCGCGCAATATTCGATCCCGTTCGAAACCTGCGGCAAGCTTCTGGTCGCAACCTCGGCGCAGGAAGTGGAGCGCATGGAAGCGCTGGCCAAACGTGCCTTGCAGAACGATATCGCGTTCCAGCATCTCGACCGGCAGACGCTGGCGACTGCAGAACCGGCCATTGCCGGTGTCGGCGCGCTGTTCGTCCCCGCGACCGGCATTGTGGACTATGCCAGGGTCTCGCGCGCCATGGCCGCCGAAATCGAGGAACGGGGCGGCGTCGTGCGTCTCAATTCTCCGGTCACGGCAATCCGGGAGGACGAAAGGGGCGTTACGGTCATGGCAGGCGGCGGCGATACCGTGCGCGCCTCGAAACTGGTCGCTTGCGCGGGACTGCAATCCGACCGTCTGGCGCGGCTTGCCGGTCTGGACATCAGCCATCGCATCGTGCCGTTTCGCGGCGAATATTACACGCTGCCGCAATCGAAGGCGGATATCGTCAAACATCTGATCTATCCGATCCCGGACCCGGAACTGCCCTTTCTCGGCATCCATCTGACGCGCACCATCGATGGCGGCGTGACGGTTGGCCCCAACGCCGTTCTCGGCTTCGCGCGCGAGGGCTATCCGAAGGGCAGCTTGCGCGCTGGCGACGTGGCGGACATGTCACTGTTTCCCGGCTTCTGGAAAATGGCGCTGAAAAACTGGCGGTCGGCTGTATCCGAATTCGGCAATTCCGTTTCGCGGACGCGCTACCTGAAGGAATGCCGCAAATATTGCCCGGAACTGGAGCTGTCCGATCTTGGCAATCCGGGTGCAGGCATTCGCGCGCAGGCCGTGCTTGCCGATGGCACGCTCGTGCACGATTTCCTCTTCAAGGAGACCGAAAGGATGCTGCATGTGTGCAATGCACCGTCACCGGCGGCCACTTCCTCTATTCCCATCGGGCGGATGATTGCCGACAAGCTTATGGGGATAAGTTCCAGGTCGGCCGCCGGGTGAAAATAAAACCTACAGAGAGCGCGTTGTTTTCAATTAATTATTAGTATTCGCTTATTTAATGCCTGTGTTTTTTAGGTGCCCGGCGGGTTTAAAACTTTAGAATCGTTCACTTGACTTTCCCTTCGCTTTGTATTTGCAGAGTAGGTTCGATTGGAAAGCACCGTTCCCGTTTTACCGATTAGGGCCCGTTCGTGAAGTTTGTTCCGCCGCTGGAAGTGCTGTTGTTTGCCGCGACGATGTTGAGCGTCTGGTTGCTCGACACGAAGCGCAGGCATCTTCTGCTTTTTGCCCTCGGCTTTGCCAGTTTCGCTACCGGCTTTCTGGTTTTGCAAGCGCCGCCGATCGGCACTATTGCCCTGTCGTCGCCCATTGCCTCGTCATGTCATTTTCTGGGTATGGTCCTGCTCTGCGAAGGCGTGATGCAGCGCATGGGCGAACGCTATTCCCGTCTGGCGATCGTCGTCATAGGGCTTGGCCTCTTCTGCCCGATGGCCTATTTCATCGCGTCCGGAGCGACCTACCGTCAGGTCGCGTTCACGATCAATCTGGTGCTTGGCAGTCTTGTCTTCGTTCTCTGCATTCAGGCGCGCGCGCTCATGCATCGAAGCCTGATAGAGCGGGTCTTCTTTATCGCTCTTGTCCTGCTTGCCATGCAGCTCTACGGACAGGCGATCTTTTCGCTCAATCTTTCGCGCGACATCGTGCGCCCGGCCGATTTCGCCCGGTCGGGCTTCTGGCAGGTTGTCCAGATATTCGGGGCTCTTGGAGGCGCGGTCGTCGGACTTCTCGTTCTCGCCGTCACCACATCGGACCTGATGAGGGAATTGCGGGACGAGCGTGATACCGATCCTCTCACCGGCGTTCTCAACCGGCGCGGCCTGGAACGTTGCTTTAAAGCGCGGAGGAGGGCTGGCTGCGGCGTGATCATCGCGGATATCGACCATTTCAAGTCGATCAACGACGAACTCGGACATACCGCAGGAGACCGGGTTCTGGTGGAGTTTGCCCGGATCTTGCAGGCGGCGGATGCGAGGATATGCTGCGTGGGCCGCGTGGGCGGTGAGGAATTCGTTCTCGTGGTCGAGGGCGACGCCGCTGCCTGCGAGTACATGGGCAAGCTGCTGTGCCGACGCGTCGCCCGTCATGATTTCTCCGCATTGCCGGGAGGGCGTCACGTCACATCGAGTTTCGGCATCGCCATGGTGCGCGGCGGCGAGACCCTGTGGGAGACCGTGGCGCGCGCCGACCTTGCCCTGATGCGCGTGAAACGGCGCGGGCGCAACCGCGTTGCCGTGGAAGGGCTGGAGTTTCCAAGCGCCATGCAGGGCACCTATCTTCAAACTGCCTGAGAGCGGTTCCTGCTTTGACCAGGGCCACCCTGGAACTGCGTGGCCGCCCCGAATTCTTCACCCCGTAAAGGATTTGGTTACCATAATTGACGATGCTGGAAGCGATCTTCCAGTCACTGCTTTGCATGTCGTGTTCGTCTTCTGCCGGACCAACATGCAAGGCGGTGCCCGCGAAGGTTAGGCTTTCATCGGGTATCGTATCATGGCGTGTGTGACTGAAGTGTATGGCTGCGCGGCTTCGCGCGGCGGCATCAGGCTTCCTTCCGGCTTCAACGGTTTTGCGCGTTTTGCCGTTTTCGCGGCGGCCGGGCTGGTCGCGGGCGGCTGGATGATGGCCGCGCTCGGCACGCTTGAAACGGTCGTGCCGGCATTCGCTCCCCTCGCTCCGGTCTTGCGCCGCGCTCCGCTGGCAGCGCCGCAGGCACTGGCGATCGTCGATCACGCGATTGCGCCTGCGGGGAAGGCCCGGCAGAGCTTCATCAAGTCCTATACCGCCAGTTCGGCCTATTCCAACCTCGACTGGCGGCGTAACAGGAATGCCGGTGACGCGCCGATCATCGCCGAGATCGGCCCGGATTCCGTAATCGAGGACAAGCCGGTCGATACGGCTTCGCTGATCGAACTGCGCGCCGACCGCGTCCGCCGCAAAGAACCCGTCCCGGCGAAAGCCGGGGATACGGCAACGGTCGCAGCAGGCGATATGCTTGGCTATGCGCAATTGCCGACCGCTTCGCAGGCGGCGCTGGCCTTCAGCAAGATTACGCCCCTTTCGCGCGCGGAAGAAGCGGATGCGGCGGAAGAGCAAACGGACCGCGACCTGTTCGTGCCGGACGATGTGCCTCTTCCGGGTGTAAAGCCCGCAATGCGCCGCTTGCGACCGGAAACGAGGACCGAGCTTGCCTATGCGCCCGAAAGCGGTGCAACGGAAGATCCGCAGCCGGGGCTGTTCAGTCCGTTTCTCAATCAGGCTGCGCGCAGCAGGACCGCCGTCTACGACATTTCCGCAGCGACCGTCTATCTGCCGGGCGGTGAGCGTCTTGAAGCGCATTCCGGCCTTGGACAGATGCGCGATAATCCGCGCTATGCGAACCAGAAAAACCGTGGCCCCACGCCGCCGCATACCTATAATCTGCGTATGCGCGAAGCGCTGTTCCACGGCGTGGAGGCGATCCGCCTGACGCCCGCCGATGGCAAGAATCGTTATAACCGCGACGGACTTCTGGCGCATACTTTCATGCTCGGGCGCCGGGGCGATTCCAATGGCTGTGTCGTGTTCAAGAATTATGCCCGCTTCCTGCGCGCCTTCAAGCGCGGCGAGTTCAACAAGCTCGTCGTGGTGGGGCGGATGCCGACCTCATCCGGCACAGCGCGGATCGCATCGCTTTTCTGACGGACAAAAGCACTGGCCATTTCGCCGACAGATGGAAACTGTTGGTGTCGCGTCAATGCCGTGAGCACGAGACAGGCTTGTAGCGGGGAAGATAGAGGATCAAATGGCGGAGAGAGAGGGATTCGAACCCTCGATACGGTTTCCCGTATACACGCGTTCCAGGCGTGCGCCTTCAACCACTCGGCCACCTCTCCGTCTGCCTTGCTGTCGGGGAACCGCATTCGCGGTAAAAACTGACTGCAAACGTGACACCGCTTTCAGACAGGCGCTGGTTAGTCGCCAACTAGCGGGTGCGGCGCGCAATATAGCCAGAATACGCATATGTTCAACAGCTATTTGCAAGTTTTTGCGACTAAATCATAAAGCCTGTGCAAACAGGTATTTTTCCGCTTTAACTAATTGAAAATAAAAGGGTTTATTTCACTCCCGCAAATGTGCGTCAGTCCGGCTTTGAGCCGAACCGCCTCTCCATGCTATGCTTTCGCCACATCCAGGAGACAAATCCTCGGACGGTCGGGCAGGAATCCGGCGTTCGAAGCGGGACAGGAAAGGCCGGGCAGAGAATCGTGATCCGATTTGTATTGCGTAGTTTTGCGGTTGTTTTTCTGGCGCTGGCCGTGATCTTCGCGGTCCTCGATGGTGCGCGTTCAGTGGGCGCATCGCAATTCGTTGCCAAGCCGCTTCTCGCCATGTGGTCGCGCAATGCGCCCGAAACGCTGGCCGATGCTCAAGCGCTGGTGACACACCATATAGGGGAAGGCATCTGGAATTCCGTCTGCATTCCCGCACTTGGAGCGCCGGGCTGGGTTTTCTTCGGCGTACTTGCGCTTTTCTTCTATGCCATGGGCCATCGCCGGGAGCGCCCCTTGGGACGCTTTACCGCCCGATAATCAGGAGTGCATCATCAAAGGCGTCCGTGGTTCCATTCCGCACAGATAGGCACGAGGCCGAGGCACCTGGCGAGGGAAATCTCAAGCATGGCTCACCAGTGGGGCGGTTTGGTGACCGGAACTTGCGGCGCTGTCTGTTCTTCCAGCTCCAGAAACCTGTCGGTCAATGCGCTGAGCTTCTTGGAAAGCCGGTCGATGGTCTTCCACTGTTCGGCCAGGACGGACGATAATTCATCAATTGTCTTTTCCTGTTCGGCGACACGGATTTCCAGCTCGATCAGGCGTTTTTCCATAGGCATGGCCGTGGTTCCTTGCAAGGAAGGTGGAAGCGGCAGGCCGGGATGGCGCCCTGCCGCTCCGCTGTCTGGTTATTTCGTGCCGTACATGCGGTCGCCCGCATCGCCGAGGCCGGGGACGATATAGCCCTTCTCGTCGAGGCGTTCGTCGATGGCCGCCGTGAAGACATCCACATCCGGGTGCGCCTTGGTGAAGCGTTCGATGCCTTCGGGCGCGGCCAGCAGGCAGAGGAAACGGATATTGGTCGCGCCGCGTTCCTTCAGCTTGTCGATTGCCGCAATGGCCGAATGGCCGGTGGCGAGCATCGGGTCGACGACGATGACGAGGCGATTGACGATATCTTCCGGCGCCTTGAAGTAATATTCGATCGGCTGAAGCGTATTGTGATCGCGGTAGAGGCCGATATGGGCGACGCGCGCCGCGGGCACCAGATCAAGCATGCCTTCCAGAAGCCCGTTGCCCGCGCGCAGGATGGAGGCGAAGACCAGCTTCTTGCCTTCGAGCACCGGCGCGTCCATCGGCATCAGCGGCGTCTCGATCGGCATCGTGGTCAGTTCGAGGTTGCGGGTCACTTCATAGCAGAGCAGCAGCGAGATTTCCTTCAGCAGCCGCCGGAAGCTGGCCGTGGACGTTTCCTTCTTGCGCATGATGGTAAGCTTGTGCTGGACAAGCGGATGGCTGACGACTGTAACGCCCATGATCTCTCCACTTTTCTTGTTATCGTTTAGCCTAGAGCGGTTCCGGTTATAATGGAATGGTTGGAACCGCTCTATTCATTTGTTTATCGCATTATCCGACGCAAAACCGCTTCGCACTTTTGCTGGAAATGCTCTAACGGCACATTGCGCCGGAGAAAACGCGTGGCCGGGCCCACGCGCACAATTTTCTATCTCTTCGACCATTTTTATGCCGAGCGCAAGCCGCGATCACAAATGGTGCACCATCACAAAAAGGCTGATGGCGGCGGTCTGTGCTTGTATCGTTCGGCACAAGCTTTATATGCATGAATGCAAAACGTTTTCGTCATAAACCTCGAAAAGCAGGATGAGCTATGAGCCAGCAGAACGGCAATGCGGACCGCGTGGGCGCGCAAGGTGGCATGGAGCATTCTTTCGGCTTCAAGGCGGTCGACGAAAGCGAAAAGCAGGGGCTGGTCAACGACGTTTTCCATAAGGTCGCCGACAAATATGACGTGATGAACGATCTCATGTCGGCGGGTATGCATCGCGTCTGGAAAGACGCGATGATTGCATGGCTGGCGCCGTCGAAACGTCCGGGCTGGACTTCGCTCGATGTCGCGGGCGGTACGGGCGACATTGCGTTTCGCATTGTCGAGGCATCGGGCAAACAGGCTCATGTCACCATTCTCGACATTAACGGCTCGATGTTGGGTGTCGGTCGCGAACGCGCCGTCAAGAAGGGCCTTGCCGACAATCTCGAATTCGTCGAAGCCAATGCCGAGGAACTGCCTTTCGAGGATAACAGTTTCGATGCCTACACGATTGCCTTCGGCATCCGCAATGTGCCGCATATCGACAGGGCGTTGTCGGAGGCCTATCGCGTTTTGAAGCCGGGCGGGCGCTTTCTGTGCCTTGAATTCTCCGAGGTCGAATTGCCGATCCTCGACAAGGTCTATGACCAGTGGTCGTTCCATGCCATTCCGCGTATCGGCAAGATGATCACGGGCGATGCCGATTCCTACAGCTATCTGGTCGAATCGATCCGCAAATTTCCAAAGCAGCAGGATTTCGCCGCGATGATCGAGAAAGCCGGTTTCGAGCGCGTCAGTTATCGCAATTTCACCGGCGGTATCGCCGCGCTCCATTCGGGCTGGAAGCTCTAGCATATGAGCAATCTTTCCGCCGCTTTCCGGCTGATGCGGGCCGGGTGGGTTTTGACACGCGAGGGCGTTATCAGCGCGCTTCCGGTCGAAGGACTTTCCGGCCTTCCGGCTTTCGGGCACAAGGTGGCGGGTCTTTTGGCGCGTCCGCGCGCGTGGCAGATGCAGCGCTCCGAGCGCATGTCGCGGGCCATGAACAAGCTTGGACCGTCCTATGTGAAGCTCGGTCAGTTTCTGGCCACAAGGCCCGATATTGTCGGGCGCGATGTCGCTGGCGATCTGGAGCTTTTGCAGGATCGGCTCGATTTCTTTCCGCAAGCCGATGCGGTTGCGGCCATCGAAGGTTCGCTTGGCCGCAAGATAGACGACCTTTATGCGCGTTTCGATGCGCCGATAGCCGCCGCTTCGATGGCGCAGGTGCATCCGGCGGAAATATTGAAGAACGGGAAGCCTGAAAAGGTTGCGGTCAAGGTGATCCGGCCCGGCGTACGCCAGCGTTTTACCCGCGATCTCGAAGGTTTCTACATGGTCGCGCGGATGCAGGAGCGCCATGTTCCCTTCGCCCGGCGCCTGCGCCCGGTTCAGGTTGTCGAGACGCTCCAGCAGACTACGCGTATCGAGATGGATCTGCGGCTTGAGGCCGCTGCACTGTCCGAGATCGCCGAGAATATCAAGGACGACAAAGGTTTCCGTGTTCCAAACGTCGATTGGGAGCGTACGGGCCGCGATGTGCTGACGCTCGAATGGATCGACGGCATCAAGATGTCGGATATTTCCGCGCTTGAGGCTGCCGGTTTTGATCTCAAGAAACTGGCCGAAACGCTGATCCAGTCCTTCCTGCGGCATACGCTGCGCGACGGTTTTTTCCATGCGGATATGCATCCGGGCAATCTGTTTGTCGATCCTCAGGGGCTGATCGTCGCGGTCGATTTTGGCATTACCGGACGTCTCAACAAGCAGCAGCGGCGTTTTCTGGCCGAAATTCTCTATGGCTTCATTACGCGCGACTATATGCGCGTCGCCGAAGTGCATTTCGAGGCGGGCTATGTGCCGCACACGCATGATGTGGCGAGTTTCGCGCAGGCTATCCGCGCCATTGGCGAGCCGATCCACGGCCAGCCCGCCGAAACCATTTCGATGGCCAAGCTGCTGACGCTGCTTTTCGAAGTGACCGAGCTTTTCGATATGGAAACCCGGCCAGAGTTGCTGATGCTGCAAAAAACCATGGTTGTGGTGGAAGGCGTGTCGCGCACGCTCGATCCACATTTCAATATGTGGAAGGCGGCGGAACCGGTCGTGGGCGACTGGATTGCCAAAAATCTCGGGCCGCAGGGCATGTTGCTGGATGCGAAAGACAGCGCCTATTCGCTGCTGCACTTCACCCGCAAGACGCCGGAACTGGTGGCGCGTGTCGATCGTGTTTCGGTTGCGCTGGACGATATGGCCGCAAATGGTTTGCGTTTCGATGCAGCGACGGCGGAAGCCATCGGGCGGGCCGAAGCGCGTCATTCGCGCTGGGGCCGCATCGCGCAGGGCGTGATTGCGATTGCACTCGCAGCAATAGCGATCAAGCTCTATATCTGGCTGTGAAACTATTCTCTTTTGAGAGGTCGGCGACACATGGCATTGCTGGACGGTAAGCGCATCCTTCTCATCATTGGCGGCGGCATCGCCGCCTACAAGACGCCGGATCTTATCCGCCGCCTGCGCGAGCGTGGCGCGAAGGTGCGCCCACTGATGACGGCGGCGGCACAGCAATTCGTGACGCCTCTGACCATTGGCGCGGTTTCTGCCGATCATGTTTTCACCGATCTTTTCTCACGCGAAGACGAGCAGGATGTCGGGCATATCCGGTTGGCTCGCGATGCCGACCTGATTGTCGTCGCGCCCGCAACCGCCGACCTGATGGGTAAAGTGGCGCATGGTCTGGCCGACGATCTGGCGAGCGCCGTGCTTCTTGCGCGCAAAATCCCGGTCTTGATCGCGCCGGCCATGAACCCGGCCATGTGGGACAATCCGGCGACAAAGCGCAACCGCCAGACATTGGTGCAGGACGGCGTGCATTTCATCGGCCCTGAAAAGGGCGAGATGGCGGAAGGCGGCGAGGCGGGAACAGGCCGCATGAGCGAGCCGCTGGCGATTGTCGCGGCCATTGAAAACCTGCTTGATGCCGGTGCGAAGCCGCTTGCGGGCAAGCGCATCGTGATGACCTCCGGCCCGACGCATGAACCGATTGATCCGGTGCGCTATATCGCCAACCGCTCGTCGGGCAAGCAGGGTCATGCCATTGCGGCAGCACTCGCCAAGCTTGGCGCGACGGTGCATCTGGTGTCCGGCCCCGTAACTATTCCCGATCCCGAAGGCGTCGATGTGATCCACGTCGAGACGGCGCGTGAAATGCAGGCCGCTATTGAAAGCAAGCTTCCTGCCGATGCGGCGGTGATGGTCGCAGCCGTCGCCGACTGGCGCACGGAAAGTGCGGCAGACCAGAAAATCAAGAAAAAGCCCGGTGAAGGCGCGCCGACGCTTTCCATGGTCGAGAACCCGGATATTCTGGCGGGCGTCGGCCATAGCGCCAGGCGCCCCGGCCTTGTGGTGGGCTTTGCGGCGGAAACGCAAGATGTGAGCGAAAACGCGAGAGCCAAGCTTGAGAAAAAGGGCGCTGACTGGATCGTCGCCAATGATGTGTCCGGTGACGTCATGGGCGGCGACCGCAATTCTGTGCGTATCCTCAGCCGATCCGGCATCGAAGATTGGCCGGAAATGAGCAAGGAACAGGTGGCCGAAAAGCTGGCGGAAAAGATTGCCGCCAGACTTCTGGATCAGAACGCCTGATCAGGCCATATCGCGTACCTGATAGTCCTTGACGGTCGCGAAGCGAATATCCTTCCAGCGCTCGGCCTCGTAATTGAGCGAAAAGCCGTTCTGGGCAAGGAAAACCGGATCGTGATCGAGGTCATGCGCGATGTCGGCGCGGTGGGCCGCGATGAAGCGGTCGAGTTCTGCCGGGTTGTCGGCGGAAATCCACCGGCAGACCGAAAAGCGCGACATTTCAAAGCCGACCGGCAGCGAATATTCCACTTTGAGGCGTTCGGTCAGAACGTCGATTTGCAGCGCGCCGACCACGCCGACAATAGCTGGCGAACCGTCATCCGGTACGAAAAGCTGCACCACGCCTTCTTCGGCCATCTGTTGCAGTGCTTCGCGCAGTTTCTTGGCCTTCATGGCGTCATCCAGACGCACACGGCGCAGGATTTCCGGCGCGAAATTCGGCACACCACGGAACAGGATGTCCTCGCCCTCGGTCAGCGTGTCGCCGATGCGCAAGGTGCCGTGGTTCGGGATGCCCACCACATCGCCTGCAAAGGCTTCGTCGGCAATCTGGCGCGAACGCGCAAAGAAGAATTGCGGCGCCGACAGGCTCATAGGCTTGCCGGTGCGCACGAGCTTGGCCTTCATGCCGCGTGCAAGCTTGCCGGAACAGACGCGCAGGAAGGCGATGCGGTCGCGGTGGTTCGGGTCCATATTGGCCTGAATCTTGAACACGAAACCGGTCATCTTGTCTTCGGTCGAACCGACCATGCGCGCGTCGGCCTGCTGGTCGCGCGGCGAGGGGCCGAAATCGCAGAAGGCTTCGATCAGGTCGCGCACGCCGTAATTTTTCAGGGCCGAACCGAAATAAACCGGCGTCATATGGCCTTCACGGAAGGAAGCGAGATCGAAGGGACGGCAGACGCCGCGCGCCAGCTCGACATTCTCGATCCATGCCTGACGTTCGTTTTCCGGCAGAAGCCCTGCGACCTCTTCCGGGCCGCTCACCCTGGTCGGGTGCTCTTCGCTGTCCTGACGGCGCATCGTGTCATTGTGCAGATCGAAAGTACCCGCAAAGCTCTTGCCCGAACCGATTGGCCAGGTGACGGGCGCGGTGTCGAGCGCCAGCTTTTCCTCGATCTCGTCGAGGATTTCGAGCGGATCGCGCGCTTCACGGTCCATCTTGTTGACGAAGGTGACGATCGGAATGTCGCGCATGCGGCAGACTTCGAACAGCTTCAGCGTGCGCGGCTCGATACCCTTGGCGGCGTCGATGACCATGACAGCCGAGTCCACGGCGGTCAGCGTGCGATAGGTATCGTCGGCAAAGTCTTCGTGGCCCGGCGTGTCGAGCAAGTTGAAGATGCAGTCCTTGTATTCGAAGGTCATCACCGAGGTCACGACCGAAATGCCGCGGTCGCGCTCGATGTTCATCCAGTCCGAGCGTGTCTGGATGCGGTCCTTCTTGGCTTTCACCTCGCCGGCGAGCTGGATCGCGCCGCCGAATAGCAGCAGCTTTTCGGTCAGCGTGGTTTTACCGGCGTCCGGGTGCGCGATGATCGCGAAGGTACGGCGCTTGGAAACGGGATGGTCAGCGGGCATGAAAAACTCGTGATGGCAAAGGGACAGGCAGCATGAACCGCCGCAAAGACTGGCGGATCATCTAGCAGCCCTTTGCCAAAAGGTCGAGTTTAAATGCTTTGCATATATTACCGGCTCTTGATGCCAAGCCCGAAGGCGATGAAGGACCAGCCCTGGAAGATCAGGTCTATCGCGAGGAAAAGGCCAAGAATGAACAGGCTGTTGACCGGCCATTGCGCGGCAATGATGAGGCCGAGCAGCACGGTGATGACGCCGCCGGCGACGACCCAGCCCCAGCCTGCTGCGGGTTTGGACTTGAAGCCGAGCCAGACGCGGAACGCGCCGGAGCCGAGCAGTGCCGCCGCCAGAAGGAAGGTGAGCACTCCGGCTGCGAGCACCGGGTTGACGAAGGCGACGATGCCTGCCGCCGTGTAGAGAAGGCCGCTCAGCGCCCAGAAGAAGAAGCTGCCCCAGCTTTTGACGCCGAATGCGTGGATGATTTCGATAATGCCGCCGAAAAGCATCATCAGGCCGACATAGTAGACCGAGACCACGGTGGCGAGAACCAGATTGCCGAAGGCGATGCCGCCGAGGATCAAAAGCGCCACCCCCAGCGCCACGAACCAGCCCCACTTGCCGGAAAGTTCTTTCGGAAAGGTCGGGCGGTCGAAATCGTTATGTGCCATTGCCATGAGACGTCCCTCAATTTTCAAGCCTCTCGAACAATATAAGGCAAGTCCGGCATTTGACCAGCTTTTGTGCAGAACGGTCGGGATCGTCTTCGCTTCCCCTGTTCGTTTCACGGGCAAGGCATTATATCCCTTTGCTGTTGCGGCCGTTTTCCGCTTAAAGTCCACTGATGTTCGATCTCGTTTCCCACTACTGGCCGCATATATTGTTTGTCCTGTCGATCGTTCTCGGAGCGATCGCGGCCATCCATGCGACCATGACGAAGGAAGAGGTTCGAACCGCCATCGGCTGGGTCGGCGTGATCGTGCTGTCGCCCATCGTCGGGGCGGTGGTCTATGCGATTGCGGGCGTCAATCGCATCCGGCGTTCGACGCTGAGCCATCAGCGCGCCAATATGGGCAAGATCGCACTCTACCACCTGTCGCATTTCGACACGACGAACGATCTGGTGCGCGCCGCCTTTGGGCGTCAGTTCGGCGCGATGAAGATACTGGGCGATGCCGTCAGCCTCTACGATTTCACAAGCGGCAACCGTATCGGCATGTTGGAGACGGGTGACGAAGCCTATGCCGCCATGCTCGACGCCATAGGCCGTGCCGAGCGCAGCATCATGCTGGAGACCTATATTTTCGACCGGGACGGCATAGGAGAGCAATTTGCCGACGCGCTCGGCGCCGCGGTCGGGCGCGGGGTGGAAGTGCGCGTGCTGGTCGATGCGGTGGGCGCCCGTTATTCCATTCCGAGCATCGTGAGCCTGCTCAGGGAGAAGGGCGTCGCTGTCGATGTGTTCAACGGCAATATCATCATCGGGTTGCGCCTGCCTTATGCGAACCTGCGCACCCACCGCAAGATACTGATCGTCGACGGCAAGGTCGCTTTCACCGGCGGCATGAATATTCGCGCCGGTTTCGTCCGTGCCATTGCGGGCAGCGAGGTCGCCTTCGATACCCATTTCAAGCTGGAAGGCCCGGCGATTGCCGATCTTTTCCATATTGCTTCCGAGGACTGGCGTTTTGCGACCGGAGAGCTTCTCACTGGTGAGGCCTGGAAAATCGCGCCACCGGAAAACCCGCCGGGAACGGGGACGCTGGTGCGTGTGGTCGGGTCCGGGCCGGACAAGAATGTGGAGACCAACCAGCGCATGATGATGGGCGCTTTCTCGATTGCCGAGCAGCACATTCTCATCATGACGCCCTATCTCCTGCCGGATCGCGAACTGATTAGCGCGCTGGTGACGGCGGCGCGGCGCGGCGTGTCGGTCGATATCGTCGTGCCGGGCGTCAACAATCTGAAACTGGTGGACCGCGCCATGCGCGCGCAGTTCGACCAGCTTTTGAAGGATGGTTGCCGTATCTGGCGGGCGGGCGGTGCTTTCAATCATTCCAAACTGATGACCATCGACGGCGCATGGTCCTATATCGGGTCGTCCAATATCGATCCGCGTTCGCTGCGGCTCAATTTCGAGGTGGATCTGGAAATCCTCGACCGTGACGTGGCGCGAGAGGTCGAGGAGCGTATCGGCAAGGCTATCGAGGAGAGCCGCGAGGTCCATCTTGCGCGGCTCAAAAGCCGTCCCTTCCTGGAACGGCTGCTGGACCGGATTATCTGGCTCGGTTCGCCTTATTTGTAGGAATCATCCCGACATCATCCCATCTGGCCCGTGAATATTTCCGGGCTGAATTCTTCCAGAAGGCCCGTCGCCGATTTGAGATCGAGATGCGCCTTGATCGGCAGGTGATCGGATGCCAGCCGCGCCAGCGGCGTGTTGTGCACTTCAACCGATGTGACGAGATTGTGCGGCGCTCCCAGGACGCGGTCGAGCGCGAAGACCGGAAAACGCGATGGAAAGCTCGGTACGGCGGTCGCAACGTGATTGAATGTCGGCATGAGGGCGGCCAGCGACGAGCGCTTGCCGATGCGCCATTCGTTGAGGTCGCCGATGAGAAGGGTCGGCAGCGTATCGGCTTCCTGCAAGGCGGTGAGGATACTTTCGGCCTGCTGCTCGCGCGAGCGTTTGAGAAGGCCCAGATGGGCGGCGATCACGCGGAGCGGCCCCGCCGGAAACTGAAGGTCGGCAACCAGCGCGCCGCGCGGCTCGACGCCGGGCAGCTTGAGTTGCTGCACGTTGCGCACCACGCCTTCGCGAAACAGAAGCACATTGCCGTGCCAGCCGTGCCCCTTCGGCATGGTGGAGGTAATGGGGACGGGAATCAGGCCGTGACGGCGTTCGAGCAGGCCGAGGTCGAGCAGGCCGGATCGCTCGCCAAAGCGCCGGTCGGCCTCTTGCAGGGCGATCACATCGGCGTCGATCTCGCTGATCACTTCGGCGGTGCGCTGCGGGTTGAACTGCTTGTCGATCCCGATGCATTTGTGAACATTATAGGATGCAATGACGATATCGCCGCCGGTGACATTGGCGTTGAGCGGCCTGTAACCCGGCCTGTTCCGGATCGCCGTCAGAATGGACTTCGATATCCGGTTTGATCCCTTTTTCTTCAGCACCCGTTTTTCACCTGTCCGCTATTGCGTTGTGAAAGACTACTCCAGATGCCCGCGACGCGAAGCGCAGACCGGCATGGCGACCGTTGAAACAGACACCGAAACTCTCGTGCAGTCACCGGATATATATAGTCCGGTTGGGGTGCTGTTTGAATACCGGTCCCCAACTTTAGAAGTCATGTTCAGCGCACGATAAGCCGGATCAGCCTTTCCGCAAGGCCGTTATAGGGCGGTTTGATCAGATCGCTCGCCGCAGGGGCATATCTGGTCAGCACCGGCATAGCCTTGGAAAAGGTCAGAAAACCGTCATGGCCGTGATACTGGCCCATGCCGCTTGCGCCGACGCCGCCGAAGGGCAGGTCACCGCAGGCAAAGTGATAGAGCGTATCGTTGACGCAGACGCCGCCCGCCACGACGCGGCCAAGCACCATTTCGATCTCGGCGGTGTTGTCGCTGAAACAGTAAAGCGCCAGCGGGCGATCGCGGGCGAGAATTTCGGTTATGGCGTCATCGAGAAGGCGATAGCTTATGACTGGAAGGAGAGGGCCGAAAATCTCCTCCTGCATGATCGCGCTCTCCGCGGAAGGCTCCAGAACGAGCGCCGGTGTCATCAGTCGCGGACGGTCGGTGTCCGGCAGCAGTTCGATCACCGCTTCGCTTTTCCCGGCGGCATCGGCAAGCAGGCCGGCGAGCCGCGCTTCCTGCGCATCGTTGATGATGGTGGTGCGGTCCTTCCCTGCCGAGGGGCCGCTATAACGCGCCTCTGTTTCTGCGCGCAGAAGGCTTACGAATTCGTCGCGCCTGCTGTCGTGGATCAGCACGTAATCGGGCGCGATGCAGGTCTGCCCGGCATTGAAGAACTTGCCGGTGGCGATGGCGCGCGCGGCGCGCTTCAGATTGGCATTCTCGCTGACGATGGCAGGCGACTTGCCACCGAGCTCCAGCGTCACGGGCGTCAGGTTGTGCGCTGCCGCTGCCATGATCCTGCGTCCGACGGCGGTGGAGCCGGTGAAAAAGAGATGATCGAAGGGCAGCGATGCGAATTGCGCCGAAAGCGATGCATCTCCAAGCGCTACCGCGACGCGGTCGTCCGGAAATACATCCGCCAGCAGGCTTCTGAGGAATTCGGCTGTGCGCGGTGTATGTTCGGACGGCTTGAGGAAGACGTGGTTTCCGGCGGCAATCGCCGCGACGAGTGGGGCGAGCGCCAGATTGACCGGGTAATTCCACGGCGCGATGACCCCCACCACACCCAGCGGAACATAACGGATTTCGGCGCGGGCAGGCCACATTTTCCAGCCGGCCCTGCGGCGCTGCGGCTTCATCCAGCGCTTGAGCCGGTGCAGCGCCTCATCGATTTCGGAGAAGACGATGCTGGCTTCGCCAAGCAGCGTCTCATGAACCGAGCGATTGCCGAAATCGGCGCTGATGGCCTTCGCCATTTCATCGAGCCGGCTTTCGAGCCTTTCGCGCAGCCGTCTCAGATCGTCGATGCGCTGCTCATAAGCGGGACGGTTCGCAAGCCATGCCTGCCGCAGCCGGTCGAATGAGAGGTGCAATGCCTGTTCTTCAACCGCCATGGGCAAAATCCTCCGTCGAACGGGCAAAGAGGAACTGCGCGGCATAATAGGTTGCCAGCACCCAGAGGCCGTTCAGCGGAATGTCGAAACTGAAGCGCCCATAGGCAAGCAGGGTATCGCTTGCCATGAAGAAAAGCCCGCCCGCCGCTGCAAGCCGGGTGGCGTAGCGCTGCGGCGTTTCCGGTGTCGCGTCGAGGGCGCGGCTCATGGCTTGCGCGGCCATGACGCCGAGAGCGGCGGCGTAGACGATAACCGGAATTATGAGGGGTGTCGGCAATGAGGTCCACAGGCCGGCGACGATAGCGATCGCGGCAAGGGCGAAGATGACGAAGACGCCTTTATGCGCGGCAAAGCGGGCATGGCGGCAAAGCGCATAGATATAGGCGCAGTGGGTGATCAGAAAGCAGATGAGACCGGCCATGAAATAATCGCCGGGCAGCATCAGGAAAAAATCTCCGAGCGCGGCAAATACCAGCCCGAAAGCGATGGCGAACCCGTAGGATTTCGATTTTGGCCGCCCGGCGCAAAGGAGCGCGGCGAGAAGCAGCAGGGTCGCCGTCGGCTTGGTGAGATAATGCAGCCAGCGCCAGAGGGAGGCTTCGCCATTCTGGCTCAACAGACTGCCTGCGATGGCGCAGACCGCACAGAACAGAAACAGGCCGTAGAGCGTTCTGTTTCTTCCGAATTCGAGCAGGCCTTTCCGGCGCATCGTCGCTCCCCCCGTTATTTATATTTCCGGCAATATCCTTGATAAAACAGGCACCGGATTGTGCCGCCATTTGCGCGGCTTGCGCAATAGGGGCGGCCGACGGGGTTGTTGACAAGCCTTGGCTGAAGGGCGGACAGGTTTGCCGCCCAATTCGCCGAACAGGCTCAGGACAGATTCTTGCGGCGCTCGATTTCCGCTTCCGAAGGGTGATCGCTCGCAAACGAGCCGGTCTGTACCTCGCCGTCGCGCCTGTATGTGGCGGCAACCACGCCGCCCGGCGATATGGTGGAACTGACGAGCCTGAGCGAGACGGGCATGGCTCGTCGGTCGAAAAGCCGTTTCCCATTGCCCAGAATGACCGGATAGGTGAGGAGGGCCCACTCATCGACCAGATCGCTTGCGAGCAGCTGGTGGACGAGTTCGCTGCTGCCCTGCACGAGAAGGTCCGGCCCGTCGGTGGATTTCATGATCTTGAGCGAGGCGACGACGTCTTCGTCAAGGGCTTCGCTGTTCTGCCAGTTCAGGCTCTCGGGCCGATGCGTCGCCACATATTTTGTCGCATTGTTGAAGGTCCGGGCTATGTCGCCCTCGCCGGGGACGAAGCCGGGCGCGTCGGGGTCGGATTCGATCATCGGCCAATAGGCCGCGAAAATGTCGTATGTCCGCCGCCCGAGAAGCAGGTCGAAGGGCTTGGAAAAACGTTCGCCCATGACGACTGCCAGCGCGTCGTCCCAGTAGGGGACGGTCCAGCCGCCGAACCTGAACTGGCCGCTCGGGTCCTCGTCCGGTCCGCCGGGGGCCTGCATGACGCCGTCAAGGCTCAGAAATGTTCCGACGATGATCTGCCGCATCTCTTTTCCTTCCAGAGAAAGCCCACCGCCAGCGCAAGTCTATAGGTGAAAGATCGTCAGGCAAGATGCAATCGCTCGTGGCAGGGATGATGGCGGCGGTCAGATGGCCTGCCAGTTCGTTTCGGTGTTTTCCTGCCAGCCGTTTTTATGGAGAAGCGGCATGTCGTCATGGGCGGACGGCCAGCCGATGCACAAATAAAGGCTGAAGCGCCAGCTTGGCGAAACCCGGAACAGTTCCTCCATCGCGCGCGGGGAGAGGATGGAAACCATGCCCACGCCCAGCCCGAACGATCTGGCGGCGAGGTTGAGATTCTGGACCGCCATCGCGGTGCTCTGCTCCAGTGTCGATGCCATGGACTGCCGTCCGAGGCCATGACCTTCCGCGGGAGCCGTTTCGGTGAAGATGGCCAGTTGCACCGGAGCGATCTCGATGCCTTCGAGTTTCAACGTGCGGTAATTCGCGGCGCGCTCGCCGTCGTAGGTTCGCGCAGCCTCCCGGTTCGCTTCGATGAAAATATCGTGGACTGCCTTGCGCTTTATCTGGCTTTCGACGCTGAAAACCCGCCATGGCCGCGCATTGCCCACCGATGGCGCATAGTCCATCGCCGCTTTCAGCGCGTGGACCATGTTTTCGGCGATCGGCTCGCTTGTGAAATGACGCACGTCCCGCCGCCATTTCAGAAGCTGGAAAAAGGCATCGCGCTCGGAAGGGGAAAACTGCATCGACTGCCGACCGATCTGGAAAAGGAAAAGATAACTGGGGCGAATCCTGTTTAGACGGAAATGTCGGAGCCGTTCCATCCATTTGTTTCTGCGCAGTTGCAGGCAACAAAAAAGCCCGCTTGCGCGGGCTTTTTGGGCTGCTTCTGAACCTTGGTAGTGGTCCGAAGACTTGGAAATGGTGCCCAGAAGAGGACTCGAACCTCCACGCCCTTGCGAGCGCCAGCACCTGAAGCTGGTGCGTCTACCAATTCCGCCATCTGGGCGACGAGGACCCATCTAAGGGGTCGACCTGCCTCTGTCAATCGCGTTTTCGATATTCAGCCAGCTTTTTTTCAGCAGATGCTTTTTTCGCGTTGAAAAGAGTGTCGGGCGCGCGAGCGCGCCCGGAAAAAACAGCCCGACAGGCTATCAGGCTTCGAGAATTTCCTTCGAAGCGACGGTCGAATCAGCGTTGAGCCGATAGATGATCGGAACGCCGGTGTTGAGTTCCTGCTTGAGAATCTGTTCCGGGGTCAGTCCGTCGAGTGCCATGATCAGCGCGCGCAGCGAATTGCCGTGGGCCGCGACCAGAACGGTCTCCCCGCGCAGGACATGCGGCTGGATCTGGTGGAGGTAGTAAGGCCACACGCGGGCGCCCGTATCCTTCAGGCTTTCGCCGCCCGGAGGCGGGACATCATAGGAACGGCGCCAGATATGGACCTGTTCCTCGCCCCATTTGGCACGGGCATCGTCCTTGTTGAGGCCGGACAGGTCACCGTAATCGCGCTCGTTGAGCGCCTGATCGCGAATCGTCTCGAGGCTCGACTGGCCAAGCTCGTCGAGAATGTGCTGGCAGGTGACCTGCGCGCGCGAAAGGGCGGAGGTATAGGCGACGTCGAATTTCAGGCCGGCGGCCTTCAGGCGCTGGCCTGCGGCCTTGGCTTCCGCATGGCCCTGCTCGGTGAGGCCCGGATCGCGCCAGCCGGTAAACAGGTTCTTGAGGTTCCATTCGCTTTGTCCATGGCGGACCAGGACGAGGGTACGAGACATCACAGCACTCCGTTGGTGGGAAGAATCAGTCAATTATCAAGCATCCAGCCCGAGCACGTCGAGCATGGAATAGAGGCCCGGCTTCTTGCCATGGGCCCACAGCGCGGCCTTGATCGCGCCGCGCGCGAAGATCGAGCGGTCTTCGGCATGGTGCGAGAGCACGACGCGTTCGCCCGGTCCGGCCAGGATGACCGAATGGTCGCCGATGACCGAGCCGCCGCGCAATGTGGCGAAGCCGATCGTTCCGGTTTCACGCGGACCGGTATAGCCATCGCGCACGCGCACGCTGTTGTCCGTCAGAGCGACGTCGCGGCCGTGAGCCGCCGATTCTCCCAGAAGCAGCGCCGTGCCGGACGGCGCATCGACCTTGTGCCTGTGATGCATTTCCAGGATTTCGATATCGAAATCCTGCGGATCGAGCGCCTGCGCCGCTTTCTGCACGAGAACCGACAGAAGATTGACGCCAAGGCTCATATTGCCAGACTTGACGATGGTGGCATGGCGTGCCGCGGCGCGGATTTTCTCGTCGTCTTCTACAGAGCAGCCCGTCGTTCCGATCACATGGACGATGCGCGCCTGTGCGGCGAGGCCCGCAAATTCCACGCTCGCGGCGGGGCTGGTGAAGTCGAGAACGCCTTGAGCCTTGGCAAATACCGGCAGCGGATCATCGGTGAAACTGACGCCGAGCGGCCCGATGCCGGACACTTCGCCCGCATCCTTTCCAAGAAGCGGAGAACCGGGACGCTCCACCGCGCCGACCAGTTTCGCGCCATCGATGGACTGGACGGTGCGGATCAGGGTCTGGCCCATGCGGCCACCCGCGCCGACGACGACAAGACCCATTTCGCTGTTCTGCGTTTCTGCGCTCATCGGGTTTCTCCTGTCCGCAATTCTTCCGTGGTCTGTTCGGTGATGAATTCGTCATTGCCGCTCTGCAACTGGTAGAAGCGGGCATAGACGCCGTTCTGGATGCCTATCAGCTCTTCATGACGGCCTTCCTCGACCACGCGGCCTGCTTCCATCACCACGATGCGGTCGGCATTGACCACGGTCGAAAGGCGATGGGCTATGACGATGGTGGTGCGGCCCTGCATGATGCCTTCGAGCGCCTGCTGGACGCGCTTTTCCGATTCGTTGTCGAGCGCGGAGGTAGCCTCGTCGAGCAGGAGGACGGGGGCGTTGCGCACGATGGCGCGGGCGATGGAAACGCGCTGGCGCTGCCCGCCGGAAAGCGTGACGCCGTTTTCGCCCACCGGCGTGTCATAGCCCTGCGGCTGCTGTTCGATGAAATCATGCGCATGGGCGAGCTTCGCCGCCTCGACGATCTGCTCGTCGGTGGCGTCCGGGCGGCCGTAGCGGATATTGTCCGCGATGGTACCCTCGAAAAGGTAGGGCTGCTGCGAGACATAGGCGATGGCGTGGCGCAGCGACTGCTTGCTGACCTTCTCGATGTCTTGCCCGTCGAAGAGGATGTGGCCCTTGTCGAGATCGTAGAAACGCTGCACGAGATTGATGAGCGTGGACTTGCCCGCTCCCGACGCGCCGACGACGGCGGTGGTTTCGCCCGCCTTGGCGACGAAGCTCACACCATGCAGCACCGGTGCAATCTCGCTATAGGAGAAATAGAGGTTATCGAAGCGGATTTCGCCGGGGCCGGGCTTCAGTTCGACCGCATCGGGCAGGTCGCGCTGCTGCGGTTCGATATCCAGCACTTCATAGATCATGCGCGCATTGACCAGCGCCTTTTCCAGCCCGACCTGAAGGCGGGCGAGGCGGCGCGCCGGATCATAGGCGAGGAGAAGCGCCGTGATGAAGGCGAACATGGCGCCGGGCGGCTGCTGTTCCAGGATGGCGCGATAGCCGCCATAGGCGAGAACTCCGGCCACGGCAAAACCCGCCAGCACTTCGGAAATGGGCGTCGTGCGCTCCGAAACCCTGGCGATCTTGTTGCTGCGGCCTTCGGCCTGATCGATCAGCTTGCCGATCTTGTCGCGGAGCTGGTCTTCCATGGTGAAGGCTTTCACGATGGCGATGCCCTGGATCGATTCCTGCATCGCGCCCAGAAGATGCGAGTTGAGATGGACGAGGTCGCGCGTGACGGAGCGGATGCGCCGCGAAATATAGGCGACGGCCAGGATGAGCGGCGGGCCGATGACGAAGACGGCGGCGGACAGCACCGGATCCATGTAGAACATCATGCCGACGAGGCCGACGAGCGAGATGAGGTCGCGCGCGATAGACGAGACCGTCATGTTGAGGAGGTCGCGGATGCCGGAGACATTCTGGTTGATCTGCGCCGCCAGATGGCCGGAGCGGGTGTCGTTGTAGAAATCGAGCCCGAGCTTCATCAGATGGTCGAAGACCCGCTTCTGGTAGCGGGCGACCAGATTGTTGCCGATCTTGGCCAGCTCTACAGCCTGTATGTAGCCGGACAGGCCGCGCAGGATGAAGATCGCAAGCAGGGTGCTACAGATGACCCAGATCAGGCCGACCTTCTGCTCGTAGAAGATCTTGTTGATCATCGGCTCCATCATGTAGGCGAGCGCCCCGTTGGAGCCGCCGACGATCAGCGATGCGACGATGGCGATGAAGTAATTCTTTTTATATTCGCGGATATTTTCCGACATCATGCGCCGGATCACGCGGGTGGCTTCGCCCGTATCGATTTTCTTTTTTTTCTTCTTGAATAGATTCACGTGCAAAAGCGCTTTGTCTCTGAGACCGGCGGCGTCCCGCCGGCTATCGTTGAAAACACGGTTTCCATACGGCGCTCGAGCGAGAACGCCGCCATGGCGCAATTTCATTGCAGCGTTTCTATAACGTCATCCGTGCGTCATGACCATCCCATGATGCACTTCAAGGCTCTCATCGCGTTCCGGTCAGTCGATGCGCCAGCGACGCCCCTCGGTGGACACTTCGAAGCGCGAGGGAGCCTGCGCGAACGCCGAGAGTCCGGCAAGGGCGGCAAGTCCGTGCGTGATGACGCGGACCGGTATGTCGCGCATGATGGCCTTGTGCGGCGCCTTGTCCTCGAAAGCCTCGCGGAAAGAACCGGCCTTGAGCGCGGAAAGGATGCGTTGCGGAATGCCGCCCGAAAGATAGACGCCGCCATGGGCCATGAAGATCAGCGCGAGGTCGCCCGCCACACGCCCGAGATAGGTCACGAAGAGATGCAGCGTTTCTTCCGCCTGCGCATTGCTGCCGTCGAGGCCGGCTGCGGTGATGTCGGCGGGCGTCTCGAGCGTCGGGGCGATGTTGTCGGCAGCGCAGATGGCGAGATAGAGATTGCGCAGGCCGCGACCGCACAGGATCTGTTCGCCCGCGACGCGACCGTCGATGCGCTCGATATGCGGGAAGACCTGATAATCGCGCTCCGTGCGCGGCCCGATGTCGATATGGCCGCCTTCACCCGGCACCGGCACCCAGGCGTGGCGGGTGCGCACCAGACCGGCAACGCCGAGCCCGGTTCCGGGGCCGAGCACGACGCGGGTGGCGACCAATTCGTCCGGCTTGCCGCCGATCTGCTCCAGATGATTGCCTTCGAGCGACACGACGGCGAGAGCCTGCGCCTCGAAATCGTTGAGGACGGTTACGTCCTCGAAGCCCAGTTCCGATATCATCTGCTTCGGGCGGACGACCCAGTCGCAATTGGTCAGGTCGATCTCGTCACCGTCCACGGGACCGGCCACCGCCAGAATGGCTGAACGCGGGCGGATGGCGGTATGGTCGAGAATGCCGTTCTGGATCGCCTCGTCGATGGTGGCGTAATCCGCCGTCTGGAGAACGGGGAAATGCTTCGGTTCCGCATTCGAATCCACAAGGATGGCAAAGCGGGCATTCGTGCCGCCGATATCGCCGACGAGTACCGGAAACTTGAAACTCTGTTCGGTATCGATAGTCGCTTGCATGTCCTCTCCCCGGAGCGGTTGGGTTCAAAACGGAATGGCCGAAACCGCTTTGTCTTGTCTTTCGGTGTTCAGTCTAGCGCCTTGATCAGCTTTTCCGCCGTCGCGCGGTTGAGCGCCATCGGAATGTCGTACACGCTGCCGAGGCGCGTCAGGGCTTTCACGTCGACATCGTGCGGGAGCGGCGACAGCGGGTCGATGAAGAAGATGAGCACCTTCACCGTGCCTTCCGCGATCATTGCGCCGATCTGCTGGTCCCCGCCGAGCGGGCCGCTCTTCACCCGCTCTATGCGCAGCGAGGAGCAGGCGTCGAGAATGAGACCGCCCGTCGTGCCCGTTGCCACGATATCGTAGCGGGACAGCGCCTGCTCATGCGCCTTTGCGAAGGCGACCATGTCGTCCTTCTTCTGGTCATGGGCAATCAATGCAATGCGCAGGCGCTCGGTCATGGGGCGGAAATCTCCAGAATTGATAACCTTGTCATTTTCACTCTAAATCGTTTTAAATCTATAGTGAAGCCATGAAGCGCTGAAAAGGGGCTTTAAAGCGTGTCGCGTTCAATCATACTCAGGCGGCACACTTTAAGTTTTTGTTTTGACGCATGTCTTTATCCCGAAACCGGTTCCCACTTTCGGGAGACATGCTCTAGGGGCAGTTCCCGCTATTGGCTGCTGAAGGTCACGTCGGCGACCGAATTGGGCGCGGGACCGTCGAGGACGGCGGCGCAGGCTCTCGGCAGGTCGGAGACCATGACTGGGCGCGGCTTCTTCGTCGGTTTCTTCGATGGTTTTGCCGGTTTCCACGGTTCGTCGGTGAACCACCAGGCAAGCGACTTGTCGCAGCCGTCGCCGGGCGCGACTTTCGCCTGCGATTTGCACTGGGTAGAGCCGGGCTGGCAGGTCAGGCGCACATGGAAATGATAGAAATGGCCCCAATAGGGGCGAACCTTGCCGAGCCAGCTTCTGTCGCCGGTAACGGTGTCGCAAAGCTCTTTCTTGATGCCCGGATGCACGAAGATACGCTCCACTTCCGGGTAGCTCGCAGCGTGTTTGAGAAGGGCGGTGCGGGCAGGCGTCCATTTCTTCGGATCGACATAGAGCGAATCCGGCTTCAGCATGGAGACGGCGGAGACATTTTCGCGCTCGGCGTCGGTGAAGCGCTTTTTCGGCATCGGCGTCAGCCAGATATCGGCATCGAGGCCGACCTGATGCGAGGCGTGGCCGGTCAGCATCGGGCCGCCGCGCGGCTGTGAGATGTCTCCGACGAGAAGGCCGGGCCAGCCGTCCCTCGACGCATCGCGGGACAGTTTTTCCAGAAGGCCGATCATGCGCGGGTGCCCCCAGCGGCGATTGCGCGAAAGGCGCATTACCTGCCAGTTCGGGCCATCTGTCGGCAGGGCCACAGCGCCCGCCAGGCAGCCCTTGGCATAAAAGCCGATGGATTGCGGTTTCTGCGTCAGGACCGGCAGGGCCTGCGTGCCGAAGGCCTGCTTGGCAGGCATGTTTTCGGCACTCGCCAGTGAAGGCGCTATTGCGATTAGCAAAGCGGTGAGAGCGAGACGCGACCGGAATTTGGAACTGCATTTCTGGGTCATGGGCCGATTTCCCGAAATTTGGACACGAATCATTCGCGCATGATGCGGGGATTATGCGGTGCGTCGTTACAAACGGCAATCAGCGCCAGTTGTTCCTGCTCCACATTTCGGAGAAGGCCGAGCGGTAGTCGGGATAGGCGAACTCATAGCCGAGCGCGCGGATACGCTGGTTGGAAACGCGCTTGTTCTCGCCGTAGAAAGAGCGCGCCATGGGCGTCAGGTCGGCTTCCTCGAAGGGCACTTCCGGCGGAGGTGTCGCGCCCATCAGTTCCGCCGCGTAAGTGACGACATCCTGCGGCGGCGAAGGCTCGTTGTCGGTGATGTTGAAGATGCCGCTGCTATCGGTGCCCGAAAGAAAGCGCAGGGAGCCCGCAATGTCATCGACATGGATGCGGTTGAAAACCTGGCCCTTCTTGACGATGCGCCGCGCCGTGCCGCGTTCCAGATTGACGAAAGCATTGCGGCCCGGACCGTAAATGCCGGACAGGCGCAGGATCGCCAGCGGCGTCGCGTGTTTTTCGGTTAAATGCCGCCAGGCCTCTTCCGCCTCGAGCCGTTCGCGGCTGCGGCGGGAAACCGGTTTGCAGGACGCGGTTTCATCGACCCATTCGCCCTGATGGTCGCCGTAGACGCCGACCGTGGAGAGATAGCCGATCCAGCGGATCGTGTTGTCGGGGTGACCGAGCGCCTCTTCCACCAGCGCAAGGGCCGGGTCGCCGTTTTCGCCGGGAGAGATCGAAACCACCACATGGGTCGATCTGGCGAGCTGGTCGGGAAGGTCCGGCGACGTGCCCTCGTCGCCGAAGAGCAGCGGTGCGATGCCGGACTGCTCCAGCTTTGGAAAATTGCGCTCGTCCCGCGTGGTGCCGGCAATGCGTTCGACTTCGCCGGTCATGCGGCGTGCGAAGGTTTGCGCGGAATAGCCGGCTCCGAACAGAAAAATACGCATATCAGATTGTCTCCAGATTCCATTCGGCCAGCACCGTAGCATCATCTTCGTCGACAACCAGACGTTTTTGCCAAAGATCCGCGCGCCCTGGCTCAGCGAGCTGCCGCAGCGCCCAGATCGCCGCGCCGCGCACGACCGGCGCCGGGTCCTCAAGTAATGGCTCGATCTGCGGCAGAAGCGTCTCGTCGCCGGAATTGCCCGCCGCGATCAGCACATTGCGGATGAAGCGGTCGCGCCCGATGCGCTTGACCGGCGAGCCGGAGAAAAACGTGCGGAAAGCCGGGTCGTCCAGCGCCAGGAGATCGGCGAGGGGCGGGGCTTTCAGGTCGTCGCGGGCCTTCAGCTTCATCTCGCTTGCGGCTTGCGCGAACTTGTTCCAGGGGCAGGCGGCGAGGCAATCGTCGCAGCCATAGATGCGGTTGCCCATTGCCTTGCGGAATTCGACCGGGATCGGCCCCTTGCTCTCGATGGTCAGATAGGAAATGCAGCGTCGCGCATCGATGCGGTAAGGCGCGGGGAAGGCGTGGGTCGGGCAGGCGTCGAGGCAGGCGCGGCAGGAACCGCAATGGTCGCGCTCAGCCTCGTCCGGTGGAATTTCCGCCGTGGTGAAAATCGAACCGAGGAAGACCCATGAGCCGAATTCGCGGCTGACAAGATTGGTATGCTTGCCCTGCCAGCCAAGCCCGGCTGCGGCGGCCAGCGGCTTTTCCATAACGGGCGCCGTATCGACGAACACTTTCACATCCGCGCCCGCCCGCGCGGCGAAGCGGCTCGCAATATGCTTCAGCTTGCCCTTGACGATGTCGTGATAGTCGCGGTTCTGCGCATAGACCGATATGGCGGCGCGGTCCTTCCGGTCCAGTATTGCGCGCGGGTCTTCGTCCGGCCCGTAATTCATGGCCAGCATCATGATGGAGCGCACTTCCGGCCACAGCACCGCCGGATTGGCCCGGCGTTCTTCCGTTTCCTCCATCCACAGCATGTCGCCATGATGGCCGTCGGCGATATATTGCCGCAGGCGTTCAGGTGCCTGCGCAATGGCGTCCGGCGTCGTGAAGGCGACCGCATCGAAGCCGACCGCCTTCGCCTCTTCGGTCAGGAAGCGTTTGAGTTTCCGCTCGCGGCTATCAGAAATCGAGGTCGCCATAATGAGCCACCGGGGCAAGTCCGCGCACGCGGTCGGAAAGCAGCGGACGGAAAGCGGGGCGCGATTTCATGCGTGCATACCAGTCGCGCGCCGCTCTGGTCTCGCCCCATTCGATTTCGCCCAGATAATCGAGCACGGAAATGCAAGCCGCCGCCGCAGTGTCGGCATAGCTTGGATGCGCGCCTGCCAGCCAGTCGCGGGTTGCCGCCAGCCAGTCGATATATTTCATGTGCTGGCGGATATTGGTGCGCGCGGCGCGGATCGCTGTCGAATCCGGCGCGCTGCCGCCCATTTCGGCTGCCATTTGCAGCTTGTAGACCCGCTCGCGGGTGATATGGCGCGTGACTTCGTTTTCAAATTTGAGCAGGAACCAGTCCACGAGGCGGCGCACTTCGGCGCGCTCCATCGGGCTTTCCGGCAGGAGGCGGCGGCTGCGCTTCAGCGCGCCGCGCGTCTCGTCGAGATATTCGGCAATGACGGTCGCGCCAACGACCGGCAGGTCGTTTTCGGCCAGAAGCACGGGCAGGGTGCCCGCCGGGTTCAACGCCAGAAATTCCTTGCGGCGCGACCAGGGTCGTTCCTCGATCAGCTCCGCTTCAACGTCATACTCGCCGAGGATGAGCCGCACATAGCGCGAACCCGAAGACATGGGATGGTGAAAAAGCGTAAGCATGATCGACGCGATACTCTCGATAAACAGCTTGAACTGGTCGTCCGGAGATGGCTTGGCTGCTGGCGTTTGCTCATGCAGCAGGCTATTTCTGCTGCCGGGCGATTCGCGCCGCCTCAACGGAATATAAAGTCTATAAGGGCTATATTTGCGGGAGACAAGCAATCGCTGAAGCATTTCCAGCAAAAGTGCGTAGCGGTTTTGCGTCTGGAAATGCGTAAAAACAAATAGATAGCGCATGTTTTCGACAGAGCGTCCGCCATTCCGGCCCGCTTTTTGCCCCGTCATTGTGCCCACCATCCTAAGGTACTGACTTCATGGATATTTTCAATCTTCTGGAAGCTGCGGTTCTCGGCCTTGTCGAAGGTTTGACCGAGTTCATCCCGGTTTCCTCCACCGGGCATCTGCTTCTGATCGGACATTTTATCGGCTTCGAATCGACCGGAAAGACCTTCGAGGTTCTCATCCAGCTTGGGGCCATTCTGGCCATCCTGACCGTTTATGCGGCAAAATTGCTGAAGATTCTCGCCGATTTCCCGCGTGATGCACGCACCCGCCGTTTCGTTCTCGGCATCCTGATCGCCTTCCTGCCTGCCGCCGTGATCGGCGCGCTGGGGCATAGCTTCATCAAGAGCGTGCTTTTCGAAACGCCGATGCTCGTCTGCGTCATGCTCATCATCGGCGGCGTCATCCTGCTCTGGGTCGACCAGCTCGACCTCAGGCCACGCTATCACGACGTGATGGATTATCCGCTGCCGATCTGCCTCGCCATCGGCTTTATCCAGTGCCTCGCCATGATTCCCGGCGTCTCGCGCTCCGGCTCCACCATCGTCGGCTCGCTGCTGCTTGGCGCGGACAAGCGTTCGGCCGCGGAGTTCTCGTTCTTCCTCGCCATGCCCACCATGGCCGGCGCCTTCGCCTACGATCTCTACAAAAGCCGCGACATGCTTTCGTTCAACGATGGCGCGCTGATCGCGGTCGGCTTCGTGATGGCTTTCATTTCGGGCGTTTTCGTCGTGCGCTATCTGCTCGACTATGTGTCGCGCCACGGTTTCAAGCTGTTCGGCTGGTGGCGTCTGATCGTCGGCTCGGCGGGGTTGGCGGCACTTCTGATCTGGCACTAAACAAAAAAGGGGCCTTTCGGCCCCTTATTCATTGCGGGTTGCTTGCTTCACGCAAAGCCGGTCTTGGTATACTGTCCGGCGACGCGGTAGCGCCACAGATAGGCGGGAAGGATGGCGTCCACGGCTTCCGGCTCGATGCCCATGCCCTGAAGCGTACGGCCTTCCTTGATGGCGGCTTCAGAAACCACATTGTCGGATTTCAGCAACGTCACCTGATCGTTGGTCAGCATGGGCTTGGGCAGAAGGCCCAGAACCGATGCCTGCACACGGGCAAGCCACCATGGCACGGAGACGATGGCGCGCTTGCGCCCGATGACGCCCAGCATGTCCTGCATCCAGCCCTTGAATGGCTGCACGTCCGGTCCGCCCAGTTCATAAGTGGTGCCCGGCATCAGCTTGCCGTCGACGGCGCGCGCGACGGCTTCCGCCACGTCGCCGACATAGACCGGCTGGAGTTTTGTTTCGCCGCCGCCGATCGCCGGCAGGAAGGGCGAGAAGCGCGCCATATTGGCGAAGCGATTGAAGAAGCTGTCGTCCTGGCCGAAAATGATCGACGGACGCAGGATGACCGTATCCGGCAGCACGGCGCGTACGGCGTTTTCACCTTCGGCCTTGGTGCGGGCATAGGCCGATGCCGATTTGGCATTCGCGCCAAGCGCGGAAAGATGCGTCATCGGGATGCCTGCGGCCCTGGCGGCTTCGGCGATATTTTTTGCGCCCAGAACCTGTACCGTATTGAAGCGCTGGCGACCGCTTTCGGCGAGGATGCCGACGAGATTGACCACATGGTCGGAGCCCTTGACCACGCGCTCGACCGAGTTGCGATGGCGGACATTGGCCTGCACCATCTGGATCTGGCCGACATTGCCGAGCGGCGCCATATAATAGGCGATTTCCGGCT
Source organism: Brucella daejeonensis (assembly GCF_014199265.1). Taxonomy (GTDB): domain Bacteria; phylum Pseudomonadota; class Alphaproteobacteria; order Rhizobiales; family Rhizobiaceae; genus Brucella; species Brucella daejeonensis. The sequence goes on from NZ_JACIJG010000011.1 coordinate 54,400, forward strand.
TGCGCACGGCGACGCGCACGCGATAGCCGCGCTTGGTGAGGCTTGCCACGACCGCGCGCCCCACAAAGCCGGAGCCGCCGAAAACGGTGACCAGCTTCGGCCTGTTGTGGACTTCGTTCGGTTCGGTCTTCATCCTAAACTCCTGCATGAAAGCCAGTTGCGCCGCCTGCGATACGCCGCCGCGGTGCGTCTATATGGCCGGTGATTTATCGCCTTTTCGCCACGAGGCAAAGGGGACTTGTTGTCACGATCATGATAGCAGGGCTTTTTCCCATGTTTAACGCGCAATAGAGCTTTGAGATTTCGCGTCTTGCTGTTAAATCGCGCGCATGAGCACACCACTTGACCATATTCGCAATTTTTCGATCGTCGCCCATATCGATCATGGCAAATCGACGCTGGCCGACCGCCTCATTCAGTTGACCGGCGGGCTGGATACGCGCGAGATGAAGGATCAGGTTCTCGACTCGATGGATATCGAGCGCGAGCGCGGCATCACCATCAAGGCGCAGACCGTTCGTCTCAGCTACAAGGCGAAGAACGGCGAAGACTATGTGCTGAACCTGATCGACACGCCCGGCCACGTTGACTTTGCCTATGAAGTCTCGCGTTCGCTCGCAGCCTGCGAAGGGTCGCTTCTGGTGGTGGATGCGAGCCAGGGCGTGGAAGCGCAGACGCTGGCCAATGTCTATCAGGCCATCGACAACAACCACGAAATCGTGGTGGTGCTGAACAAGATCGACCTGCCCGCCGCCGAACCCGAACGCGTCAAGAGCCAGATCGAGGAAGTGATCGGCATCGACGCTTCCGATGCGGTCAATATTTCCGCAAAGACCGGCCTCGGCATCGAGGACGTGCTGGAAGCCATCGTCAACAAGTTGCCCGCGCCGAAGGAAGGCGACCGCAACGCGCCGCTGAAAGCCATGCTGGTCGATAGCTGGTACGATAGCTATCTCGGCGTTATCGTTCTGGTGCGCGTGATCGACGGTGTGCTGAAAAAGGGCCAGACCATCCGCATGATGGGCACCGGCGCGAAATATCCGGTGGAACGCACCGGCGTGTTTACGCCCAAGATGCTGCCCGTGGACGATCTTGGCCCCGGCGAACTCGGCTTCATCACCGCTTCGATCAAGGAAGTGGCCGATACGCGCGTTGGCGATACGATTACCGAAGATCGCCGCCCGACGGAAAAGATGCTGCCCGGTTTCAAGCCCGCGCAGCCGGTGGTGTTCTGCGGCCTGTTCCCGGTCGATGCGGCGGATTTCGAAGATTTGCGCGGCGCCATGGGCAAGCTGCGCCTCAACGACGCGTCGTTCTCGTTCGAAATGGAAACCTCGGCGGCGCTGGGCTTCGGCTTCCGCTGCGGGTTTCTGGGGCTTCTGCATCTGGAAATCATTCAGGAACGCCTTGAGCGCGAGTTCAATCTCGACCTCATCACGACCGCACCTTCGGTCGTCTATCGCCTGAACATGACGGATGGCACTGAGCGGGAATTGCACAATCCCGCCGACATGCCGGATGTGGTGAAAATCGCTTCCATCGAGGAGCCGTGGATCAAGGCGACCATCATGACGCCCGACGATTATCTCGGCGCGATCATGAAGCTGTGTCAGGAACGTCGCGGCATTCAGGTGGACCTGACCTATGTCGGTCCGCGCGCCATGATCACCTATGACCTGCCGCTCAACGAAGTGGTGTTCGATTTCTACGACCGCCTCAAGTCGATCTCGAAGGGCTACGCCTCGTTCGATTATAACCTTTCGGAATATCGCGAGGGCGATCTGGTCAAGATGTCGATCCTCGTGAACGAAGAGCCCGTGGATGCGCTCTCCATGCTGGTGCATCGTTCGGCTGCGGAAAAGCGCGGTCGCGCGCTGTGTGAAAAGCTGAAAGACCTGATCCCGCAGCATATGTTCAAGATTCCGATTCAGGCGGCGATTGGCGGACGCATCGTGGCGCGCGAGACGATCTCGGCGCTGCGCAAGGACGTGACGGCCAAGTGCTATGGCGGCGACGTGACGCGCAAGCGCAAACTTCTGGAAAAGCAGAAGGAAGGCAAGAAGCGCATGCGCCAGTTCGGCAAGGTCGAAATCCCGCAGGAGGCCTTCATTCAGGCGCTCAAGATGGGGGACGAGTGATCTTTTCCCTGTGATAAACGGGGTTGGTTTACCGAATGTCGTTTTGGATTGGGCGCATCTGGCGCCCTTTCTTTTGAACCATAATGCCCGCTCCCGCCCTCATCCTGAGGAGCCTCCCGAGCTTGTCGAAGGAGACGTCTCGAAGGACGAGGGCGACGGCGCTCCCCCTCAGCCCTTCGAGACGGCTCCCTTGAGCTGCGCTCAGGGCGCCTCCTCAGGATGAGGGGGAGGGAGAGAGCCTAACGATAGGCTTTATTTTCGCTTTGCCAGTTCCGGCAAGCGTTCATAGTCCATTGCAATGAGCGCTTCTTTCTTTGCCCGCGACCATCCCTTGATCTGTCGTTCGCGCGCTATGGCATCGACGATCCGGTCATAGGTTTCCGTAAAAACAAGTTCGACCGGTCGTCGCATCTTCGTATAACTTTCATAAATACCCTCATTGTGTTCCCACAACCGGGCTTCAATGTCCTGTTTGGTAAGGCCGGTATAATATGAACCGTCTGCACAACGCAGAATATAAACTGTGATTTCCATGACTGCCCCCGCTTGCCAGTAGAAATTTGAAAATGCGATAGACTTGACGGCCTCACAAGTCGGTGTTTATCGCCGGATCGTTAGTATCGAGAAGGATCGTCCTTGTGTCTGCACATCCCCGTATCTCCATCACCTACTGCACGCAATGCAACTGGATGCTGAGGGCGGCGTGGATGGCGCAGGAACTGTTGCAGACTTTCGGGCAGGATCTGGCCGAAGTGGCGCTTCGACCCGGAACGGGCGGGGTGTTTGAAATCTGCGTCCATATGCCGGATGGTCGCGAAGAGCTTATCTGGGAACGCAAGCGCGATGGTGGTTTTCCAGAAGCGAAGGTGCTGAAACAGCGCGTGCGTGATCTTGTCTGGCCGGAACGTGATCTGGGGCATTCGGACAATAAGTCGAAACCCGAATAGCGGGTCTGCAAATTCGCTGACCCGCATGGAAAGCGGTTAGTCCTCGTCCACAACGCGTAGGCGTAGTTGTCCCGGTTCGCTTGATCTGGCCTGTGGGCGCGAAGGTTCCTCGTCGGGCTTTGCGCCAAATTCCAGCGCTTCGATCTTTGCTCCGCGCTTGGTGACCTTGCTGGAAGACACGAGAATATCGTCAATATCCTTGTTGGCCTGCGCGAAGTGGGTTTGCAATTTGCGCACGCGCTCGTCGAGACGGCCGACATCTTCCATCAGGCGGATGACTTCGCCCTGAATGACATGCGCCTGTTCGCGCATGCGGGCATCTTTCAAAATCGCCTGAATGACCTGAATGGACAGCATCAGCAGCGACGGCGAGACGATGACGATCCGCGCCCGGTGCGCGCGCTGGATGAGCGCTTCGAAATGCTCGTGAATATCGGCAAAGATCGATTCCGATGGAACGAACAGGAAAGCCGTGTCCTGCGTTTCGCCGGGGATGAGATATTTGTCGGACACGTCCTTGATATGAACTTCCATGTCGCGGCGGAATTGCGCAACTGCGAGTTTTCGCGCTTCCGGTTGTTCCGTTTCGCGCATGGCGTTCCATGCTTCGAGCGGAAATTTAGCGTCGATGACCAGCGACGGCGCATTGTTGGGCATACGCACCAGACAGTCGGGGCGAGTGCTGTTGGTGAGTGTCGCCTGAAACTCGTAAGCCCCCTGCGGCAGACCGTCGGCAATGATTGCCTCCATCCGCGACTGGCCGAATGCGCCGCGCGTCTGCTTGTTGGCAAGGATCGCCTGCAACTGCACTACCTGTCCGGCCAGCGATTGAATATTGTTCTGCGCCGTGTCGATGACCGCCAGACGCTCCTGCAATTTGGCAAGGTTCTCATGCGTCGAGCGGGTTTGTTCAGTCATGGTCTGGCCGATGCGGTGCGTCATGCCGTCGAGCCGTTCGCGGATCGACTGGTTGAGTTCCGCCTGCCGTGAGCCGAACACTTCGGCCATGGTCTGCATCCGGCCCTGCATTTCTCCTTGCGCTTTCAGGATTTCCGCCATGCGATATTCCGCGTCGCGGGCGCGGTCTTCGGCCTGTGCTTCGGCAACCGCGCGAAGACGCGCGGAACGCGTTGCGGCGATGAGAAAAACAATGAGGCAAAGCACGACGACGACAATGCCTGCCAGCAGGATATTGCCGAGCGTGATGGAGGTTGCGCCGAGCTGCAAAACGGGTTCGTTCAGGAGGTTCTGGTTTTCCATAAAACAAGCTTAGCTGATTCGTATCGTCTTGATGAGATCAAAACAGGAACATTTTGCAAAGTGCAATTGACGATTTCGCCGCGAGCGATTACGTGAAGCGCATGTCTATAAAACCGCTTGTCATCCTTCCCGATCCGCTTTTGCGCGAGCTTTCCAAGCCTGTGGAACGCTTCGACGGCCAATTGCGCAAATTTGCCGACGATATGCTCGACACCATGTATGATGCGCCGGGCATTGGCCTTGCCGCCATTCAGGTCGGTGAGCCGATCCGACTGCTGGTTATCGATCTTGCCAAGGAAGGCGAGGAAAAAGCGCCGCATGTCTTCGTCAATCCGACAATTGTCGCTTCGTCGGACGAGCGCAGCGTCTATGAGGAAGGCTGTCTGTCCATCCCCGATTACTATGCGGAAGTGGAACGGCCCGCGAGCGTGAAAGTCGAGTATTTCGATGCCGAGGGCAAGCCGCAGGCGATAGAAGCCGACGGGCTGATGGCGACCTGCCTCCAGCATGAGATCGACCATCTCAACGGTGTGCTTTTCATCGATCATATTTCCAAGCTCAAGCGCGATATGGTCATCAAGAAATTCAGGAAGCTCGCCAGCCAGCGCGCATCGAAGAAGGTGCTTTGATGCGTATCGTCTTCATGGGCACGCCGGATTTTTCGGTACCGATCCTCACCGCCATCATCGGCCATGGTTATGAGGTTGTGGCTGTTTATTCGCAGCCACCGCGTCCGGCTGGACGCCGGGGGCTGGAACTGACCAAATCGCCGGTGCAAGAAAAGGCCGAACAGTTCGGCATTCCGGTCTTCACGCCGAAAAGCCTTAAAAGCGCGGAAGAGCAGGAAAAATTCGCGAACCTCGAAGCCGATGTCGCTATCGTCGTCGCCTATGGACTTTTGCTGCCCAAACCCATTCTCGATGCGCCGCGTCTGGGTTGCTATAACGGCCATGCCTCGCTTTTGCCGCGCTGGCGCGGGGCCGCTCCGATCCAGCGAGCCATCATGGCGGGCGATGCCGAAACCGGCATGATGATCATGAAGATGGACGAGGGGCTGGACACCGGCCCCGTCGCCATGGTCGAAAAAATTGCGATCACGCCGGACATGACGGCGGGCGAATTGCATGACCGTCTGAGCATGGCTGGCGCCGATCTGATGATCCGGGCGCTGGGTGCTCTGGAGCGCGAAAGTCTGGCACTCCAGCCACAGGCTGAAGAAGGCGTCACCTATGCCGCCAAGATCGACAAGGCCGAAGCACGTATCGACTGGTCGAAGCCGGCGAAAGAGGTGCACAATGCCATTCGCGGCCTGTCGCCCTTTCCGGGCGCGTGGTGCGAGATGGAAATCAATGGTGCTGTCGAGCGCGTGAAATTGCAGCGCTCGACGCTTGGGCAAGGCGCAGGCGCACCCGGTACGGTTCTGGACGACCAACTGACCATTGCCTGTGGCGACGGTGCGGTGCGGCTGGTGACCTTGCAGCGCTCCGGCGGCAAGGCATTGCCCGCACGGGATTTCCTGCGCGGCGCAACCGTCACGAAGGTTTTGTAAGCCGGTGCCGCGCTACAGGCTTCTGGTCGAATATGACGGCACGCCCTATGCGGGCTGGCAGCGTCAGGAAAACGGCCACACGGTTCAGGCGGCTATCGAACAGGCGTTCAAAAAGTTCTGCGGCGAAGATCTGACGTTAAGCGCGGCGGGGCGCACCGATGCGGGCGTTCATGCCACCGCGCAGGTCGCCCATGTCGATCTGACGAAAGACTGGGGCGCGGGCAAGGTGCGCGATGCGGTCAATGCGCATCTGGTCATGGCCGATGAGCGCGTCAGCATTTTGAATGTCGAGAAAACCACCGATGCATTCGATGCTCGTTTTTCAGCGCGTGGCCGGCATTATCTCTATCGGATTCACAATCGTCGGGCACCATTGGCGGTCGATTATCGGCGCGCATGGTGGGTGCAGAAGCGTCTCGATCATGAGGCGATGCACGAGGCGGCGCAGCGCCTTCTGGGCGAACACGATTTCACGACCTTTCGCGCCACGCAATGTCAGGCGAAAAGCCCGGTCAAGACGCTCGACCGGCTGGATGTGACGCGCAATGGCGAGATTATCGAGATGCGCGTTTCGGCCCGTTCGTTCCTGCACAATCAGGTGCGTTCCTTCGCGGGCAGCCTGATGGAAGTGGGCGTCGGACGCTGGACGGCGGATGATTTGCAGGCGGCCCTTGAAGCCCGCGACCGCAAGGCTTGCGGTCAGGTCGCACCACCCTATGGGCTTTACCTCATCGGCGTCGATTACGCTTTTCCATTTTAATAGGCGTGCGGGTCGAAGCCGATGCCGAAAACCTGCTGAAGCAGGACGGTGAGGAACACCGAGCCGAAGAAGACGCAGGCGAAGAACGGTGCCGCAAAACTATGCGGGCGTTGCAGTGCAACGAATGTCAGCCGGTAGCTCAACAGGATCGACAGGCTGAACATGATCAGCGCAAACAGCGTCGCCACATCGAACCGTCCGGGAAAGAAGAGCTGCAACAGCGTTATAGGCGCGAATATCCACGCGAGCAGGGCGCTGCCCCAGTTGGTGGCGATCACAAAGGCCGCATAGCGTGTGACGATGCCGATGCGTTTGGCCAGCAAGCCGATAATGACGAGCGGGATTACCCAGGCGGCGAAATCGACAAAAGCGGCGCGGGTGACGATGGCAAGGCGCAGGCCCGCTTCCTCACGCCCCGCCGTCAGGTCCGCCGCATAGGCAACCCAGCTTGCGAAGAGCGGCGGCAGTGCCACCGCTATCGCAAAGAAGGACGACCAGAAACCCTCGGCGGATATGTCGAGATAATCCAGCCCGTCCTTGCGGCCGAGCATCATTTTCCAGACGCCCCAGAAATATCTGAAAATATCGTCCAGGCTTGGCATGAAGAACCTTATTTACCCAAAGAAATCAGCGATAAAGCGTTCATAAATCTGTGTCAGTCCTTCCAGATCGGCAAGGGCCACGCGTTCATCGACCATATGCATGGTCTGGCCGACGAGGCCGAATTCGACCACGGGGCAATAATCCTTGATGAAACGCGCATCGGATGTGCCGCCGGACGTGGAGAGTTCGGGGCGCTTGCCGGTAACCGCTTCGACGGAGGCGCTCAGCGTGCCGATCAGCTTTTCGTCGCGTGTGAGGAAGACATGGCTCGGATGTTCGCGCCAGACGAGTTCGTAGTCGATCGGCGTTTCGCGGCCCGGACGCAGGCGCGTGTCGCGGGCGGCCCTTTCGAGACGGGCCACGATTTCGGCCTGCAGGCTCTCCGCCGTCCATGTGTCGTTGAAGCGGATGTTGAACGAGGCGGTCGCCTTGTTCGGGATGACATTGGTCGCTTTGTTGCCGACATCGACGGTGGTGACTTCCAGATTGCTGGCCTGAAAGTCCGCCGTGCCTTCATCGAATGCGGGAAAGAGCAGGCTGTCGACGAGGGTGGTGATGCCGCGCACCGGATTTTCGGCCAGATGCGGGTAGGCGGCATGGCCCTGCACGCCGCGCACGGTGATCGTGCCGGAAAGCGAGCCGCGACGGCCGATCTTGATCATGTCGCCAAGCGCGTTCGGATTGGTCGGCTCGCCGACGATGGATGCATCCCAGCTTTCGCCGCGCTTTTTCGCCCAGTCGAGCAGCTTCACCGTGCCGTTGATGGCGGGGCCTTCCTCGTCGCCGGTGACGAGGAAGGAGATGCTGCCTTTCAGGCTGCCATGCCTTTCGATATGGCGCGCAACGGCGGCCACGAAACATGCTACGCCGCCCTTCATATCGACCGCGCCGCGCCCGTACATCACGCCGTCTTCGATCGCCGCCGAGAAGGGCGGGTGCTTCCAGTCGCCTTCATTGCCGGGGGGCACGACATCGGTATGACCGGCAAACATCAGATGCGGGCCATTGCCGGACTTGCGCGCGTAGAGATTTTCGATGTCCGGCGTGCCCTCATCGGTGAAGACCGGGCGCTCCACGGTAAAGCCCATCGGCTCCAGCATGGCTTCGAGCGCCGTCAGTGCGCCGCCTTCGGCGGGCGTGACGGACGGGCAGCGGATCAGGGCGGCAAGATTGTCGGCGGGATTGATAGCTGAATTCATAAGACCGGGACTTCTGAAAAGGGAATCGTCTGACGTCGAGATTAGATCGGGACCTCGCCGGATGAAACAATAATTCGGCGGTTGCGCGCAGGGCGCATTTTTCGCCTTTCACGCGCTTTTCTCAACCCGTTTCAATTTGGGAACGAAATTTTCTTGACCGAAGGGACCCTGTCATCGTTAGTTGAAAGACAGTTGATAACGAGACCCGCAAAGGGCCGGTCAACGGGAACTCTTTTAAAAATGGGAAAGTGCGTATGCGTTTTGTCTCTTCTGCCCTGGCAGGTTTAATGGTGTTCTTCGGAGCGGCGACAATACCGGCCAAGGCCGCGCAGTGGAGTGAAGCAGGCGGGCTGACGAGTATTCCATACGGGCACAAGAACTATTGCGGCCGCAATCCGCGCGATTGCGGGGCGCATCGCGTATTGCCGCCGATGAAGCTCACGCCAAAGCGCATGAAGCTGCTGCAATCGGTCAGCAGTTCCGTCAATCGCCGCGTCAGGCCGGTTTCCGATCGGGATAATTACGACAAGCGCGATTATTGGGCCATCCCCGCCAATGGCAGGGGTGACTGCGAGGATTATGTGCTGATGAAGCGCGCGCGGCTGATGGCGCGGGGCATCGGCCCGTCACAGCTTCTCATCACGATGGTTCAGGGCAGCGAGCCGCACGTCGTCCTGACGGTGCGCACCGACCATGGCGACTATATTCTCGACAATCTGCGCGACGAAGTGCTGCCGGTCGGGAAGACGCCCTATCGCTATATCAAGATGCAATCGCCAGCCAATTCCGGCCAATGGGTCTCCATCGCCGGACGCTCGGTCGCTGTCGCGAATAACTGAACAAAGCGCCGTCGGTTTCCGCACACCGGTCGGGCAGGCTGCGAACCGTGATCAAGCCGCATTCGATGCGGCTTTTTCTTTTGGAACAGTCTCTCGATACGACCGCCCCATTTCGCAACGCTGCTGTTTCTGGGCTGCTGTTTCCGGGAAAACGGCGTCATTGTTCACTCACATTGGACAATATATTCGTACAGAGTGTTCGCGCATCTTGAACAAAAACCGCTTTGTAACAGTTGCGTGAAGCCTGGTATATCAGATAACTAATTGTAATTATTCATATTATTCCGTTCATTTTTTGAAGTCGCAAGAAATTGGCCGCACGAATGTGTGATTGGGCAAACATTTTCGTGACTGGAAATCCTGCACATTGTCGCCCATCTGAGGTGCATCGGAACGACGAGCAAAACGCCGCTCCACATTCCAAGGAGATAGGAAAATGAAAAAGATTGTTCTTGCTGCCGCTGCCTTCGCCCTTAGCGCCGGTGCTGCCTTTGCCGAGAATCCGCATGTCGGTGAGCCTGCCGATCTTTATGCAAACGACCGCACCCCGGTTGCTTCCCAGAAGATCGACTACACCGCTCCTGCCTCGATCAGCAAGGAAACGGTCTATCAGGATGGTTCGGCTCATCGCTTCGGTGATGCATCGCCTTCTTCCTACCAGAAGTAAAAGTCCGGCCGGACTTCCGACCTTTCCGGTCCCGATGGGCCGGGCATGAATGAAATATCCACATTGCACGTATTCCCGAAGGTGTCGGGGCATTTCCTCCCAGATGTGCCTGACACCGCAGGGAGAGCCACGAAGGCTCAGCTAGTGGTCTGATTCCGACATTTGCATCCCTCTGATACAGGCGCCGAGCAAATGTCGGAATCAGACCACTAGTAAGTTTATGTATCTAGTGGATTTTTCGAATTTGACGTTTGAAACGGCATCTCATTCAGTCGGGAATCAAACGTCAAATTCAATCCACTAGAGCGCATCCCGAAAAGTGTGAAACGGTTTTCGGAAAAGATGCGCGATAAAACAAAAAGTTAGAGCGCCGATCTGATTCAACAGAAAAGAAACGCGCTCTAAAAGTCTCCTGCGGTTTGAAGGTCTGAAGACCTCGCCGGCACGATGCCGAAGCCGATGCCGAAGTCAGGGGACGCATGGAAAGGAACAAGAAGATGAAGACGCTCGCTCTCGCCGCTCTTGCCGTCGCTCTCAGCGCCGGTGCTGCCTTTGCCGAAAATCCGTTCGTCGGCGAACCTGAAGCCCTGGCTGCCCAGGACAGGGCCTTCACTTTGCCGGGTGAGACTCCGGTCGTTTCGACCCGCGACAATGTCGACTACACGGCCCCGGCCTCCATTCGCCAGTCCGCGCCGGTCTATCAGGACGGCTCGGCAAATCGCTTCGGCGACGCTTCCCCGTCCAGCTACCAGAACTAATTCGTTCCGATAGCTGGAATCCCCAGGACATCCCATGCGTTTCTCCCCCTCACGTGTGGGATGTCCGGGAGGAACTATCCGAGAGGCCGGCAAGGCCGGATATCGAGAATCTCCCCGGAGGATGGCGTCAGAGCTTCCCCGGATCGCCCGGACAGAGGCGAAGCGCCATCCGAAGGGGCGGCACATTATACCAGAACTCAAGGAAAAGGGCGGAGCCGGTGGCTTCGCCCTTTTCCGTTTCCAGAATTGCGATGAAGATCAGTCGCGCAGCAGATCGTTGATGGATGTCTTCGACCGGGTCTTTTCATCGACGCGCTTGACGATGACGGCGCAATAAAGGCTCGGGCCCCAGTTTTCGCCGGGAACGTTCTTGCCGGGCATGGTGCCCGCGACGACGACCGAATAGGGCGGTACTTCGCCATAGAAGACTTCGCCAGTGGCGCGATCCACGATCTTGGTCGATTTGCCGATGAAGACGCCCATGCCGAGCACGGAGCCTTCGCGCACGATGCAGCCTTCCACGACTTCCGAGCGCGCGCCGATGAAGCAATTGTCCTCGATGATGGTCGGGCCTGCCTGCATGGGTTCCAGCACGCCCCCGATGCCGACGCCGCCGGAAAGGTGGACGTTCTTGCCGATCTGCGCGCAGGAGCCGACGGTCGCCCAGGTATCGACCATCGCGCCTTCATCGACATAGGCGCCCAGATTGACGAAGGACGGCATGAGGATGGCGTTCGGCGCGATATAGGCCGAGTGGCGTACGACGCAGTTCGGCACGGCGCGGAAGCCCGCCTTTTCGAATTCATTGGCCGTCCAGCCGTCGAACTTCGAGGGGACCTTGTCCCACCATGAGGACTGGCCGGGGCCGCCCTTGATGACTTCCATCGGGTTGAGGCGGAAAGAGAGCAGAACCGCTTTCTTCAGCCATTGGTTGACATGCCAGTTGCCGTCCGCCTGTTTTTCTGCGACACGGGCTTCGCCGCGATCGAGCAGAATGAGCGACTGTTCGACGGCTTCGCGCACTTCGCCGCGCGTTGCCGTGCTGATGCCGTCGCGCTCGTCGAAAGCCTTGTCTATTGTCTTCTCGAGGGAGGCGAGGTCTGGCTTGGTCATAGGGTGCGATCTCCATGGATGGGCGGGCGGATGGCGGGCGCGGCCCGCTGTCGGGAAATTGATTAAGCGAAGGCGCCATATGGGTCAATCTCGTTCGTGATCCGATTTCGGTGCCACGTTTGAGACAGATTAAGCATTTAGCGCCAGAATGGATGTCGAATTCGTTGCATGGCAGGAATGAAGGAGCAGGTGAGAAGAATGAACCCGATGGAGAAGTCCGGCTGGACGCCGTTCCCGAATTCAGAGGAAGCTATCAAGCAGGCGCGGACCGTACCGCAGACGCCCCAGACCGAGGCTCCGGCCTATCGCCTTGCATTTACCGATGACGATTTCATGACCCGGCGCGACCTGCGCCCGGTGCGTCTGCAACTTGAGCTTCTGAAGCCGGAAATGATTCTGGCCGACCGGGGCATCAAGTCCACCGTCGTCATGTTCGGCGGCGCGCGTATTCCCGAACCGGGCGGCGAGGCATGGGCGGCCAAGAACGAGGTCCAGAAGAAGAACCTTCAGGCCAATTCGCATTATTACGAGGAAGCGCGCAAATTCGCGCGGCTATGCTCGGAATATTCCGCCACGTCCTATTATCGCGAATTCATCGTGGTGACGGGCGGTGGACCCGGTGTCATGGAAGCAGGCAATCGCGGTGCCGCCGATGTCGGCGCGCCGACCATCGGCCTCAATATCGTGCTGCCGCACGAACAGGCGCCCAATGCCTATGTCACGCCGGATCTTTGCTTCAATTTCCATTATTTCGCGATCCGCAAGATGCATTTTCTGATGCGGGCCAAGGCGGTCTGCGTGTTCCCCGGCGGTTTCGGCACGATGGACGAGCTTTTCGAGGCGATGACGCTGATCCAGACCAATCGCATGGAGCGTATGCCGCTGATCCTGTTCGGCAGGGAGTTCTGGACCAAGGCGATCAATATCGAATTTCTGGCCGAGCAGGGCACGATTTCGCCGGCCGATATCGAACTGCTGAACTTCGTGGAAACCGCCGACGAAGCCTGGGGGCTCATCAAGGGTTTCTACAAGCTCTGACTGTTTTGGGCGGACCGGCGACGCGGCAGCTTGTCGATCCGCCTTTCAAGGCCGGTAAAGTGTCTACCGGGCCGCACGGATCTGTTCCAGAAACCCGGTCAGGTTGTCCGTCACATAATCCACCTGATCGGTGAATTCGGGGTCGCTTTCCCATATTTCCGAGAAGGTCGGCTCGAAATTGTTCGGCACGACCAGCACCGTCTTCATGCCGAGGGTCTTGGGCACGACCAGATTGCGCGCCAGGTCCTCGAACATGACCGCCTTTTGCGCATCGACGCCGAAGGCGCCGAGGAAACGGTCATAGGTGGCCCGTTCCGGCTTGGGCGTCAGGCCCGCCGCCACGATGTCGAAAATATCGTCGAAATCGTCGAGAATGCCGAGTTGGCGCGCTGCGCGTTCGGCATGGCCGCGATCGCCGTTCGTGAAGATGAAGCGGCGCCCCGGCAGCGCCTTGATCGCCTGTCCGAGCGCCGGATCGGGCTTCAGCCACGAATAATCGATGTCATGGACCTTTTGCAGAAAATCGTCCGGGTCGATCTGGTGGCATTCCATCAGGCCTTTAAGCGTCGTGCCATATTCCAGATAGAACTGTTTCTGAATCCGGCGTGCTTCCTCGCGCGGTAGTTTCAGGAGATTCTCGACATAGCTCGTCATGCGCACGTCGATCTGCGAGAACAGATCGGCGGCGTGCGGATAGAGCGTGTTATCGAGGTCGAACACCCAGTCGGTGACGTGAGCGAACGCGGCTCTATCCGGAATATCGGTCATGGTCGATCCCTTGCGGCACGACAAGCGTACTTCGTTTCGTTACGGCACGATAAGCGTACTTTGTCTTGTTACGGCACGATAAGCGTGCCGGCCCCATGTTCGGTGAAAAGCTCCAGCAGGACCGAATGCGGCGTCTTGCCGTTGAGAATCACGACGCCTTCCACGCCCCGGCGGATTGCGTCGATGCAGGTTTCGACCTTGGGGATCATGCCGCCGGAAATCGTGCCATCCCTGATGAGCGCCTGCGCGTCGGCGACGGAGAGTTCCTTGATGAGGTTCTTGTCCTTGTCGAGCACGCCCGGAACGTCGGTGAGGAACAGGAGGCGCGTTGCGGCCAGCGCGCCCGCAATGGCGCCCGCAAAAGTATCGGCATTGATGTTGTAGGTGTGGCCGTCGCGGCCCGGTGCGACCGGCGCGATGACCGGGATCATCTCGGAGCGGGCGAGCAGGTCGAGCAGGGTGCGATCCACTTCCGCCGGTTCGCCGACGAAGCCGAGGTCCAGCACTTTCTCGATATTGGAGTCAGGATCGATGACGGTCTTGTGCGCCTTCTGCGCGAAGACCATGTTACCGTCCTTGCCGCAAAGCCCGATGGCCCATTCGCCTTCGGCGTTGATGAGGGCGACGATTTCCTTGTTGATGGAACCGGCCAGAACCATTTCCACCACTTCGACTGTCTTTTCGTCGGTGACGCGCAAGCCGCCCTCGAAGCGCGATTCGATGCCGAGCTTGGTCAGCATGGCCTGAATCTGCGGGCCGCCGCCATGCACGACGATAGGATTGATACCGGACTGTTTCAGAAGCGCGATGTCGCGTGCGAATGCCTTGCCCAATTCGGGGTTGCCCATGGCGTGGCCGCCATATTTCACGACGACATGCTTGTTTTCGTAGCGCTGCATATAGGGCAGGGCCGCGGACAGGAGTTGCGCTTGCATTTCAGGATTTTCAAGTGTCGTCATCGCGGGCTCCATGGCTGGCGACAGGGCAAAAAGAGCTGGGCTTTTTTAGGCAAGATGGCGAGCGGTGTAAAACGGTTTTCTATTTACGGGGGCGTGATTTGCCGAATTCCAGGGCTGGCAGCGGAGTGCGAGGCAATTGCGTCGGTTGAAACCGGAGCCATTGTTTGGACTTTTTTCGACGCAATCCTCAGTTTTTAATCGGATACAGATTGATGAGAAGATTGCGTTCAATATTGAATTTTATGTCGTGGGTTTCAGCCATTTTGCCCATTATCGGCATGATGGGGCTCTATGTTGGAGATCGCTATTTCACGACGATGGGCGCGGATGGCGCTATTCACGAACCGTGGATGATATTGGGGCCGTCTGTCTGGGTGCTTTTGGGGGGCATTACGGGAACGGTCATCACCAAGATTGCGATATCGGTAATCGACCGCATGGACCGTCGTGGCGCTCGCGAAGGCGTATAACCTTCGCGATTCCATCGATAAACGCGATGCTTGCTCCGGTCAGTATTCCTTGAGAAGCAGCGCGATGGCCGCGCGCAGATCGTCGAGGCCGACGCCCTTTTCCGAAGAAGTGGCGATGATGCCGGGAAAACAGGCGGCGCGCTTGTAGGTGAGCTTGTGCGTCTCTTCCAAGAGGCGCGGCACGCCCGCGGGCTTGATCTTGTCGATCTTGGTCAGCACGATCTGATAGGACACGGCGGCCTTGTCGAGAAGGTCGAGCACTTCGGCGTCGTTCTTCTTGATGCCGTGGCGCGCATCGATCAGCACATAGACGCGCTTCAGCGTGGTGCGACCGCGCAAGTAATCGAAGACGAGGCGGGTCCATGCATCGACCTGCGCTTTCGGGGCCTCGGCAAAGCCATAGCCCGGCATGTCGACGAGCGCCAGCGGCGGCAGGTCGCCTTTTTCGCCCGAATAGCCGTCCGGCACGAAATAGTTCAGTTCCTGCGTGCGGCCCGGCGTGTTGGAGGTGCGCGCAAGACCCTTCTTGTTGACCAGGGAATTGATCAGCGACGATTTGCCGACATTGGAGCGCCCGGCAAAGGCGATTTCCACCGGGCCTTCCGGTGGCAGGAATTTCATCGACGGTACGCCGCGAATGAATATCCACGATTTCTTGAAGAGCAGGCGTCCTTCCTCGGCCAGCGCCGCCTGGGCTTCCCGGACCGCATCCGCCGCCGACTGAGCGGCCCTGATCGCCGCCTGCTTCTTATCCTGCTCGCTCAATGTTCTTATCCTGGCCGCATCATTCTTAGAATGACACGCATCAATGGTATAGGCCACATTGTCAATGCCAGCGATAAGGGTTTTTATTTTTGAGGGCAGTTCGCCATCAGGTATCTATGAGCTTGGATCATCGGTTTGCTCTTAACCATTCCAACGCCGTTATTGTGTCACTGCTAATGTCTAACTTCTGGCGAAATCTGCCTGTTGTAACAGTGCGATATAATGCATCTAGATTTTTGATTTCCTTGTTATAGTACCTATCTTTATACTCATGAAGTCTAAATGTTGTGTGATAGCCTTTTCTGTCGTGATATATAGATATATGAGCCCTGCTGTCTCCAATTAATATTCTGTTATATCTAAGATAATTAACAGAATAATGCCATTTGTTCTCGGAGCGAAAGCTTTTGCTTTCAAGAATTCCGCTGATTTCTTCAAATAATGGGTTTGCCATATGTGATCCTCTATCAATATAGAGATTATATACACCACAAAAACAAAAAAAAAGCCCCACATTTGTGGGGCTTTTTCCTTCCTTATTTCTTCGCCTCTTTCGGCTTTCGCCTGAAGAGGCCCCTGAGATTGTCCCAAAGCTCGATCTTCACGCCCTGGCGCTTCATGATGATGCCCTGCTGGGTGATGGAGAGCAGGTTGTTCCATGCCCAGTAGATCACCAGACCGGCAGGGAAGGAAGCCAGCATGAAGGTGAAGATCACCGGCATCCAGGTGAAGATCGCGGCCTGCGTCGGATCGGGCGGCGTCGGGTTCATGCGCATTTGCAGGAACATGGTGATGCCCATCAGGAGCGGCCAGACGCCGATCATCAGGAAGGCCGGCACGCCGAAGGGCAGGAGGCCGAACAGGTTGAAGATCGAGGTCGGATCGGGTGCCGCAAGGTCCTGAATCCAGCCGAAGAACGGCGCGTGGCGCATTTCGATGGTGACGTAGAGCACCTTGTAGAGCGCGAAGAACACCGGAATCTGCACCAGCACCGGCCAGCAGCCTGCCAGCGGGTTGATCTTCTCGTCCTTGTAAAGCTGCATCATGGCCTGCTGCTGCTTCATCTTGTCATCCGCATATTTCTCGCGGATTTCCGTCAGCTTCGGCTGCACCAGCTTCATGCGCGCCATCGACTTGTACGACTTGTTGGCAAGCGGGAAGAACAGGCCCTTGAGCAGAACGGTGACGACCAGAATGGCGACGCCGAAATTGCCGGAGAACTTGTAGATCCAGTCGATGAGGTAGAACATCGGCTTGGTGATGAAGTAGAACCAGCCCCAGTCGATCAGCAGTTCGAACTGCTTGATGCCGAGCTTTTCCTCGTAGTTCTTGATGTTGGTAACGACTTTCGCACCGGCGAAGATGTGGTTCTTCAGCGTCTGCGACTGGCCGGGTGCAATGGTCATCGGCGCGCCGAGAAAATCGGACTGGTAGCGCGGACGGTCATTGGTGAAGTGCGAGAAGCGCGCGGTGAACTTTTCGTCCTGTGGCGGAACCAGCGTTGCCGCCCAGTATTTGTCGGTGATGCCGACCCAGCCGCCAGCGACGTCCTTGAACGAAATGTCCTTGTCGTCCTCGATCTTGGAATATTTGATTTCCTGCAGGCCGTCCTGACCCATGACGCCGATCAGGCCTTCATGCAGGACATAGGTGGCGCTTGCGTGTTCGGGCTGGTTGAAGCGGGTCACGCGGCCATAGGAGGCAAGCGAGATCGCAGCGCCGGTATTGTTGGCGATGGTGTCGTCAACCGAGAACATATAGGCGTCGTCAACCGAGATGACGCGCTTGAAGGTGATGTTCTTCTCGTTGGTATAGGTCAGCGTGACGGGCGTCGCCGGCGTCAGCTTGTTGTTGCCTTCCACGGTCCAGACCGTGTTCGGACCCGGCACGGGACCGGTCGTGTCGTTGCCGGTGAAGCCCAGTTCGACGAAATAGCCCTGCTTCAGCGCCGACGGCGCGAGCAGTTCGATTTCCGGCGAGCTGTCGTCCACCGTCTCGTGATATTTCTTCAGATAAAGGTCGTCGAGACGCGCGCCGGTCAGGTTGATCGAGCCGCGCAGGGAAGGCGTGTCGATATCGATGCGCTGCGTCTGGGCGACGGCTGCCTCGCGGGTGAGTGTGCCGCCAGCGGCCGCGACATCGCCATGGCCGGGGATCGCGCCGGGCGTGGCGGGCGTTTGCGGCGTGTCGCCACCAGTCTGTCCAGTAGCCTGCCCCGTCTGGGCCTGCTGCTGCGCTGCCTGCTGCTCCTCAATGCGTGCCTGCTCCCGCTGGGCTTCCGTTTTCGGACCCAGATAAAACACTTGCCACAGCGTCAGCACGAGGATGGACAGGGCAATGGTGATGAAGAAATTGCGATTATTTTCCATTGACGGGTCCTGATTCCGGTCTTTCCGTTCGGCGTTTCCCATCGCCCCGCCGCTCACCCTGTTGCCCGGCCTTGACCTTGAGGCGGCGGGAGAGTTCTTCGGTCAGTCGCGAAAAGGGCGCGGTGAGAGCTTGCTCGCGCGCTACGATCACATAGTCGGTCGAAGGCGCCATGTCACGCCCCGCGTGACAACGAACCGCTTCTCTCAGTCTGCGGCGGATGCGGTTGCGTTTGACCGCATTGCCGTTTTTCTTGGTGACGGTGAAACCTGCACGGGGCTTTTCGCCGATTTTCGCCGTCGCCGATTCCTCTTCCGTCCGCTCGCGGACTTCAAGAAGAAACAGCGGCCCACGGCGCTTTTCACCGTTCCTCACAGCCAAAAACTCCGCTCTCTTGCGAAGGCGGAGTATTTGTTTCGGCTTTTTCATATCTTCATTCACCGCGCCAGCCAGAATCTCAATGGACCCACGTTGCGCGGGAAAAGATTAAGCGGAGAGCCGCTTACGGCCGCGCGAACGGCGAGCGGCGAGAACCTTGCGGCCGCCGGTGGTTGCCATGCGTGCACGGAAACCGTGGCGACGCTTACGGACGATCTTGGATGGCTGATAAGTGCGCTTCATTTATTTAATACCGCGGTGTGCGGCCCTTCTTGATTCTGTTTTTCTCTTGAACACGATCTGGTCCGAAAACCGGTTTTCGCTTTTCGGGATCATGCTCTATTGAACAGGAGCTGGTTCTTATCCCTCGCAGTGGACAGCACAACGCCATCCGCAGACCCGCAAGGGTGAACGTGACGCGCCTTATAGGGGGAGGGGGGCGAAGAGTCAATCCGCGCTACGCACGGCGAGGCATGAGCGCGGCGCGGCCTTCCACCGGAAATTTATCGTTTCCGTTTGGACGCATTGAGAGCAATGGCGGCCCTCACCAGCGCCTTGAAAGCCTCCGCGTCGATCTCTTCGCCTTCGCGCATGTCGATGGCGCGTCTGGTATTGCCTTCAAGGCTCGCATTGAACAGGCCGGCAGGGTCTTCCAGCGAAGCCCCTTTGGCAAAGGTCGCCTTGACCACGCTTTTGTATGTTTCGCCGGTGCATATGATGCCGTCATGCGACCAGACCGGAACGCCGCGCCATTTCCATTCCTCGATCACATGCGGATCGGCGTCCCTGATCAGCGCCCTGATGCGGGCAAGCGTCTGGCCGCGCCAGTCGCGCAGTTCCGCGATGCGTCCGTCGATCAGCGCGGAAGCCGTGTCTTCGCCTGCCGTTTCGGGTGAAGTTGAATTCGTCATTTTCGGTTTGTTCCTCCGGTTCACATTTTTTCGCCGGGCAGACGGCTTGCCTGTTTCATCCAGTCGGTGAACAGGGCCTCGTCGAACGGGCCTTCCTCGAATATATGCAGGTAGCGGGTGCGCGGACTGCGGGATTCCACCGGCGGCAGGGGATGCAGCGACTGTCCGTTGAAGAAGGCGAGCTTTATGTATTTCGCATAGCAGTGAATGCCGAGAAACCAGGTCGTGTCGTCCATGCCGTAGAGGGGCGAATTCCATTTCACCGCCTTGCGCACGTCTGGCACGGCTTTCGTCACCAGCGAATCGAGTCGTTCTCCGATCGCGCTTTTCCAGCCGGGCATGGCCGCGATATAGGCTTGAACCGGCTCTTCGCCGAAGCCCTTGGCAATCTGCGGATTGCCGCCGGAAAGCAATTTCGGTTGTCGGTCTGCCTTGCCGGAAGCCGGAGGTGTCATTGCCGTTTTCCCGTTCCGTGAACTCCCGGGAAAACTAGCATTGCCCGGTCTTCGAGGTCAATTTTTGCGAGCGGGCATTGCCAAAGCGGGCGGGGGCTTTAATAAGGATGCGCAACATTTCCACATGCGGACCGTTTCCGCAAAAAAGCAGCATTGAGAGGAGTTTACCATGAGCATCCGTCGCATCGGACCCGGTCCGCGCATGAGCCAGGCCGTCGTTCACGGCAACACCGTTTATCTCTCCGGGCAGGTGGGCAATCCGGGCGCCAGCGTCACCGAACAGACCAAGGCCGTGCTGGCCGAGGTGGAGCGCCTCCTCAAGGAAGTGGGTTCGGACAAGACCAGGATCCTTCAGGCGATCATCTGGCTCGCCGACATGAAGGATTTTGCCGAAATGAACGCCGTCTGGGACGCATGGGTCGATCCGGCGCACACGCCCGCCCGCGCGACCGGCGAAGCGGCGCTGGCAACGCCGGACTACAAGGTCGAGGTCATCGTCACCGCCGCGATCTGATCTTTCCGGTCCTTTCGAGCCCCGTCGAAGCAGTCGCCCCGGCGGGGTTTTTTAGAGCGCGTCCCGAAAAGTGTGAAACGGTTTTCGGACAAGACGCGCGTAAAAGCAAAGGCTGGAGCGTCGATCTGATTCAATCAGATCGACGCTCTATTCGCGGATACGTTCCGAATAGCCGTCGCGCCCGCCCGAAAGCGCCCTTGCATCTATGGATGCCTTTTCGCGCACCTTTTCCAGCGTGTCGCCGTTTTCCAGCCAGCCATGATCGTAGAGATAGCCCGGCAGGTAGCCTGACAGCAAAATGCGGTAGTCGAAGGGGAAGGTCGGGTCCAGCAGCCGCGCCATGCTGAAAATGATCGTGGTGCAGTTGGCCGTCAGCGTGTTGTAGAACTTGGGCCGTTCCGCCAGTTCGTTGCCGAGCTTCACATAGGACAGGAAAAGCTCGCGCGCGCCCGCGGGCGGAAGCTTCACGCGGTAGCGGTAGACGTTTTCCTTGCGGATATTGGTGCGCAGATAAACGATGTCGCGTTCCCTGGCGGCGATCATCGCCAGCTCATACTTGCGGAAGAAACCGGCAATCGACGAATAGACTTCATGGTGCTCGCGGCGGATTTTGCCGGAAAAGACCACATGGCGGCCATCCTCGAAGCCGAAGGACAGAAGCGTGTGGGCGATGGCCGGACCAGACCAGTAGGAAAGATAGACATCGACCGTGCTGATCTTGCTCAGATCGTAGCTTTCCTCTTTCCAGTCGGGCGTGAAATCCTCCGTCGTCCGCCAGACGAAATCGCGCACATTGGAAAGGGTCACGATGTCGCCGTCGATCTTGCCCGTTACCGTACGGGCGACGTCGGGCGCCCATATGCGGTTGAGGGACGGGCGCACGGTCGCCCATGCGAGCAGCATCAGGGCTGCCAGAATGCAGAAGAAAAGCCGCTTGCGCCAGCAGATATACTGTCTTTCTCCGAAGATGACGCCAAGCGTGATCAGCAACCAGACGGCGATGATCGACCCGCGGACAGCATCGCCGAAGGGCAACTGGAACCACATGGCGAGGCTCGCCCATATCGCAAAGACGAGAGCGAATAAAACGAAGAGGAATTTGGCTGCGATGCGGAGGAGAGCGGGTTTCACAAGAGAAGTCATATGCATTCCGTATTCGCCGGTTGCCGCTGCATGAATTATCCTACGTGCGGAAATCGCGGCGATACTGGCATGATTTGCATCGCCATGTCATCGCCTAACGGCCAGAATGCCGGAATTAACTCTCCAAACTGGTAAAAGAGGAAGGATGACGCCCGGCGCGCCGTTATTTCCTGACGGCCATCGCCGCCGCGCCGCGCGGGCGGGCGGCGGTCTTGCGGCTGCGCGTTTGGGCGCGCACCAGACGCCACAGGAGCAGGAGCGTGACGATCGCCCCATAGATGACAGGCTCGGCGGGCCAGCTTTTCACCGACATGATGAAATGGATAGCGCCGCCCGCAATCGCCACATAAACGAGCCTGTGCAGGCTGTTCCAGCGGCGTCCGAGCTTGCGGATCGACCAGTTGTTGGAGGTAAGCGCCAGCGGCAGGAGCATGAGGAGGCTGGCCATGCCGATGGTGATGAAGGGGCGTCGCAGGATATCGGCGACGATGGTCGCCATGTCGAGCCTCTGATCGAGCACCATATAGGTGGAGAAATGCATCAGCGCATAATAGAAGGCGAGAAGACCGAGCGCGCGCCGGTAGCGCAGAAGCGCGATGCCGGTCAGATCGCGGATCGGCGTGACCATGAGCGTCAGGATCAGAAAGCGCAGCGCCCACAGGCCGAGCGTATGTTCGAAGGTCTTGACCGGATCGGCCCCGAGGCTGCCCGTAAGGGCCAGATAGAAGGTCCAGACCGCGGGAACGAAACCGGCCGCATAGAGCAGCCAGATTTTCCATCCGCCCGGACGGGCGGTCTTCTTCCGGGTTGTCCTGTTGCCTGTCTGGATCGTCTGCGCGGTCATGTCAGTAATTCACCTTCAGGTCCATGCCTGCATAGAGCGAGGCGACTTCCTCGCCATAGCCGTTGAAGGGCAGGGTGGGGCGTCGCCCGGACCCCAGAAAACTGCCTTCGCCGATGCGCCGCTCGGTTGCCTGGCTCCAGCGCGGGTGATCGACCTCCGGGTTCACATTGGCATAGAAGCCATATTCGTTGGCGGCCTGCTGCTGCCACGAGGTCGGCGGCTGCTTTTCGACGAAGCTGATCTTCGTGATCGCCTTGATACCCTTGAAGCCGTATTTCCACGGAACGACGAGCCGGACTGGCGCGCCGTTGGCATTTTGCAGGGTTTCGCCGTAAAGGCCGACCGAAAGGATGGTCAGCGGATGCATGGCTTCATCGAGGCGCAGGCCCTCGACATAGGGCCAGTTGAGCACCTGAAACAGGCCGGTCTGGCCCGGCATTTCTTCCGGGCGCACGACGCCGGTGAACGCGATATATCTGGCCGATCCGAGCGGTTCCACCTGCGACAGCAGGCTTGCGAGCGGAAAGCCGATCCACGGAATGACCATCGACCAGGCCTCCACGCAGCGCATCCGGTAGATGCGTTCTTCGAGCGGCATCCTGGCAATCAGTTCCTGAATATCGAATTCCTTGGGCTGTTTCACCAGCCCGTCGACCGTCAGCTTCCAGGGCAGCGGCTTGTAATTGCCGGAATTGGCGGAGGGATCGCTCTTGTCGGTACCGAATTCGTAGAAATTGTTATAGGTCGTCACCGCGTCCTGCGGCGTCAGCTTTTCATCGACCTTATAGGCGGAAGCGGTTGCCTTGAGAGGGTCCGCAAAAGCCTGCGATGCAAAACCGGTCGCGGTCAGGGCCGCCGCGCCCGCCATGAAGTTTCGGCGGTTCAGATAGATATTTCGAGGCGTTACCGCATCATAAGTCAGTCGGGCGGATGAAAAACGGCCGGGTTTGAAACTGCTCATGGTCACTCCCACTTCCAAAACAATTGACCCTCAAGTTGCAGATACAGTCTCACGTAAAGGCGTCAAAAGCATGGATAATCCTGGATCGATCTCCTGTTCACGCATTGTTGAAGCAATCGGGCGATAGTCACCAAATTGTAACATGGTGTAATTTTTCGTGTCGAGTGCCACATTCCTGCTAAAACTCTTCTGTTAGAAGACGCTTCTATTCAAACCGGCGGGGGGTGGGGACGCACCCGGGAAGAGCCGCTTTCAAACCTTTGTTAACGTCTCATTGGCTATGTTGAGATCATGGTAAAGAAGATGTTTATTGCCGCCATGGCGACAATTCTTATCACGGCTGCGGCCGGCCCGGTTCTGGCCGAGGGGCAGCCTGCGGCGATGAAAGGCCGGGGCAAGGCCCTGAGCGGTATCGCCGCTTCGATGAAGGAGGAGCAGGGCGCTCCGAAACTTGGTGAAGGCGTGACAATGCGCGAGAAGAAGATCGACGCGGAACCGACCCCAGAACAGAATTTTTCGCGCAGCAGGCAGTTCATCCATCGCTTTTACAGGCCGGACAACGCTTCCGGCGAACTGGTGGTCCTGCTGCACGGTTCGGGCGGCAACGAAACCAGCCTCGTGCCGATGGCGGCCAGAATCTGGCCGCGTGCCACGCTGCTCGGCGTTCGCGGCCGCGTGATGCAGGATGGCGGCACGCGCTGGTACAAACGCATCACGCCGGTCAAGTTCGACCAGAAGGACGTGAAGCTTGAGGCCAACGCCTTCGTGACCTTCCTGACGCGGCTTGCCGATGAAAAGGATCTCGATCTCACCCACGCGACTTTCGTGGGCTATTCGAACGGCGCCAATCTTCTGGCGGCGACCATGATGCTGCACCCCGATCTGGTGAAGCGCGCGGTGCTGATGCGCTCGATGCCGGTTCTGGACAATGTCCCCGCCGCCAATCTGGGCAAGGCGCGCGTTCTCACGATCACGGGCGAGGACGACAAGCTCTATTCGCCTTTTGCGCCGGCGCTTTCAGCGCTCCTGCGCTCGGGCGGCGCCCGCGTCGATGCCCGCACCATCGATGCGGATCACATGCTGGGTGAAAAGGACATCGCCGCCATCAGCCAGTGGGTGGCGTCGCTTGGGCCGGATGCGGCTCCGGCGGTTGCAAGGCGAGGGGAATAGGGGAATAGGGGAATAGGGGAATAGGGGAATAGGGGAATAGGGGAATAGGGTGCGGGCAAGTGGTGGACAAGGCAAGTAAAATATTTGCCTTGATCGAGAATAAGTCATTCTACTCCCTTACTCCCTTACTCCCTTACTCCCTTACTCCCTTACTCCCTTATAGAAACCACTCCACAATCCCCGGCTTCCGAACCGAAAGCGAGACGGTGGCCTTCGGCGTCCCATCCCATGCTGGTGATTGCCCCCTTGCCGGGGCGGCGCAGCAGGACTTCCTTGCTGTCGGCGAAGCGCACGATCAGGATCATGCCGTCATTGTAGCCGATGGCGGCAATGTCCTCGACCGGGTGGCAGGCGACCGCCGTCACCATGCTGTCGCCGCGCAGGCCAAGCTCCAGCGGAGCCTTGCCCATCGGACCGTCCTTGCCCGCGAAAGGCCAGACGATTGCCGCCGGTGCGCCGGATGTGGCGAGCCATTTGGCCCTGGCGCTCCACGACCAGTCCTTCACCTTGGCCGGATAGCCGGTCATGCGCATGTGCTTGTTGTCTTCCAGACGCCAGCCGTGCAGGGCATTTTCCTGCATGGTGGTGACAAGGAAGCGCCCGTCGGGCGAGAATGTCACGCCGATATGCGCGCCCTTCCATTCCAGCTCGAGGGGCTTGGCCGCCGTGCCGGTCCAGATCAGGGTCGCGCCGTTATAGCGCGCAATGGCAAGGCGCTGGCCCTTTGGCGCGAAGGCGATGCCTTCGACGCTGCGCTCTTGCGTGAATTCTTGGGTTCTGCCGTCCGAAGTGCGCACCCAGACGGAACGGCCCGAGGCAAAGCCGACAGTGCCGCCGGGGCCGCTTGCCACAGCGGTCATCCATTTGCGCGGAACCTTCGCAAGCTCGTTCACCGCGCCGGCGGCATCGATGCGGCAGACGCGACCGTCTTCGCCGCCGGTGACGAGCGACTTGCCGTCCACGCTGACCGTGGCGCTCAGCAGCCCGTCATGGGCTGTCGAGGTCTGGTGGCCGTCATCGCCGAGCCGGTGGACGCTGCCATCGGCCATGGCGAAAAACGGGGTGCCGCCGATAAAGCGCGCATAAAGGCAATGACCGTCAAGGTCGAGCGGAGCAACAGTTGGCATCGTTTCCCGGTCTTATTTCGCTTGGCAATTTTCGAAATCGGCTTTCAGCGCAGCCGGATCGAGCTCGCGTCCGATGAAGACGAGGCGGCTTTCGCGCTTTTCGTCTTCCTTCCAGGCGCGCTGGTGATCGCCTTCGATGATCATGTGCACGCCCTGCACCACATAGCGGTCCGGGTCGTCCTTGAAGGCGATGATGCCCTTGAGGCGCAGGATGTTCGGTCCCTGCGTCTGGGTGATGTTCTGGATCCAGGGGAAGAATTTCGCCGGATCGATCTCGCCCGCGCGCAGCGAAACGGACTTCACCGTCACATCGTGGATCGGCGAGGCGTGGTCATGATCATGGTCGCAGTCGGGGCCGCAGACATGGTCATGATCGTGATGATGATGGTCGTGATCGTGCGCATGGTGGTGATGCCCGTGATCATGCCCATGCCCGTGATCATGATCATGGTGATCGCAATCCGGTCCGCAGACATGGTCCGGGTGATCGTGATCGAGGAAATGCGGATCGTTGTCCAGCACGCGCTTCAGGTCGAAGGCGCCGCGGTCGAGCACGCGGTCGAGCGGAAGAGAAGCGCGTTCGGTGCGGTGAATGACGGCATGGGGATTGATGGCGCGCACGGTCGCCTCGATTGCCGCCAGTTCCTGCGGCGTCACGAGGTCGGTCTTGTTGACCAGCACCACATCGGCAAAGGCGATCTGGTCTTCGGCCTCGCGGCTGTCCTTCAGGCGCAGCGGCAGGTGCTTGGCGTCCACAAGCGCGACGACCGCGTCGAGGCCGGTCTTGGCGCGCACGTCGTCATCCATGAAGAAGGTCTGCGCGACCGGAACCGGATCGGCAAGGCCGGTGGTTTCCACGACGATGGCGTCGAAACGGCCCGGACGGCGCATCAGCCCTTCCACCACGCGGATCAGGTCGCCGCGCACGGTGCAGCAGATGCAGCCATTGTTCATTTCGTAGATTTCTTCGTCCGACTCGACGATCAGGTCGTTGTCGATGCCGATCTCGCCGAATTCATTGACGATCACCGCATAACGCTTGCCGTGGTTTTCGGTCAGGATGCGGTTGAGAAGAGTGGTCTTTCCCGAGCCCAGATAGCCGGTCAGAACGGTAACGGGAATGCGGCCGGCTTCAGTGGTCGCTGCTGCTTCAGCCATGGTTCGTACCTCTTGAAATTGGAGCATGGTCCCGAATTATGCGCGCGGCATAATCGCGAGGCTTCAGATTGGACAACTCATATAAGGGAAGGCCGGAGCGAATGCCATATGCAATGCTATAATATTACATCACGTTCGCGCCATGACGCCGGAACTGAAGCGGGCAGGCTCGAAGCGGTCCACGTCGCGCAGCAATTCGATGAAGCCGGAAACGGCGTGCGCCAACAGCTTTTCGCCGGCCTCCGCCGTCGCGGCGGCGGCGTTTCCGGCAACGCCGTCCGGGTTGAGGTCGTGCATTTTCCAGCCGAAGGCGTGCGGCCCATAGGCGCGCAGGAAGCTGAATTCGTCGGCGAAGCGCGATTGCGCATTGGGGAAATTGCGCGCCTTCGCCATGTCTACCAGATCGGGGCGCAGCGCCAGCATCACCGAGGTTTCGATGAAGCCGCCATGGATGTCGAGCGCTTTTTCCTCCGGCGAGATCAGCCCGTCCGGCAGGCCGAAGCGGGTCCAGCTCGTGGCGACGGCGAGCATGTCGAGGCGGGTGCGCAGTTCCGTGGCGACGATGGTCATGAGCGGCGCGTTGCCGCCATGGGCGTTCAGCATGACCAGCTTGCGGATGCCGCCGGCGTGCAGGTTTTCACCGATGCCGATCCACTGGTTCACGGCCTCGGCGAAGGCGAGGCTCTGGGTTCCTTCCGTATCCATATGCTCGATGGAATAGCCGACCGGCTGGGCGGGCAGGAAGTTGACGTTCAACTCGGCAGGCAGCGCATCGCTGACGCGCGCGACAATGCCTTCGGCGATGATCGTATCCGTTTCGAACGGCAGGTGAGGCCCATGCTGCTCGTGAGCGCCAAGGGGCAGAACGACAATCATGTTGCTGTTCTGGTCGCGCAGATCGGTCATGTTTTCCTCACTTCGTTCATTTCATTGGATCCCGGGAGCGTAACGTCCATTAGCCATGACAGCAACAGGCGCTTGTTGTTTCATAAGTCGGACAATATTTTACGATATGTGATTGGGTGGGACTATCGATCAGGCGACAGCGAAACGTCGCAATAAAGTCGTAACAAGGGCGAGGTGGCTATGAGCAAGGACAATAAGGCAGTTGTACTTTACCGGCTGCAATCGGTGGCGCGATTGTCGCGAACGGTGCTGGCCACCCGGCTTCTCGAACAGGGGCTTTACGCCGGACAGGATGCGGTGATGCTGCAACTGGCGGCGGAAGACGGCCTGACGCCCGGCGTTCTGGCGCAGCGCCTCGGCGTGCGCCCGCCAACCATCACCAAGACCATCGCGCGCCTGCAAGGCCAGGGTTTCGTGGCAAAACGCGCCTCGGAAACCGACCAGCGCCAGTCGCATGTCTATCTGACGCAGGCGGGACTTGAAACGATCAGGGCGATCGAGAAATCCATCCGCAAGACGGAAAAGGACATGCTGAAAAGCCTGGACAAGAAGGATCGCAAGACACTTCTGAAAATGCTGGGCCGGATGGAGAGCGATCTCGCGGTGCGCGGCGTCGCGCGCATTCCAGATGAGCCGGAACCGGAAGTGCCCGAAGAGGAAGAGGCGGAATGAGGCTGCCGTTTATTGCGCTCTAACTCTTTGTTTTGACGCGCATCTTGCTCGGAAACCATGAAACACTTTTCGGAGCGCGTCCTATCGAAAATGCTTCCAATTCAATGACTGCAATGGCATAACCGTTCGCAGGACGAACGGTCGCGCCTCGCCTGTCCAGGCCATGGCGGCGTTTCCAGCAGCGGCACGGACCATTTTGGGGAGGCGACTTGGCCCAGAAAATAAAGCTATCGACCATCGCTGATGCGCTTGGTGTTTCGACAGCCACCGTTTCGCTCGCTTTGCGCGACAGCCCCCTCGTTGCCGACCAGACCCGCGAGAAGATCAAGGAACATGCCCGCGCCATCGGTTACATCTACAACCGTCGCGCGGCGAGCCTGCGCACGTCGCGCTCGGGCATTGTCGGCGTTGTCGTGCATGACATCATGAATCCGTTCTTCGCGGAAATCCTCAGATCCATCGAGACGGAACTCGACCGTTCGCGCCAGACCTTCATCCTGTCCAACCATTACGACCAGCTGGAAAAGCAGCGCACCTTCATGGATACGCTTCTACAGCTTGGCGCCGACGGCGTGATCATGTCGCCCGCCATCGGCACGCCGCCGGAAGACATCAAACTTGCCGAGGATAACGGCCTGCCGGTCGTGCTGATCGCCCGCAGCGTGGAAGGCGTCCACGCGCCGGTTTTCCGCGGCGACGACGCCTATGGCATCGGGCTTGCCACCAATCACCTGATTTCGCTGGGACATACCCGCATCGCCATGATCGGCGGCACCGACCAGACATCGACGGGCCGCGACCGCTATCGCGGCTATGTGCAGGCAATGGAAAAGGCCGGCCTTGAGGTTCGTCCCGACTGGCGTATTGCCGGGCCGCGCACCAAGCAGGGCGGTTTCGAGGTCGCACCGCAATTCCTCGCCCTGAAGGACAAGCCGACGGCGGCAGTCTGCTGGAACGACCTGACGGCCATCGGCCTGATGAACGGCATCGCGCGCGCCGGGCTGGTGCCGGGCGAGGATATTTCCGTCACCGGCTATGACGACCTTGAGGAAGCGGCCATTGCCACGCCCGCGCTGACGACCGTCTGGAATGGACAGCGCGAGGTGGGGCGCCGTGCCGCCCGCGCGCTGCTCGACCAGTTGAACGGCGTCGAGGTTTCTTCGACACAGGAACTCATCAAGCCGGAACTGCATATCCGGCAATCGACGTCCAAGCCGAAACAGGGCTGATTTCCCCCATACCGGTCGCCTTTTCGGGCGGACCGGTCTTCTTCACGCATGAGGAATGCCATGACAAAACGTGACGCAACGATATTGGTGCTCGGCAATTTCGACGATTATGCCGTGCAGCGGCTTTCGGGTGAGTTCAACGTCCGGCGTATTGCGCGCGGCGACACGGCGCTTCTGGATGCGGCCTGGACGAAGGATGTGAAGGGCATCGCCAGCATGTCGACCGTCGATGCGGCGCTGATCGACGCCCTGCCCGGTCTTGAAATCGTCGGCAATTTCGGCGTCGGTTACGATGCGGTTGATGCGAAACACGCGGGCGCGAAGAATGTCATGGTCACCAACACGCCGGACGTCCTGACCGAGGAAGTGGCGGATACGACCATCGGCCTCCTGATCGACACGGTGCGCGAATTGTCGAGATCGCAGGAATTCCTGCGCGCCGGAAACTGGGTCAGGGAAGGCCGCTATCCGCTGTCGAAGCTTTCGCTGCGCGGACGCAAGGTCGGCATTTTCGGCCTCGGCCGCATCGGCAAGGCGGTTGCACACCGTATCGAGGCGTTCGGCCTGCCGATTGCCTATCATAATCGCCGCAAGGCACCGGATGTCGCCTACGAATATTATCCGAGCCTGCTCGAACTGGCCGAGGCCGTCGACACGCTCATCCTGGTGGCGCCGGGCGGGGCGGAAACGGCCAAGGCCATCAATGCGGAGGTGCTGAAGGCGCTCGGGCCGGAAGGTGTTCTGGTCAATATCGGGCGCGGCTCGGTGGTGGACGAAGATGCGCTGGCCGAAGCGTTGCAGAACGGCACGATTGCCGCAGCGGGCCTCGATGTCTTTGTAAACGAACCGCATGTGCCGCAGGCGCTGCTCGATGCGCCGAACACGGTTCTGCTGCCGCATATTGGCTCTGCTTCGGTCCGTACCCGACGCGACATGGCCGATCTGGTGATCGACAATCTCATTGCGTGGTTCGATACCGGCGCCGCGCTGACGCCGGTGCCGGAGACGGGGCATGTGAAGAAGTGAGGGGAATAGGGGAATAGGGGAATAGGGGAATAGGGGAATAGGGGAATAGGGGAATAGGGTGCGGGTAAGTGGTGGACAAGGCAAGTAAAATATTTGCCTTGATCGAGAATAAGTAATTCTACTCCCTTACTCCCTTACTCCCTTACTCCCTTACTCCCTTACTCCCTTACTCCCTTATACTTTCGCACTGCATCGCCGAACGCCTCGAAGATCTTGCGCGAGGGGGCATCGGAATGCGCCCAGTATTCCGGGTGCCACTGGACGCCGACGACGAAGCCTTTTGCGTTCTTGACCGACACCGCTTCGATGGTGCCGTCCTCGGCCACGGCCTCGACTTCCAGCGTCGGCGCGAGCCTGTCGATGGCCTGACGGTGAACCGAGTTCACCCGCACGCTCTCCTCTTTCAGGATTTCCGCCAGGCACGAATTCGGGTTGAGCTTGATCGGGTGCTGGATCGCGAAGCGCTCGGCCTGGCTATCGGACTCAGGCGCACGGTGGTCCATGCGACCTTCCAGCTCCTGAATTTCCGTGGCGAGCGTTCCGCCCAGCGCGACATTCAGTTCCTGTATGCCGCGGCAGATGGCAAGCACCGGCACACCCTTTTCAATCGCGGCACGGATGAGCGGCAGCGACGTGGCGTCGCGGGCATCGTCATAAGGTTCGAAGGCCGCGCTCGGCTCGACGCCGTAAAGCGACGGATGGACGTTCGATTTCGAGCCGGTGACGAGAACGCCGTCCACGGCATCGAGAATGGCGTCGAAGTCCATCCGGTCGCCGAAGCTCGGCACCAGAAGCGGCGTCACGCCGGCAATGTCGATGGCGGCTTCCAGATATTGCTGGGGCGCGGCGTGCCAGTTGTAGTTTTCAAACGGCTTCACATCGGTCGGCACGGCGACGAGAGGGCGAGATGTTTCAGGCATGATGTTTTTCCAGCAGTCGGATTATGCGCTTGAGGCTGTCAAAGCCCGGCGTCGGCGTTGCGGCGTCTCGGTATTATCTGCGTTGTTCCTACTTCGCTGCAATGGGACGCGCAATCGCGAACAGATGTCGTCTTTTGGGTACGCTTCGCCTTCCGCCTGTGTATTGTGTTGATTTCAACCGATTTTTACGGGATGGCCTGTTCAATTGCTACCTCCGATGTTCTAGGGTCAGGACCTGTTAATTTGATGGAAATGGCACCTGAAATGACAAGAGCTGCAAGGAAAGACGCGAAAAACGGGGTGGTTTCCCCGGTTGAGCGGCTTGACGCCGCAGATCGCCAGTCCTTTCGGTGTCCGAAGGATGTGGTCCATCCGCCCGGCTACAGCGTTGAAAAGTCTCGAAAATGAACCACATTTCCTTCGCCTTTTCTCCTCGTATCCAAACGGATGGTCTCACACCATTTTCACCAAATTAATAGGTCCTGACCCTAGTGACTAATAAAATGGGATTGGCAGTTGAGGGGATGAATGACTGACGATCAGCTTTTTTCCGTCAGCGGCAAGGTCATTGCCGTGACGGGCGGATCCTCGGGGCTGGGCCTGCGGATGGTGCATGTGCTGGCCGCGCATGGCGCGCATGTGATTTCGATTTCGCGTAGCCATGCGGGCGAAATCCAGTGCCCGTCAGGCGATGGCGGGGTTCTGGAAATCATGGCGGACGTTACGCGTCCCGACGAGATCGTGCGCGCCTTCGATGAAGGCGAAAGGCGTTTCGGGCGAATCGAGGCGCTGTTCAACAATGCCGGTGTCGCGCATATGGCGCGCGCGCTCGACACGACGCGCGACATGCTGGAGCATATTTTCGAGGTCAATGTCGCGGGCGCTTTTTTCGTGGCGCAGG
Source organism: Brucella daejeonensis (assembly GCF_014199265.1). Lineage (GTDB taxonomy): Bacteria > Pseudomonadota > Alphaproteobacteria > Rhizobiales > Rhizobiaceae > Brucella > Brucella daejeonensis. The sequence goes on from NZ_JACIJG010000011.1 coordinate 86,915, forward strand.
AAGCCGCGCGCCGGATGATCGAAAACGGCAAGGGCGGAGCCATCGTCAACACCACCAGCATTCTGGGCGAACGGCCGCAGAAGGGGGCGGCGGCTTATTCCATGTCCAAGGCCTGCGTGACGCAGATGACGCGGGCGCTGGCGCTGGAATGGGCCGCGCACAATATCCGCGTCAATGCCATTTCGCCCGGATGGTTTCCAACCCGAATCAACGAGGAACAGCTGCAAGGCCCTGCCGGGAGCTACCTCAAAGGTCGAAACCCGATGCGGCGACTGGGGGAGCCGCAGGATCTTGACGGCGTCGTTCTGATGCTCGCATCCGATGCGAGCCGCTACATGACCGGGTCGATCATCACCGTGGATGGGGGGCATCAACTCTGAGAGCCTGATCCAAAAGTCGCCATGTGTGGCCGCGAATGGCAATTTCCTGCCTTCCGGCGCTCATGTGCGATGGATGGCGGGCGGCGGGCCGACACCGGTTCAAGACGGGTAATTTCCGTGCTGAAGGTCTATCTGGCGGATGTTTCCCCTAGGCGGGCGCAGATAAGCCAGATGAATATCAACTCTCTTAACTTTTATTAATTGGTGCGGGCGAGAAAGAATATCTGTTCTTGACTGACAATGCAGGGGCTTGGGAAATATTAAATGGGGGGTAAATTACGTGCCGATGGTTGTAGTTGCCAGCAGATGTTCGTGTATTTTACGTTTTCCTTAAAAACGATATGACTACATCTTATGGTGGTGGTGGTGACAGCTTGTGGTTTAATGTACCGAAAGATATTTTTAAATCATTAGTGCAATATTGCCCCTCATGTAAGGGAAACACGCATCGACATGTGGCAAAGCCGTAAACCTGAGATACCTGCAGATGTGCGGCTATCTTTTCTCAAAGCGCTGTATGGTAATCGTACGACGCTATGGTTCGGTTTGCTCGCGCACGTTGTAGCCTGCGTCGTCATCTATGCGAAAACCGAAGACTGGCATTACCTGCTCTTTGCGGGTGTCTTCACGTTCATTGCCGTTGCCCGCATTTTCGACATGCACAAGTTCGATCAGGCGCGGCAGCACCATCTGGCCCATGCCGATCTCGACCGGTGGGAGACGCGTTATCTGGTCGGCGCTTCCGCCGTTTGCCTGACGCTCGGCATGTTGTGCTTTTTCTCAATCTATATGCTGCGGGATTCCTTTGCGGAACTTGCCAGCCTGACGGTCCTTCTGGCTTCCGTGGTTTCCATCGTCGGGCGCAATTATGCTTCGGCCAAGGCCGTCATTCTCATGTCGGCCTGCACGCTCATTCCCGTTCTGGCCGGGCTTATTCTCGCCGGGACGCCTTTTCATGTCATCATCGGCCTGCTTCTGATCCCCTATTTCCTGTCCAATATCCAGATGGCGAACGGCCTGCGCGAGTTTCTCTTCGCCGCGGTCATGGGCAGGCGGCGGCTTTCGGTCGTGGCCGGGCGTTTCGATGCCGCGCTCAACAACATGCCGCAGGGCCTTCTGATGTTCGACAGCCATCAGCGTATCGCGGTCATCAACAACAAGGCCAAGGCGATGTTGCAGATCGCCGAACATACGAAGCTTCATGGCCGCGAACTCGATGTTCTTCTGCGCTATTGCGCCAAGAAGGGCCTGTTTGCGCAGCGCGATCTCGACAGCGTGCGCCTGCGTATGCAGGACCTGCTTCTCGGCAAGCGTACGCGCGACATTTTTCAGCTCGCCAACCAGCGCTATATCGAATGTATCAGCAACCAGACCGTCAGCGAAGGGGCGGTGCTGATGTTCGAGGATGTGACGCAGCGCGTCGAGGCGGAGGCGCGCATCCAGCACATGGCGCGCTATGACGGCCTGACCGGGCTGCCGAACCGCAATTATTTCGAAACTGTCGTGCGTTCCCTGAAGACTCAGCAGGACAAGTCCACCAAGGCCGCGCTGGTCGTCATCGACATCAACCACTTCAAGCATGTCAACGACACGCTGGGCCACCATAAGGGCGACGTACTGTTGCGGCTGTTCGCCGAACGGCTCAATTCCCTCGATCCGCAGCGTTTCGTGGCCTCGCGCTTCGGAGGCGACGAATTCGTGGTCTTCGTGTTCAATCTGCGCGGCGAGGGCGATGTCGCGGGCATCATGGACCATATCATGACGGTCGCCACCGGTGCTTACAATCTCGATGGCGATCAGGTTCATATCGATATCAGCGCCGGTGTGGCCATCGAAGACATCGAAAAATGCGATGTCGGCAGTATGCATATCAATGCCGACCTGGCGCTTTACGAGGCCAAGAGCCAGGAAGACAGGGCCTGGGCCGTCTTCGTCGATGCGATGGACACGAAATATCGCGGACGCCAGAAACTCAAGGCCGATCTGCGGCTTGCCGTCGGTCACGGCGAGATCAAGGTCGTCTACCAGCCTATCGTCAGCGCGCAATCCCTGCGCATCGTCGCCTGCGAGGCGCTGGCCCGGTGGGAACATCCAACGCTCGGATTCGTGCCGCCAACCGAGTTTATCCCGCTGGCCGAGGAAATGGGCATCATAACCGACATTACCCGCTTCATGCTGGAGCAGGCCTGCACCGATTGCCTGTCATGGGGCGACCGCATCGGCGTGTCGGTCAATCTTTCGGCCATCGACCTGAAAAGCAGCAATATCGTCCGCGACATTGCCAGCGCCCTGCAGAAGTCGGGCCTTCCGGCGCATCGCCTTGAAGTGGAAGTGACCGAAAGCGCCATCATTTCCGACCGCAACAAGACGTCGCAGGTGTTGCAGCGGCTCAAGAATGCCGGCATCAATATTGCGCTCGACGACTTTGGAACCGGTTATTCCAGCCTGAGCTATCTGAACACATTGCCGTTTACCAAGGTGAAGGTCGACCGCTCCTTCGTTCATGGCATTACCGAAGATCGCCGCTCTCTGATGCTGTTGCGGGGCGTGACCCAGCTCTCGCACGAACTCGGTCTCGGCGTCACCGTCGAAGGCGTCGAGACGGAGGAGCAGCTGGCGCTGATCCGCGTTGCCGCCGGAGCCGATCTCGTTCAGGGCTATCTTCTCGGAATGCCGATGCCGGTCGAAGCCATCGGTGCCCTGACGTCGAAATCGCTGTCGCGGCCCGACGGCGGACGCACCGTCGCCTGAACCAGAAGCCTCTTTTTTTCGGTGCAGGAATGCACCTTTTGCAATTAAGGCAAAGTGCGTATCGGGCGCCGAAAACGCGTTTTTGCGCGCCAGGTGGCAGGCTTTCGTTCAGATCAGCCGCTTCAATTGTGACGAAGCAGTGGCAAAAGTCTGGCAATAACAAGACATACGCCGAACTTATATCTTTACACGCTGTTAAACCGGCTTATTCTGCGCGCTGATTTGTGGGGTGCGGATATCGATGGCATGACGAATACGGCTGTTACAGGCGAGAAACCGCCATTGTCCAATTTTGCGCGGCAGCTGTTGCAATTTCTCGACCGGGTGGAATATCGCCGCATCATTTATGCCGAGGACCTGGAAGAGATCGGCCGCCTGCGCTACCGGTCCTACCGCACGCGCAATGTGATGCATGAGGCGGAAGTGCCGTCCATTGTCGATGATATCGACCGGGACAGCCATGCCTTCGTCTATGGCGTGCATGTGGACGGGCAACTGGTCAGCACGCTGCGTATCCACCACATTACGCCCGATCACCGGCGCGGAACGAGTTATGCGCTGTTTCCCGATATTCTCGATCCGCTGCTCAATAGCGGGATGCATTTCGTCGATCCGACGCGTTTTGCCGCCGATCCCGATCTTTTGAGCGAATATCCGGCGATCCCCTATATCACGTTGCGCATTGCCGCTATGGCATCCGAATTTTTCGCGGCAGATCAATGCCTCGCCGCGGTCAAGCCGGAGCATATGGCTTTCTACAAGCGCATTTTCGGAACGTCGATGATGGCCGATGCGCGCGAGCACGAAGGCTATGGCATCAAGGTGGGGTTGGGCGCCGCGCCGATCCGCAATATCCGCGATGCGGTGGCGGTGCGCTTTCCGTTCTTCAAGTCGCAGCCGCATGAACGCCGCGCCATGTTCGCCGATATAAGCGGCAGCGCGGTGCCGCTGACGATCCTGCCGACGGCGAAATATACCGGCCTCGGCGTCTAGAGCGGTTCCTGTTTTGACTGAATCGTTGGAACCACTCCAACTATTTGTTTTTACGCATTATCCTACGCATCGTAGCAGGATTAGAAATCAGTCCAGTGGACTGATTTCCCTGCGAAGACGCTTCGCACTTTTGCTGGAAATGCTCTAGTGGATTGAATTTGACGTTTGATTCCCGACTGAATGAGATGCTGTTTCAAACGTCAAATTCGAAAAATCCACTAGATACGTAAGGTTACTAGTGGTCTTTTCGATTCCGACATTTGCTCGGCGCCTGTATCAGAGGGATGCAAATGTCGGAATCAGACCACTAGTGGATTGAATTTGACGTTTGATTCCCGACTGAATGAGATGCTGTTTCAAACGTCAAATTCGAAAAATCCACTAGATACATAAGGTTACTAGTGGTCTTTTCGATTCTGACATTTGCTCGGCGCCTGTATCAGAGGGATGCAAATGTCGGAATCAGACCACTAGGTTTAAACAATTAAATATAGCCAGAGCGACAGATTCGCTTTACGAAGGTTTCGGAACCGCTTCTGCGGGGAGAGGGGCGCTGCGACGAAAAGCCGTGCGGTAAAAGCCGGGCCTGGTGCGTCAGCGCATTGAAGATGACAGGTCTTTTCGCTTAACATGACGGTGTCGAAGCGAAAAATCTGAATGGGTGGAACTAAAATGGCAGAACATCATACGACGGCTCCGGCTGAACTTGGCGCACCGATGGATTATTCCGAGCACGAGAAAACTTATGCCGGTTTCACGGGCCTGGTTAAATGGGGCACGATCGTACTTGTTGCCCTTATGATTGCCATGGCGTTCGGCTTCTTTGCTGGTGGTTTCTTCTCCGCGACCGTTCTTTTTATCCTCGTCTGCGTCGCTGCCTGGTTCATTCTCTGAACGCATCCTGCGCTGGCGGATGGAAACGTCCGGCAGCCTGTCGATGCTGCATCCGGATAGCTGAACCGGGATTAACCCGCGTGATTTGATCGAATGCCTTGGCATGGGCCACCGTGCCGAGGTTTCATGCGTGTCTGTATCTCTGTTTATTTGAATGAGCCTCCGGAGCGCGCTGCGCCGCAACTGTTGTTCAAACCGCATTCATGCGACGCCAAACGGAAACATTTGGCTGCAAGATGCCCTGAGGCTCACATCTGTGCATGACCGGGACCGACCCGGAAGAACGCCACGAAAGGGAAACCAGCTTGGCCCAGACGTTATTTATCCCGAAAGAGAGCGACCCCAATGAAAGCCGTGTCGCGGCTTCGCCCGAGACGGTGAAAAAATTCACCGCGCTCGGTTTCGATGTCGTCGTGGAAAAAGGCGCAGGCGAGAAATCGCGCGTCACGGACGCCGAATTCTCGGGGGCGGGCGCGCGTATAGGTGCCGCGGCGGATGCCGGAACGGCGGATGTCGTGCTCAAGGTGCGCCGCCCGACCGATGCGGAACTGAAAGGTTACAAGGCGGGTGCGGCGCTTTTCGCCATGCTCGACCCTTACGGCCATGAGGATGCAGTCGCGGCGCTCGCCAAGGCGGGGATTTCGGCTTTCACGATGGAATTCATGCCGCGCATCACCCGCGCGCAGGTGATGGACGTTTTGTCCAGCCAGGCCAATCTCGCCGGTTATCAGGCGGTTATCGACGCGGCGGAAGTCTATGACCGCGCCATGCCGATGATGATGACGGCGGCGGGCACCGTGCCTGCGGCCAAGGTGTTCGTGATGGGCGCGGGCGTTGCCGGCCTTCAGGCCATCGCCACCGCGCGCCGTCTCGGCGCTATCGTGACGGCCACCGATGTGCGCCCGGCCGCCAAGGAGCAGGTTGCCTCGCTCGGAGCGAAATTCATCGCCGTCGAGGACGAGGAATTCAAGGCCGCCGAAACCTCCGGCGGATACGCCAAGGAAATGTCGAAGGAATATCAGGCGAAACAGGCCGCGCTCGTTGCCGACCACATCGCCAAGCAGGATATCGTCATCACCACGGCGCTCATTCCGGGCCGTCCGGCTCCGCGTCTCGTATCGAAGGAAATGGTCGCGGCCATGCGTCCCGGCTCGGTGCTGGTCGATCTCGCGGTGGAACGCGGCGGCAATGTCGAAGGCGCGATTGCCGGGCAGATTGCCGAGGTCAATGGCGTCAAGATTGTCGGTTACCTCAATGTTCCCGGTCGCATCGCCGCAAGCGCCTCACAGCTTTATGCGCGCAACCTGATCGCCTTCCTTGAGACGCTGATCGACAAGGAAACCGGACTTTTCAGAATCGATCCGGAAGACGAACTGGTGAAGGCGACGCTTCTGACCCATCAGGGTGGGATCGTGCATCCGGCCTTCGCCAAGGCGGAAACGGCCCCGAAACCAGCCCCGAAACCGAAAGCCGCGCCGAAGCCCAAACCAGCGGCGGCATCGAAGACGGCAGCGAAGCCTGCGAAAAAAGCACCAGCAAAAGCCCCGAAGACTCCGTCTTCCCCCAAATCTCCGGCTGATGGAGGAGAGGCATAATGGCCGAAACAAATATCGACAAGGCTCTGGAGAGCCTCAATCAAGCTGCGGACGCGGTCCGGCAGGCAGCGGAAAATGCAGGCGGTTTCAGTGACGCGGCAGCGGCTGCGGCTCACGCCGCATCGGGCGGCGCGATCGATCCTTTCGTGTTCCGCTTCGCGATTTTCATTCTGTCGATCTTCGTCGGCTATTATGTCGTCTGGTCGGTCACGCCCGCGCTGCACACGCCGCTGATGGCCGTCACCAACGCCATTTCCTCGGTCATCGTGGTGGGCGCGCTTCTGGCCGTCGGCCTTTCGCTTTCGGGCTGGGCAACCGGCTTTGGCTTCATCGCGCTCATTCTTGCAAGCGTGAACATTTTCGGCGGGTTTCTGGTCACCCAGCGCATGCTCGCCATGTACAAGAAAAAAGAAAAGTGAGGGCTGAACCATCATGAGCGTCAATCTCGCAGCCTTCCTTTATCTCGTCTCCGGCGTCCTGTTCATTCTGGCGTTGCGCGGCCTGTCGCATCCGACGACCAGCCGTCAGGGCAATATGTACGGCATGACCGGCATGGCGATTTCCATCGTCACCACGCTTTTGCTGGCGCGTCCAAGTGTCGGCGGCCTGGCACTTATTGTCGTCGGCATCGCCATTGGCGGCGGTATCGGCGCCGTCATTGCGCGGCGCATCGCCATGACGGCGATGCCGCAGCTCGTTGCCGCGTTTCACTCCCTGATCGGTCTTGCCGCCGTTCTGGTGGCCGCCGCCGCGCTTTATTCGCCGCATTCCTTCGGCATCGGCGAAGTGGGCCAAATCCACGGTCAGGCGCTCGTTGAAATGTCGCTTGGCGTGGCCATCGGCGCGATCACCTTCACCGGTTCGATCATCGCCTTCCTGAAACTCGACGGGCGCATGTCGGGCAAGCCGATCATGCTGCCGGGCCGACACGTCATCAATGCGGCTCTGGCCGCAGGCATCGTGCTTCTGGTGGTCGTGCTCACGAACACCGAAAGCCATTTCGTCTTCTGGCTGATCGTGCTTCTGTCGCTTGCCTTCGGTGTGCTGATCATCGTGCCGATCGGCGGCGCGGACATGCCGGTCGTCGTCTCGATGCTCAATTCCTATTCGGGCTGGGCTGCGGCGGGTATCGGCTTCACGCTCGGCAATCTGGCGCTGATCATCACCGGCGCGCTGGTCGGTTCGTCGGGCGCGATCCTCTCATACATCATGTGCAAGGGCATGAACCGTTCCTTCATCTCGGTCATCCTTGGCGGTTTCGGCGGCGATACGTCCGGCGGTCCGGCTGGCGAGGTCGAGCAGCGCCCGGTCAAGCAGGGTTCAGCGGATGACGCGGCCTTCATCATGAAGAACGCCTCGAAGGTCATCATCGTGCCGGGCTATGGCATGGCGGTGGCGCAGGCCCAGCACGCGCTGCGTGAAATGGCAGACAAGCTCAAGGAGGAAGGCGTCGAGGTCAAATATGCCATCCATCCGGTCGCGGGCCGTATGCCGGGGCATATGAACGTGCTTCTGGCCGAGGCCAACGTGCCTTACGACGAAGTGTTCGAGCTGGAAGACATCAATTCGGAATTCGCGCAGGCCGACGTTGCCTTCGTGATCGGCGCGAACGACGTGACCAATCCGGCGGCGAAAACCGATTCGAAGTCACCGATCTTCGGTATGCCGATCCTCGATGTCGACAAGGCGGGCACGGTGCTGTTCATCAAGCGCGGCATGGGCTCCGGCTATGCGGGCGTGGAAAATGAACTGTTCTTCCGCGACAACACCATGATGCTCTTCGCCGACGCGAAGAAGATGGTGGAGAGTATCGTGAAGGCGCTGGATCATTAAGGGAAGGGAATAGGGGAGTAGGAGAATAGGGGAGTATGTTTTGGTTGCGGAAGCTGAGGCCGACCGTATTATCTCCCTTACTCCCTTACTCCCTTACTCCCCTAACAACATCGCATCCTGCAACGCCCGCAGTTCGGCGATCTTGGAGCCGGGCTGTGGCGCGGCATTGGCATAGGTGATGAGTTCGCCTTTTTTGATCGGCGCGATTACCGAGCCGTTCTGAAGCAAGCCGCAGGGGATAGCCCTGGCCGCACGCGCTTCCGGCGTGGTCATGATCCATGAACGGTAGCAATATTGCCCGATGGCGTCGAGCCGATCGCCGGGCTGCAAATCCTTCTTGGCGACGGCGCAGACTTCCGCCACCGGCTTTGGCAGCGGCACCATGTCGGTCTTGCCGTGCAGCACGACGCGGGCGACCGTCAGTGGCACTTCCAGCGAGGTCAGGTGATAAGGTCGGTGGAAGGTGAAGTAAGGGCCTTTGCCCATTTTCAGGTCTTCCAGACGCTCGACAAGACGCGGATGCTCCATCTTGGCGATGACGAAGACGCCGGGCGATACGCCGCGCCCGATGGAATAATCGACTACGCCGATCTTGTTGAGAACGCCGCCATCTTCCTTGGGAATCAAGGTGCGGTTCAATTCGTCGATGGCAGCTTTTGGCCCGTGCATACCGGCAATATCCGGCACAAGGCCGGTCGCATTGGCAATCGCCGCCATTTCCACCATGGTCTTGGAGCCGTCCACAAATTCCACCAGCAGGCGGACATTCATGTTCCGCCGGTCGGCTTCTTCCTGATAGTCGTCGGGAATGGCGTCGAAATTGAGCGGATTGTTCTTGCCCTTGCCAGCGGCGACGACCTTGTGCCCCATGGCGGAAACGAATTCGATCAGCTCCATGCAGGAGGACGGCTCGTCGCCAGCACCCAGCGAATAGATCACACCCTGTTTGTCGGCCTGCGCCTTCAGATAGGGGCCGATGGTGACATCGGCCTCGACATTCATCATGACGAGATGCTTGCCGTTCTCGATAGCCTTGATGCCGGTTTGCGCGCCGACTTCCGGAATGCCGGTCGCGTCGATGACGACATCGATCAGCGGATTGGACAGGATCAGGTCATTGTCGCCGGTGACGGCGATCTTGCCGGATTCCATGGCGCGGGTCATGGCGGATTCGTTGTTGGCCTCGCGGGCATTCTCCTCGTCGCCATAGGCGGTGCGCACGGCCTTGAACGTGTTGGGGAGGTTGCGCGCCGACAATGCGCCGACTTCGATGCCGGGCATACGGGCCACCTGGGTGACGATGTCGGTGCCCATTTCGCCCGCGCCGATGAGGCCGATGCGGATCGGCTTGCCTGTCCTGGCGCGTTCAGCGAGATCGCGGGCCAGCCCGACCAGTGCCACATTTGTCGTCATGAAACTCTCCGCAAACATCGGAACCGCACAAGCGAGGCTGTTTTGTCACGCTCGTGTTGATATAGGTGCGTATTAGATGAACAGTCTCTATATCAACACCGATAGGCGCGCACCCCAAAACTGCGCATATATATGCATTCTGGAGCCAAAATGAGCAGTGCATCTCCCTTCGATCTCGTGATCTTCGATTGCGACGGCGTTCTCGTCGATAGCGAGGTTCTGTCGTGCCAGGCTTTCGAGCAGGTCTATGCCGATCATGGCATGGCGCTGCCTGCGGGCACGGTCGCCGGGGGCATCGGCATGAAGCAGGCCGACATCATGAAGATGATCGAGGACATGACCGGCCATCGGCTGCCGGACGAGGCGCTTGCGGCGTTCTGGCCCGCGACCCGCGCGCTTTTCGCCGAGGCGTTGCAGCCGACCGCGGGCATTGCCGATTTTCTGCGCGATCTGCCGCTGAAGCGTTGCGTGGCCTCGTCCTCGCAGCCGGAGCGCATCGCGTTCAGTCTGGAAAAGACCGGCATCAATCATCATTTCGGCGATGCGGTTTATTCATCCAGCATGGTGAAGCGCGGCAAGCCCGCGCCGGATCTGTTCCTGTTTGCTGCGACCAAGATGGGCGTCGACCCGGCGCGCTGTGTCGTGATCGAGGACTCGCCTTTCGGGGTGGAAGGCGCGGTTGCGGCGGGCATGACGGCATTCGGCTATGTCGGCGGCGCGCATAGCTATGAGGGCCATGCCGACCGGCTGTCTGGAAAAGGGGCGGCCCGAGTCTTCTCGCGCTGGGATGAGATTGCGCGTGAAATACTGGTTGCCGCCTAGCGTTTATTCGTTAAACAAAGGGCAACTCACATCAGCAGGAATAGTCAGCGAATGAAAGACGCAATCACGCTCGACCAGTTGCGCGCGGCAATCGGCACCGAAATCGGATGTTCCGAATGGCGCGAAGTCACGCAGGAAATGATCAATCAGTTCGCCGACGCGACCGATGATCATCAGTTCATCCATGTGGACCCGGAACGCGCCTCGAAGGAAACGCCTTTCGGCGGCACCATCGCGCACGGCTTCCTGACGCTGTCGCTGCTTTCCACGCTTGCCTTCGAGGCGCTGCCGATGCTGCAAGGCGCGACGATGGGCATCAATTACGGGTTCGACAAGGTGCGCTTCATGTCGCCGGTCAAGACCGGCGCGCGCGTGCGCGCCCGCTTCAAGCTGGCGGATGCGGATATCCGCCCGTCAGGCCGGGTCGTGAATCACTACGATGTGACGCTGGAAATCGAAAACTCGCTGAAGCCGGCGCTGACCGCAACCTGGCTGACGATTGCAGTGGTGGAGCCGCCTGAAGATTAAGTCGCGTCTCGATATTCGATTGGAAGCCGTCCCTCTTCATCGAGAGGGGCGGCTTTTCCCTTGTAATCCGTCATGAGGTCGCGGAAGAAAAACGGCCCGTGCAGGAACATGCCGAAGTCGTAGAAATTCTTCTTCTCGGCCCCGCGCATATAAAGAAGGTGCATCAGGAAGAAGTTGCCCTTCGAGCGCTTGTAGCGGTTGTCGCTGTGCACATGCTTGAAGCGGATGCGGTTGATGAGCGGCGGATTGGCGGTCTCGATCTTCAGCGTTCGGGCCGGGTTCGAGCCGTAGAAATGGATGATGTCGGTCAGGACCTGAAACTCCGACCACAGGACCGGACTTTCCCCGATCACCACGCGCACATCTTCCCGCAGAGCTTTCGCCTTGGGATGCAGCGCGATCATCATCAGGCATGAGCCGATGGCGAGCAGCGATACGGGCTGTCTTGCCAGAAGATCGGGACGCTCGCGCTGGAGGTCGGCAAGGGCCTCGACGGCTGGAACCGTGCCCAGGCTGTGCGCGACGACGATGACTTCATCCGCTCCGCTGGCCTCGATCTTGCGTTTCATGGCCTCAGCGAAAGCCTCGCGGCGCCGGACGAGCTTATCGTTGCGACCGTGAATGCGGTCATAGGCTGCCGACCAGTCGTCCAGCAGATAGGACATGAAGAATCTGTCGCCCGGCTTGCGGACGAGAAGCGTGGCGGCAAAGGCTGCAAGCGGGACCGACCAGACCAGATGAAACGGGCTGAAGCCAGCAATGAGCGGCCCCGCCGCTAAAAGTATGGCGACGGCCAGAATGGCGAGCGAAAGCAGGAACGGCCACAGGAAGAACAGGACGAAGCGCCAGCTCGTCATGAGATAGCGCCAGAGCGTGCCGGTGAAGAGGATGTTCATGAAGGCATGGAAACCGGTCAGCATTCGCCGGGGCGTGGAGCGCTCCGCATAATCGTCGAAGATGTCGGCGGTGCCGAACTGGCAGAATTCCGTTTCCGTCCGCCAGCCATTGCCTTCGGTGACGGCGGTCATCGTGCCGCAGTCGTCCGGCTCGTCCCGCATGGGCGGCAGTCTGGTCTTCGCTTTCCACAGGCGGTCGAAATCCTTCAGCGCCTGGGCGTGGCGCACGCGGACGGCTTTGGGGTGCAGGCCCTCATAGCCTGTGAACTGGATGACGAGTCGTTTGCGGATGGGCATCGAAGAATCGGGGGACAGGGGGAAGGGCGGCGTTGCAGTGCCGACAAATGCGAGGGCCGGCTGAAAAAGGCCGGTCATGCGCGAAACGTTGGCCAAATAGCCTATTTGCGGGGCCGCGACTATAGGAAATCGTGAAGAAGGCGCTATTTCACCGGGAGCGGTGGGCAAAGTTGCATCTTGATGTGGACAGGCCGGGCTCTTTCTGGTAATAGCCACGACCAATTTGCAGCGTTTGAGTTGCGAAGCTTGGGAGCCTTTGGGCGTTGATCGGCCGGTCAGACCGGCTGAAATCGTTAAAAGACCCCCGAAAGGCCTCAGGCTTATCCGAAATTCTAACCGATACGGGAATACACGTGCAGGTACTCGTCCGCGATAATAATGTTGATCAGGCTCTCCGCGCTCTCAAGAAAAAGATGCAGCGCGAAGGTATCTTCCGCGAAATGAAGATGCGCGGCCATTATGAAAAGCCGTCCGAAAAGCGCGCTCGCGAAAAGGCAGAAGCCGTTCGTCGCGCCCGCAAGCTGGCCCGCAAGCGCGCTCAGCGCGAAGGCCTCATCGGCGGTCGTGGCGCTCGCTGATCGGCTTTGATACAGGCGCCGCCCCGGTGGCGCCTTTCTGCTTTCCGGTGCTGGTCAAGGCTTGCGCCGGATTTTGCACGTTTTGATTTCAGAAATTCATGATTGTCGCCCGGTCTGGACCATCGATTTATCGCGTTCGTACGGGGCTGGCGATTTCCGTGAAGGCACGGGTTTATTTTTCGTTCGAACGGGCCGATTGTCCTTTATTGCCTGACGCGAATTCATGCATTTGAATTTTAATATGGCGTTACGAAAAGTTTCTGGACTCATTCGCTGTCATTCTGTGTAAAAATGAACAATCAGGGCGCCCGGCTTTGGAGTGCATCCGAAAATCGCACTTTTCGGAGAGGACAAGCGCGAAAAACAAAAACCTGAAGCGTGTTGCCTGGAGAGAAGAAACAGAAGGGCCGCAGGCCCTGTTTGCGAACTGAAAGGAATGCTGCAATTGCCGATGCGCTTAAAGGTGATGCGATCGTCTGAAATGAATGTTTCGGGAATTGGGGCATTGGGCGGAACAGGGCGAAACGGCCTCGTCATGGCCGCCGCGCTTCTGGCCCTGACCGTCGCGGGCTGCCAGAGCACCACCACGGCGTTGAGCACGGTGGACAAGGCGCAGGGGTCGAGCGAGAACATCAGTTCCCTGACCAGCGTGATTCAGAGCAATCCGCGTGACCCGGAAGGTTACAATGTGCGCGGCTCCGCCTATGGCAAGGCCGGGCGTTACAGGGACGCGCTGCGCGACTTCGATCAGGCGATCGCGCTCAATCCGAGTTTCTATCAGGCCTATTCCAACCGCGCGCTGGTCTATCGCTACATGGGCGACACCAACAAGGCCGTGCAGGACTATGGCAAGGCGATCCAGCTCAATCCGCAATATGATGCAGCCTATGTCGGCCGCGGCAATGTCTATCGTCAGGCCGGTCGTCTCGATCAGGCGCTCAGCGATTTCAATCAGGCCATCGCCCTCCAGACGACGGACGGCCGCGCCTATCACAATCGCGGCCTGATCTATCAGGCCAAGGGCCAGCACAAGCAGGCCATCGAGGATTTCTCCAAGGCGGTTTCGCTCAACTCCACGGCGCCCGAACCGTATAACGGTCGCGGCATTTCCTACGTGGCGCTCGGCGATTACGACAATGCCTTCGACGATTTCAACACGGCGATCACGCTCGACAAGAATGTCGCGGAAAGCTGGGCCAATCAGGCGCTGGTCTACGAACACAATGGCGACAAGGCGAAAGCGGCCAATTCCTATGCCCGCGCCGTTCAGCTCGATCCGAAATACCAGCCGGCAAGGGACGGCCTGGCACGTACGCGCGGATAAGCTGCGATATATCCAAGTATTCAGAAGTGACGGCGGCGCTTGCCAAAAATGCAAGCGCCGCTTTTCTTTATGATGAGCTGGAATATATTGGATATCATGTCGCTCTTCGATCACATCGGTTTCAAAGCCCGAAATATCAATCGCAGCCTTTCATTCTATGAAAGCTGTATGCCCGAACTCGGTCTGGAAGTGATTGCCCGTTCGGGTAGCGGCTTCTTCGTCAGCGGGGGAGAGCGTGCGCCCGTTCCGTTCTTGTGGATACATGGTAGCGACGACGCGGCGGGCGACGGCGGGGACAGGCCGGGCGACCGGCTACACCTGATGTTTACTGCCGGAAGCCGCGATGCGGTGGAAGCCTTCCACCGCGCGGCCCTGGTGGCCGGCGGCAGGGATAGCGGCGGTCCCGCCTATCAGGGACCGGAAGAGATGGGCTATTACGCGGCGCTTGTTTTCGATCCCGATGGAAACACGCTGGAAGCGGGTTTTCGCGAGCGGAAAAGATAAGGTTTCAAGCCCTCAGATTGCGCTTGTCGAGACGGCTGACCAGCCGGTCGCCAATCCACTGGATGCCGCAGACCATGATGATGAGGATGATGACCACCGCGATCATGATCTGTGTTTCGAAGCGCTGGTAGCCATAGCGGATGGCAAGGTCGCCCAGACCGCCTGCGCCGATGGCGCCAGCCATGGCCGAAGCGCCGATAAGCGTGATGATGGTGACGGTGAAACCGGCAATGATGCCGGGCAGGGCTTCGGGAACCAGCACTTCGCGCACGATGGTCCAGCGGTTGGCGCCCATGGAGCGGGCGGCTTCGATGAGACCGTGATCGACCTCGCGCAGCGACACTTCCGCGATGCGCGCATAATAGGGAATCGCGGCGATCGACAGCGGCACGATGGAAGCCCAGGTGCCGATGGACGTGCCGACGATGAAGCGCGTGACGGGGATCAGCGCAACCAGAAGAATGATGAACGGCACAGAGCGGAAGCCGTTGATGATGGCGCCGAGAACGGTGTTGATGGCGAGGTTCTGGGCGAGGCCGCCGCGTTCCGTCAGGATCATGACGAGCGCCAGCGGCAGGCCGACGACGAGCGAGATCAGGCTCGAAAAGCCGGTCATGATGATGGTCTCCCAGAAGGAGCGCCAGAGAAGATCAAGCATTGCCTGAGACATAGCCGAGTACCTCCGTGGCGTCT
Source organism: Brucella daejeonensis (assembly GCF_014199265.1). Taxonomy (GTDB): domain Bacteria; phylum Pseudomonadota; class Alphaproteobacteria; order Rhizobiales; family Rhizobiaceae; genus Brucella; species Brucella daejeonensis. Next base: position 102,416 of record NZ_JACIJG010000011.1, read on the forward strand.
GCATGGGTGTTGAGATAGCCGATTGCGGCTTCAAGGCCGTCCCTGTCCTGCGCGGGCAGGCCGATGAAGAGCGTACCGACCGGCTCGCCCTGGATCGTATCCATGCCGCCGTGGATCAGTTGCGGCGCAATGCCGGTTGCCGTCGCCACATCGTTGAAGAACGCGCCTTTTGCCGCTGCGCCCGAAAGCTTCACTTTGAGAATCGCCTGATCGCCCGTCTTTTCAAGACGTTCGCGCCAGATGGCGGGGAGTTCCGGCGTCAGCACCTGCAACATGCTCCGGGTGACGGGCGATTGCGGGTTGGCGAAGACTTTCCAGACCGGGCCTTCCTCGGCGATTGCACCGCGGTCGAGTACGATGACGCGGTCGGCGATGCGACGGATCACTTCCATCTCATGGGTGATGAGCAGGATGGTGAGACCGAGCTTGGTGTTGATGTCCTTCAGGAGCGCCAGAATGGACTGGGTGGTTTCCGGGTCGAGCGCCGATGTGGCCTCGTCGGACAACAGGACGGCGGGTTCCGCGGCAAGCGCGCGCGCAATGCCGACGCGCTGTTTCTGGCCGCCGGAAAGCTGTGCCGGATAATGTCCCGCCTTGTCGGAAAGGCCGACCAGTTCCAGAAGTTCCGCGACGCGCCGGGCGCGTTCGGCCTTCGGCTTGCCAGCGATCTTCAGGGGCAGGACGATGTTTTCGGCGACGGTCTTGGCGGAAAGCAGGTTGAAATGCTGGAACACCATGCCGATGCGGCGGCGCACCGGGCGGAGCGCGTCTTCACCAAGGCCGGTGATTTCATGATCTTCGATGCGGACCGAACCGGAATCGGGCTTTTCAAGGCCGTTGACGCAGCGGATCAGCGTGGATTTTCCCGCGCCGCTGCGGCCGATGATGCCGAGGATTTCACCACGCGCAACGGAAAGCGAAACGCCGTTTATGGCCGCCGTGTCGCCGAACATTCGGCGCACGTCTTTCATTTCGACGATGGGCGCGGATGCGGCGGATGGCGGGTCAATGGTCACGGTCGTTCTTCTATGCCTTGGTGGTGTGCGTTGTGGCGATGCTTTTGGGCAATTTTTTTTGCCACGTCAATAAAAGCCGCGCCGGAAAGGGGTTCCGGCGCGGCTTTTCAGGTGTGAAATATCTCAATTCCAGGCCGGAATGGCGGTGCCTTTGTAAGCGGTATCGAGCGCGGCCTTCACGGCGTCGCTCTGGAACGAGGTGACAAGATCCTTGACCCATTGCTCATTGAGGTCGTCGGTGCGCACCGCAATGAAGTTGTTGTAAGGATTGTTTTCCTTCGATTCCCAGGCAATCGCTTCCTCCTTCGTGAGACCGGCCTTGGCGGCCCAGTCATTGTTCACGACGGCGGCGTCGAGATCGTCAATCGAGCGGCCGACCACACCGGCGTCGAGCTCCTTGATCTCGATTTTCTTCGGATTTTCCGTCACATCGATGGGGGTGGCGAGAATGCCGGCTTCCGGGCGCAGCTTGATCAGGCCCTTTTCCTCGAGCACCTTGATGGCGCGGCCCTCGTTGGACGGATCGTTCGGCACACCGACGACAGCGCCTTCCTTCAGTTCGTCAAGGCTCTTGTGTTTGCGCGAATAGATGCCGATGGGCCAGACGGCGGTGTAGCCGGCGACGGAAATCTTGTAGCCGTGCTGCTTGATCTGCTCATCGAGATAGGGCTTGTGCTGGAAGGCGTTGGCGTCGATTTCCTTGCGGTCCAGAGCCTCGTTCGGCTGGTTGTAGTCGTTGAAGGTGACGAGCTCGATGTTGAGGCCGTGCTTCTTGCCCTGTTCGGCAACGGCTTTCCAGACGTCTTCGTCTTCGCCGCCCATGATGCCGACCTTGATGGCCTTGTCTTCGGCGTGGCCCGGAGCAGACGCGAAGCCGACGGTGAGGGCGGCTGCGGTGAAGAGAAGGGCTTTCAGCCCGGCGCGACGGGTGAGCGTATGGCGGGAAAGGACTGACGACATTTTGTTTTTCCTTGTCAAAAGATTCTGGAGAGCCGGTCCCGGAAAGCGATCCCTTGAGACGATCTTTCTCCCCCTGCCCACCTTATTGCCGATAATTCCCTTTTGCCGGGCAATAGACAAGGAAAATTATTTCCGAAAACCCGCATGGCGCAGCACCGAAATTGCGTTCACGGACGAGTGAGCGGATTGCCATTTCCGCTCACCCCGTTCTCGGGAATCTGGTTCTACCGATTATCCGCGATAATCATCCCGGCGGCTTTCTCGGCGATCATGAGGGTGGGCGAATTGGTGTTGCCGGAGGTGATGGTCGGCATGACGGAGGCGTCCGCGACACGCAGGCCCGCAATGCCGTTGACGCGCAGACGAGGATCGACGATAGCTTCCGCGTCCGGTCCCATGCGGCAGGTGCCGACGGGATGGAAGATCGTGGTTCCGATGTCGCCAGCCGCCTTTTCGAGCTCTTCCTGCGTTTCATAGCTTGGGCCGGGCTTAAATTCCTCCGGACGATATTTTTGCAAGGGGGCCTGCGCCACGATATGGCGGGTGAGGCGGATCGCGTCGGCGGCGACACGGCGGTCGCTTTCGGTGGCAAGATAGTTCGGCCTGATCGCCGGTTGGGTCCGGTGATCCGGCGACTTGACATGGATCGAGCCACGGCTGTCGGGGCGCAGATTGCAGACACTTGCGGTGAAGGCGGGGAAGGGGTGCACGGCCTCGCCGAACTTTTCCAGGCTCAGCGGCTGCACGTGATATTGCAGATTGGCCGTCTCGTAGGATGGATCGGACCGCGTGAAGGCCCCGAGCTGGCTTGGCGCCATCGACATCGGGCCGGACCGGCGCAGCAGATATTCAAGCCCGATCATGGCCTTGCCGACGAGCTTGCTTGCCTTTTCGTTGAGGGTTGGAATGCCGGTGACCTTGTAGGCGCAGCGCAGTTGCAGATGGTCCTGCAGGTTCTCGCCGAGCTGCCTGCGTTCCAGCTTGACCGGAATGCCTGCCTGTTGCAGCACGTCGCCGCGCCCGACGCCTGACAGTTCGAGGATCTGCGGCGATCCGACCGCGCCGGCGGCGAGGATGACCTCGCGCTTTGCCTTCACTGTGCGGGTCGTGCCGTTCTGGTCGAAGGTAACGCCCGTGGCGCGCAGTTCCTCGATCTCGATGCGGCGGACATGCGCACCGGTTTCGACGCGCAGGTTCCCGCGGTCCCGCGCCGGGCGCAGGAAAGCCTTGGCGCTGTTCCAGCGGATGCCGTGCTTCTGGTTGACCTTGAAATAGGACACGCCCTCATTGTCGCCGCGATTGAAATCATCGATGGCCGGAATACCGGCGGCAACCGCCGCATCGCGGAACGCATCGAGGACGTCCCAGTGCAGGCGGGCATTTTCGACGCGCCATTCGCCGCCCGCGCCATGCAGCTCGCTGGCGCCCTCGAAATAGTCTTCCGATTTTTTGAACAGCGGCAGCACGTCGTCCCAGCCCCAGCCCTCGCAGCCCATCTGCCGCCACAGATCGTAATCGCGCGCCTGGCCGCGCATATAGATCATGCCGTTGATGGAGGAGCACCCGCCCAGCACCTTGCCGCGCGGATAGCCGAGCGAGCGGCCATTCAGTCCGGGTTCGGCCTCGGTGGTGAAACACCAGTCGGTGCGCGGATTGCCGATGCAATAGAGATAGCCGACGGGAATGTGAATCCAGGCGTAATTATCCTTGCCGCCCGCTTCGAGCAGGAGAACGGAACGGTTCGAATCCGCTGATAGCCGGTTCGCGAGGGCGCAGCCTGCCGTACCCGCGCCAACCACGATGTAATCGTAGGTGTCGGTCATGATCTCATATCCAGTAAAAGACGGAGCCGCCGGATGCGCGGGCGGCTCCGGGATGCCGGTTATCCGAAAAGCTTCTTGCCGATCCGCGATGCGTAGAACTCCCCGACGATACCTTTTCGGAAGAGGAGGACACATGCCATGAAGATGACGCCGGTGACGATGGTGACCGGGAAATCGGAAGTTGCGAGATAGTTCTGTAGCGCGACGACGAAGGCTGCGCCGACGATGGGGCCGATGAGTGTGCCGATACCGCCGAGCAGCGTCATCAGGATCACTTCGCCCGACATCTGCCAGCCGACATCGGTCAGGGTCGCGAACTGGAAGACCAGAGCCTTAAGGCCGCCCGCAAGGCCCGCAAGCGCTGCCGACATGACGAAGGCCGCAAGCTTGTAGTGATTGACGGAAAGCCCGAGCGATATGGCGCGGTTCTCGTTTTCGCGCACCGATTTCAGGATCATGCCGAACGGCGAATTGATGATGCGCCAGATCGCGAAAATGCCGAGCACGAACACCGCCAGCACGAAGTAATACATGCTTATCGGCTGGTTGAGGTCGATGAAGCCGAACAGATGGCCGCGCGGCACGCCCTGCAACCCGTCTTCGCCGTGGGTGAAGGAGGCCTGAAGGCAGAAGAAAAAGAACATCTGCGCCAGCGCCAGCGTGATCATGGTCGAATAGATGCCCTGGCGGCGAATGGCGAGATAGCCGATGATGAGGCCGAGCACGGACGCGGCCAGCACGCCGAGCACGAGGCCCATCTCCGGCGGCACGCCCCAGACCTTCACCGCATGGGCGGTGATATAGGCCGCGCCGCCGAAGAAGGCGGCATGACCGAAGGACAGGATGCCGGTATAGCCCAGCAGCAGGTTGAAGGCGGAGGCAAACAGCGCAAAGCACAGCATCTTCATCAGGAAGATGGGGTAGACCGCAAAGGGAGCGGCCAGCAGCCCGACGAGTGCGATGCCGAGGACGACGGCGGAAAGGCCGTTCATCGTGGGCGCGGTTGCGCCGTGCGATTCCGCGGTGGTTTTCAAAGCGGTATCAGCCATATTATCAGGCCTCCTTCCCGAACAGTCCGGCGGGGCGTATCAGAAGGACGATAGCCATGATGACGAAGATGACGATGCTGGAAGCCTCTGGATAGAAGACCTTGGTCAGTCCTTCCGCCAGACCCAGCACGTAGCCGGTGATGATGGCGCCGAGGATCGACCCCATGCCGCCGACCACCACCACGGCGAAGACCACGATGATGATATTGGACCCCATGAGCGGGCTCACCTGGTAGATGGGCGCGGCCATGATGCCCGCAACACCGGCAAGGGCGGCGCCCAGAGCATAGGTGAAGGTGAGAAGCAGCGGCACGTTGATGCCGAAGGCCTTGACGAGCGTCGGATTTTCGGTTGCGGCGCGCAGATAGGCGCCGAGCTTGGTCTTTTCGATCAGGAGCCATGTGCCGATGCAGACCACGAGCGAGGCGACGACCACCCAGGCGCGATAATTCGGCAGGAACATGAAGCCGAGATTGTGCCCGCCAGCAAGTGAAGGCGGCACCGCATAGGGCTGGCCCGCCGCGCCGTAATAATAGCGGAACGTGCCTTCGATCACGAGCGCAAGCCCGAAGGTGAAAAGCAGCCCGTAGAGCGGATCGAGATTATAAAGCCGCGACAGCGCCACGCGCTCAATGATGGCGCCGCCAAGCCCGACGATGAGCGGGGCGAGGATGAGGGACGGCCAATAGCCGATGCCGAGCCAGCTCAACAGGAGATAGCCGACGAAAGCGCCCAGCATATACTGCGCGCCATGGGCAAAGTTGATGATGCGCAACAGGCCGAAGATGATGGCCAGGCCAAGGCTCAGGACGGCATAGAACGAGCCGTTGATGAGGCCGACCAGCAATTGGCCGAGGAGTGCCTGAATCGGGATGCCGAAGATCATTGTCACGTTTCAGACCCCCAATGCTTCGTTCAAGGCTGCCATGCGATTTGGCAGTTCGGCGGTCGGGAAGTTCTCCGTCACCACGCCATGATCCATGAGATAAAAGCGGTCGGCCACCTTGGCGGCGAAGCGGAAATTCTGTTCGACCAGAAGCACGGTCATGCCGCGCTTCTTCAGTTCCACCAGCACATCGCCGATGCGCTGCACGATGACGGGTGCAAGCCCTTCCGTCGGCTCGTCCAGAAGCAGCACCTTGACGCCGGTGCGCAGGATGCGCGCAATGGCCAGCATCTGCTGTTCGCCGCCCGATAGTTTGGTGCCGGGGCTGTCACGCCGCTCATGAAGGTTGGGGAAGAGTTCATAAATCTCGTCCAGAGACATGAGGCTCTGGCCACCTTTTCCGACGACCGGCGGCAGCAACAGGTTTTCGTGCACGCTCAAGGTGGCGAAGATGCCGCGCTCTTCCGGCACGAAGCCCAGCCCCGCATGGGCGATGCGATGCAGCGGCACGCGCATGATGTCACGGCCATCGAGGGTTATGGCGCCGGTGCGCTGGCGAATGATGCCCATGATCGCGCGCAGCGTCGTGGTCTTGCCGACGCCGTTGCGGCCCAGAAGCGTGATGGTTTCGCCGGGCCAGATATCGAGATCGACGCCATGCAGGGCATGGCTCTCGCCATACCAGGCATTGAGCCCGCGCACCGATAATAGCGGTTGGCCTCTGTTACTCATGTTCAGTTCCCATATAGGCGGTGCGCACGCGCTCGTCCTTCGAGACAGTGGCGTAATCGCCCGAGGCGAGAATCTCGCCGCGTTGCAGCACCGTGACGTGGTGGGCGATGTCGGCCACCACCTTGAGATTGTGTTCGACCATCAGCACCGCGCGGTCTTTCGCCACATCGGCGATGAGGGCTGCGATGGTGTGGACGTCTTCATGACCCATGCCGGCCATCGGCTCGTCGAGCAGCAGCACTTTCGGATCGAGCGCCAGCGTGGTGGCGATTTCAAGCGCGCGCTTGCGGCCATAGGACAGGTCTGCGGCCAGCGCATGGCGGGCGTCGGCAAGGCCGACCCGCTCCAGAAGCGCGATGGCTTCCGCGTCCAGCCGGTCGAGCGCTGATAGCGAGCGCCAGAACTGCGTTGCAAGGCCGTTGGGACGCTGTAGCGCCACCTTCACATTTTCCAGAACGGTCAGATGCGGGAAGGTCGCGGAAATCTGGAACGAGCGCACCAGGCCCATCCTTGCGACCCGCGCCGGATCGACCTTGGTGATGTTCTCGCCAAGCAGCGTGATTTCCCCGCTCGACGGCTGGAGAAATTTGGTCAGAAGATTGAACACGGTCGTCTTGCCGGCCCCGTTGGGGCCGATCAGGGCATGGACGCGCGCATGTTCCACATCAAGATCGACATTCTTTACCGCGTGGAAGCCGCCGAACGACTTCCCCAGGCCCCGTGCCGACAAAACGGTTCTGGCGGGCTGCCGCGGTTCTTGCGACCCTGCTTCATGCAGGGCCGCCATTGTACCAGTTGCTGCGTTCATCCAATCAGCCTCTTATTGCGTGACCAGAGGGCAGCCGCTTTCTTCCGGCTTCGTGTAAGCCTGATCGCCGGGAATGGTTGCCAGCACCTTGTAATAATCCCAGGGCGTCTTGCTTTCATCCGGCTTTTTGACTTCCATCAGATAGAGGTCGGTGACCATGCGACCGTTCGGCGTTACCTTGCCATTGCGGGCAAAGACGTCTTCCACCGGCATTTCATGCATTTTCTTGGCCACGGCTTCCGTCTCGTCGGTGCCCGCTTCCTTGATCGCCTTCAGATATTGCGTGACGGCGGAATAGGTGCCCGCCTGCACCATGTTGGGCATACGGCCCGTGCGGTCGAAGAAACGCTTGGCGAAGGCGCGGGATTCGTCGTCGCGATCCCAGTAGAAGCTTTCGGTCAGCGTCAGGCCCTGTGCTGCTTCCAGCCCCAGCCCGTGCACTTCGGCCAGCGTGAACAGGAGAGCTGCAAGACGCTGCCCGCCGGCGACGATGCCGAATTCCGCCGCCTGCTTGATGGCGTTGGACGTGTCGAGGCCCGCATTGGCAAGGCCGACGACCTTGGCGCCGGATGCCTGCGCCTGTAGCAGGAAGGACGAATAGTCCGTCGTGGCAAGCGGATGGCGAACCGCCCCCAGCACCTTGCCGCCCTTGGATTTCACGAAATTGCCGGTCTGTTCTTCCAGCGAGTAGCCGAAGGCATAATCGGCGGTCAGGAAAAACCACGAGTCGCCGCCCTGTTCGACCATGGCGCCGCCGGTGCCGACAGCCAGCGCATGGGTGTCATAGGCCCAATGGAAGCCGTAGGGCGTGCACTGCTTGCCGGTCAGTTCGGTGGTAGCGGCACCCGTGTTGATCGTGATCTTCTTCTTGTCCTTCGACAGCGCCTGCACCGCAAGGCCGACCGACGAGGTGGTCAGTTCCATGATGGAATCAACCTGTTCGGTGTCGTACCACTGGCGGGCGATGTTGGATGCGACGTCAGGCTTGTTCTGGTGGTCGGCGGTGATGATTTCGATGGGCGCGTCGAGCACCTTGCCGCCGAAATCCTCGGCAGCCATCTTGGCCGCTTCAAACGACCATTTGCCGCCGAAATCGGCATAGACGCCCGACTGGTCGTTCAGAATGCCGATCTTGACCTTGCCGTCGGAAATTTCCGCTGCCGACGAAATGGCCGTGGCGGCGAAAAGCGCTGCCGTTGCAAGTGCGAGACATTTCATGAAGTGCTCCTCCCAATAACACTCTTGGGCGCATCTCGATCCTGTTGGAACAGATCGCGCCCTATGCATTTGTTTTTGCTGCATTTGTGCGACACCGGATGTTCCCATCCGGCTGCAAAATGCTCTAAACCGTAACGGAAAAACCGTACGATATCCTCCTGCAAGCAGTCTTTTCAGACAGGGAAACGACGTATCCTCTTTGCCGCCCGCCCCTTGCTTTCGCCCGATTTGTTTTTTTCATCCGGACTTTGGAATGAAACGGTAGCATTGACAAATGCGTACAAAAACAACAATTTTTGAACATGGTCTGTGCAAAAATGTACATAACTCACAGACGGCATATCTCCATATGTTCAGAAGGGTGGAATGCGGCAATTCACATGGGACGATCTGCAGTATTTTCTGGCGGTTGCGCGCACCGGGCAGCTTTCCACGGCGGCGCGTCAGTTGCGCACCAGCCACGTCACGGTGCTGCGGCGTATCGACCGGCTGGAGCAGTCGCTTTCGACCAAGCTGTTCGAACGCAATCCGCGCGGCTATCTGCTGACGCCCATCGGCGAGAGGCTGGTGGAATCGGCGGAAGCGATGGAGCGCGAGGCGATGAAATTCCAGACCGAGGCGACCGGCAATCTGGCGGCGCTGTCGGGCGTGGTGCGGCTTTCGACGCTGGAGGGCTTCGGCAATTTCTTCCTGGCCGACCGCCTGCCGGTCCTGGCGCAATCCTATCCGAGCCTGTTCGTAGAAGTGGTGACGATCCAGCAGATCATGTCGCTGTCGCGCCGCGAGGCGGAACTGTCGATCACGCTGCATATGCCGCGCACGGGCCCCTATCACAGCGAGAAGCTGACACCCTACCGGCTGTTCATCTATGGACATCGTGACTATCTGGAGCGGCACCCGCCGATCAGGACGCGCGAGGACATGGCCCGGCATCCCTTCATCGGCTATATCGACGACATGGTCTTTACGCCCGGCCTCGACTACATGCGCGAGATTCTGCCGGGGCACCGCTGCACCTATCAGAGTTCGAGCATCCATGCGCAACTGACGGCGACGCTGACCGGCTATGGCCTGTGCGTCCTGCCTTATTATATCGCTGCCAAGCACCCGGAACTGGTGCCGGTATTGCCGCGCGAGATGCACCTTTTGCGCGAATACTGGATGAATTGCCATATCGATGTGATGGCGGCGCCGCGTATCCGTGTGCTGAGCGATTTCATGATGCGCGCCGTGCGCGAAGCCTCGGCGAGCTTTCTGGGCGAACCCCTTTTGCGGACTTGAGCGGCCCGCCGGTATGCAGGATCAGATGCTGACGCCGCCAAGCGCAAAAACGCAGGCCATCACGAGCGCGGTGAAGCCAAAGCCGATGATGAACAGGTTGAGCGATTTCATATTCTCCCCCTTTTTCCCCGGCGCGTTATGTTGAACTTCAGAGTGAATGTCTACCTAAAATTGTATGCACCACAACTAAAGTTGTAGATAAGGCTCTCAGAGCCTGTTCCAAAAGTCGCCATGAGTGGCTGCAAATGGCAATTTATCTGCGTTCTGGTGCTCATGTAGCTTTCTCTTGCGCATAATCTTATCCGAAAAGTCTGCAACTTTTTGGGATCATGCTCGGAAGTACACTCCGCTCCGGTGCTCGAAAATCACCATTTTCGCACACACATGCCGCTTTTTGAATCAGGCTCTCAGGCCGTCTCACGTTCGATGTCGCGGCGCAGAACGATTGCCGTCGTGAGGTCTTCCACGGTTTCGTGGGTGGCGATGAGGTCGCGTAACTGGTTGAGCCGGTCGATGGAGGGGACTTCCAGCTCGACGACGAGATCGAGCTGTCCACTCACCGACGATACGCGACGCACTTCCGCATGGCGCGCCAGCTCATCGAGAAGCCCAAGTGCGGGCGTGCGCTTGAGACTGACGAGGATCATGGCGCGGATGATATTGCTGTCGATCTGGCCGATATCGGCGCGATAGCCCCGAATGATGCCGCTTCTTTCGAGATTGACGACACGCTCGCCGGTCGCACTGCGGGAGAGGCCGATGCGTCCCGCGAGCGTTTTCAGCGGTATGCGCGCTTCCCTGGAGAGAATGGCCAGTATCTCCCGATCCTTCGCATCCAGTTCCCGCATGGTCCGTTCTTCCGTGCTGCCGTAAATGTGCCGGCCGATTCCGGCAAAGTGCCGGTCGGACCGGCGCCTTGTCTGATGCCTGAAATTCGTCGCCGTGCCAAGCTCCGTCTGTACCCCAACAGATAAAGCGCCCTTCATGACCGATATTTCGCATCCCGCTCCCGATTTCTCGCCGCAAGAAGCCGAAGTGCTCGCCCAGCTCCATTTCGGGGTAACGGCAACGGCTTCGCCGCTCGATAGCGAACGCGACCGCAATTTCCGCCTGAAAACCGGCAACGGATCGACGGACTGGATTCTGAAGATCGTCAATGCCAGCGAACCGCGTGTGGAAAGCGAGTTCCAGACCGCGCTTTTGCAGCATCTGGCGAAGGCCGACCCCGCTCTTGCCGTACCGCGCCTGAAGGCGAGCCTGTCCGGTGAAATCCTGGCCCTGGCCGAAAAGGGAGAAAGCGCGCGCCATGCGCTGCGTGTGGCGAGCTGGCTGCCGGGCACACCGCTTGCCGAGGTTACGCGCACCAAGGTTCTGATGGGAAATCTGGGCGGGGCGCTGGGCGAACTCGACCGTGCCTTGCAGGGTTTTATCCATCCCGGCGCCCTGCGCGATTTCGACTGGGACCTGCGCCATGCGGGCCGCGCCCGCGACCGGCTGCATTTTATCGACAAGCCCGAAGATCGCGCCGTCGTGGAGCGCTTCCTTACCCGTTTCGAGCGCGATGTGGCGCCGAGACTGCCGCTCCTGCGCGCGCAGGTGATTCACAACGACGCCAACGACTGGAACGTGCTGGTCGAGGGCCAGGACAATGAGCGCATTGCCGGGCTGATCGATTTCGGCGATGCCGTTCACACCGTGCTGATCGCCGAAGTGGCGATTGCCTGCGCCTATTCCATTCTCGACATGGAAGATCCGATCGGGGCGGCTGCCGCCCTTGCTGCCGGTTTCCATGCGAAATATCCGCTTCAGCCGCAGGAAATCGACCTGCTGTTCGATCTCATCGCCATGCGGCTTGTGACGAGCGTGACGCTGTCGGCCTCGCGCCGCGAAAAGACCGACGACAATCCCTATCTGGCGATCAGTGAAGCGCCCGCATGGCGGTTACTGCACAGGCTCGATGCGATGAATCCGCGTTTTGCCACCGCAATCCTGCGCAAGGCCTGCGGTTTCGACGCCGTTGAGGGCGCCGGCGCCGTGCGCCGCTGGATCGACGCCAATCGCAACAACTTTGCTCCCGTTGTTCGTCCCCACCCGGCGACCATGGCCAAGGCGCTGGTTCCCTATGGCGACCCGGCGCATGTGATGACGGTCGATTCCGCCGGGCAGCGCCCGCAGGAAGCAACGGCCTGGTGGGACGATTTCTGCGCCCGCAACCGCATCGAGCTTGGCATCGGGCCGTGGGGGGAAAAGCGTACCGTCTATACCGATGAAGCGTTCCGTTCCCGCTTCGTCGAAGGCGAGCGGCGTGTCCATCATCTGGGGCTAGACCTGTTCCTGCCCGCAGGTACGCCGGTTTACACGCCGCTCGCGGCGACCGTCAAAAGCGTGGAGATCGAGACAGCGCCGCTCGGCTATGGCGGTCTGATCGCACTGGAACATGAGCCGGAAGGCTGCCCGCCCTTCATCACGCTCTGGGGCCATATGGCGCATGAGGCCATGTCGCGCCTGAAGCCCGGCCAGAAGCTCGCCGCCGGTGAACTGGTCGGCCATATGGGCGACATACACCAGAATGGCGGCTGGACACCGCATCTCCACTTCCAGATTTCCACCGATACGGGCCTTACGGCGGCGGAAATTCTGGGCGTCGGCGAAAACGCCTATCTCGACGTGTGGGCCGATATTTTCCCCGATGCCGCCACGCTTGCCGATATTCCGGCGGAAGCCTTCCACCAGACCGGACGCACGCGGGCGGAGATCGTCAGCGCGCGCAAGGACATGCTGCTGCCCAACCTTTCGATTTCCTATTCCGAGCCGATCAAGTTCGTGCGCGGCGAGGGGGCGTGGCTGATCGACAATCGCGGCCGCGCTTATCTCGATTGTTTCAACAATGTCTGCCATCTCGGTCATGCGCACGCGGAAGTCGTCGAGGCGATTGCCCGACAGGCCGCGATCCTCAACACCAATACACGCTATCTGCACGACAATATCGTTTCCTATGCCGAGCGCCTGACCGCAACCCTGCCGGAAGGGCTGAGCGTGGCGTCGTTTGCCTGTTCGGGCAGCGAGGCCAACAGCCTCGCGCTTCGCATGGCGCGCGCCCGTTCCGGCCGGCACGATGCGCTGGTGCTCGACTGGGCCTATCACGGCACGACGCAGGAGCTGATCGATCTCAGCCCCTATAAATACAAGCGCAAGGGCGGCAAGGGCAGGCCGGACCATGTGTTCGAAGCCGCCATTCCCGACAGCTATCGCGCGCCGGAGGACTGGCCGCTGGAAGAACACGGCAAGCGCTTTGCCGAAAGCGTCGCCCAACAGATCGAGGCGATGAAAGCGCAGGGCCGCGCCCCGGCCTTCTTCATCGCCGAATCCATTCCGAGCGTCGCCGGGCAGGTCTTCCTGCCGGAAGGCTATCTCAAGGAAGTTTATGCCATGGTGCGCGCCGCAGGCGGCGTCTGCATCGCGGATGAGGTGCAGGTCGGGTTCGGCCGTGTCGGCAGCCACTGGTGGGCGTTCGAGATGCAGGGCGTGGCGCCCGATATCGTCACCATGGGCAAACCCATCGGCAACGGGCATCCCATGTCGGCGGTCGTGACGACCCGCGAAGTGGCCGACAGTTTCAACAACGGCATGGAATATTTCAACACGTTCGGCGGCAATCCGGTGTCCTGCGCGGCGGGGCTTGCGGTTCTGGACGTGATCGAGCGCGACGGGCTGCGCCGGAACGCGCTGGAGGTCGGCAATTATCTCATCGACGGGTTCCGCTCGATGCAGGAGCGCTTCGACATTATCGGCGATGTGCGCGGGCAGGGGCTGTTCCTCGGCATCGAGCTGGTCACGGATCGCAAGACGAAGGAACCGGCAACGGCAATCGCCAGGAAGATAAACGACGGCGCGCGCGAACGCGGCATTCTGATGGGAACCGAAGGTCCGTTCGACAATGTGCTGAAGATGCGCCCGCCAATGATCTTCAGCCGCGCCAATGCCGATCATCTGCTGAGCGTTCTGGAGGATAGCTTCGCGGCTGCTTTGAAGTAGTGCGAATTCGACGGGAATAACAACAAGCCCGGCGGCAGACCCCGCCGGGCAACGGATCGGCTTTGTCCAGGGTCAGGGCCGAAAACATGGGAGGAGGAACAATGAAGAATATTCTTTTGGGTTCGCTGTTGGCGGCTGGCTTTGCGCTGCCTGCTCAAAGCGGCGCATTGGCGGACACGCTTGAGACCGTCAAGGAACGCGGCAAGGTCAATTGCGGCGTCAGCCAGGGTGTCGCGGGATTTTCGTCGCCCGACGATCAGGGCAAGTGGACCGGCTTCGACATCGATTTCTGCCGCGCCGTTTCGGCAGCGGTGTTCGGCGATCCCGACAAGGTGAGCTTCATTCCGCTTTCGACCAAGGAGCGGTTCACCGCGCTGCAATCGGGCACGGTCGACCTGCTGTCGCGCCAGACCACCTGGACGCTTTCGCGTGACGCGGGCATGGGCGTCCATTTCGTCGGCACGGCCTATTATGACGGGCAGGGCTTCATGATCCGCAAGGATCTGGGCGTCGATAGCGCCCTGAAGCTCGACGGCGCATCGGTCTGCACCGAGCAGGGCACGACGACCGAGCAGAACGCCGCCGATTATTTCAGCGCCAACGACATCAAATATGAGCCGGTGGTGATCGATTCCGCCGACGGCATTCTCAAGGCTTTCGAAACGGGACGTTGCGATGTCTATACGACCGATGCGTCCGCACTTTATGCGCAGCGCCTCAAGCTGGCCGAACCGGACGCCTATGCCGTGCTGCCGGAAGTGATTTCCAAGGAGCCGCTCGGCCCCGCGGTCCGGCAAGGCGACGACAAGTGGTTCAACATCGTTCGCTGGTCTTTGTTCGCGCTGCTGGAAGCGGAGGAACTTGGCATCAGTCAGGCATCGGCGAAGGCCGATCTCGATTCGAAAAAGCCGGACGTTCGCCGCTTCCTCGGAGCGGAAGGCGATAGCGGCCAGCAACTCGGCCTTGAGCCGAAATGGGCCTATAACATCGTGACGAACATTGGCAATTACGGCGAGATGTTCGAGCGTACCATCGGCAAGGACAGCCTGCTCAAGATCGACCGGGGCATCAACGCGCTCTGGAACAAGGGCGGGCTGATGTATGCGCCGCCGGTGAAGTAAACACGAACAAGTCTTTGGTGACAGAGCCCCGGTTTGCCGGGGCTCCGTTGTTTTACTTCTGTTTGGCGAGGCCCTGTTCGCGCATCTGGCTGAGGCTCATCTTCGGCGACAGCGCCTCGGGGTCGATGCGAATTTCGATAAGGCCCGGCTTGCCGGACTTTTCGCAAGCCTCGAAGGCAGGCGCGAAGTCGGCGGTTTTCTCCACCACTTCCCCATGCAGGCCATAGGCGCGGGCAAGCGCCGCGAAATCGGGATTGGCAAGGCCGGTGCCCGAGACGCGGCCCGGATAGGTGCGCTCCTGATGCATACGGATCGTGCCGTACATGCCGTTGTTCACCACGATGAAGATCGCATTGGCACCATATTGCGCGGCGGTGGCCAGTTCCTGCCCGTTCATCATGAAGCAGCCGTCACCGGCAAAAGCCACCACCGTGCGTTCGGGCGCTGTGAGCTTGGCTGCAACCGCCGCCGGTACGCCGTAACCCATCGAACCGTTGGTGGGAGCCAACTGGCTGCGATAGGTGCGATACTGGTAGAAGCGATGCGGCCAGGCGGAATAATTGCCTGCGCCATTGGTGATGACAGCATCGGCGGGCAGATGCGCGCGCAACCATTCCATCACTTCACCCATCTGCACATTGCCGGGGATGACGGGCGACTGGATATTGTCGCGATAGTCGGCATTGGCGCTGTCCGTCCATGCCTTCCAGCGCGGATCGGCAATCGGCGCAAGCCTTGCCGCCGCCGCGCAAAAAGCGGGCATACTGGCATTGACCGGGATGTCGGCATGATAGACGCGGCCAAGCTCTTCCGCGCCGGGATGAATATGGACGAGTTTCTGCTGCGGCGCCGGGATGCCGACCAGTTCGTAACCCTGCGTCGTCATCTCGCCAAGGCGGGCGCCGACGACGATCAGGAGATCGGATTCCTTCACGCGCTGGGCAAGCGTCGGGCTGATCGAGGTCCCCATTTCGCCCGCATAAAGCGGATGGGTGTTGTCGAACATATCCTGACAGCGGAACGATGCTGCAACAGGCAGGTGCATGTTCTCGGCGAATTTTTGCAGGTCGCCGACGGCTTCCGCATTCCAGCCGCCGCCGCCGACGATGACCAGTGGGCGCTCGGCCTTTTGAAGAAGCGCCTGCATGTCCTGCAACTGGTCGGCGCCGGGATGCATCTGGACCTGCTTATAGGCCGGGGCGTCGCTGACGGCGGCATAGGAGGTCAGCATGTCTTCCGGCAATGCGATCACCACCGGGCCGGGGCGTCCGTTGACGGCGCGGTGAAAGGCCTGGCTGACGAGTTCGGGAATGCGCGCGGCATCGTCGATCTGAACGACCCATTTGGCCATCTGGCCGAACATGCGGCGGTAATCGATTTCCTGAAACGCCTCGCGCTCCACCTGATCGCTGGCGACCTGACCGATGAACAGAAGCATCGGCGTCGAATCCTGAAACGCCGTGTGCACGCCGATGGAGGCGTTTGTCGCGCCGGGGCCGCGCGTGACGAAGCAGATGCCCGGCTTGCCGGTCAGCTTGCCATAGGCTTCCGCCATATAGGCCGCGCCGCCTTCCTGCCGGCAGACGATGAGGTCGATCGCGTCGCTGGCGTCATGGAAGGCGTCGAGCGCGGCGAGATAGCTTTCGCCGGGCACGCAGAAGACCCGGTCCGCGCCATGGATGCGCAGCGTATCCACCAGAATCCGCCCCCCGGTGCGGGCATTGGGTTTGCTCGTCATTTTATGCATTTCCTCAATCTCACCATCTCTGGTCCTCCTGTGCCTACCTCCCGGTCAAGCGGGTCGATATGAACATAGCCAGCGGTCCGAATACAGATTAAACATCATGACTAAACTGTATGAACTCATGATATGCCGGTATGGAGGAAATTGTGATGGCCAGCGAAAAGACGGGCGATATCCGCATCGGTATCGGCGGCTGGGCCTATGAGCCGTGGGACGAGAGCTTTTATCCTGAAAAGCTGGCGAAGAAGCGCCAGCTCGAATATGCGTCGGGCAAGCTTACTTCGATCGAGATCAACTCGACCTATTACGGACCGCAAAAGCCTGCGACATTTGCCAGATGGCGTGACGAAACCCCGGAAGGCTTTGTGTTTTCGCTGAAGGCGCCGCGCTTTTCCACCAATCGCCGTGTTCTGGCGGAAGCCGGTGAAAGCATCGAGCGGTTCATGACCGGCGGCATGATGGAACTGAAGGACAAGCTCGGCGTGGTCAACTGGCAGTTCATGGGAACGAAGAAGTTCGATCCGGTCGATTTCGAGGCTTTCCTGAAGCTTCTGCCGAAACGTGTCGACGGGCGCGATGTCCGCCATGCGGTGGAAGTGCGCCATGACAGTTTCAATTCACCGGAATTCATCGCGCTGTTGCGCGAATACGGCGTGGCGGTGGTGATTGCAGGCGACAGCCATTTTCCGCAATTTGCCGATATGACGGCGCCGTTCACCTATCTGCGCATCATGGGCACGAAGGAAGGCGAGGCGCTCGGCTATAGCGAAAACCAGCTCGATCAATGGGCGGGCCGCGCCGGGGCGATCGCTGCGGGACAGCTTCCCGAAGGGCTGAAGACGGTTACGCCGCCTGTGGCCGACAATGTGGCGCGCGATGTCTATCTCTATGTCATCAGCGGCTATAAGGCGCATAATCCGCACGCGGCCATGGCCTTGATCGAACGGACAAAATGATGCCTCGTGGCGGCTCCTGATTTCATCTGAGTCGCCTGAGCCATCATGTCAAAATTCGATCTTTCCGCCGCCGAAGCCTTCGTTGCCACCATTCCGCACAATTATAAAGGTCCGGGCGGCGCGGTTGCCGTGCTGAAAGATGGCGAGGTCGTGCTGCGTCACGCATGGGGCTTTGCCGACCTTGCCGCCCGCAAGACCATGACGCCCGAAACGCGTATGCCGATCTGTTCGGTCAGCAAGCAATTCACCTGCGCCGTGCTTCTCGACAGTGTGGGAGAACCGGAAGTCCTGGACGATGCGCTTGCCGCCTATCTGGACAAGTTTGCGGAAAAGCGCCCCGGCGTGCGCGATCTGTGCAACAACCAGTCGGGCCTGCGCGATTACTGGGCGCTGTCCGTTCTGTGCGGGGCCGACCCGGAAGGCGTCTTTGTGTCCGAACAGGCACAAAGCCTGCTGCGACGGCTGAAGACGACGCATTTTGCGCCGGGTACGCATTATTCCTACTGCAACGGCAATTTCCGCATCCTCGCCGACCTGATCGAAAGCCATACGGGTCGTTCGCTGGTCGAGCTTCTGTCGGAGCGGATTTTCCGGCCAGCGGGCATGAAGACGGCAGAGCTTATCCCCGATACGGCGCTGTTCGACGAATGCACCGGTTATGAGGGCGATACGGTGCGCGGCTTCCTGCCTGCCGTCAACCGTATCCACTGGATGGGCGATGCGGGCATTTGCGCCTCGCTTGACGACATGATCGCCTGGGAGCAGTTCATCGATGCGACGCGTGACGACGAGAACGGTCTTTATCGTCGTCTGAGCGGCAAGCAGACATTCAGCGACGGCGCGCCCGCGCCGTACGGGCTGGGGCTGAAATTCGAGGAAGCGGGCGGCAAGCGGCTGACCGGCCATGGCGGCGCGCTGCGCGGCTGGCGCTGCCAGCGCTGGCATTGCGCCGACGAACGTGTCTCGACAATCGTCATGTTCAATTTCGAGGGCGGCGCTTCCGATGCCGCCTTCAAGCTGATGAATCTGGCGCTGGGTGTTCCGCAGCCGGCGGAACGGGCGCGTGTCGAAGCGGATGCCGGCTGGTTCGGCTCGTGGCTCGACCATGAAACGGGTCTGGTGCTCAGCCTCGAAGATGCCGGACGCGGGCGCATGAAGGCGCGCTTCGGCACCGGGCCGGAAGTGATGGATGTAGTGAGTGCAAACGAGGCGCGTTCATCCATGACCACGATCCTACGCGACGGCGACACGATCCGTCTCATGCGGGACGATGAAAACCTGCGCCTGACGATGCAGCGCCTCCGCGGCGAGGCGAAACGTGATATCGTCGGCCGTTATCGCAGCGACGAGTTGGAGGCCGACCTGCTGCTCGTTTCCGAGGGCGGGGCGATGTACGGCGCCTTCGAGGGTTTCCTTGGCAAGAGCGATATGTATCCGCTCTATGCGGCAGGCCCCGATGTCTGGCTGTTGCCGGTGCAGCGCTCGATGGATGCGCCGTCGCCGGGCGAGTGGAAACTTGTCTTCCACCGCGACGCCGACGGCGAAATCGCGGGCGTGACGGTCGGCTGCTGGCTGGCGCGGCATGTGGACTACAGGAGAATTCGGGAATGAGCGAACTGAAAGTCAGAACCCGCGAAACCGGCGCCGTTGCGAAAATGGCGGCGGGAAAATTGCCTGTCATCACCACGCCGACCGGCGGGACGGTCGAGATCGTCACCAGCGTCAGCCAGCCGGGCTTCAATCCGCTCGACCTCATCTATTCGTCGGTCGCGGCCTGCATGGCATTGAGCGCCCGCATTGCGGCAGGAAAACTCGAATTGCGCGACAGGCTCTCCGATCTTCGGGTCGAAGTGAAAGGCGAGAAGGCGCATGAAGAACCGTCCCGCATCGAGCGGTTCGATATTGCTTTTCATTTCGAAGGCGATCTGACCGACGACGAGAAACACCGCATCGCAAAAATGGCCAAGCAGATTTGCACGATCAGCAACACATTGCGCGGCGATCCGCAGTTTACTCTGACCGTACGGTAATGGTCAGATCACCTCCCGGATACGCTCGACGCCGATCTTGATGACGGCTTCCATCGCCGCGCGCGCCTTTTGCGGATCGCGCGATGCGATGGCGTGCGCAATGCGCAGATGATTGGCGGCGCATTCGGCGATGCCTTCATGCGAGGTGGCGGGCGAGGAAAGCTGGAACGAGATCGCAAGCGCGGCTTCGATCAGGCCGCTCACCGAGCGCATGAACGGGTTGCCGGACATGCGCGCCACGGCAAGATGGAATTCCAGATCGACCTTGGCAATGGATTCCGGCGTGTGGGCAGGATCGTCGAATTTGGCTGCGAGCGCATAAAGCTCCACGATTTCGTCGCTGGTGGCGCGCTCGGCCGCCGCCGCTGCGGCCGCGGGCTCCAGCGCCATGCGCATTTCCGCCAGATGATCGACGAAAACTTCATCGAACCCGGCCTCGAAACGCCATGTCAGCACGTCGGAGTCGAAGAAGTTCCAGCTTGCATGTCCCAGAACGCGGGTGCCGACCTTTGCCTTGGGTTCGATCAGGCGCTTGGCGGCGAGCGTCTTCATCGCCTCACGCAAAACGGTGCGGGAGACGCCGAAGCGCAGCGACAATTCGTGGTCGCCCGGAAGGATCGAGCCTTCGGGGATCGTTCCCGCGACGATGCCGCGTCCAAGTTCACCCACGACGACCGCGTGGCTGTTATGCCGCTTTCGCCCGGTTATGGCCGTTTCGAGCAGTCCCAATTCAGGTCTCCTTCATGCGTTGCCTGGCCAGGGGCCTGACCCTGGACATTTGTTTCAACGCCCATCTTGTCCGAAAACCGGCTCTCCGCTTTTCGGGATGCGCTTTGGATCGGAGAACCATACAAGCCCGCGCTGTAGAGCAATGAACAGGAACAGCAATATACCGATTGCAATTTTCGTCCACCACGAAGACAGCGTACCGTCAAAAACAATGTAGGTCTGGATCAGCCCCTGTATGAGAATGCCGACGAATGTTCCGGCCACAAGGCCCGCGCCGCCTGTCAGAAGCGTTCCGCCGATCACGACCGAGGCGATGGCATCCAGTTCCACCCCCACCGTCGCCAGCGAATAGCCGGACGAGGTGTAGAGCGTATAGACGATCCCGGCGAGGCCCGAAAGGAGACCGGACATCGTATAGATGCCGATGGTCGTGCGGCCGATGGGAACGCCCATCAGTTCCGCCGATTGCTGGTTGCCGCCAAGCGCATAGATATTGGCGCCGAAGCGCGTGCGGTGGGCGACGATGCCGCCGACGATGAAGACGGCCAGCATCAGCATGGCGATGAATGACAGCCTGCCGCCGCCGGGAAGCCGGAAATAAAGCCCCTGCAACGTGTCGAGAAAGGGGTGGGAGATCGGTACGGATTGCGTCGAGATGAGAAAGGCCGCGCCGCGCGCCAGAAACATGCCCGCGAGCGTGGCTACGAAGGGCGGAATGTTGAGGAAATGGATCATCATGCCCATCCATGCCCCAAACAGGGCGGCGATGGCCAGAATGAGTCCGAAAGCGACGAGCGGGTGCACTCCGAGTTGGCCGACGAGGACGGCCACGAAGACGCTGGTGAAAGCGATGACCGAACCGACCGAAAGGTCGATGCCGCCGGAGAGAATGACGAATGTCATGCCGACGGCGGCGATGCCGAGAAAGGCGTTGTCGGTCAGGAGATTGCCGATCACCCGCGTCGAAAGCATGTTCGGAAACTGGGCGACGCAGATCGCATAGGCGAGCAGGAAGATTGCGACCGTGGTCAGGAACGGGAGATTGCGAAGCGCTCTCATTGCTGTGCTCCCTGTTGCGTGCGGCCTGCTCCGGCAGTTCTCGTTTCATTGCGTTCGGAACGCAGGAAGGCAAGAAGCTGGATAATCGCGGGCGACTGGAAGGTGAGCACGATCACGATGATCACCGCCTTGATGATGAGGTTGAATTCCGGCGGAAAGCCCGCCATCAGGATGCCGGTATTGATTGCCTGGATGATGAGCGCGCCCAGCAGCGAAGCCATGATGGAAAACCGCCCGCCATTGAGCGAGGTGCCGCCGATGACGACCGCCAGAATGGCGTCGAGTTCCAGCCACAGGCCGGCATTGTTGGCATCCGCGCCGCGAATGTCGGCGGCGGCGATCAGACCGGCAAGGGCAGCGCCAACGCCCGACACGGCATAGACGCTGAAAAGCAGGAAGCGCGCCTTCACGCCCGCCAGCATCGCCGCGCGGCGGTTGATGCCGGTCGCTTCGATCAGAAAGCCAAGCGCGCTGGAGCGGACGGCAAGACCCACCGCAAGACCGGCGGCAAGCCAGATCAACACCGGAACGGGTATGCCGAAGAAGGAACCGGAGCCGAGGGCAGCAAAGGAATCGCTGTTGAAGGTGAGGATTGCGCCTTCGGTTACAAGCTGGGCGATGCCGCGTCCGGCGACCATCAGGATCAGTGTCGCGATGATCGGCTGAATGTCGAAGACGGCGACCAGAAAGCCGTTCCAGAGGCCGCAGAGAAGGCCAATGCCGAGCGCTGCCGGGATGACGATGGCAAGCGGGTATCCTGCGACGATGAGCGATGCGGCGAAAGCGCCGCTGATCGCCATGACCGCGCCGACGGAAAGGTCGATGCCGCGGGTCGCGATGACCAGCGTCATGCCAACGGCCAGAATGGCGACGGGCGCGGCCCGCACCAGAATGTCGATCAGGCTGCCATAGAGCCGTCCGTTCTGGAACGAGATGTCGAGAAAACCGGGCGAGATGACGGTATTTGCAATCAGAATGAGAGCGAGAGCGGCCAGTTGCGGCGCCAGTCTTTTGAATTTCCGTGCGATACGGGCGATCATGCTGCGGCTTCCTTTTCGCTTCCCGTCTCCGCGATTGCGCGCACGATATTGTCGGCGGTGATTTCCTCGCCCTTCAGTTCCGCCACATGGCGGCGGTCGGACAGGACGATGACGCGATTGGCAACCGCCGCCAGTTCCTCGAATTCGGACGAGATGATTACCAGCGACAAGCCTTCGGCGCAGAGTTCGCCGATCAGCTTCAGGATTTCGGCGTGGGCGCCGATATCGATGCCGCGTGTCGGCTCGTCGAGGATGAGCAGGCGCGGATCGGTGGCGAGCCAGCGCGCCAGGATCGCCTTCTGCTGATTGCCGCCGGACAGGAACTTGATCGGCCTGTCGGGATCGGGCGGGCGGATGTCGAGCGCCTTGATGTAACGTTGCGCGAGGGCCGTCTTGTCGCGCGACGAGAGCGGCCTCGACCAGCCGCGCTTGGCCTGAACGGCAAGCGCGATGTTTTCCGCCACCGAGAAATCCCCGATGATGCCATCGGTCTTGCGTTCCTCCGGGCAGAAGGCGAAGCGTTCGGTAATTGCCGCCACGGGCGAGGGCAGCCGCTTTTCCTCTCCGTCGACGGTGAGCCTGCCGCTATCGGCTTCATCGACGCCGAACATCAAAAGCGCGGTTTCGGTACGACCCGAGCCGAGCAGCCCCGCAATGCCGACGGCTTCGCCGGGCCTGATCGAAAGATCGAACGGCGCGACGCTGCCTTTTTTTCCGAAGCTGGAAAAGCTGATCGGCGCGGTCGTGTCGTCACCGACTTCCTCGGTCAGCGGGCGGCGCACGGTTTCCTGCAACTGGTGGCCGAGCATCATGGAAATGAGGTCGGCGCGCGGCAGTTGCGACAGTGTGCGGGCGCCGACCAGCCGTCCGTTGCGCAGCACGGTGGCGCTGTCGGCAATGGCGTAGACCTGATCGAGAAAATGCGTGATGACGATGATGCCGAGACCTTCGGCCTTCAACTGGCGCAGGACTTCGAACAGCATCTCCACTTCGCGCGCGTCGAGACTGGCGGTGGGTTCGTCCAGCACCAGCACCTTGCCGGAAAGATCGACGGCACGCGCAATCGCGATGATCTGGCGGATGGCGACCGAATAGGCCGACAGCGGAGCGCCGACATCGATGGCAAGGCCATAGCGGGCGAGCAGGCTTGCCGCGTCCTTTTCCATCCGGCCCCGATCGACCAGCCCGAAACGTTTCGGCTGGCGTCCCAGAAACAGGTTTTCGGCAACTGTCAGATTTTCGAGCAGGTTGACTTCCTGATAGACGGTGCCGATGCCGAGCGTCTGCGCCTCCGCCACGGAAGCGGGCGCAATCGGCTGGCCTTCGAGCAGGATCGACCCGTCGAAGCCGTGATAGGCGCCGGTCAGTATCTTGATGAGCGTGGATTTTCCCGCGCCGTTTTCGCCGAGAAGGGCGTGAATCTCTCCGCACTGGAGCGTGAAGTCGACACGGTCGAGCGCGGTTACGCCCAGAAAGGATTTGGTGATCGAACGGGCTTCAAGAAGCGGCGTCGCGGCCGCCGATGGAGCTTCATTTGCAGCCATGGCAGTCTTCCATTGCGGTGCAAGGGGCTTTCCGGGCCGCGATAAACGCGGCCCGAGGAGGAGATGATCAGTAGCCGAGGCCCTTCTTGGCTTCGTAGACGGCTTTCGGATCGTCTGCCTGTGTGTAGAGCTTCGATTCCGTCTGGATCCATTTCGGCGGAACGGTGCCCTTGTCCTTGAAGGCTTCGATGGCGTCGAAGGCCGGGCCTGCCATGTTCGGCGTCAGCTCGACGGTTGCATTGGCTTCGCCGTTCGCCATGGCCTGGAAAATATCCGGCACGGAATCAATGGAGACGATCTTGATGTCGGTGCCCGGCTTCAGTCCCGCTTCCTTGATGGCCTGAATGGCGCCGACCGCCATGTCGTCGTTATGCGCATAGACGGCGCAGATATCCTTGCCGCCGCCTTCCGCCTTGATGAAGCTTTCCATGACTTCCTTGCCCTTGGTTCGGGTGAAGTCGCCGGTCTGCGAGCGGGAAATCTTGATGCCGTCATGGCCCTCGATCGCTTCCTCGAAGCCCTTCTTGCGGTTGATCGCGGGCGAAGAACCGGTGGTGCCCTGAAGCTCGACCACATTGCAGGGCTTGTCGCCGATGTCCTTCACCAGCCACTCACCGGCCACCTTGCCCTCATGCACCTGATCGGAGGTGACGGCGGTCAGATAGAGGTCTTCCGGCGAATCGATCTGGCGGTCGAGCAGAACGACGGGAATTTCCGCCTCCTTGGCTTCCTTGAGGACCTGGTCCCAGCCGGTGGAGACGACGGGCGCGATCAGGATCGCATCGACCCCCTGCGCGATGAAGCCGCGAACGGCCTTGATCTGGTTTTCCTGCTTCTGCTGGGCGTCGGCGAATTTAAGCGTGTAGCCGCGTTTTTCGGCTTCCTGCTTGGTCAGGGCCGTTTCCGCGGCGCGCCAGCCCGATTCCGAACCGATCTGCGAAAAGCCGACCGTCAGCGATGCTGCCGATGCACTCGAAATCAGGGCAAGCGACGATACCGAGATCAGGGCGGCCGTCAGGGCCGTCATACTGCGTTTCATGATTGTTCCTCCCAAAAAGGCCCTCCCGGCCTCTCGTTTATGAAGCATATAATATTACTTTATGGCAAGCGCCTTTCATCGATTTCAGGCAAAATGGCGGTGCGACAACCGTGCATTCTTTTAAATTATATAATTAGAACAATCTGTTGTAATAGGCTTGCGGTCATTGGATCGTGGGCGCGGGCCAAGGCGCGAAGCGGTTTGCTTGACAAAGCGGGTCGCGGCAAAATAGTCATATTAATAACGCGAATAGCAGTTCAGTGGCGGGCGAGATATTCAGGCTGCCGGAGTGAGTTCCGCAAAGGATTTTGCGGAAAATGGGAGGTTTAATGTTACGTCTGGTCCAGTTCCGCGACGAACGCGGAGAAATGCGTGTGGCTGCTTGCGATGACGAAGGGCTGGCGCATGTCGTCAAGGGGGCGGCGACGACCTACGAGCTGGCCTGGAAAGCGATTGCCGCCGGTATGACGCTTGACGAACAGGTGGAGCGCAACGGAAAGGGCGAAGCCGTCGATATCGATGCGGCACTGGCTGCGGGGCGCGTCGGCCTGCCCATCACCCACGCCGATCCGGCGCATCTCATCGTTGCCGGGACCGGCCTGACGCATCTTGGCTCTGCCGATGGTCGCGACAAGATGCACAAGGCGGCGCAGGCCGCCGAAAAGCCGACCGATTCCATGCGGATGTTCCTGATGGGGGTCGAGGGCGGCAAGCCGAAGCCCGGCGAAACCGGCGTGCAGCCGGAATGGTTCTACAAGGGCGACGGTTCGGCTCTGGTCGCAACGGGCGGCGATCTCATCTCGCCGTCTTTTGCGGAAGATGGCGGTGAGGAACCGGAACTGGCAGGTATTTATCTGATCGGGCCGGACGGAACACCGTTTCGCCTCGGCTTCTGTCTCGCCAACGAGTTTTCCGACCATGTGACCGAGAAACAGAATTATCTCTGGCTTGCCCATTCCAAGCTGCGCCAGGCATCGCTTGGGCCGGAGCTTTACGTGGGTGCGCTGCCGGATCATGTGGAGGGCGTCTCGCGCATCCTCCGTGGTCATGACGTGATCTTCGAAAAGCCGTTCCTGTCGGGCGAAGCGAACATGTCGCACGCAATAGCCAATCTGGAGCATCATCATTTCAAATATGGGCTGTTCCGCCGCCCAGGCGACATTCATGTGCATTTCTTCGGCACGGCGACCCTGTCTTTCTCCGAGGGCGTGAAGACCGAGGCGGGGGACCGGTTCGAGATTTCCGCGAAGCCGTTCCGCTATCCGCTGGTCAATAGACTGGGGCAAGCGGCGGCGGAAAAGATCGCCGTAAAGGCGCTTTGAAAATGGTAGCTTCGTCAAACATCGCGCTTGCAATCATCGGCCTTGGCAAGATTGCGCGCGACCAGCATCTGCCGTCCATTGAGGCCGTCGACGGCATCGAGCTGAAAGCCATTGCAAGCCGCAATGCGGGGCTGGACGGCCTGCCGTCCTTTCACGATATCGACGAATTGCTGGCCTCCGATGTCGCCGTCGATGCCGTATCGCTGTGCACGCCGCCGCAGGGACGTTTTCAACAGGCTTACGCCGCTTTGAAAGCCCGCAAGCATGTGATGCTGGAAAAACCTCCGGGCGCCACACTTTCGGAAGTGCAGGCGCTTGAACGGCTGGCGGGAGCGGAAGGGGTGACACTTTACGCGACATGGCATTCGCGCGAGGCCGCAGCCGTCGAGCCGGCGCGGGAGTTTCTGAAGGAAGCGGAAATCCGTTCGGTTTCGGTCACCTGGAAGGAAGATGTGCGCCACTGGCATCCCGGCCAGCAATGGATATGGGAGCCGGGTGGGCTTGGCGTGTTCGATCCCGGCATCAATGCGCTGTCCATCGTGACGCATATCTTGCCGGAACGCTTTTTCCTGACGCAGTCCGATCTCTATTTTCCACGGAACCGTGCGGCCCCCATTGCCGCCGACCTCAAATTCCAGACCGAGAGCGGCAAGCCGGTCGCGTTCGAACTCGACTGGCGTCAGACCGGCCCGCAGACATGGGACATTCGTGTCGAAACCGACAAGGGCCTGCTTCTGCTCAGTCATGGCGGCAGCCGCCTGGCGATTGCAGGAACCGGGAAGATGGCCGAACCCGACCGGGAATATCAACGACTTTACAAGCGTTTCGTGCAATTGATCGGTGCGGGGCGTTCGGATGTCGATCTCGCTCCGCTGACCCATGTGGCCGATGCCTTCCTGTTCGGAAAGCGGCACGCGGTCGAAGCATTCGAAGATTGAGCATTCCGGGGAGAGGCCCGGAATGGTAAAGGCAGATCAGGAACCGGGACCGCGAGGCGGTCTCTCACCCATGCAGGACAATGAAATGAACAAGCCCGTTTCTCCCAAAATGCCAAAGCTCCGCTCGCGCGCATGGTTCGACAATCCGGACAATGTCGACATGACCGCGCTCTATCTGGAGCGTTACATGAATTACGGCCTGAGCCAGGAGGAACTGCAATCGGGCCGTCCGATCATCGGCATCGCGCAGACCGGCTCGGACCTTTCGCCCTGCAACCGTCACCATCTGGAGCTGGCAAAGCGGGTCCGCGAAGGCATTCGCGAAGCGGGCGGCATCGTGATCGAGTTTCCGGTTCATCCGATTCAGGAAACCGGCAAGCGCCCGACAGCGGGTCTCGACCGCAACCTTGCCTATCTTGGCCTTGTGGAAGTCCTCTACGGTTATCCGCTCGATGGCGTCGTGCTGACGATCGGCTGCGACAAGACCACGCCGGCCTGCCTCATGGCTGCGGCAACGGTCAATATCCCGGCGATTGCATTGTCGGTCGGTCCGATGCTCAATGGCTGGTTCCGGGGCGAGCGCACGGGTTCGGGCACGATCGTCTGGAAAGCGCGTGAATTGCTCGCCAAGGGCGAGATCGACTATCAGGGTTTTGTGAAGCTGGTGGCTTCCTCGGCTCCATCGACCGGCTATTGCAACACCATGGGCACGGCGACGACCATGAATTCGCTGGCCGAAGCGCTCGGTATGCAGCTTCCCGGTTCGGCGGCCATTCCCGCGCCTTACCGCGACCGTCAGGAAGTGGCTTATCTGACGGGCCGCCGCATCGTTGAAATGGTGCATGAAGACCTGAAGCCTTCGGACATTTTGACCAAGGATGCCTTCGTCAACGCAATCCGCGTCAATTCCGCCATCGGCGGTTCGACCAATGCGCCGATCCATCTCAACGCTTTGGCGCGCCATGTCGGCGTGGAACTGACCGTCGATGACTGGCAGAAATACGGTGAGGAAATCCCGCTTCTGGTCAATCTCCAGCCCGCCGGCGAATATCTCGGTGAAGACTACTATCATGCGGGCGGCGTGCCTGCGGTGGTCAATCAGCTGATGGGGCAGGGCCTCATCAACGAGGATGCGCTGACCGTCAATGGCAGGACGATGGGTGAAAACTGCAAGGGTGCTGCCATCGAAGACGACAAGGTCATCAAGCCGTTCGATGCGCCGCTCAAGAAACATGCGGGTTTCCGGGTGCTGCGCGGCAATCTGTTTTCATCGGCCATCATGAAGCTGAGCGTCATTTCGGAAGAATTCCGCAACCGCTATCTTGCTGATGACAAGGATCCGAACGCCTTCGAAGGCAAGGCGGTCGTTTTCGACGGACCGGAGGATTATCATCATCGCATCGACGATCCTTCGCTGGAAATCGACGAGCATACGGTGCTGTTCATGCGCGGCGCAGGCCCCATCGGCTATCCGGGTGCCGCCGAAGTCGTCAATATGCGCGCGCCGGACTATCTCCTGAAGAAGGGCATCACCTCGCTGCCATGCATCGGCGATGGTCGCCAGTCGGGCACGTCGGGTTCGCCGTCGATCCTCAACGCCTCGCCGGAAGCCGCCGCAGGCGGCGGTCTGGCGCTGCTGAAGACCGGCGACCGCGTGCGTATCGATCTGGGTCGCGGCACGGCGGATATCATGATTTCAGATGAGGAACTGGCGGAACGCCGCAAGGCGCTGGAGGCCGCAGGCGGCTACAAATATCCGGAAAGCCAGACCCCGTGGCAGGAAATCCAGCGCGCTGTCGTTGGCCAGATGGAAACCGGCGCGGTTCTGGAAAACGCGGTCAAATATCAGGATATCGCGCATACGCGCGGCCTGCCGCGAGATAACCACTAGAATTTATATTGACCCGAAAGCCATTCCGTTTTCGGGTCAATGTTTTGGCGTCAGATCGCCGTGCGGCGCGCGTGGTCGAGATAGATTTCGCGCAGGCGCTGGGCAATCGGACCGGGCTTGCCGCCGCCGATGGTTTTCTCATCGATCACCGTGATCGGGGTGATGAAGGTTCCGGCGCTGGTGAGAAAGGCTTCCTTCGCCGCATAGGCTTCATCGATGGTGAAGAGGCGCTCCTCCAGTTTCATGCCGGTTTCGGCGATCAGTTGCAGAAGCGACAGGCGTGTGCAGCCGGGTAGGATGGCGTTGCTGTTGGGGCGTGTAACGACGACATCGTCCTGCGTCACGATATAGGCGGTGGAAGAAGCGCCTTCGGTCACATAGCCGTCCTCGATCATCCATGCCTCGTCGCAACCGGCATTCTTGGCGATTTCCTTGGCGAGCGCCTGCGGCAGCAGGCAGACCGTCTTGATGTCGCGGCGCTTCCAGCGCAGATCGTCCAGAGACAGTACATGCGCACCGGTCTTGAGAACGGGCTTGTCGAGAAGCGATGTCGCCTGCGTGAACAGGACTACCGATGGTTTCACACCCTTTGCAGGCACGAAGTCGCGGTCGCGCCCGTCGCCCCGCGTGACTTGCAGGTAGACAAGTCCTTCGGTCAGTTTGTTGCGGCGTACCAGTTCGCGCTCGATCTCCACGATCTCGTCTTCATTCATCGGCATCGGAATGCCGATTTCGCCGGTCGAACGGCGCAGGCGGCGCATATGCGGCTCGCTGTCGACGAGCTTGCCTTCCAGCACGGCGGTTACTTCATAAATGCCGTCGCCGAACAGGAAACCCCGGTCGAAGATGGAAATGCGGGCATCGCGGGCGGAGACATATTCGCCGTTGACATAAACGATACGGTTTTCAAGTTCTTCGGAAGATACGGCCATGATGGATGAGTCCTGAAACGAAAGGGGCGTGACAAATGTCGCCCCTTTCATAAGCCACCGGACTGCGACGGGAAACAGCTATTTTGAAACGGTTTTCACCGGGTCGCCGCAAGGGAGATCAGAAATGCGGTTCCGTTGCCCCCGATTTCGATGGGCATTGCGTCAATGTCGGTGAGCACCGCGCAGTCGTATTTATCCAGACGGGTCGTGTCCGGGGCGACCGCAAGATCGACCTGGCCTTCCGCGCAGAAAAGGAGGGCAGGATTGCCGTCAGCGACTGCCCGCACGGCGCCGTTGACCGTCAGCCGCTGTACGCTGTGGGTGAACCGGTCGCGCCGCGTCATGACATTGAGATCGGTAATGGCCGAGCCTGTCAGGCGCGCACCGCAGCGCGCATCGGCAGGGAAAGAGAGCGGTGCACTCTGGCGGGTGAGGGTCGTTTCCTGTCCTTCGACATCGAGCACGATGCCGTCACCTTCCAGCACCGACAGCGTACGGTCGATGCCGGAGAAGATGGAGAAGGGACCGTCGCTTGCGACGGTCGCCATGGAAACGCGCCAGTCGAAATCATCGACTGACGCGCCTGCCGGATGGATGGCGATTTCGACCGTAACGCCGCCGCCGTTTTTCCACGGCATACGGCGATGGGTCTGCGCTTTCAGGACTGCGATCATCAGCCGAGCCATCCCTGCGATGCCGCCCAGAGCGCAATCGGTGCGGCGAGCAGGATGCTGAGCGCCGTGCGAATGTACCAGATCACGATCAGGTCGCGGAACTTCAACGGGATCGATGTTGCCAGCACGCAGGGAATCGAGGCCGAGAGGAACAGGACCTGACTGACCGAAACCACCGCCGCCACGAATTTCAGGACAACATCCCCGTCCTTCAACAGAATGGCGGGCAGGAACATTTCAGCAAGGCCCGAGGCGATCGATTTGGCGGCGAGCATCGGATCGGCCAGTTGCGCGATCCAGGTGAAGGGATAGAGCGCGAGGCCGAGAATGTCGAAGATCGGCGTGTATTTGGAGGCAAGCAGACCGAGAAGGCCGACGGCCATGATGCTTGGCAGGATCATTGCGGCCATGCGTAGGCCGTCGAGGAAAGTCGTCCATAACAGCGGCAGAAGCTTCGGTGCGCTCTGCGCCTGCCTGATGCCGGTATCGATTGCGGTTTCGATACGGCCCTTGCCTGCGGGCAGCGGCGTGTCGCGATCGCCCGGATGGTTCATGCGG
The DNA here is from genome assembly GCF_014199265.1 of Brucella daejeonensis. GTDB lineage: Bacteria > Pseudomonadota > Alphaproteobacteria > Rhizobiales > Rhizobiaceae > Brucella > Brucella daejeonensis. The sequence continues at coordinate 133,801 of NZ_JACIJG010000011.1, forward strand.
GCGAGCGGCCAGAGACGCGCCGTGATGGCCGACACGATGAAGGTAACGAAGAAGGTGGACCAGAAATAAAGGTTCCAGCTATCCATCAGGCCAAGTGTCTTGGCGACGATGATCATGAAGGTGGCGGAAACGGTGGAGAAGCCGGTGGCGATGGTCGCCGCTTCGCGCGCGCTATATTTGCCTTCCTTGTAGACGCGATCCGTGATCAGGAGCGCGAGCGAATAGCTGCCGACGAAAGAGGCGACGGCATCGATGGCCGACCAGCCCGGCGTGCGCCAGACCGGACGCATGACCGGCTGGACGATGACACCGGTAAACTCGAGCAGGCCGTAGCCGATGAGAAAGGCGAGCGCCAGCGCGCCGATCGGAACGATCAGCCCGACCGACAGGACGAGCTTGTCGAACAGGAACGGCAGCATGTCGGGCGTGAAGAACGCGGCCGGGCCGACGCCTGCCAGATACATGCAGGCCAGCACGAAGCCGACGACGCGCAGGACCGAGAAGATCGTTTCCGTGAGATTGGTCTTCCATTTGCCGGTGATGAAGGGCGCAAATGCACCATAGGCGATCAGCAGGCAGACGAAGGCCAGCGCAAAGGGACGAAGCTGCGTCGCGATCGCGGTTGCGGCATGGTCGAGCAGGATCGTCGATTTTCCGCCGATGGTGACGGGTACGAAAAAGAAGAAGATGCCTATGAAACTGTATAGGATCAGTTTCAGCGCGGCGGAGCCGCGTGAGCTTTCCTTGCGGTCAAGAGTAGTGTCTGTCATTGATATTCCCCTGTATATATGTGTTTTTACAATGAAAAAAGGCGGCCCCGCGAAAGGGTCGCCTTTGATGTCGAGACTTAGTTGCCGAGGATGCCGGGCAGGCGCAGACCCTGCTGCTTCGCCCAGTCGAGCGCTATGTCGTAGCCCGCATCGGCATGGCGCATCACGCCGGTTGCCGGGTCGTTCCAGAGGACCCGCTCGATGCGCCGCGCCGCATCGTCGGTGCCGTCGCAGCAGATGACCATGCCCGAATGCTGGGAGAAGCCCATGCCGACGCCGCCGCCGTGATGGAGCGATACCCAGGTTGCGCCCGATGCCGTGTTGAGCAGGGCGTTGAGCAGCGGCCAGTCGGACACTGCGTCCGAGCCGTCCTTCATGGCTTCGGTTTCGCGGTTCGGCGAGGCGACGGAGCCGCTATCGAGATGGTCGCGACCGATCACGATGGGCGCTTTCAGTTCGCCATTCCTGACCATTTCGTTGAAGGCGAGGCCGAGGCGGTGACGGTCGCCGAGGCCGACCCAGCAAATGCGCGCGGGCAGGCCCTGGAACTCGATGCGTTCCTTCGCCATGTCGAGCCAGTTGTGCAGGTGCTTGTTGTCCGGCAGCAGTTCTTTCACCTTGGCATCGGTCTTTGCGATATCTTCCGGGTCGCCCGAAAGGGCAGCCCAGCGGAACGGGCCGATGCCGCGACAAAACAGCGGACGGATATAGGCAGGCACGAAGCCGGGGAAGGCGAACGCGTCTTCCAGCCCTTCTTCGAGCGCCATCTGGCGAATATTGTTGCCGTAATCGACAGTCGGTATACCGGCGTTCCAGAAATCGAGCATGGCCTGAACCTGCACCTTCATCGAGGCGCGAGCGGCTTTTGCAACGCCTTTCGGATCGCTTTCCTGTCTGGTGCGCCATTCGGCGACCGTCCAGCCGATCGGCAGATAGCCATGCACCGGATCGTGCGCGGAGGTCTGGTCGGTGACGATGTCGGGCCGCACGCCGCGCTTGACGAGTTCCGGGAAGATTTCCGCAGCATTGCCGATAAAGGCGATGGACTTGGCTTCGCCTGCCTTGGTCCATGCGTCGATCCTGGCCAGCGCTTCATCGAGGCTGTGGGTTTTCTCGTCGACATAACGGGTGCGCAGGCGAAAGTCGGCGCGGGTTTCGTCGCATTCGACGGCAAGGCAGCAGGCGCCCGCCATGACGGCCGCGAGAGGCTGTGCGCCGCCCATGCCGCCAAGGCCACCGGTCAGAATCCACTTGCCCTTGAGGTTGCCGTCATAATGCTGGCGACCGGCCTCGACAAAGGTTTCGTAGGTGCCCTGAACGATGCCCTGCGCGCCGATATAGATCCACGAACCGGCGGTCATCTGGCCGTACATGGCGAGACCCTTCTTATCCAGTTCGTTGAAATGATCCCAGGTCGCCCAGTGTGGCACGAGATTGGAATTGGCGATCAGAACACGCGGAGCGTCCTTGTGGGTGCGGAACACGCCGACCGGCTTGCCCGACTGCACCAGCAGGGTTTCGTCGTCGTTGAGCGTCTTCAGCGTCGCCACGATGCGGTCGAAATCGTCCCATGTGCGCGCCGCGCGTCCGATGCCGCCATAGACCACCAGTTCATGCGGGCGCTCGGCCACGTCCGGGTCGAGATTGTTCATCAGCATTCTGAGCGGCGCTTCGGTCAGCCAGCTTTTCGCATTCAGTTCGTCGCCGCGGGGCGCGCGGACTTCGCGTTCGTTATGACGGGGATTGGACATGGTGTTCTCCTCAGGATTCGAGTTCGGCGGCAATCGATTCCAGCCGCTGCAATAGGGTTTTGAGAGGCGCGCGAAGCTTGTCCGCTTTGGCTTCGTCATAGGCGAAGGGAACGGCTTCGGTCGCCAAATGGGTGGATTGGGCAAGCTCCATCTGGATGGCGTGGACGCCCGTTTCCGGTCTGCCGTAATGGCGCGTCGTCCAGCCGCCCTTGAAACGGCCGTTGAGGATCGACGTGAAGCCTTCGGCCTTGCCGGTGATTTCGACCGCCGCCGCTTCGAATTTCGGATCGCAGGTCCTGCCCATGTCGGTGCCGATGTTGAAATCCGGCAACCTGCCTTCGAACAGGAACGGGATATGCGAGCGGATCGAATGGCAGTCATAGAGGATCGCGACGCCGTGGATCGCCTTCACGCGCTCGATCTCGGCGGCGAGCGCCTTGTGATAGGGCGTGTGGAAGCGCGTCATGCGCTCGGCGACGTCAGCTTGCGTCGGTGCCTCGCCATCCCTCCAGATCGCCACGCCGTCGAAATCGGTTTCCGGTATCAGCGTGGTCGTATTCTGGCCGGGGTAGAGGCTGACGCCCGCCGGATCGCGATTGGCATCGATGCAATAACGATGGAAGGTGGCGCGCACAGCCGTGGCATCGTCGAGCAGGCCATCGTAAAGCCGGTGGATGTGCCAGTCGGTATCGGCAAGGATTTTGCCGTTGTCGTTGAGACGCGCAAAAATATCCTCGGGCACGTCCGTACCCGTATGCGGCAGTCCCAGAATGACGGGTGAGGTTCCCTGACGAATTTCGAAAGCGCTCATGATCATGCCTCCAGCGATGGCAGAATGCCGTCCGAAACGACGCCCGCGAGCGTACCGTCGACGACCAGTTCGGCGGCGGCCTTCAGGTCGTCGGCCATGTAACGGTCTTCTTCCAGCGTCTGCACCTTCGCACGCAGGGCTGCGATGGCCCCGGCAAGTTCGGGGCTGGTGGTCAGCGGCTCGCGCAGTTCGACGCCAAGCGCTCCGGTTAGCGCCTCGATGCCGATAATGGCGTTGAGATTGGCGGTCATCTGCAAAAGACGGCGTGCGCCATGGCAAGCCATGGAGACATGGTCTTCCTGATTGGCGGAGGTGGGCGTGGAATCGACCGAGGCCGGATGTGCCATCTGCTTGTTTTCGCTCATCAGAGCGGCGGACGTGACTTCCGCGATCATCAGGCCGGAATTGAGGCCCGGTTTACGGGCGAGAAACGCCGGTAGGCCGAAGGAGAGCGCGGGATCGACCAGAAGCGCGATGCGGCGCTGGGCGATGGCCCCGATTTCGCAGATCGCAAGCGCAATCTGGTCTGCGGCGAAGGCAACCGGTTCGGCATGGAAATTACCGCCCGAAACGGCCCGCCCGTCGGAGAGAACCAGCGGATTGTCGGTGACGGCATTGGCCTCGATTTCCAGAGTGCGCGCGGCCTGTCGCAGAATGTCGAGGCAGGCACCGTCGACCTGCGGCTGGCAGCGGATGCAGTAGGGGTCCTGTACGCGCTGGTCGCCTTCGAGGTGGCTCCGGCGGATGACGGAACCTTCGAGCAAACAGCGCAATGCCCGGCCAGCGTCGATCTGGCCCTTATGGCCGCGCAGCGTATGGATTTCCTCATGGAACGGTGCATCCGAGCCCATGGCGGCGTCGGTGGACAATGCGCCGGTAATCAGAGCCGTCTGCGCAGCGCGGTGCGCGCGGAAAAGACCGGCCAGCGCCAGCGCTGTCGAGGTCTGTGTGCCGTTGATGAGTGCAAGCCCTTCCTTGGCGGCGAGCACGACCGGCTTGAGACCGGCCCTTGACAGAGCTGTTGCGCCGGGCAGGCGCTCGCCCTGATAGAAGGCTTCGCCTTCGCCGATCATGGCGGCCGCCATGTGAGCGAGCGGCGCGAGATCGCCGGATGCGCCGACCGAGCCTTTTTCCGGGATCATCGGGATCACGCCTTTGGCCAGCATATCCTCGATGAGGGTGACGACTTCAAGCCGCACGCCGGAAGCGCCGCGCCCGAGCGAGATCAGCTTGAGCGCCATGACAAGGCGCACGATGTCTTTCGACAACGGTTCGCCGACGCCGCAGCAATGCGACAGGATGAGGTTGCGTTGCAGGGTGGCCACATCGCCTGCCGCAATACGGATCGAGGCGAGTTTTCCAAAGCCGGTGTTGATGCCATAGACCGGCTCGTCGCCCGCCGCGATTTCCGCGATGCGGGCTGCGGCCTTCTCGACGCCCGCATGGAACGAAGGATCGATGCGGACCGCAAGATTGCCGCGATAAATCTGTTCCAGCGTTGCGAGCGGGACAGAACCGGGCTTGAGGATGATGGTCATGGCAGGCTCCGTTGCGGATGGTTAGATTCGGCCTTTGAAAACCCGCTTCCACAGCGGGTTGAAGCCGATGCGATAGACGAGTTCGGCGGGCCGCTCGACGTCCCAGATGGCGAGATCGGCATCCTTGCCGATGGCAAGCGTTCCGGTCTGGTCGAGAATGCCCAGTGCGCGCGCGGCTTCGCGGGTAACGCCGGCAAGGCATTCATCGACTGTCATGCGGAACAGCGTTGCGCCCATATTCATGGTGAGCAGCAGCGATGTCAGCGGCGAAGTGCCCGGATTATTGTCCGTGGCAAGCGCCATTTTGGTGCCCGCGGTGCGGAAAGCCTCGACCGGGGGCTTCTGCGTTTCGCGGATGAAATAATAGGCGCCCGGAAGAAGCACGGCGACGGTTCCGGCGCGGGCCATGGCCGCCGCGCCTTCCGCGTCCGTATATTCCAGATGATCTGCCGAAAGCGCGCCATAGGATGCGGCGAGCGCGGCGCCGTGCAGGTTGGAAAGCTGGTCGGCATGGAGCTTGACCGGCAGGCCGTGCGCCTTTGCGGCATCGAAAACGCGAGCGATTTCGTCGGGCAGGAATGCGATGCCCTCGCAGAAGCCATCTACGGCATCGGCAAGCTTTTCCTTCGCGATTGCCGGAAGCATTTCACTGACGATCTTGTCTATGAAGGCCGTCTTGTCGCCGTTCATTTCGGGCGGCAGGGCATGTGCGCCAAGGAAGGTGGCGCGGACCGCGACATCGCGCTCCTGCGCCAGACGGCGCGCGGCGCGCAGTGATTTCATCTCGCTTTCCGTATCCAGACCGTAGCCGGATTTCACCTCGACGGTGGTGACGCCCTCGGCAATCAGCGCGTCGAGGCGCGGAAGCGTCTCGCGCACCAGATCGTCCTCGCTGGCCGCGCGCAGGTTGCGGACGGAAGAGACGATGCCGCCGCCCGCCCGCGCAACCTCTTCATAGGTCGCGCCGTTCAGCCGCAGTTCGAATTCATGAGCGCGATTGCCCGCATGAACCAGATGCGTATGGCAATCGATCAGGCCCGGCGTGATTAACCTGCCTCCGCAGTCAAGTTTTTCATAGGAGGAATAACCGGCGGGAAGGTCGGCTTCAGGGCCGACATAGGCGATGCGACCATCACGGATGGCAAGTGCTGCCCCTGCGGTCGGGGTGCCGATCAGGCCGATGCCCTGTGCCTTCTCGTCCAGCGTGGCGATACGGGCATTGGTAAAAATATAGCTCGTTTTGTCCGACATGAGCGTTTTCTCGCTTCCCCTGTTTTTTTATAATGTATATACATATTACAGAAACAGCCAAGAAAAAAATGCGCGAGGGAGCGAGCTGTTGAAAGATTGCGCCGCGCATGAACGAAATTGAGGAGAGGTCCAGAATGTCGGAAGCATCGTCCAGGGCGCATTTTATCCATGCCGGTCAGGCACTTCTGGAAACTGGCTGGGCGGAGGACGTTCGCATCGGCATCGACGGCGGAAAGATCGTTTCGCTCGAAACGGGCGCTGCCGCCGGGGCAGACGATGAGCGCCATGCGGCGATCGTAAGCGGTATGCCGAACCTGCACAGCCATGCTTTCCAGTATGGGATGGCGGGGCTGACCGAGCGGCGCGGCCCGTCGGCCGATTCATTCTGGAGCTGGCGCGATGTCATGTATAAATTCGCGCTGACCATGTCGCCCGAACAGGCCGAGGCCGTGGCGCTCAGGCTTTATGTCGACATGCTGGAAGCGGGCTTTACCCGTGTGGGCGAGTTCCATTATCTTCACCACGACCGGGACGGCGCGCCCTATGCGAATATTTCGGAAATGGCGGACCGGATCGTCTCGGCTGCGGCCAGGGCCGGAATGGGGCTGACCCTGCTGCCGGTTTTCTATGCGCATTCCACCTTCGGCGGCGCGGCACCCAATGAGGGCCAGCGGCGCTTCATCAACGATCCCGAACGTTTTGCGCGGCTGGTCGAAGGTTGCCAGAAGGCGCTTGCCGGTTTCGATGGGGCTGTGCTGGGCGTTGCGCCGCACAGCCTGCGCGCCGTTACGCCGGAGGAACTTGCCGTCGTGACAAAGCTCTTGCCCGCGGCGCCGGTGCATATTCACGTTGCCGAGCAGGTGAAGGAAGTCGAGGACTGCATCGCATGGTCGGGCAAGCGCCCGGTGGAATGGCTTCTGGACAATCAGGAGCTATCCGCGCGCTGGTGCCTGATCCACGCCACCCACATGACGGATGCCGAAACGGTCGACATGGCCGGAACAGGCGCGATTGCCGGGCTTTGCCCGGTGACGGAAGCCAATCTGGGGGATGGCGCTTTCAATGCCACGGTTTTCGCTTCTGCCGGGGGCAGGTTCGGCGTCGGTTCGGATTCGAATGTCCTGATCGGCATTGGCGACGAGTTGCGCCAGCTTGAATATTCGCTGCGCCTGCGGCACCGCGCGCGCAATGTGCTGGCCGAGAACGCGGGTTCGACAGGCCGCGCCGTGTTCGGCGGCGCGCTCACCGGCGGTCATATCGCGATGGGACGCGCGGAAGATGGATTGAAGCCGGGCGCATCGGCCGATCTTGTCTCGCTCGATGTGGAACGTCTGCCCCATGCGAGGGGCGATCCCATTCTGGATGGCTGGATTTTCGCAGGCCGGGGCAAGGTCGGTGACGTCTGGGTGCGCGGGGTCAAACAGGTGGAAGGCGGGCGTCACCGCTTGCGCGATGAAGCGGAGCGTGCTTTCCAGAAGGCAATCGGCGAATTGCTCGCCTGACAGGAGACTTCATGGCTGGCGGAGAGGCTATTGCGGGAGACGAACCGGTTCTTTCGCTGCATCAGCGAATACTGGACGATATCGAATCGCGCATTCTGTCGGGCGAATGGGCGCCAGGCCATCGCATTCCGTTCGAGCATGAACTGACCGAATATTACAATTGTTCGCGCATGACCGTAAACAAGGCCCTGACGCAGCTTGCCAAGGCAGGGCTGATCGAGCGGAAGCGCAAGTCCGGCAGCTTCGTTTCGTTTCCGCAGTCGCAGGCGGCCATCCTGGAAATCCACGACATCAAGGAGGAAGTTGCCGCGCTTGGGCTGCCCTACCGTTTCGAACTCATGAAACGCTGGGACAGGCTGAGCGGTCCTGCCGATGCGAAGCTGCTCGATATTCCGCGACACACGCCGATAGTCGAGCTTCTGTGCCGTCACCATGCGGGCAAGCGCGTCTTTGCGCTGGAAGAACGCATCATTAGCCTCACTGCCGTGCCCACGGCGGCGGAGACCGATTTTGCCGAGAACTCGCCCGGCCCGTGGCTGGTCGCCTGTGTGCCGTGGAGCAATGCGCAGCATTCCATCCGCGCCGTAGCGCCCACGCCGGACAAGGCCGAGATGCTGGGCATCGCGGTCGGGGCCCCGTGTCTGGTGATCGAGCGCCAGACGTGGAATACGGGTCAGCCGGTGACGCATGTGCGCTTCACCTATCCGGGCGACAGTCATGCGCTGGTGGCGAAATTCACACCATCGCAAGGGTGAGTGGCGCAAGAGGCGAAAGAAGAAAAAAGCCGCCGCGTGGTACAGCGGCGGCCAAATACAGCATGACCCGGGTGTCGGTCAGGCTGCGCGTTTGATTGCATCGCCCAGAACGGAAACGATGGTGTCGATCTGTTCCTTCTCCACGATCAGCGGCGGTGACAATGCAATCACATCGCCGGTTACGCGGATCAGAAGACCCTTCTTGAAGCAATCCACGAAGACGTCATAGGCGCGGGCGCCCGGCGCATCCTTGCGGGACGAAAGTTCGATTGCGCCAACGAGCCCGAGATTGCGGATGTCAATGACATTCGGTGCGTCTTTCAGCGAATGGAGCGCTTCCTGCCAGTGATCGGCAAGGTCGGCGCCGCGCGTCAGAAGCCCTTCCTCGGCGTAGATTTCCAGCGTGGCAAGACCGGCGGCGGAAGCGACCGGATGGCCGGAATAGGTGTAGCCGTGGAACAGTTCGATGGCGTTTTCCGGCCCTGTCATCAGGCCATCATGCACCTTGCGGCTTGCAAAGACCGCGCCCATCGGGATCGCGCCATTGGTCAGGCCCTTGGCGGTGGTAACGAGATCGGGAACGACCCCGAAATAATCGACAGCAAAGGGCGTGCCGAGACGACCGAAACCGGTGATGACTTCATCGAAAATCAGGAGAATGCCGTGCTTGTCGGCGGTGGCGCGGATGCGCTCCAGATAGCCCTTGGGCGGCAGGATGACACCAGCCGAACCGGACATCGGTTCCACGATGACGGCGGCGATCTTTTCGGCGCCATGAAGCTGGACCAGACGTTCGAGATCGTCGGCCAGTTCGATGCCATGCGCGGGCAGCCCCTTGGAGAAGGCGTTGCGCTCGATATCGAGCGTATGGCGCAGATGATCGGCCGGAATTTGCGGGAAGACGCGGCGGTTATTGACCAGGCCGCCGACCGAAATGCCGCCGAAGCCGACGCCGTGATAGCCTTTCTCGCGGCCCAGAACCATGGTGCGGGTGCCCTGACCGATGGCGCGCTGATAGGCAATGGCGATTTTCAGCGCCGTATCGACCGATTCCGAACCGGAATTGGTGAAGAATACGCGGTCGAGCTTTGCGTCCGGTCCACCCGGCGCTATGGCGGCGAGCTTTTCGGCGAAGTCGAAGGCCACGTTATGGCCCATCTGGAAGGTGGGCGCGAAATCCATGGTGGAAATCTGACGTTCGACGGCCTGCGTGATCTGCTTGCGGCCATGGCCTGCATTGCAGCACCAAAGACCCGCCGTACCGTCGAGCACCTGATTGCCATCGACATCGGTGTAATACATGCCCGAAGCGCTTGCGAGCAGGCGGGGAGCCGCCTTGAACTGCCGGTTCGCCGTGAACGGCATCCAGAAATTCTCAAGGCTTGGCGCGTTGGTTTTGGTGAGCATCGTATCCTCCTGTTTGCCGCAGCAGGCCACGCTTTGCGACAGGCAACAAGTCCTTTTCTTGAAAAGTTCAAGCTATTGAAATCATATGGTTGCAAATGCATAATTGCTTTATATCGAACATCATAAACAGCAAGGGAACGTTCGATGAGCATCGATATCGGCGGGAGACTGCGCTATGTGCGCATGAGACAGAATCTGTCGCAGCGCGAGCTTGCCAAAAGGGCGGGTGTGACCAACTCCACCATATCCTTGATCGAAGCCAACCAGTCCAATCCGTCGGTGGGGGCGCTCAAGCGCATTCTCGACGGCATACCCATCGGCATGGCCGAGTTTTTCGCTTTGGAGCCGGATGCGCCGCACAAGGTATTCTATCAGGCCGAGGATCTGGTGGAAATCGGCAAGGGACCGATTTCCTATCGCCAGGTGGGCGACCATCTGTTTTCGCGTTCCCTGCAAATATTGAAGGAGCGCTACGAGCCCGGTTCCGATACGGGAAAAGTGCTTCTCATGCATGAGGGCGAGGAGGGCGGCATCGTCATTTCGGGGCGTATCGAAGTGACGGTCGGTGCCGACCGCCGTATTCTGGGGCCGGGCGACGCCTATTACTTTTCCAGCAAGCTGCCACACCGGTTCCGTTGCGTCGGACCGTTGCCCTGCGAAGTCGTCAGCGCCTGCACGCCGCCAAGCTTTTGACGGCGCGCAGGGATAGCGGTTTAGCTATAACGCGAAATGCCGAGATCGTCGGCACGGATATCCGGCTTGTTGCCGGAAATCAGGTCGGCAAGCAACTTGCCGGAGCCGCAGGACATGGTCCAACCGAGCGTGCCGTGACCGGCATTGATGAAGACATTGTCGTAGCGCGTCGCGCCGATGATCGGCGTGGAATCCGGCGTCATCGGACGCAGGCCCGACCAGAAGGTCGCAGCTTTCAGATCTCCGCCGGGGAACAGGTCGGTGACCGACAGATCGAGCGTCGCACGGCGGGCGGCGGGCAGGTTGTCGGTGAAACCGGAGACTTCGGCCATGCCGCCGACGCGAATGCGGTCACCGAGACGGGTGATGGCGATCTTGTAGCTTTCGTCCAGCACGGTCGAGACCGGAGCTCGATCTTCATCGATAATCGGCGCGGTGATCGAATAGCCCTTGACCGGATAGATCGGCGCATTGAGGCCAAGCGATTTGACGAGCGCGGGCGTGTAGCTGCCAAGTGCCACGACATAGCGGTCGGCGGTGAGAATGCCTTCGGACGTTTCCACACCAGATACCTTGCCGCCGGACATGAGCAGGGACTTGATGGTGACGCCGAAGCGGAATTTCACGCCCAACCCCTCGGCAATTTTTGCCAGCGCATTGGTGAATTTGAAGCAGTCGCCGGTTTCATCATTGGGCAGGCGCAGGCCGCCGACGAACTTGTCCTTCACATGAGCAAGCGCGGGTTCCGCTTTGGCGCAATCGTCGCGGTCGAGCACTTCGAACGGTACGCCGTCCTGACGCAGCACTTCGATATCCTTGCCGATGCCGTCGAACTGGTACTGCTCGCGAAAGAGCTGAAGCGTGCCCTGCGACCGCTGGTCGTATTCGATGCCGGTATCCTTGCGCAGATCGATGAGGCACTCACGGGCATATTCGGCAACGCGCACCATGCGGGTCTTGTTGACCTTGTAGCGGCTGTCCGTGCAATTGGCGAGCATTTGCAGGAGCCAGATATACTGAGCCGGATCGCGGGTCAGGCGCAGGACGAGCGGCGCATGTTTCTGGAACAGCCATTTTGCCGCCTTGAACGGAATGCCGGGCGCAGCCCAAGGCGAAGCGTAGCCGGGCGAAACCTGACCGGCATTGGCGAAGCTGGTTTCCAGCGCCGGACCTTCTTCGCGATCGACGACAGTTACCTCGTGGCCGAGCTTGGCCAGATAATAGGCCGTCGTGACGCCGATGACGCCGCTGCCGAGGATGATGATCTGCATGTTCGCCTCTTGTCTTATGCTTTTGCGCCGCCCGTACCGCGTTCCACGTAAACACGTGCATAACGGTTGCCGAGCGCGGTCAGGATTTCATAGGGGATCGTGTCGCAGTCGCGGGCTACATCTTCCAGACGCTGATGCGGGCCAATCAGTTCAACGAGGCTACCAAGCCTGAGCGTGTCCGCAGGCAATGCGCTGACGTCGAGCGTGATGGAATCCATCGACACCCGACCGATGACCGGCAGGCGCGTTTCGCCGTAAAAGGCCGAACCCTTGTTGCTGAGAGAGCGGAACCAGCCATCGGCATAACCGACCGCGATGGTGGCAACCCGCATCGGTCCCCGGGCGATATAGGTGCCGCCATAGCCGATGGCTGCGCCCTTATCGACGTCGCGGACCTGAATGACCCGCGCCGAAAGGGTGAGCACCGGTAGAATCGGGTTGTCGCCGGTATTGGGCCCGACGCCGTAAAGCGCGACGCCGGGGCGAGCGAGATCGAAGTGATAGGATTTATCGAGAAAACTGCCGCCCGAATTGGCGAAAGCCACGGGAAGTTTCGGCAGGCGCGCCAATGCTGCGCGCATGGCAGCAAGCTGGCGGGCATTGGCCGGATTTTCCGGTTCGTCGCCGCTCGCCAGATGGCTCATGATAAAGCGCACGTCGATGCCATCGAGCAGCGAAAGATTGTCTGCGAGTTGGTCGAGTTCCTGCACCGAGAGGCCAAGGCGCGACATGCCGGTATCGACCTGCAGAAGCGCGGGCAGCTTTTTGCCGTTGGCGGCGGCGAGCGCGGCCCAGTTTTCGACCTGTTCCAGCGAATTGAGAACCGGTACGATACTTTCACGGGCGCAGGCAGCTTCCGTGCCGGGCTGGAGGCCGTTCAGCACATAAAGCGTGGCGTCGGGCTTCAATGCTGGCTTCAGAACGATGGCCTCACCCAGATGCGCGACGAAGAAATCGCGGCAACCCGCTTCATAGAAGGCTGGAGCAACACGATTGGCGCCAAGACCATAGGCGTCGGCCTTGACCACCGCCGCCGCACGGGTTGGCGCGATGCGCCGCGCAACCGCGGTATAATTGTGCCGCAAAGCCGCAAGGTCGATGGTCAATACGCCACCGGCTGCGAGGTCGCTCTGCTCTTTGGAAAAATGCATCGACATAGTTGCCATATCCAATGCGTGACGCCTGTTGTTCTCGTCCTTCGAGGCTGGTCATCCGGGCCTCGGGGAGGAGCGCCCATGATAGTCGAAGACTATTCGAATATCTTTGCTATTTGTCGTAGATTATGCGAATTTCTGCATATCCTGCGCATGTTTTAGCTTAATCTTCGTGGAATCTGCATGGCAACGCTTGACAATATAGATCGCAATATCATTCGCTGCCTGCGCCGTGACGGTCGCATGACCAACAGCCAGCTTGCGGCCGAAGTCGGGCTTTCGCAATCGGCGTGTTTGCGTCGGGTGCAGATATTGGAAGAGAGCGGCGTCATTCGCGGCTACACGGCCATAGTCGGCTCGTCGGGCGGCGACGAAAAGCTGGTCGCCATCGTGCGTATCACGCTCGACCGGCAGACGGAGGAATATCTCAATCGCTTCGAGGAGGCGATGCGTCGCCACCCGGAAGTGCAGGAATGTTATCTGATGACGGGCGATGCCGACTATATCCTGCGCGTCGAAGCTGAAAACGCCGCGGCTTACGAGATCATCCATAAGGAAATATTGTCACGCCTGCCGGGCGTGGCACGTATCCATTCCAGCTTCGCCATCCGGACGGTGCTATTGTCCAAAGCACCGTCCACACGATAGTGTCTGACCCAAAAGCCGCCATGCCGGGCTGCAAATGGCAATTTCTGCGCTTGCCTAGGCTCACGTACCTTTAAGTAAGTTGCGCTCCGGTTCTCGAAGTCACCATTTTCGCCGCGGCCTGCCGCTTTTTGATTCAGACACTTAAAGCTCGACCGAGTGTAGCACGGAAGCGTCGATGTCCTCGATGTCGCGCTTGCCGCAGAGCGCCATGGTGATATCCAGTTCCTTGCGGATGATCTCCAGCGCCAGCGACACGCCTTCCTTGCCCATGGCGCCGAGGCCGTAGAGGAACGGACGCCCGATGAACACGCCCTGTGCGCCGAGCGCGCGGGCCTTCAATACGTCCTGCCCGGAGCGAATGCCGCCATCGACATGGACCTCGATCTTGTCGCCGACTGCATCGACAATCGGTTTCAGCATGGAGATGGACGAAGGCGCACCGTCAAGCTGGCGACCGCCATGGTTCGACACGATGATCGCGTCGGCCCCGGTTTTTGCGGCCATTTTTGCGTCTTCGACGTCAAGAATGCCCTTGAGGATCAGCTTGCCGCCCCATTGCTCCTTGATCCACTCCACATCGCTCCAGTTGAGCTGCGGGTCGAACTGTTCGGCGGTCCATGAAGACAGCGACGACAGGTCCGTCACGTTCTTGGCGTGACCGGCGATGTTGCGGAAGGTGCGGCGCTGCGTCCCCAGCATACCAAGGCACCATGCCGGGCGGGTCGCCATCTGCCAGATATGCTTCGGCGTGAATTTCGGCGGAGCGGACAGGCCGTTTCGAATATCCTTATGGCGCTGGCCGAGGATTTGCAGGTCAAGCGTCAGCACCAATGCCGAGCAGCCCGCGGCCCTGGCGCGACCGATCAGGTTCTTCACGAAGTCCCGATCCTTCATCACATAGAGCTGGAACCAGAACGGCTTTTTCGTCACCGAGGCGACATCCTCGATCGAGCAGATGCTCATCGTGGACAAGGTGAAGGGAACGCCGAAAGCCTCCGCAGCCTGCGCCGCCAGCATTTCACCGTCGGCATGTTGCATACCGGTGAGGCCGGTCGGCGCAAGCGCAACGGGCATCGCCACCTTTTCGCCGATCATCGTCGTTTCGAGCGAACGGTTCGTCATATCGACAAGAACGCGCTGGCGCAGCTTGATCTTGCCGAAATCGCTTTCATTGGCGCGATAGGTCGACTCGGTCCAGGCACCAGAATCCGCATAGTCGAAGAACATTTTCGGAACCCGGCGCCGGGCAAGCCGCTTCAGATCGGCGATTTCAACGATGTTGGACATCTGTGCTGCCTCATGTGGTAAGTTTTGTTGACCATTGGCATGATGGATCGCGGGGATGAAATCAAGAGCCAAGACAGGTTAACCAAGAGATGGTTTCGCGATGGGATCCGATGCCATTTGTGCAATCGTTAAATTAAGAGCTTCTTGGATAACAAAGCTGTGTCGCTAATTGAAGGGCGATACGGGTTTTCATATGCTATGGGCCCTGTCGATGCGCCTCAGCCGTCTCACGGACGGCGGCTTCTCGAAGAGGTGCAAGGATAATATTGTCTGCTATAAAAGATGCATGGTTATTATTTATATTACTTTATTGAAAGGTGTTTTCTGAGCATTTTTTGTAGAGGCGAAATTAACCTGAAATTTTATTTTGTCTTGTTGTGACTTGAAATTTTTCAAGTCAGTCGCGATGATTTGTACTATTCGTAAGAACGCTTTCCCTGCATTGTTTCAGTTACATTCTCAATAGAACCGAACCAGCGAGAATCGTATAGATGGCGGTAATGGCAATTAACCACGGCTTGAGAGTCTTTTCCAAAAGTCGTCAGATGTGGCTGAAAATGGCGATTTGTCTGCGTTCCGGCGCATTATTTGCAAGCGCTGCAATATTGTTCCCCTGCATGACCGCCAGTTCGGGTCATGCGGATTCCCTGAATATCGTGCCGGTGGCGGTCACTCGTGCTGTGGTGAGCGATTACCAGCCCCAACTGACGCTTTCCGGGGCGGTTGCAGCGCGGTCGTTGATCAATGTGTCGTTTCGCCTGAACGGACAGGTCGTGGAGCGCCTCGTGGATGTTGGCCAGCATGTCCCGAAAGGGCAAATCCTTGCCCGGATCGACAATGTCGAGCAGCAGGCCAATCTGCGTGTGGCGCAGGCGTCGAAGGATGCCGCGCAGGCGCAGCTTGTTCAGGCCAAGGCAAATTTCTTGCGCCAGAAGGCATTGTTGGCGCAGGGGTTCACGACGCGCAGCACTTACGATCTGGCCAATCAGAATCTTCAAACCGCCGAGAGCGCTCTGGCCAGTGCCGAAAGCCAGCTCAACGATGCGCGCGACCAGCTTTCCTATACGGAGCTGTCAGCGCCGGTTTCAGGCGTTGTGACTGCGCGCAGCGTTGAGACGGGGCAGGTGGTCCAGGCTGCGCAAACAGCATTCTCGATTGCCGAAGACGGGCCGCGCGATGCCGTTTTCGACGTGCAGGAAACGCTGGTCAACCATGCCAGCATCGGGATGGCGGTCACGATAGCGCTTCTGTCCGACGGTTCGGTGACTGCGCAAGGCAGGATTCGTGAAATATCGCCCGTCGTCGATGCGCAGACGGGAACCGTGCGGGTGAAGGTCGGCATCGCGGAGACGCCGCCCCTGATGGCTCTGGGCGCGACCGTTACCGGCACGGTTCACATGGAGAGCCGACAGGTCGTCATCCTGCCGTGGAGCGCCATGACTTCCGATGGAGGCCGTACCGCTGTCTGGCGGGTCGCCAGGGACAATCCCGTGGCGACGCTGGTTCCGGTCAAGGTCCTTTCTTACGAAAAGGAACGCCTGATCATCGAGGGCGGCATTCAGGACGGCGAGCTGATCGTGACCAGGGGCGCGCAGATGTTGCGCTCCGGCGAACCGGCGGAGATCGTGCAAGCACCGGAAGGAGCCGTGGCGCAATGAGGTCAATCGTTCAGTTTCCCGCGATCCGCTCACTCGGGTGTGTCGTCGTGCTCGGTGCAGTCGTTGCGCTCGGCGCTTGCGGCAAGAAAGACGAGCAGCAGGCTGAAGCCGAAACCGTTCGGTCGGTGCTCTACACGGTTGTCGAGCCGAAGCCGGTCACGCAGACGGGCTTTGCCGGGACAATCGAGCCGCGTTATTCGACCGATCTCGCGTTCCGTGTCCTCGGACGCGTCGTCGACCGCCCCGTTCAGGTGGGCGATCTGGTTGGCAAAGACCAGATGGTCGCGATGCTCGACCCGTCCAATCTCGATCTTGCCGTCCAGTCGGCAAGGGCCGATCTTGCAAGCGCGGAGGCGCAATATGCCAATGCCTCGGCAAGTGAAGAGCGCCAGCGCATTCTCCTCAAGGGCAATAATGTTTCGCAGGCGGATTACGACTCTGCAAAACAGGCGAACGACAGCGCTCAGGCAGAATTGCAAAAGGCGCAAGCCGGTCTGAGAAAAGCGCAGGACCAGCGCAGCTATGCCGTGCTGCGTCCTGATTTCGACGGCGTGGTTTCCGCCACCGATGTCGAAGTAGGGCAGGTGGTCGCCGCCGGGCAGACGGTGATGACCGTTGCACGGCCCGATATTCGTGAGGCCGTCGTCGATATTCCCGACAGCATGACGCAGTATTTCGATCCCGGCACGCCATTCAATGTCCAGCTACAGGCCGATCCCGACGTGGCCGGCAAGGGGACCGTGCGTGAAGTTGCGCCCCAGGCCGACGCGCAGACGCGAACGCGCCGGGTGCGGATTTCGCTCGATAATCCGCCAGAAGCCTTTCGCCTCGGTGCGACGATCCGGGCTGCCATGGTCCTGCCCGAACAGAAAGTCGTGACCCTGCCGATCCAGGCGCTTCTAGATGAGAACGGCCGGACGAGTATCTGGATCATCGATCCTCAAAAACAGACAGTTTCCCTTCATGATGTGCAGGTGACCGACAGGCGCGGCAACAGTTTCGTTGCCGGTGGCGTCGATATCGGCAGTTATGTCGCCATCGCCGGTGTGCATGAGTTGAAAGAAGGGCAGAAAGTCCGCCTGAACGAGAAAGGAACTGGCCTGTGAAGAAGGGATTCAATCTGTCTGACTGGGCGCTGAATCACCGGTCCCTGGTCTGGTATTTCATGCTCGTCTTTCTGGTGGCCGGCCTGATTTCCTATCTCGACCTCGGTCGTGAGGAAGACCCGGAGTTCACGGTCAAGACCATGGTGGTGCAGGCCAACTGGCCCGGCGCATCCGTGGAGGAAACGCTCAATCAGGTTACGGACCGGCTGGAAAAGAAGCTGGAGGAACTGGATACGCTCGACTACACCCGCAGTATCACCACGGCGGGCAAGTCGGTCGTGTTCGTATTCCTGAAGGACACGACGCGGGCCGAAAAGGTCAAGAAATCCTGGACCGAGGTGCGTCACTTCCTCAACGATATCCAGAACACGCTGCCGCAAGGCGTTCTGGGGCCTTATTTCAACGATCAGTTCGGCGATGTTTACGGGAATGTCTATGCGTTCACATCGGATGGGCTGTCGATGCGACAGTTGCGCGACTACGCCGAGAGCACGCGGTCGAAAATCCTGACCTTGCCGAATGCCGGCAAGGTGGAACTGATCGGCGCGCAGGATGAAGCGATCTATCTCGAATTCTCCACGCGACGGGTCGCGGCGCTCGGTCTTGACGAGCAGGCGATCATGAAAGCCTTGCAGGACCAGAACGCCATCACTCCGTCTGGTGTGGTCGAGGCCGGGCCGGAGCGCATCAGCGTGCGTGTCAGCGGGCAGTTCACTTCGGAAGCGGATCTGCGCGCCGTCAATCTTCGTGTCAATGACCGCTTCTTTCGCCTTTCGGACGTGGCGACGATCACACGCGGCTATGTGGACCCGCCAACGTCGATTTTCCGCGTGAACGGCCAGGACGCCATCGGGTTGGGGATCGGCATGAAACCCAATGGCAACCTGCTGGAATTCGGCAAGGCGCTCGACGCGATGATGGAGCATGTTACCGCCGAACTTCCGGTCGGGGTCAAGGTCTTCAAGGTCGCCGACCAGCCGCAGGTGGTCACCGAAGCCGTTTCCGGCTTCACCGAAGCGCTGTTCGAGGCGGTTGTCATCGTTCTGGCGGTGAGCTTTGTGAGCCTCGGTATGCGTGCGGGCTTCGTCGTTTCGCTGTCGATTCCGCTCGTGCTGGCGATAACCTTCCTGGCCATGTCGCTGATGGATATTTCGCTGCAACGCGTGTCGCTGGGCGCGCTCATCATTGCACTTGGCCTTCTGGTCGATGATGCGATGATCGCGGTGGAAATGATGGTGGCGCGGCTGGAACATGGCGATCCGATCAACAAGGCCGCGACCTATGTCTATTCGCATACGGCCTTTCCCATGCTGACCGGCACGCTTGTCACCATTGCCGGGTTCATCCCGATCGGACTCAACAGCAGTCAGGCTGGCGAATACACGTTCACGCTGTTCGTGGTGATTGCCGTCTCGCTGCTTGTATCGTGGATCGTGGCGGTTCTCTTCGCGCCTTTGCTGGGGGTGACCTTCCTGCCGAAAAAGATGAAGGCGCATGAGGAAAAGCATAGCCGCCTGTTCGATATGTTCTCGCGAACCCTGCTTGCGGCCATGCGGCACAAATGGATCACGATCATTACGACGATTGCGCTTTTCGCCGTATCCATAGTCGGCGTAGGTCTTATCGAACGGCAGTTCTTCCCCGAATCCGACCGCCCCGAACTGGTGCTCGACTGGACCTTGCCGCAGAACAGTTCCATCACCGACACAAGGGCGCAGATGGAAAAGTTCGAAGAAACGATGCTCAAGGGCAATCCCGACATCGACCATTGGAGCACCTATATCGGGCAGGGCGCGATCCGTTTTATCCTTTCCTACGATGTTCAACCGGCTAATCCATATTTCGGGCAGATGGTGGTGGTCGCGAAAGATCTTGAGGCGCGTGACAGGCTGAGGGCCAGGTTCAACGAGGTTCTGCGCAAGGACTATGTCGGCACGGATGTCTATGTGAAATATCTGGAACTGGGACCGCCGGTCGGCCGTCCGGTACAGTATCGCATTTCCGGGCCGGATATCCAGAAGCTGCGCGGCATAACGCAGGACTTCGCAGGAATCCTGAGCGCGGACAAGCGGCTTGGCGTGATCAACTATAACTGGAACGAGCCGGGGCGTGTCATCCGTGTCGATGTGATGCAGGACAAGGCGCGCAAGCTCGGCATTTCCTCGAAGGATATTGCAACGACCCTCAACGGTGTCGTCGGCGGGATCACGATCACGCAGGTGCGGGATTCGATCTATCTGATCGATGTCATTGCCCGCGCGCAAAAGCGTGAGCGCGATTCCATCG
Source organism: Brucella daejeonensis (assembly GCF_014199265.1). Lineage (GTDB taxonomy): Bacteria > Pseudomonadota > Alphaproteobacteria > Rhizobiales > Rhizobiaceae > Brucella > Brucella daejeonensis. The sequence continues at coordinate 153,689 of NZ_JACIJG010000011.1, forward strand.
ATACGCTGCAAAGCCTGCAAATCGCGACAGGCAACGGCACTTCCGTGCCGCTGGCGGCAATTGCCAACTTCCGTTACGAACTGGAACAGCCGGTCATCTACCGTCGCTCGCGCATCCCGACGATCACGGTTGCTGCGGGTATCATCGACAAGACGATGCCGGATACCATCGTCAAGGATCTCGCGCCTGCGATCAAGGCTTTCGCCGACAAGCTTCCGTCTGGATATTATATCCAGACCGCAGGCACGGTCGAGGAAAGCGGCAAGAGCCAGGGACCGATTGCAGCCGTGGTGCCGTTGATGCTGTTCGTCATGGCCACGGTGCTGATGATCCAGTTGCAAAGCTTCCAGCGCCTGTTCCTCGTGGTGGCGGTTGCGCCCCTTGGTCTGATCGGCGTCGTGGCGGCTCTGCTGCCAAGCGGCAAGCCGCTCGGTTTCGTTGCGATCCTCGGCGTGCTGGCGCTGATCGGCATCTTGATCCGTAACTCGGTCATCCTGATCGTTCAGGTCGAGGAGGACATCATCGAGGGGCTGCACCCCTGGGATGCCGTGATGAAGGCGAGCCAGCACAGAATGCGCCCGATCGCACTGACAGCCGCCGCGGCAAGTCTGGCGCTGATCCCGATCGCACGCGAAGTGTTCTGGGGGCCGATGGCCTACGCAATGATGGGCGGCATCATTGCCGGTACGGCAATCACGCTTCTGTTCCTGCCGGCGCTCTACGTCGCGTGGTTTCGGATCAAGGAGCCGGAACATGGCGGCGACGAACCGCCTGCGGAAGCGCATCCGGCGCCGCAGCCGCACTGACCGGAAAAGGCCCGCCTCGCGTGGGCCTTTTTCATGAAAACGTCACTTGCCATTGGTTCTATATAGGTTCTATTATACCAAGCATGAATAGAACCACATTGATCACAACGATAGAGGAGCGGGGGTTGCACGATCCGCAGCTTGCGGGTCCGCTATATCGCAATCTTGCCCGCATTCTGGGGGAGATGATCAGTGAAGGGCAGCTTGCGCCTGCCATGGGCCTGCCGCCCGAGCGCGACCTTGCCGAACAGTTGGGTATCGGTCGCATCACGGTGCGCAATGCCTATAAGGAACTTCTCACGCAAGGCTTTGTGGAAGCGCGACGCGGTAGCGGCACCTTTGTCGCCGAGCGCCCGGCACGCATCAGCCAGCATCTATGGCGGCTGACTTCCTTTTCCGAGGACATGATTTCGCGCGGCAAGGAACCGGGCGCACGTGTTATAGTCAACAAGGCGGACAAGCCTTCGCCGGACGAAGCGTTCCGGCTGGGCGTTGGGGTGGATACGCCGATTTTGCGCCTCGACCGTTTGCGTCTGGCCGACGGTGTGCCGATGGCTTTCGAGCGCGCCGTGGTGCCGCGCCATTTCCTCGATGCGGATCGCGTCGCGGAAAATTCTCTTTATGGCGCGCTGACGCGGCGCGGGCACAAGCCTGTACGCGCCTTGCAGCGTCTGACCGCCGTCACGCTCGATCCTGGCGTCGCCCGTCTGCTCGGCGTGCATCGCGACGCGCCTGCGCTGCTGATCGAGCGCGTTTCCCATCTCGAGGATGACAGGATCGTCGAATATACCCGCTCGCACTATCGCGCCGATACCTATGACTTCGTTGCCGAACTGAAAATTGGAGAATGATATGAGCAGCCCTTCCTCCCTGATGCTGCAGGAAACCGAACAGTCGCCTGCCGTCGTCGCTGAACTTCTCGAGAAGGAGGCAGGGACCCTTGCGGAGATTGCCCGCGTCTTCCGGAAGAACGAGCCTGCGGTCATAACCACTGCCGCACGCGGTTCGTCCGACCATGCCGCGACCTTCTTCAAATATCTCGCCGAAATCACGCTGGGCGTTCCGGTGGCTTCCATCGGTCCTTCGGTGGCATCGGTCTACGGCTCCAGACTGAAGCTGACGAACGGAATGCACTTTACCGTGTCGCAATCGGGTGCAAGCCCGGATATTGTCGCGGTACAGGATGCGGCCAAAAAGGGCGGCGCAACCACGGTTGCCGTCGTCAATGTCATCGATAGCCCGCTCGCCAGGGGCGCCGATATCGTGCTTGCGCTCAATGCGGGCGAAGAAAAAAGCGTCGCTGCGACCAAATCCTTCATAGCGGCGGTCACGGCCCTTTCAGGCGTGGTAGCGTCGGCCAGTGAGGATGCGAGCCTGCGCGCCGGTCTGGCGCGTTTGCCGGAAGCGCTGGCAGCAACAAGGCCCGAAGGTCGAGAAGCGGTTGAAAATCTCCTGTTCAACGCCCGTTCGCTTTATACGGGTGGTCGCGGCACGGCCTACGCCATTGCGCTGGAAGCAGCGCTCAAGGCCAAGGAAACCGCCAATATCCACGCTGAAGCCTTTTCGCTTGCCGAACTGATGCATGGTCCGATGCGTCTGGTGGAGGAGGGTTTCCCCATCGTCTCCTTCCTCCCGCGCGACGAAGCTTTCGACACGAATATGCAGGCGCTGAAACGTCTTCATTCCTTTGGAGCGAGCATTGTCACCCTGTCCGATGCCGAAACGCCGGGTTTCCGCCTGCCATCGGCGAGCACGGGGAATGCGCATCTCGATCCGCTGGTTTCGCTCATCAACTATTACCGCGTCATTGAAGCGGTCACGCGCCGCAAGGGCTTCGACCCCGACAAGCCGCGCAATCTCAACAAGGTCACGGTGACGATATGACAAGGAAAACGGCAATTGCGGGTGCGCGGATTTTCGATGGCGAGCGTTTTCACGATCAAAGCGCGCTGGTGTTCGGTGACGGCAAGATCGAGGCCATCGTACCGGAGGCCTCGCTGGGCGAAGGCCATGAAATCGAACGGCTGAAGGGCGGCGTGCTTGCGCCCGGCTTCATCGATGCTCAGGTGAATGGCGGCGGCGGGCAAATGCTCAATGACGAGCCGACACCCGAAACCATGTTCGTGATTGCCGGTGGGCACCGCAAATACGGAACCACGAGCCTTCTGCCGACACTTATTACCGATGCGATGCCCGTGCGTGACCGCGCCATCGAAGCGGCCATCGAGGCGGTCAGGGCTGACAAGGGCGTGGCGGGGCTGCACCTCGAAGGACCGCATCTGGCCCCGGCCCGCAAGGGCGCGCATCTGGCCGAATTGATGCGCCCGGTCGATGACGCCGATATTGCGCTTTATATCCGCACCGCCGGGCAGATCGGCACGCTTCTCGTGACGCTCGCCGCCGAGCAGGTCACCCCGGAACAAGTGCGGCGCTTAAGCGATGCCGGGGTGATCGTCAGCATCGGGCATAGCGACACGACGGCGGAAGAAGCCTTCCAACGCTTCGATGCGGGCGCGCGCAGCGTCACGCATCTTTATAATGCCATGAGCCAGATCGGTCATCGAGCACCGGGCCTTGCAGGTGCTGCACTGGATCATCCCGATATCTGGTGCGGCATCGTTGCCGATGGTCACCATGTCGATCCAATGGCGCTGCGGCTTGCGCTGCGGGCCAAGCGCGGTGACGCGCATCTGTTCTTCGTCACGGACGCCATGGCGCTGGTCGGTTCCAATTCCGAGAGCTTCGAGATCAACGGGCGTTCGGTGCGGCGTGTGCCGGGCGGTATCTGCTCCAAGCTGGTGCTGGCCGATGGTACCATTGCCGGGTCCGACCTGGACATGGCGTCGGCGGTGCGTTTCGGCGTCGCTGAACTGGAACTGACACTCGCCGAGGCGCTGCGAATGGCAAGCCTTTATCCGGCGCGCTATCTCCGGCTTGCCGATCGCGGCCTGTTCCGGCCGGGCTTGCGGATGGATGCGGTGCATCTCGACGATGGATTGTTCGCCAAAGCCACGTGGCTTTCGGGCGAAAAGCAGGACGCGGGTTGAAGGAGCGGGCGATGAGCGAGATTACGGACCGTTATTTCAATGACCTGATCGCCCGGCTTTCTGGGCTCCGGGACCGGCTGGCCGATCCGATGGCGAAAGCTGCCGACCTTATCACCGCCGCAGCCAGGGCTGACCGCCGCGTCTATGTGTTCGGGACCGGTCATTCGCACATGATGGCCGAGGAATTGCATTATCGCGCGGGTGGCCTTGCCATCACCGTGCCGATCCTGTGCGGGGCGATCATGTTGCAGGACGGGGCTGCGGCAAGTTCGCATTTCGAGCGGATCGAGGGGGCGGTGCTGCCGATCCTCGACCGCTATGGCATTCGCGAAGGCGATGTGCTGATCGTCGTGTCCAATTCCGGCGTCAATGCCGCGCCGGTCGAAGCGGCGCGTTATGCGCGGGAAAAGGGAGCGACGGTTATAGCGGTTACATCGGTTGCCTATTCCAACGCCATCGCCAATGGACGTACGCAGCTTCACGCGCTGGCCGATGTGGTGCTGGACAACGACGCGCCCGCCGGTGACGCCGTGCTGGGCATCGAAGGGACAGAACTCAAGGTCGGTCCGGTGTCGACGGCTCTCGGTGTCACGATTCTCAATGCCGTTTTTGCCGATGTATCGGCCCGGTTGGCGGGCGAGGGCGATGCGCCGATCTATCTGAGCGCCAACATGCCCGGTTCTGCGGATGTGAATCGCGGCCTGGTAAGCCGTTACCGGGATCGCAATCCGCATCTTTGAAACTTCGCAGCTTCCTCTTGATAGCGCAATCCCGTCAGTGCATACCGCATTCTGGCATGGCTGGACGCGTATTGTGAATTAGCTTCGCAATGACATGCTTGCCCGCGCCATCATAATTCGAGGAAGTTTGATGCATAATTTTGTCCTGACCGTCACCTGCAAATCCACCCGCGGCATTGTTGCCGCCATATCGGGTTATCTTGCGGGCAAGGGTTGCAACATCATCGACAGTGCCCAGTTCGACGATCTGGATACCGGTCGGTTCTTCATGCGCGTCAGCTTCATTTCGGAGGAAGGGGTAGCGCTCGACGTGCTGCGCGAAGGCTTTGCGCCGGTGGCCGCGCCGTTCGAGATGGATTTCGATTTCCACGACAGTGCACATCGCACCAAGACCCTTCTGATGGTGTCGCGCTTTGGTCATTGCCTGAACGATCTTCTTTATCGCTGGAAGATCGGCGCGCTGCCGATCGACATCGTCGGCGTGGTGTCGAACCATTTCGACTATCAGAAAGTGGTGGTGAATCACGACATTCCCTTCCACCACATCGCCGTCACCAAGGCCAACAAGCCGGAAGCCGAGCGCCGTCTCATGGATATCGTGGAAGATACCGGCACGGAACTGGTCGTGCTGGCGCGCTACATGCAGGTGCTCTCCGACGAGCTTTGCAGGAAGATGTCGGGCCGCATCATCAATATTCACCACTCCTTCCTGCCGTCCTTCAAGGGGGCGAACCCTTACAAGCAGGCCTATGAGCGCGGCGTGAAGCTGATTGGCGCGACGGCGCATTACGTCACCGCCGATCTCGACGAAGGCCCGATCGTCGAACAGGATGTGGCGCGTATCACCCATGCGCAAAGCGCCGCCGATTACGTGTCCATCGGGCGCGATGTGGAAGCGCAGGTTCTGGCGCGCGCCGTCCATGCGCATATCCACCACCGCTCGTTCCTTAACGGCAATCGCACGGTCGTCTTCCCGGCGAGTCCTAACTCGTTCGCATCGGAGCGCATGGGTTAACGGCAGACGTGGCAATAAAAAACCCCGCTTGAAGCGGGGTTTTTCTTGAGGGCTTTTGAGCGATCAGTCGATGTCGAAGGACACGCCCTGAGCGAGCGGCAGAGCCTTCGAATAGTTGACCGTGTTGGTTGCGCGGCGCATGTAACCCTTCCATGCATCCGAACCGGATTCGCGACCGCCGCCGGTTTCCTTCTCGCCGCCGAACGCGCCGCCGATTTCGGCACCCGACGTGCCGATATTGACATTGGCGATGCCGCAATCCGAACCCTCGACCGAGAGGAAACGTTCGGCTTCCTGAAGATCGAGCGTGAAGATAGAGGACGACAGGCCTGCGCCGACTGCATTATGCTGTACCAGCACGTCGTCGAAGTCGGAATATTTCATCACGTAAAGGATTGGCGCGAAGGTCTCTTCCAGAACCGGGCCTTCCTGTTTCGGCATTTCAATGATGGCCGGGCGCACATAATAGGCGTTTTCATAGCCGGTATCGACGCGTTCGCCTCCCTGCACCTTGCCGCCGTGCGTGGCCGCTTCCTTGAGCGCCTTCTGCATGTTGTCGAAGGCAGCCTTGTCGATCAGCGGGCCGACCAGGGCGCTGGTTTCGAGCGGCGAGCCGATGGAAACGCTGGCATAGGCCTTCTGGAGGCGCGGAACGAGCGCATCGTAGACGCTTTCATGCACGAACAGGCGGCGCAGTGTGGTGCAGCGCTGGCCAGCCGTGCCCATGGCGCCGAATGCGATGGCGCGCAGCGCCATGTCGAGATCGGCGGACGGGCAGACGATACCGGCATTGTTGCCGCCCAGTTCAAGGATCGAGCGGGCAAAACGCTTGGCTAGGCGCGGGCCCACTTCGCGACCCATGCGGGTGGAGCCGGTAGCGGAAACAAGCGGCACCTTCGGGCTGTCGACGAGAACTTCGCCGATTTCACGATTGCCGAGCAGAAGCTGTGAAACGCCTTCCGGCGCATCGCCGAAACGCTTGAGCGCGCGCTTGAAGATCGCATCGCAGGCAAGCGCGGTGAGAAGCGTCTTTTCGGACGGTTTCCATACGACCGCGTTGCCGCAGACGATTGCCAAAGCGGTATTCCACGACCAGACGGCGACGGGGAAGTTGAAGGCCGAAATCACGCCGACAACGCCCAGCGGATGCCAGGTTTCCATCATGCGATGGCCTGCGCGTTCGGTGGCGATGGTGAGGCCGTAAAGCTGACGCGAGAGACCGACCGCGAAATCGCAGATGTCGATCATTTCCTGCACTTCGCCAAGACCTTCCGACGGGATCTTACCCGCTTCGAGCGAAACGAGACGACCCAGATCTTCCTTGGAAGCGCGCAGTTCTTCACCGAGCAGGCGGATCAGTTCACCGCGCTTGGGAGCCGGGACGGTACGCCATGCGCGGAAAGCCTCGTCGGCCTTTGCGATGATCTTTTCGGCGTCCGCCTTGCTGTGGGTCTTGATCGCGGCGATCTGCTCGCCGGAGACCGGGCTGAAACCAGCGAGGTCGCCGCCCGTATAGGCGCTTGCGTCAACGCCGAGCCTGGAAAGCAGCTCCGAGGCTTCCTTCTTTACGTCGATCTTTCTAACAGCGGTGTTCATGGCTTTCCTCTCTGTATCAATAGTTTATTCGGCGGCCTGAAGGCCGCTCAGACCGGCCAGTACGGCTTCGATGGATTCGTGTTCGAGGCGGGCATAATGCTCGAATTCATTGAGCACCTTCGCACCCAGATCCTCCTCGAAACGCTTCTGGTTAGGGCTTTCGACGAATTCCTGTGTGTTGTCGTCACCCAGATTGGACTGGAATATACCGGCGGCGCTGACCGGCAGGAAGTCTTCATAAGTGATCGGATCGAACTGAACCGCGCCGGCTTCCACCAGAACCTCAATATCGGTGCCCGCGCTGAAGCCTGCAAGTGTTGCCGCATCCTTGACCGAACATGCGAAGTAGCCGAGGCCCTCTTCACGAATAGCTGCCCAAGTATCAGGGAAAGCGCCGAAAGCGTCGTCCAGCGCCTTCATGTAAGCCGCCGCGTTGGAGCCGTCCGGGGCGGGACGCACAATGGCGCGCGCGTCGCTCAGAAGCCTGTCATAAAGTGCGCGGCCTTTTGGCGTCAGCGCAATGCCGCGTTGTTCGATCTCGCCGAACCGGGCGGTATGCGAACCCGGCGTCCACGTTCCATCTGCGTCGATGAATGAAACCGCCTCTTCCAGCGCTTTGAACGAGGTCTGGCGCAGGAGGATCGGGCAGTTGCGCGTCGGCGGGCCTTCGACGACCGCCTTCGGATTGATGCCGCGTTCCGGCATCTGATCCTGTACGGCGTCGATATCGAGCGTGCGCGGCGTCAGGTGGTTGATATGCGGTCCCTTGAAGGAGACGACATCGGCGATCAGGCGATGCGCATCATGCAGGCGATGGTAGAGATCGGCGCTGACATTGGCGCGGTCATGCCAGCGGAAGGTTTCCAGCACTTCATCAACAAAGATCTTGGCGTCTTCCGCGCCAAGACCGCCTTCGGCTTCCGCTTTCTCGACCAATGCTATTGCGCCGGTCGTGAAAATCTGACGCTTCGACAGAACCTCTTCGGCTTCTGCGCGCAGCTTCTCATCGGCAATCAGATCGAGACGAAGCAGCGAGGTGAAGACGCGAAACGGATTGCGCTTCAGGGCGGCATCGTCTACCGGGCGGAAGGCGGTGGAATGAACCGGCACGGCTGCGGCGCTCAGGTCGTAATAGCCGACCGGGAACATGCCCATCACGGCGAATACGCGGCGCATCATGGAAAGCTCGGCGGCGGTGCCAAGCCGAATCGCGCCGTGGCGTTCTTCGGAAATGCGTTCGAGCGAATCTGTTTCGGCCAGCCTTTCGTGCAGATGGGGGTCCTCGCGGAGTACCCTGGCGTTCACGTCGGCAACCAGTTCCATCAGCGTGCCATAGGCAGGCACTTCTTCCTTGTACATGGCCGACATCGCAGCCGAAAAAGCGGAGCGGATAGCATCCGGCGAGACGAACTTCTGGTCTTTCATTGCGAAATTTCCGTCGAAAGGGGCATCTTCGGGCAAGGCATGTCCTCTTGGGGGCAGACATGCCTGGATTATGATGAAAATGTATCATATCAGCCGTTTTGCGGTTATGATCGCGACGAAAGCAACTATGTTAATGCGAGAATGGAATGAAGCTGAGCAGGAGACTGATCCCGGACATCACCACGCTGCAAGCCTTCGAATGCGCCGCGCGCCATGGCAGTTTTACACAGGCTGCAAATGAACTGAACCTTACGCAAAGCGCGGTAAGCCGCCAGATCAAGGATCTTGAAAGCCAGCTTGGCGTCCTGCTTTTCGAACGTATCCGCCAGCGCATTCTTCTCTCCGATGCAGGGCGCAAGTTTCTGCCGGAAGTGCGGCGTCTCCTCAACCAGACCGAGGACACGATGCTGCGCGCCATGGCGTCGGCGCAATCCACGTCTTCCTTCAGTGTTGCGACCCTGCCCACCTTCGGTACGCGCTGGCTGATGCCCCGTATTCCTGATTTTATTGAAAAGCATCCGGGTATTGCCATCAATGTCGCGTCGCGCTCCGGCGTGTTCGATTTCGAGGAACAGCCTTTCGACCTCGCCATCCACTATGGCCAGCCGGTCTGGGCGCACGCGACCTGCACATTCCTGTGCAGCGAGGTGATCGTTCCCGTAGCAAGCCCCAACCTGCTGAAAGCGCGCCATCCCGCAGCGCCGGAAGATCTGGAGCATGAACCGCTCCTGCATCTGGCGACGCGCCCCAAAATGTGGGCGCAATGGTTCGAAAGCTGTGGCGTCGAAGGACAATCGGCCTATCGGGGACATCGCTTCGACCAGTTCTCCATGGTGATCGGGGCTGCTCTGGCCGGGCTGGGATTCGCGCTCCTGCCGCTCTATCTGATCGAGCAGGAGTTGCGGAATGGCGAACTGGTGCTGCTTTTCGAGAAACCCATGCGTACCGAGAATGACTATTATCTCGTCGTGCCGGAAGGGAAGCTCGAAAATCCCCTGACACAGGTGTTCTGCCAGTGGATTTCGGGTCAGGTCGGAAATACAGACTATTCGTCGCTGGTTCATTCCAAACCGGAATGAATTGTTGCGTAAATATCGCTGTCGCCGGAGCTTCCGTAGCGTGAAATAGAGATAGTCGGGCAGATAGCCCGTTTTCCACGATATGAAATGGTTGCATCCGATGTTGAACGATCCCCGCTCGCATGGTCTTTGGGAAAAGACCGCTCCAGCCGCACCGAAGACGATTTCGCTGAAAGGCGATCTGACTGCGGATGTCGTGATTGTGGGTGGGGGCTTCACCGGCCTCTCCACCGCCCTGCATCTGGCTGAAAAGGGCGTCAACGCCGTGGTGCTGGAAGGCGTGGAGATCGGCTATGGCGGATCCGGCCGCAATGTCGGTCTGGTCAATGCGGGCATGTGGGTCATGCCGGACGATCTTCCCGGTGTACTCGGCCAGAAATATGGCGATCGTCTGCTGGACGTGCTCGGCAATGCGCCCAAGCTTGTTTTCGAGATCATCGAAAAACACAAGATCGCCTGCGAGGTCGAAAAGCAAGGGACGCTGCATTGTGCTGTCGGCGCAAAGGGTTTCAAGGAACTTGAAGACCGTTACGAGCAGTGGGCTCGCCGTGGCGCAGATGTGAAGCTGCTCGACGCGAGGGAGACCGAGGCCAAGGTCGGCACGAAAGCCTATGCGGGGTCGCTTCTCGACCTGCGCGCGGGCACGATCCAACCGCTTGCCTATGTGCGCGGGCTGGCTGGTGCGGCCGTTGCTGCGGGCGCGAGAATATTCACGGCAAGCCCGGTGACGGGTGCGGAAGAAAACAACGGCAAATGGGTCGTCAGGACCGCATCCGGTTCGGTGACGGCGGATTGGGTCGTGGTCGCGACAAATGCCTACACGAATACGCCATGGGCGGAAGTGCGCGCCGAACTGGTGCACCTGCCTTATTTCAACATGGCGACCAGGCCTCTGTCCGACAATCTGAGGAAGAGCATTCTGCCGGAACGTCAGGGCGTATGGGATACGAAGGAAGTCCTGTCGTCTTTCCGCTTCGACCAGCAGGGCCGTCTTGTGTTCGGTAGCGTCGGTGCGTTGCGCAATACGGGCGCAAGCGTGCACAGGGCATGGGCGAAGAAGTCGCTCAAGCGTCTTTTCCCCCAGATCGGCCCCCAGATCGACAATGTCGAATTCGAAGCCGAATGGTATGGCAAGATCGGCATGACCAATGACAACCTGCCGAAGTTCCACCGCCTTGCGCGCAATGTGGTCGGCTTTTCCGGCTATAACGGACGCGGAATCGCACCCGGTACGGTGTTCGGCAAGCATCTTGCGCAACTCGTTTCAGGCGAAATAACCGAGGATGATCTTCCGCTGCCGGTCAGCGATCCGAAGGCGCAGAATTTCCGTGGGATTCGCGAAGCCTATTACGAGGCGGGCGCGCAGATTGCCCATGTTGGCGAAATCGTTATCTGATTTTCCATTGTTATTGCCGGGCTGCTGCATCTGTCATAAAACCGCAGTGCAATTCCTCTAATGCCAACCGCGTCCTCCCTCGCCGGGAGATGCGGATGGCTGGCCGGTAAATCGTTCGATGTCTTGAAAGCCTTCCGATGGACGTAGCGCCGCCGGGAGGCTTTCCGCTTTTCGGCTTCAGATTGCAGGATATTTGACAGGTCCGCCATGAATGGAAATGATCGTGCCTATCGCCATGATACCGTCTGTGCGCTATCAGTTCGCACGCGGCGGGATTGTGCTGGCATTGCCGGCCATGCTGGCGAACATTACACCGAAATTCGAGGAGCAAACCCCATGAACAAGATGCTGAAGCGGGCGGTTGTCGTACCTGCGCTTCTCGCTCTTTCCATTGCCGTCGCGCAGGCCGATACGCTGACGCTTTATACGTCGCAGCCGGAAGCCGATGCGGCAAAGACCGTGGAAGCCTTCCGCAAGGCAAACCCGGATACGGATGTGCAGATTTTCCGTTCGGGAACAAGCGAGCTCCTCACCAAGCTTGCCGCCGAGTTTTCGGCTGGCGCGCCACAGCCGGACGTTCTTCTCATCGCCGATGCGGTGACGATGGAAGGCTTGAAGAAGGACAAGCGACTGCTTGCCTATCCGGAAGCCAAGGTCGACGGTTTTTCCGCCGACGCCTACGATGCCGACAAGACCTATTTCGGTTCCAAGCTGATCACCACCGGTATTGCCTATAATACCGGTGCGTCGCAGAAACCGCAGCACTGGGCCGATCTCGCCAAGGCCGATTACAAGGGCCAGGTCGTCATGCCGAGCCCGCTCTATTCCGGCGCCGCCGCCTATCTGCTCAGCGGTTTTGCGCTCAACAAGGACATCGGCTGGGATTATTTCAAGAATCTCAAGGCCAACGAACTGGCGAGCGTGAAGGGCAACGGCGCCGTGCTGAAGTCCGTTGCCAGCGGTGAGAAGCCTTACGGCATTCTCGTCGATTTCATGGCGCTCAATGCCAAGGCCAAGGGATCGCCGGTCGAATTCGTCTTCCCATCGGAAGGCGTGCCCGCCGTGACCGAGCCTGTCGCCATCATGGCGACCGCCAAGAATGTCGAAGGCGCGAAGAAATTCGTGGATTTCATCCTTTCCGACGACGGCCAGAAGCTGGCGCTGGAACAGGGCTATCTGCCCGCCAAGGAAGGCGTGGGCCGTCCGGCCTGGCTGCCTGAAGGCGTCAAGGTCAACATCATGTCCATCGACACCCAGAAGGTTCTCGGTCAGACTGATGCCGACAAGAAGCAGTTTTCCGAACTGTTCGGCGGATAATATATCCTGATGCGCATGTTTCGAGATTTTCAGGGCCGTGACGCGGCCCTGATCGTTGGTGTAACCCTGATCGTCGCGGTCCTTTCGCTTCTGCCGATGCTGCGCCTGTTCGTCGAGCTTGTTGTGCCTCAGGGGCAGTTCTCGACATCGGTTCTTTCCGAAACACTGACCAGCCGTTCCACATGGATCGCCACATGGCATTCCTTGCAAATCGGCATAGGCGGGACGCTGCTGGCGCTGGTCTTCGGCATTGCCGCGGCACTGCTCGTCGGTCTCACGGACATGCGCGGGCGCAATGTTTTTGTGCTGTTCTATGTGACGCCGCTTCTGATCGCGCCGCAGGTGACGGCGCTGGCCTGGCTGCAATTGTTCGGGCCGTCGAGCCAGTTTCTCAAACTCATCGGCATGGCCCCGCCGCTCGGTAGCCGTAATCCGCTCTATTCGGTCTGGGGCATCATTCTGCTTCTCGGCGTGCAATATGGGCCGCTGGTTTTCCTGATTGTGCGGGCGGGATTGCGCAAGCTGCCGCGCGAACTGGTGGAGGCCGCCTTGAGCGCCGGGGCCAGTAAATGGACCGTGCTGCGCACGATCATCCTGCCGCTGATGACGCCGTCGATCATCGGCGCTGCGGCGCTGGCCTTCGTTTCCTGCGTCGGTAATTTCGGTATTCCCGCTTTCCTCGGTATTCCGTCCAATTATCTGGTGCTGCCGACGCTGATTTATCAGCGCCTTGCGGGCGGTGGCCCCGCCATGCTGTCGAGTGTCGCCGTCCTGTCCGTCCTGATCGGTCTGATTGCTGTTGCCGGTATTGCGGCACAGGATTACGCGTCGCGCCGACGTGACTTTCGCATTGTCTCGACCTCGCTGCCTGCCGCACCCTTCGTGCTTGGCGGCTTACGTCCGGTGGCGGAAGCGGGGGCATGGCTGCTCATTGTGATCGTGCTGTTTTTGCCGCTCATCGGGCTGACTCTTTCCGCGCTCGTGCCCGCCTATGGCGTGCCGCTGACACTGAAGACCGCTACGTTTGAAAATTTCCGTTTCGTGCTCATTGAACATGGCGGTGCGGCTCGCGCCTTCGGCAACAGCATAGTGCTGTCACTTATTGCCGCTTTCTTTGCGGTGCTGATCGCCGTGCCTCTTGCCTATATGCTGGCATGGCGCAAACGGCGCTGGACGCCGATCCTCAATTTCGCAGCCGAACTGCCCTATGCGCTTCCGGGCGTGGTGCTGGCCATTGCCTGCCTGCTGATGTTCCTGAAACCGCTGCCGGTGCTGGGCGTCAGCCTCTACAACACGTTGTGGATCATCCTGTTTGCCTATCTGGCGCGTTTCTTCGTGCTGGCGCTGAGGCCAACCGTCGCCGGTCTGCACCAGATCGACCGTGCCATGGAGGAAGCGGCGCAGATTGCAGGCGCAGGGCTTTTCTATCGGCTGCGGACCATTATATTTCCCCTTGTCGCCCCGGCGACGCTTGCGGGCGGCGTGCTCATTTTCATGACCGCATTTTGCGAGCTGACCGTTTCGGCGCTGCTCTGGGCGTCGGGCTCGGAAACGCTGGGCGTGGTGATGTTTTCTTTTGAACAGGGCGGTGATTCCGCCTATGCGGCGGCCATATCCATTCTGGCGGTTGCTGTGACTTTCATGCTGATGCTTGCGACAAATCTGTTTGCGCGGCGTCTTCCAAGCGGGGTGCTGCCATGGCGCGACTGAAAATCGACCGGGTTTCCAAGACGTTCAACGGCTTTCAGGCGCTGTCTGACGTGTCGCTGGACGTGAAGGACGGCGAATTCGTTGCGATTCTGGGACCTTCCGGCTGTGGCAAGACCACGCTTTTGCGTATGATTGCGGGTTTCGAGGATATTGACGGCGGCGAAGTCCATATTGGCGATGCGCTTGTTTCTCATGCAAAGGGGCATGTGCCGCCGGAAAAGCGCCATGTCGGCATCGTCTTCCAGAATTATGCGCTCTGGCCGCATATGACGGTGGCGGAAAATGTCGGCTATAGCTTGCGCGTGGCCAAGGTCGCAAAGGCCGAGCGCGAAGCGCGTGTACGCGACGCATTGACGCTGGTCGATCTGGAAGGGTTCGGTGACCGCCGTCCGGCCAATCTGTCCGGCGGGCAGCGTCAGCGCGTGGCGCTTGCGCGCTGTCTGGTTGCCGCGCCCTCGCTGGTGCTGTTCGATGAACCGCTCGCCAATCTTGACGTGCATCTGCGCGCCTCGATGGAAGACGAGTTTGCAGCCTTTCACAAGCGCACCGGCACGACGATCATCTACATCACCCACGATCAGGCAGAAGCCATGGCGCTGGCCGACCGTATTGCAGTGCTTGATCACGGCAAGCTTCAGCAGTTCGATACGCCGCGCAAGCTCTATGAAGAACCGGCCAGCGAAATGGTCGCGTCCTTTATCGCGCATGGCATGGTTCTGCCTGCCGAGATTTTGTCTTTTGCTGAACGTGGGGCTTGCGAAGCACTGGTGCTGGGCAGTCGTGCGCCGGTGCGCTGTTCCGGCGTTGAGATGCCGCGCGCAAATGCAAAACTCTGCGTTCGGGCAGAAGATTTGCAACTGACCGAAACCGGCGGCATTCCGGTGCGCGTGATGCGCTCCGTCTATCGCGGCGGCGGTTCGCGGATTGAAGCCGTATCAATCGCCAAGCCGGATATTCACCTGCATTTCGAGCTGCGCGATCCGGTGCAACTGCAAGAAGGTGACGAAGTGCGGGTCGCCATTCGCGATGGCTGGATCATTCCGACCGATGACATGCCGGTGAGAAAGACTCCCACCGGCTTTCCGATCGGCAACAAGATTTAGCTATTTCTTCTTCATCGCCTCCAGCAGCGCGGCGCCGAAACCTCCGGTCGAGGGCTGTTCCGGTTTGCGTTGCGACGTGAAGTTTTTTGCCCCATTCTGAGCTTGTCGCTGATCGCGGGGGGCGGAACCGCGCGGGGCAGGGGCTTCGCTGGCGTCCTTGCGCATTGTGAGGCCGATGCGTTTGCGCGGCACATCCACTTCCGTCACGCGCACTTTCACCACATCGCCAGCCTTGACCACCTCATGCGGGTCTTTGACAAAGCGGTCGGCAAGCTGTGAGACATGAACCAGCCCGTCCTGATGCACGCCGATATCCACGAAAGCGCCGAAGGCGGCGACATTCGTGACGGTGCCTTCCAGCATCATGCCGGGCTTCAGGTCCTTGATGTCGTCAATGCCATCGGCAAAGGTCGCGGTCTTGAAACCCGGTCGCGGGTCCCGGCCCGGCTTGTCGAGTTCGGCGATAATGTCGCGCACGGTCGGAAGACCAAAACGCTCATCGACAAAAACACGTGGATCAAGCGCCTTGAGAGCCGCGCTATCGCCCATCAGGCTGCGCACATCGCGCCCGCAGGCGGCGACGATCTTTTTCGCCACGCCATAGGCTTCCGGGTGAACGGAAGAGGCATCAAGCGGTTCGGTGCCGTTGGCAATGCGCAAAAAGCCCGCGCATTGCTCGAAAGTGCGATTGCCGAGGCGGGCGACTTTCAACAGTTCCTTGCGGTTCTTGAAAGCGCCAGCCGCATCGCGATGCGCGACAATGGCTTCGGCCAGCGATGCGCCCAGACCCGATACACGCGCCAGCAGCGAGGCGGATGCCGTGTTGAGATCGACGCCAACGGCGTTCACCGCGTCTTCCACCACGGCATCGAGCGCACGGGCAAGCCGCACCTGATCGACATCGTGCTGATATTGCCCGACACCGATGGATTTCGGCTCGATCTTGACCAGTTCGGCCAGCGGATCCTGCAGGCGGCGGGCAATCGAAACGGCACCGCGCAGCGATACGTCCAGTTGCGGGAATTCGGTGGCGGCGGTTTCCGAGGCCGAATAGACCGAAGCGCCCGCTTCCGACACGATGACTTTGAGCGGCTTTGGCGCGGGCATGTCGGAGAGCATGTCCACGACGAGCCGTTCGGTTTCACGACTTCCCGTACCGTTGCCAATGGCGATCAGTTCGATCTTGTGTTTGCGCACAAAGCTTGCAAGCTCTGCCTGCGTGCCGCGCACATCGTTTTTCGGCGGGAAGGGATAGACAGTCGTGGTGTCGAGCAGCTTGCCTGTGCCATCCACCACCGCAACCTTGACGCCGGTGCGGATACCCGGATCAAGCCCCATCGTGGCGCGAGAGCCTGCGGGTGCGGCCAGAAGCAGATCTTTCAGATTGCGGGCAAAGACATTGATCGCTTCTTCCTCGGCGCGTTCGCGCAAGTCGCGCATCAGGTCGAGCGAGAGCGACAACGAAAGTTTCACGCGCCATGCCCAGCCTGCGACTTCCATCAGCCAGCGATCGCCGGGCAGCGTTGCGCCGATAATATAGGCCGCAGCGATTTTGCGCTCGACCGGCTTGACGGGTGACGTGTCGTCAGTGTCAATTTCGATGTCGAGCGACAAAAAGTCCTCATTGCGCCCGCGCAGCATGGCCAATGCACGGTGGCCAGCAACTGCCGCCCAGCGCTCGGAGTGGTCGAAATAATCTGAGAATTTTGCGCCAGCCGCTTCCTTGCCTTCGATCACGCGTGAGCGCAGAACGGCCTTTTCTTTCAGATAATTGCGCAGATTGCCAAGGAGTTCGGCGTTTTCCGCAAAACCTTCGGCAATGATGTCGCGCGCGCCGTCGAGTGCCGCTTTCACATCGGCCACATCGGCACTGATGTATTGCGTGGCGATCTCGGCGGGTACGAGGCTGCGATTGGCGAGAATCGCTTCGGCCAACGGCCCCAGACCGCGCTCGCGGGCAATCTCGGCACGGGTGCGCCGCTTTGGCTTGTAGGGGAGATAAAGATCTTCCAGTTCGGCCTTGGTGGCAACGCCTGCAATTTTCAGTTCGAGTTCCGGCGTGAGCTTTCCCTGACCGCGCACCGATTCCAGAATGGAGGCGCGCCGCGCTTCCAGTTCGCGCAGGTAGGCAAGACGTTCGGAAAGTATGCGCAATTGCGTATCGTCCAGCCCGCCGGTCACTTCCTTGCGATAGCGCGCCACGAAAGGCACCGTCGAGCCTTCGTCGAGCAAGCCGATGGCGGCCAGCGCCTGTTCTGTCTTCGCATTGATTTCCGCCGCGATGATCCCGGCAATGCGCTTGTTGTCGTCCGCCATATTCATTCCAATCCAGATATTTGCAGCGAACATAGTCGGATGCCCGTTCGGCGCAATCAAGACGAGATCGATGTTCCACAAGAAAGGCGTCGATTTTCTCGCTCACGGCGATGTGAACGAGCTTGCCCTTTTTAAATCGGCAATAAGCGATATGTATATCGTGAAATGACGATATGGAGCAGGATCAGCGAGGTGACCGCGATGTCCGAACAGCAGTCTATACCGTTGGACGAGATACTCAAGGCGCTCGCCAATCCGGTTCGTCTCGACATTTTAAGCTGGCTCAAAGAGCCGGGGAAGCATTTCTCGGCCCAGCACATGCCTCTGGAGATGGGTGTGTGCGCCGGCCAGTTCGAGCGGTGCGGTCTTTCCCAGTCCACCGTCTCTGCCCATTTGTCCGTGTTGACGAAAGCGGGGCTGATCACGCCCCACCGTGTCGGCCAATGGACGTTCTACAGGCGGGATGAGCAGGCGATTGCCGCCTTGCTCAAATCACTGTCCGATCTCTAATCCAACTTGCCCAATCTTTCCCATTTGCCCAATCTTTCCCATTTGAAGGAATGTATCCATGGCCACATTGTTCGATCCAGCCACAGTCGGCGATCTCAAGCTTGCCAACCGTATCGTTATGGCACCGCTCACGCGTAACCGCTCACCGCGCGCTGTGCCAAACGACCTCAACGTCACCTATTATGAACAGCGCGCAAGTGCTGGTCTCATCATCACCGAGGCAACGCCGATCAGCCATCAGGGGCAGGGCTATGCCGATGTGCCGGGCCTTTACTCCGATGAACAGCTTGCCGGCTGGAAGCGCGTGACCGATGCCGTTCACGGTGCAGGCGGCAAGATCGTCGTCCAGATGTGGCATGTAGGCCGTATCTCGCACACCACTTTGCAGCCAGATGGCGGCAAGCCGGTTGCCCCTTCGGCCATTACGGCAAAGTCGAAGACCTATCTGGTGCATTCGGATGGCACGGGCGAATTCGCGCCGACTTCCGAGCCGCGTGCGCTGGAAAAGAGCGAGATCGCCGAAATCGTCGCCATCTATGCCAAGGCCGCCAGGGACGCGATTGAAGTTGCCGGTTTCGACGGCGTCGAAATTCATGCCGCCAATGGCTATCTGATCGACCAGTTCCTGCGCTCGGGCAGCAATCATCGCACCGACGAATATGGCGGCTCCATCGAAAACCGTGCGCGTTTCCTGTTCGAAGTGGTCGATGCGATCACCAAGGCCGTTGCACCGGGTAAGGTGGGCATCCGTCTTTCGCCGGTTACGCCGGCCAATGATTCTTCCGATCCCGATCCGCAGCCGCTGTTCGATTATGTGGTCGGGAAGCTTGCCGGTTACGGCCTCGCCTATGTTCACGTCATTGAAGGCGCTACCGGTGGTCCGCGTGATTTCCAGCAGGGTCCGCAGCCTTTCGATTATGCGCGTTTCAAGCAGGTTTATCGCGATGCAGGCGGCAAGGCGGCATGGATGGTCAATAATGGGTATGACCGCGCGCTGGCTGAAGAAGAAGTCGAAAGCGGGCGTGCGGATGTCGTCGCTTTCGGCAAGCCGTTCATTGCCAATCCCGATCTGGTGCGTCGCCTGAAAGAGAATGCGCAGCTGAACGAACTCGATCAGCAGAATATGTATGGCGGCGGCGCCAAGGGGTATACGGATTATCCGGTTCTCGCCTGAGGGCCTGTTCAAAAATCCGCCATGTGTGGCTGCAAATGGCAATTTCGCACACACCTGTCGGTTTTTGATTCAGGCTCTGACGCTGAAATAACGAAAGGCCGGGGTTTCCCGGCCTTTTCTTTCCTAGAGCGTTTCCGCCTTTGACTGAATCGAAAGGGATTCCGTTGAGGCCTGTTTTGTGATTCAAGATGCTGGCTGGATAGGAGGCCAGCATCTGATGACCCGACCTCTTTCCAATGATCTTCGCAAGCGTGTTGTGGATGCGATCGAAGCCGGTGAAAGCTGCCGGTCGGTCGCAGCCCGTTATGGGGTTTCGGTTTCGTCTGTCGTGAAGTGGTCTCAGCGCTACCGGGCAACAGGTTCTGTCGCGCCGGCCAAGATGGGCGGCCACCGCAAGCGTGTTCTGGAGCCGCACCGGGCGTTCATCGTGGAGCAGATCAATCGGACGTCACACCTGACGCTGCACGGGCTGAAGGACGCCTTGGCGGCACGGGGCGTGAAGGTATCACATGAC
>NZ_JACIJG010000012.1 GCF_014199265.1 Brucella daejeonensis
GGTGCGGCGGTGGGTGCGTCGCGCGCGGCGGTGGATGCGGGCTATGCGCCGAACGACTGGCAGGTTGGCCAGACGGGCAAGGTGGTCGCGCCGGAGCTTTACATTGCGGTGGGCATTTCGGGCGCGATCCAGCATCTGGCGGGCATGAAGGACAGCCGCATCATCGTGGCGATCAACAAGGACGAGGAAGCGCCGATCTTCCAGGTGGCCGATTACGGCCTCGTCGGCGACCTGTTCACCGTCCTGCCGGAATTGCAGAAAGCACTCTGATAAACCGGAAAGCGGCGGGCAGACCCCGCCGCTTTCTCGTTGGGCGGTGCGGTCGCGGGCTTCAAGCTTTTGCGCCGCCGAGCGCATTGGACGATCTCGGTTGGAACGGGATGCCGGAACCGCTTCAGTAAATGCCGGTATGGATGGTGCCGTCCGCGCCACACCATGCGCGGTACATGCCGGGGCTGTTGAATGGCAGGCTGATATTGCCCTGACGATCAACGGCGACCAGACCGCCTGACCCGCCGATTTCGCCAAGTTCGCGAACGACGTTGCCTGCGGCTTCTTCTAGCGATTGCCCGGCCCAGCGCATTCGCGCATCGATTTCGTGTCCGACCGCCCAGCGTATGAAATATTCTCCGTGGCCGGTGGCAGAAAGCGCCGCCGTCCGGTCGTCCGCCCATGTTCCCGCACCGATGACCGGACTGTCTCCCACGCGTCCTGGCGTTTTCGCGGTCATGCCGCCGGTCGATGTCGCGGCGGCAAGGTGACCGAACCTGTCCAGCGCTACCGCGCCGACCGTGCCGTGCTTGCGAGCGGGATCGCCATCGTCGCTTGCGCCGCTTTCCCGGCGGGCCATTTCATCGTGCAACGCCTTGCGCCGCTGTTCGGTCGAGAACCAGTCCGGTGCGACCATTTCAAGACCGGCGGTTTCACAGAAACGCTTCGCACCTTGCCCGGCAAGAAAGACGTGCTCGGTCTGCTCCATGATCGCACGTGCGGCCAGAACCGGATTACGCGGACCGCAAATGCCGGAAATGGCGCCACATGCTCGGGTTGCACCATCCATGATTGCGGCATCCATTTCATGCGTTTCATCCGTCGTGAAAACGGCTCCGCGTCCCGCATTGAAAAGCGGATTTTCTTCGAGGGCGATAACGGATGCCGTTACCGCGTCAAGAGATTTTCCGCCATCGCGAAGCACATCCAGACCCGCTTGCAGACATGCACGAAGGCCAGCGTGATAGGCCGCTTCTTTCTCCGGCGTCATGTTTGTCTTGAGTATGGTGCCGGCGCCGCCGTGTAACGCGATGACAGGTGTAAATTCAGGCATTCTAACACTCGATTTGAAGTCCATCCCGAAAAGGGTGGAACGATTTCGGTGGGGAAGGCTGGTATTACTCCGGTTTGACGCCCATGGCCAACCTATCTTCGTCGGAGCGCGGCATTATAGGAAATCGTCTTCTTAAGGTCACGGCTGACGTGTTCACGGCCAGTGGGAGGCCCGGGTACTCCCAGAACAGCCCGTTACCTCGCTCGATGTCGTCATTCGCCATGGCAGGGTCGTTGAAGGAGGGACGGATTCTCCCGGTTTATCCACGTGAATCTGCCGAAATTTTTAAGCGCCCCTTGATTACAGTCAAGGAAGCCGGTCACCCTTGACCGTAAATCTGGCGGGGAGGGAGATCGGGCCATGCGAAACATAAAGCGCGCATTCTGGGGAATATTGATTTTGCTGAGTGCGCTTTGGCTGCTCACGAAACCAGCCATCTTGCCTGCAACCGGTTTCTTCGTTTTGCGTGACGCCATGATGCAATATAGCGGCATTATAGCAATGGGCTGCATGAGCGTAGCCATGATCCTGTCTCTGCGGCTGCGGTGGCCGGAGCGCTGGCTGGGCGGGCTGGACAAGATGTACCGTCTGCATAAATGGATGGGCATTGCGGCGCTTGTCGTTTCCATAGTTCATTGGCTATGGAGTGAAGCACCGAAATGGGGGGTGGGTCTAGGGTGGCTGAGCAGGCCAGCGCGCGGCCCTCGGCCAGCCATTGAAAATCCTGTTCAGCAATTTTTGATGACGTTTCGCGGCTCGGCAGAAGGGCTGGGCGAATGGGCGTTTTACGGGGC
The DNA here is from genome assembly GCF_014199265.1 of Brucella daejeonensis. Lineage (GTDB taxonomy): Bacteria > Pseudomonadota > Alphaproteobacteria > Rhizobiales > Rhizobiaceae > Brucella > Brucella daejeonensis. Next base: position 2,119 of record NZ_JACIJG010000012.1, read on the forward strand.
CGTACTCTTGATCGTGCTGGCGCTGATCAAGTATTTTCCCTATCGGTTATTTTACAGAACGCACCGTCTGCTGGCCGTAGCTTATCTCGTACTGGTGTTTCACTCGGTCGTTCTGATGACATTCGATTACTGGATGTCGCCCATAGGCCTGGCGATGGCGCTGCTGATGGTTGCTGGCAGCTACAGCGCGGTTGTCGTGCTCTTGCGTCGCGTAGGCATCGGACGGCAGGTGCGGGGCAATATAGTTTCGCTTCATTACTATCCCGGTGTACACACGCTTGAAACGGAAATCGACGTGCCGCATGGCTGGCCGGGACACAAGCCGGGCCAGTTTGCTTTCGCGACGTCGGATCGTTCGGAAGGCGCGCACCCTTATACCATCGCATCAGGATGGAATGACAAGGAACGGCGCATCACTTTCGTAACCAAGGAACTGGGCGATCACACTGACCGGCTGCGGGAAAAGCTCCGCGTCGGGCAGGCCGTGACGATCGAAGGGCCCTATGGCTGTTTCGATTTCGATAACATGCAGCCACGGCAGATATGGATCGGTGGGGGTATCGGGATCACACCTTTCATCGCAGGTATGCAGCACATCGCGCTGGAGCGCCAAGCGCATCCGAATGGGTTTCACCCGCCAGAGGTCGACCTGTTTCATTCGACCACGGAATACGATGAGGAGGCCATCGCCAAATTGACGGCGGATGCTGCGGCAGCGAATATCCGTATGCATGTGCTGGTAAATGCCCGTGACGGTCGCCTGACGGGGGATCGCATTCGTGACACAGTGCCGGAGTGGCGCGACGCCAGCATCTGGTTTTGCGGCCCGTCCGGTTTCGGTGAAGCGCTGCGCCGCGATTTTGCAGCCCATGGCCTGCCTGTCGATGAGCGGTTTCATCAGGAGCTTTTTGCAATGAGATGAGCGGCACTTTGCCAGCCGTTGCGTTCATTTTGCCGTCAACGAAACTTCAACAAGCTGAGACAAATCTGTTACGTTGAAAGCCTATTTCCCGAGTAGTTTCAATATCGGCCACCGATACACGGTGCCATTGTTGCTCGGGGAAAGACATGCTTATCACTCGTCGTCACGCATTGGGTCTGATGGGCGCTGCCGCAGGCACGCTTGTCATGCCAGGGATCGTTCTTGCAAACCAGCGCCGCTCGATCACCATCGCAGTCCAGAAGATCACCAACAACAACACGCTCGACATCTGGAACGAACAGTCGAATGTGGGCGAGCGCGTTTTCTTCCCCAATCTGTGGGAAGGCCTGATCCAGCGCGACTGGATGGGCAATCAGGGCCCTGTCGCGGGTCTGGCGACCGAATGGAAGCGTCTCGATGAAAAAACCATCGAACTGAAGCTGCGTCAGGGCGTGAAATTCCACAATGGCGACGAACTGACCGCCGAAGACGTGGTCTTCTCCTTCTCCGACGAGCGCCTGTTTGCCGGCACCGAACCTGCCGGTGGCAAGACGCTTTATGAAGCCAATTTCAAGCCGCAGACCGCCAAGGAATTGCCCGCCGGCATTCCGGGCATTTCACGCCGTCTCTGGCCCGCGCTGCGCGGCGTCGAAGCCGTCGACAAGTATACGGTCCGTTTCCACAATGCGACGCCTGATGTCACGCTTGAAGGCCGTCTCTACGCTTTCGGTTCGCAGATCGCCAACAAGCGCGCTTGGGATGAAGCCAAGTCTTATTCCGAATGGGCACGCAAGCCCGTCACGACCGGTCCTTACAAGGTTGCCGACTATAAGCCGGACGTGGAACTCGTTCTCGAAGCCCATGACGAATATTGGGGCGGACGTCCGCCGCTGCAGCAGATCCGTTTTGTCGAAGTGCCGGAAGTGGCAAGCCGCGTCAACGGCCTGATCTCCGGCCAGTACGACTTCGCCTGCGACCTGCCGCCGGATCAGATCGGCGCCGTGACCGCCAATCCGGGGCTGGAAATCCAGAGCTCGACTATCTGGAACCACCGCACCACCGTTTTCAACACGCAGAACGAAATCCTGCGCGATCCGCTGGTGCGCCGCGCTATGACCCATTCCATCGATCGTCAGGCGATTGTCGATGCGCTGTGGGCTGGCCAGACGGTTGTACCGGCAGGCTTGCAGTTTGAAAGCTTCCGCACGTCCAACATGTTCATCGAAGACTGGCAGCCGCCGAAATTCGACCCGGAACTGGCACGCGATCTGTTGAAGCAGGCCAATTACAAGGGCGACGCGATCCCTTACCGCCTGTTGAACAACTATTACACCAACCAGACGCCGACGGCGCAGGTGCTGGTGGAAATGTGGAAGCAGGTCGGCCTCAACGTCGAAATCGAGATGAAGGAAAACTGGGCCCAGATCCACGATCCGGCAGGCACCAAGGGCGTACGCGACTGGTCGGCGTCCAACAATATCAACGATCCGATCACGCCGATGGTCGTGCAGTTTGGCCCTAATGGTGAAGTGCAGCAGAAGAAGGACTGGTCGAACGACGAGGTCAACAAGTTGTCGGTCATCATGGAAACGTCCACTGATCATGACCAGCGCAAGAAGGCCATCAAGCGTATGCTCGAAATCTGCGAGCGCGAAGACCCAGTCTACAATATCCTGCATCAGAATGCCGTGTTCACAGGCATGAAGAAGGACCTGAAGTGGAAGGCCGCACCGGCATTTGCCATGGATTTTCGCTCCACGAACTGGAACGTCTGATCGTTCCATCGACAAAGGCTGGCGCATCAATGCACCAGCCTTTTCATTTTGACGAAAGGTGAGGACATGGCGTTCGTCTCCATTCGGGATTTGAAAGTCTCTTTCAGCGGCGTGCAAGTCCTCCACGGCATCGACCTCGATATCGAGCGCGGCGAAACGTTGGGGCTGGTTGGGGAATCGGGTTGCGGAAAATCAGTGACGTGGCTTGCCGCACTCGGCCTTCTGCCGGGTAAGGCCGCAGTCTCAGGCTCAGTCAAGATCGAAGACCGGGAACTGGTCAGTGCATCCCGCCTCGTCAAGGAAGGTGTTCGCGGCGGTCGTATCGCCATGATTTTTCAGGATCCGAGTTCCTCGCTCAATCCTGTCAAGAAAGTCGGCAGCCAGATCGTGGAATCGCTGTCGCTGCATCGCGGATTGAAGGACGAGGCCGCACGCAAGGAAGCGGTTCGCCTGATGGAACGCGTCGGCATTCCCGACGCCGAACGCCGCTTCAACCTGTTTCCGCATGAATTTTCCGGTGGCCAGTGCCAGCGCCTGATGATTGCCATCGCACTTGCCGGTCAACCCGATGTGCTGATCGCCGACGAACCGACCACCGCTCTCGACGTTACCATTCAGGCACAGATTCTCGACCTTCTCGACCAGATCCGGCAGGAAACCGGCATGGCGGTGGTGTTCATCAGCCATGATCTGGGCGCGGTCAGCCAGATCTGCGAACGCGTCTGCGTCATGTATGCCGGACGCATCGTGGAACGCGGCAAAACTGCCGAATTGTTCGAAGCACCGCAGCATCCCTATACGCGCGGCCTGTTCGACGCCATTCCCCGGATTGACGGCGGACGCGAAAGACTGCGCGCTATCCCCGGCACCGTGCCCGATCCGCGCCATCTGCCGCAGGGTTGCGCCTTTGCGCCGCGCTGCTCGCACGCGGCCGAACAATGCGCAACCGAACACCCGCAATTGCAGATGCTGAATGGGCAGGAAGTCGCCTGCTTTTATCCCTGTTCCGAGAGCACCGCGCCGCAAACCACGTCATGCAGCCAGACCGGCGTAACCCCGTGTCCGCAAGGAGCCTTCGCATGAGTTTCCTGCTTGAAGCACGCAATCTGGTCCGGGTTTACCAGAGCGACGGCCTTTTCAGGAAGGCCGCGCCGGTCAAGGCTGTTGACGGCGTGAGCCTCTCCGTTCGCCCCGGCGAAACGCTCGGCATTGTCGGTGAATCCGGCTGCGGCAAGTCCACCCTTGGCCGCATGCTGCTCGGCATCGATGATGCATCGGAAGGCGAAATCCTGTTCGACGGCAAGCCCCTGCCGCGCCGCCACACGAGCGAATGGCGCAAGCTGCGTTCCCAGATGCAACTGGTCTTTCAGGACCCGCTCGCGGCCCTCGACCGGCGTTTGCCGATTGCCGCGCAGATCGGCGAACCGTTGCAAATTCACGGCCTTGCTTCGGGCGCGGATCTGAAATCGCGCGTCGATGAGCTGATGCTGGCGGTCGGCTTGCGTCGGGATCAGGGCGAGCGCTATCCGCACGAACTGTCCGGCGGACAGCGCCAGCGCGTCGTCATCGCCCGCGCTCTCGCCACGGAGCCGCGTCTTCTGGTCTGCGACGAACCGGTTTCCGCGCTCGACGTGTCCATTCAGGCGCAGGTGGTCAATCTTCTGCGCGATCTTCAGGAAAAGCATGGCATCGCCATGGTGTTCATCAGCCATGACCTCAAGGTTGTGCGCAATATCTGCGACCGCGTTGCCGTCATGTATCTGGGCAAGATCGTCGAGGAAGCCAGTTCCGGCGTGATCTTCGAGACACCGCAGCACCCCTATACCAAGGCTCTGGTTTCTTCCGTACCGGTGCCCGGCAAGAAGCTCAACCAGCGCACGATCCTGAAAGGCGAACCGCCGAACCCGGCCAATCGCCCAACCGGCTGCGTGTTTCATCCGCGATGTCCGATAGCGGGTTTCCAATGCCCGACCGACATGCCCGTTCTGCAACCGTCCGGCTACGACAGACGCACCGCCTGCCATTTCGTAGAACCGGCCCAAAGCGCCGCGTGAGGAGGCCCCATGTTTTTATTCATAGCCTCTCGTCTCCTTCGCGCCGTCGTGACGGTCTTTCTGGTCATGACTTTTGCCTTCGTCGTGCTGCGCATGTCCGGCGATCCGGCCCAGATCATGCTCGGCCCCGATGCGCCGCAGGTCTCCGTCGATGCCTTCCGCAAGGCATGGGGTCTCGATGATCCTTTGTGGATACAATATCTCTCTTATCTCAAGGGCATTTTGAGCTTCGATTTCGGCATGTCGATGCGCGACAAGGCCCCGGCAATCGATCTGGTGCTGCAACGCGTGCCCGCCACGCTGCAAATCACCATTCCGGCGCTGATCATCAAGCTTAGTCTTGGCATTCCGGCGGGCGTTTACGCCGCCCTGCATCGTCAGGGCATTGCCGACCGCGGCGTCATCACGTTGTCGATCCTCGGTTTCACCGTGCCTTCATTCGTGCTCGGCCTGTTGCTGGTGCTGATCTTCTCGGTGCAGCTTGGCGTGCTGCCATCAGGCGGCAGCGATACGTGGATCCATGGCATCCTGCCGACGCTGACCATCGCCATTGGCGGCACGGCTATTCTGGCACGCTTCTCCCGCTCCGCCATGATCGAAGTGCTGGGCCAGCCCTATATCCGTACGGCCTCGGCCAAGGGTGTGAGCTGGCATGATGTGGTGTGGAAACACGCTTTGCCTAACGCATCCGTGCCGATTGTCACCATTGTCGGCTTCATGGTCGGTGCCCTGATCGCCGGTGCCGTGGTGGTTGAAACCATCTTCTCCTGGCCTGGCATCGGACGACTTCTCGTCGTCTCGGTCGCCAATCGCGATCTAGCAGTTGTGCAATGCCTGCTTCTGGTGATCGCAAGCTGCATGGTCTTCTCCAACCTGATTGTCGATGTGCTCTACGGCGTTCTCGATCCGCGCCTGAGAACAAAAACCGCGCATTGAGAGCATTTCCAGCAAAAGTGCGAAACGGTTTTGCGTTGGATAATGCGAAAATAGACGAGCTAAAATTATGACCGATACCGCCCTTCATGCCAGTCCCGTCAAGACCCCCGCTTTGGTCAGCCGGCTGCGCGCCATGATGCCCTTGAGCGTTGCCTTCGCCGTCTTCTGGCTGGCGCTGATGTTGTTCGTTGTGATCTTTGCCGACTATCTGCGTCCCTATTCCATCACCAAGATGGATCTGATGGCGCGTCTGGTGCCAACGGGAACGCCCGGTCATTGGCTCGGAACCGACGAACTCGGTCGCGACGTCTATTCGCGCCTGATCCAGTCGATCCGCGTTTCGCTGGTCATCGCTTTCGGGGCGACGATCCTGTCGGCAGTCTTCGGCACATTGCTGGGCTTTCTGGCCGCACGTTTTCGCGGCTGGGTGGAACACATCGTGCTGATGCTGGCCGATTTTCAGGCCGCCCTGCCCTTCATGGTACTGGCGCTGGCCGTGCTCGCCTTCTTCGGCAATTCCATGCCGCTCCTGATTGGCCTCATGGGTTTTTACGGCTGGGAACGTTATGCGCGTATCGCACGCGGGCTTGCCATTTCCGCCGGTGCACAGGGCTATGCCAGCGCTATTGCGCAACTCGGCGCGACGCCGTTGCGCGTCTATTTCCGCCATATCCTGCCCAATGTCGCCTCGACACTCATCGTCTCGATGACGCTGACCTTCCCGGAAATCATCCTGATGGAATCCGGTCTTTCGTTCCTCGGCCTTGGCGTGCAGCCGCCGGAAAGCTCGCTCGGCAACATGGTGGGTTTTGCGCGCGAATACCTGACGCGCGCACCATGGATCATGCTGGCCCCGGCTCTGGTGATCGTGCTGACCACGCTTTCGATTTCGCTTCTGGGTGACTGGCTTCGCGACAAGCTCGACCCGACCGTTCAATAAGGAAAACCCAAATGACAATGATCATGGCCCATCGCGGCGCGCGCAATCTGTGGGCCGAAAACTCTCTCACCGGCTTTCGCAATGTTCTGGCGCTGGACGTCGAGGGCGTGGAATTCGACCTGCACCTGACCAATTCCGGCCAGATACTGATCATCCACGATGCATCGCTCGACCGCACTACGACCGCAAGCGGCCATGTCCGCGATCTCGACGATGCGGGCCGTCGCGCCGTGCGCCTGAAAGACGAACAGGGCACCGTCACCGAAGACCATATTCCGACCTTCGAGGAAGTGCTCGACGTGCTGGCCGCACGCCCCGACCTGAAACTCTATGTCGAGCTTAAATCCGGCCCGGACGGCAAACCCTATGAAGACCTGGTGGAAAAGACCGTCGAAATCATCCGCGCCCGCAATATCGGCGAGCGCGTTGTCCTGCATTCCTTCGACCGCAGCGTCGTGGAGCATTGTGCCGAAGTCGCTCCTGAAATCGACCGGCTGATGTCGCTCAACACCGAATGGGTGGAGCGCAATGGCGGGCTGGAAAACTTTTTCCGCAGCGTGGAGCCGCTGGTTCGCTATGTCGGCGTTCACCACCAGCTTTTCGAGGCTGAATTCGACCGCATCACCGCCCTGTTTCCCAAGGATCGCCTTGGCGTCTGGACGCTCAATGACCGCGCACTGATCGACCGCTGGATGACACGCGGTGTCGCCAACATCACCTCGGACAGCCCCGATCTCGTTGTCGCTTCGCGTCTGGCGCTGACCGAAAAAGCAATCTGAACCAGAACTCCTCCCTCAACCATCCTCTCAATCAGGAAATCACCATGTCCGAACTGCCGCTTCTTGGCGCCGCGATGCCGCTCGCTCATCTGGAAAGCAATCTCGACTTCATCCTGTCGGAAAATCGCGATCTCGAAATTCAGGATTTCATCGAGGTCGCTCTCCTGAAAGGCGACTGGAAACCCCGCGCCGACCGCGTCAAGGCTGCGCTCGACGGCTATAAGGGGCGTCTTGGCATTCACGGCCCGTTCTGGGGCCTGAATTTCTCCAATCAGGACGAGGACATCCGCAAGATTGTCACCACGCGCTACCTTCAGGGTCTGGACGTGTGCGAATATATCGGCGCCACGCAGATGGTCATCCACAGCCCCTATACGCTGTGGTCCTGCAACAATGTCGAGAATTTCCCCGAAGCCGTCCAGCAGACACTCGATAACGCCCATGACACGCTGGCGCCTGTCGTGAAGCGCGCCGAAGAAATCGGCTGCACGCTGGTGGTCGAGAACATCGAGGATGTCGACACCGACGCACGCTGCGCGCTGGCCGACAGCTTCCAGTCGTCCGCCGTCGCCGTTTCCGTCGACACCGGCCACGCGCATTACTCCTACGGCTCGCAGGGCGCGCATCCGGTCGATTATTTCATCAGCCGCGCCGGCAACCGCCTGCATCACGTGCATCTTCAGGACGCTGACGGCCATGCCGACCGCCATTGGGGCATCGGCGAAGGCACGATCCGCTGGCATGGTGTCTTCGCAGCGCTGGCAAAACTCGACAGCAATCCGCGCCTGATCCTTGAACTGCGCAACAAGGACAAGATCATGCCGTCGGTCAAGTATCTGCAAGACGCTGGCCTCGCCCGCTGATCTCTACGGATTGCATCCGCTCCCCGGAGAAACAAGCCTTGCTCCACATTGGGTCTCTTGTTTCTCCAAAAGCGAATTGAAGGTCCTTTTCCTGCCTCCGGCCGATCTGATGTTGCTAATCCGCTGATGCATTTCGAGCATCAAAGGGCCGTGCGCGCTCCGACACCGTGCGCGCGGCATCTTCGATCAGCGGCCCGAAACTGCTGCTGAAGCTTTCCGCCGACCATTCCTGCAGATTGCCGGCAATGTGAATCGCGCCGATCGGGACGCCTTTTGCATCGGTGATAGGTGCGCCGATTGCGATCTCGTGGGTCAATAATTGATGGCAAAGGACGGAATGCCCGCGCTCGCGCGTTGCGCGAACCTGTTCCATGACGCCTTCGAGCGTGGTGATTGTATATGGCGTGAAGGGAGTCAGATCGGATCGGCTGACGATATCGGCGATCTTCTCGTCCGGGAGGCGCGACAGAACGGCGATGCCGCCAGCCGTGCAGTAGGTGGGGACCGCGTTGCCGACGATGGTCGCGCTGAAAATTTCGTGTTTTGAGGGCATACGCAGCGCATAAACCACCCGGACATCGTCGAAGAGCGACAGGTCGACGCGTTCGCGCACCCTGCGGCGCAGCTCCAGCATGACCGGATTGGCGCGCTGGAGCATCGGGTTGAGCCGCAGAAAATCATGCGTCATGTCAAGAATGCGCAGGCCCGGAAGATAGCCTCTGTCCTCTGGATCGCGCGCAACCATGCCGAGTTTCAGCAGGGAATTGACGATCCGCTGCGCCGCGCTGCGGTCGATGCCCGATGCCGTGGCTATCTGGGTCAGCGATAGCGGGTGACGCGCGCTCTGGAATGCCGACAGCACGGCGACCGTGCGCGCAACCGAACGTAGAAACAATGGGTCGTCTTTGAATTCCTCCGCTTCGTCAGGGGCGAAGGTGGATAGTCCGGTCAGGTCGCGAAATTGGTTCATGGGAAGAAGCTTTAGTCGCCATTCAAGGATTGACAAGGATCAAAATTGGTCCCTATCATAAAAACAATATAGATGTATCGCTGACAGATACACATATCCGCCCGAGGGGGCAAATCAGGAAATGGGAGTGTGCTCGTGCCAAAACGCGTGGCTGTCGCTGGCTTTTTGCATGAAACGAATACTTTCGCCGCGTCGCCGGCCGATATGGCGGCCTTTATCCAGGGGGGCGGATATATTCCGCTCTCTCGCGGAGCGGCGATACTCGACAATGCGCGCAACGTTAACCTTGGTATAGCAGGGGCACTCGATTTCGCCCGCGAGGCTGGTTGGGAGATCGTACCGATCCTGTGGGCCGGTGCCATTCCATCCGCGCCTGTGACGCGCGATGCCTATGAAGCAATTGTTTCCGAGATCGTTGAAGGCCTGGAAAATTGCGGCCCTGTCGACGGAATTTTCATCGACCTGCACGGCGCCATGGTTGCCGAGCATATCGATGACGGTGAGGGGGAACTTCTGCAACGCGTTCGCGCTGTTCGCCCTGCCGAACCGCTTGCTGTCGCGCTCGACCTGCATGGAAATATCACACGCCGAATGTTCGAGCATGCGGATGTGATGGTCGGTTTTCGCACCTATCCCCATGTCGACATGGCCGAAACGGGATACCGGTCCGCGAAGGCCCTAGAAGCCCTGATGGACAGACCGGAAGGCTGGCACAAGGCGATGCGTCAGGGTGATTACCTGATCCCAATTGCCTGGCAATGTACGGATGATGAGCCGGCCAAAAGTCTCTATGGCATGACGGTCGGTCTGCCGGACAACGTGTTGACCGCCTCGCTTTTCATGGGATTTCCCGCCGCCGATTTCGCCGAATGCGGGCCTTCGGTCTTTGCTTATGGCTGGGGCCGGGACGCTGTCGAAACCTGTGCCGATACCATTATGGCGGCACTGAAGACCGCCGAGCCATCCTTTGCAGGCACGGCCTATCAGCCGGAAGAGGGCGTAGCAAAAGCGATTGCACTGGCGCGGGATGCAAGCCGCCCCGTCATTATCGCGGATACGCAGGATAATCCTGGAGCAGGCGGCAGTTCCGATACGACCGGGATGCTGCGGGCGCTCGTGGCCTGTGGCGCCGAACGTGCAGCCATCGGATGTATCCATGATCCGGAAGCGGCAAATATCGCGCATCAGGCAGGCGAGGGCGCGGAAATTGAAATCGCGCTCGGCGGCAAGTCCGGGATTGAAGGGGACGGGCCGTTCACGGCGCGATTTATCGTTGAGAAGCTTTCTGACGGCAGGGCACATGCGACCGGTCCTTATTACGGCGGCACATGGCTGAACATGGGGCCATCGGCCTGTCTGCGTCTGGGTGGCACGCGGGTCGTCGTTACCAGCAATCTGGCCCAGATGGCGGATCGGGCGCTCTATCGCATGGTGGGTATCGAACCGGAAAAGGAGGCCATTCTCGTCAACAAGAGTTCCGTGCACTTTCGCGCGGATTTCGCTCCGATTGCAGAGAAGCTTCTGGTTTGCACCGCGCCCGGCGCGATGCCGATCAGCCCGGCGAAACTGTCATGGAAACATTTGCGTCCGGGCATAAGGCTCGAACCGCTCGGGCCGAAGTTCACATAATAAATAAAATAAAAACCTTCAGAGGAACCAAACAGATGCAGTTTTTCAGAACTCCCAAACCCGGACCTGTTCTTCGCAGGCTGAAATATGGACTTGCCGCGTCGCTGATAGCGCTCGGCTCAGGAAATGCCTGGGCGGAAACAACGCTTACCGCTGTAATGCATTCGGATCTGCGTGTTCTCGACCCGATCATCACGACAGCCCATATTACCCGCGATCATGCCTACATGATCTATGATGTGCTGATCGCCGTGGATGAAAACTTCAAGCCGCAGCCGCAAATGGCTGACTGGGCCGTCTCGGACGACAGCAAAACCTACACCTTTACGCTGCGGGACGGTCTGAAGTTCCACGACGGCGCTCCGGTCACGGCGGCAGATGCCGTGGCGTCGCTTGAGCGCTGGGCCAAGCGGGATGCGGGTGGCCAGCTCATCATGGATATAACGGGTTCACTGAAGGCGACCGACGACAAGACCCTTGTCTGGACACTGAAAGAGCCTTTCGCTCCGTTCCTCGACACGCTTGCCAAGCAGGCGGCGCTGCCTCCGTTCATCATGCCGGCGCGCATTGCGGCCACCCCGGCCGATACGGCGATCACCGAGCATATCGGTTCCGGTCCGTTCAAATTCGTACCCCAGGAATTTCAGCCCGGTGTCGGTGTGAGCTATGTCAAGAATGAGGACTATGTTCCCCGCAAGGAGCCAGCAAACTGGATGGCTGGCGGCAAGGTCGTGAACGTGGACAAGGTGCGCTGGGTCACGATGACCGACGCACAGACTGCCGTGAACGCTCTGACCAGTGGTGAGATCGACTATATGGAACAGGTTCCGGTGGACCTCGTGCCGTTACTCGAAGGAGACGACAGCGTCGTTCTCGAGCAGCGCGATCCGCTGGGTTACCAGACCATGGGGCGTCTCAACTTCAAGCATCCTCCTTTCGACAATCCTGATATCCGCCGCGCAGCCTTTTTGGCAATGTCTCAGGAACCGGTTCTTGCCGCATTGATGGCCGACCCGAACTATTACAAGGTCTGTGGTGCGGTTTTCGGCTGCGGCACCCCGAACGCGACCACTGTCGGGGCGGAAAGCATCATAGGGAAGGGGAATGTCGAGGAAGCGAAGGCCCTGCTCAAGAAGGCGGGCTATGACGGCAAGCCCGTGGTGTTGATGCAGCCGACCGATGTGACCAGCCTGTCGCCTCAGCCCGTTGTCGCGGCGCAGCAATTGCGCGCAGCCGGGTTCAACATCGACATGCAGCCGATGGACTGGCAAACCCTGGTCGGCCGGCGTGCCTCCAAGGACGAGCCATCCAAGGGCGGCTGGAACATCTTCTTCACCAACTGGCAGATTCCGGAAATCTGGACGCCGTTGAATTCGGTGATGCTGAACGGTCGCGGCGATCAGGGCTGGTTTGGCTGGCCGCAGGACGACAAGATCGAATCGCTGAAAAAGGACTATATCGCGGCGAAGACACCGGAAGATCAGAAGGCTGTGATCGAAAAGATACAGGCTCACACGCTTGAGAACGTACTCTACATCCCGCTCGGCGAATACAATCCGCCTCAGGGGCGCCGGGCCAATGTGGTCGATATGCTCGGCTCGCCCGTACCGGTCTTCTGGAACGTGAAGAAGACCGAAGAGTAACTCTGCCCGCCGCTATCGCTATTACGGCGCGATAGCTCCCAGTCCAACGCGGAGCCGGTTTGCCTTGCCGCCGGTTCCGCACCAAGCGGGACGTGCATATGGCTGTCTATCTGATAAAACGCATATTCGCGCTGGTGCCGGTTCTGTTGCTGGTATCGATTTTTGTTTTCCTCCTCCTGAGACTTACACCGGGCGATCCGGCCGCCATCCTCGCAGGCGATGCCGCGACGACCGAACAACTGGAACGCATTCGTGAGGCCATGGGCCTCAATGAGCCGATCCTGACGCAATATTTCACCTGGATGGGCAGGATATTCCGGGGCGATCTCGGCGTTTCGCTGATTTCCGGCGTTCCGGTGCTGGACATGATCTCGCAGCGCATCGGCCCAACGATTTCGATTGCCGTTCTGACCATCATAATCGCCGTACTGGCGGCAATTCCAATGGGGGTGGTGGCGGCTTGGCGCCACCGGTCGTGGATCGATTATCTGGTGATGAGCTTTTCGGTTCTTGGGTTTTCCGTGCCGGTCTTCCTTGTCGGCTATGTGCTCCTTCTCATTTTCTCGGTCAATCTGGGCTGGCTTCCGGTACAGGGCTTCAAGCCGATTTCGTCCGGCTTCGGCAGTTTCTTGGAACGAGCCATCTTGCCTGCTCTCACACTGGCCTCGATCTATATCGCGCTCATCGCCTGCATGACGCGTGCGGCAATGCTCGACGTTCTGGGCGAGGATTATATTCGCACCGCACGCGCCAAGGGTGTGAGCGACCGTCGCCTTCTCTTCGTTCATGCGTTGAAGAATGCCGCCGTGCCGGTCGTCACCATCGTTGGCACTGGGTTTGCACTGCTGATCTCCGGCGTCGTGGTCACCGAAAGCATCTTCAACATCCCCGGTATCGGTCGCCTGACCGTCGATGCCGTGCTTGCCCGCGATTATCCGGTCATTCAGGCCATGATCCTGCTGACGAGCGCGCTCTATGTCTTCGTCAACCTGCTGATCGATCTCTCCTACACATTGTTCGACCCGAGGATTCGCTATTGATGCGCTCAGAACCGACATCGGCTGGCATGAATTGGATGCTTCGCCTGTTCTCTTTGCCGCGCGTCGCTCGCGTCGGCATCGGGCCACTGATTGCGGGTGTGCTTCTCGCCGCAATTGTTCTTCTAACCCTGATTTCGCCATGGATTGCACCTCACGATCCGCTGGCCATAAACCCGATGATGCGGCTCAAGCCACCATCGGACGAATACATGCTGGGTACCGATAATTACGGTCGCGATCTCTTCTCGCGCATGATCCTCGGTGGACGCATTTCCCTGCTGATCGGGATATTTGCGGCTGCGGCATCGATTGCGGTCGGTGTGTTCATCGGCCTGATAGCGGGTTTCTTCCGCACGGCCGATGCGATCATCATGCGCATGATGGATGCCTTGATGGCCATGCCTTCGATCCTGATCGCCATTGCTCTCGTCGCACTCAACGGACCGTCCATCGGCTCGGTCATCGTGGCCATTACCATTCCGGAAATTCCGCGCGTGGTGCGTCTGGTGCGTTCCGTCATTCTGAGCGCCAGAGAGGAGCCATATGTGGAGGCCGCGCTGGCGCTCGGCTCCAGCACACCGAAGATTCTCTTCCGGCATCTTTTGCCTAATACGATGGCCCCGCTAATCGTGCAGGGAACCTATATCGTCGCCTCCGCAATCCTCACCGAAGCGATCCTTTCATTTCTCGGTGCGGGCATCAGCACGGAAATTCCGACCTGGGGCAATATCATGGCCGAAGGCCGTCAGTTCTTCCGTATCAAGCCCTCGATCGTGCTGTGGCCGGGGCTGCTGCTGACGCTTTGCGTTCTTTCGATCAATCTTCTGGGCGATGCGGCGCGCGATACGCTCGATCCGCGCCTGAAAAAGCGGGAGGGCTGACATGGAACTGCGAAATCGCGATTTCTCGTCGGAAGCGGTTGTGCTGGAAGTAGACAATCTCGTCGTAGCACTTCCTGGCGGGACGCCGGTTCTGCGCGGCGTGAGCTTCGATATCCGGAAAGGGGAAACGGTCTGTCTCGTCGGCGAGTCCGGTTCCGGAAAATCCGTCACCTCCCTGACGGCGATGGGGCTTTTGCCGCAAAACGCATTGCGAGTGAAAAGCGGCGCAATTCGGCTCGATGGAAAGAATCTCCTGCAACTCTCATCCGCAGAGATGAAGCAGATGCGCGCAACGCGCATTTCCATGATCTTTCAGGAACCGATGACCGCGCTCAACCCGGTCATGCGGGTAGGGGAACAGATCACGGAAGTTCTGGATATTCACACCGGACTGTCGGCGGCAGACAAACGCGCCAGGGTGATCAACATCATGGAGCAGGTTCACCTGCCGGATGTGGAGCGCATCTATCAGAGCTATCCGCACCAGCTTTCGGGCGGACAGCGCCAGCGCATCATGATCGCCATGGCGCTTGTTCTTGAGCCGGCGGTGCTGATTGCAGACGAGCCGACCACGGCGCTCGATGTGACGACGCAAAAGCAAATATTGTCGCTCATCGCCGAACTACAGGAAAAGCACGGCACCGCCGTTTTGTTCATCACACATGATATGGGCGTTGTGGCTGAAATCGCGGATCGCGTCTGCGTGATGCGCAATGGCGAGATCGTCGAGCGCGGGACAATCCGGCAAGTCCTGTCCGCGCCGCAACAGCAATATACCAAGGATTTGCTCAGTTCGGTCCCGAGCCTCATTCCACGCTCGGCGCGGATACAGCAGGAGCACAAGGCCGTCATTCGGGTACACGATCTCGGCATGACCTATCGCAGCGGGGGTCTTTTCAGGCGGAAGCCGGGTGTCAAAGCCTCGCGTGAAGTGAGCTTCGAACTACAGCCGGGACGCACGCTCGGTATCGTCGGCGAGTCCGGCTCCGGCAAGACCACCGTGGCGCGTTCGGTCATGCGGCTGATCGAGCCGACGGAGGGGCAGATATTCGTGGACGGGCAGGACATTGCCCATCTCGGCAAGCGGGAGATGAAGCCTTTCCGAAAAAAACTGCAAGTGGTGTTTCAGGACCCGTTCCGCTCACTCAATCCCCGCTGGACCATTGAGCAAAGCCTGACCGAAGGGCCGCTCAATTATGGCGTTCCCTATGAGAAAGCCGTGGCCGAAGCCAGACGTCTGCTGCGTATCGTTTCGCTGCCCGAAGATGCGCTGAAGCGTTATCCGCATCAATTCTCCGGCGGACAGCGGCAACGCATTGCGATTGCCCGGGCTGTTGCGCTTCGTCCTGACATTCTGGTGGCGGACGAGGCCGTCTCGGCGCTCGATGTATCGGTGCAGGCGCAGGTTCTCGACCTTCTGGCGGAGCTTCAGAAGGATACCGGTATCGCAATCATCTTCATTACGCATGATCTGCGTGTCGCAGCGCAGATTTGCGATGACGTGCTGGTGATGAAGCGCGGACAGGTGGTTGAGCAGGGCAATGCTGCCGATGTGCTCGGCAACCCTTCCCACGAATATACGCGCTCATTGATTGAAGCGGCTCCCGGTCGCTTCTGGGATTTTGCGGCTGGACGTCCTGCTGCCTGACCGACGGGCCGATGCTCACGGCCCCGGTTATCTTCAATTGTTTCACACAGGAATAAAATCATGCCCATCATACCGTTTATCGAGGAGAACGCCGACGAGATGCGGGCGGTCTTCGAGGATCTGCATCGTCATCCGCAAATCGGCTTTGAGGAGAAACACGCTTCGGGCGTCGTCACGGCTCTTCTGGAAAAGTGGGGTTTCGACGAGGTTCATACCGATATCGCCACGACCGGCGTTGTAGGTATCCTGAAAGGTCGAAATGCAGGCAATCGTCGGGTCGGCCTGCGTGCAGACATGGACGCCCTGCCCATCGATGAGATCTCGGGCGTTCCTTATACATCGAAAAATCCCGGTCGCATGCATGCCTGTGGTCACGACGGGCATACGACGATGCTTCTGGGCGCTGCGCAATATCTGGCCGCTACACGTAATTTCGAAGGCGATGTGGCGTTTATTTTCCAACCAGCCGAAGAGGGTCTTGGCGGCGCGCGCACCATGATCGCCGAAGGATTGTTCGAGCGCTTTCCATGCGACGAAATCTACGGAATGCACAATCAGCCATTGGGTACTCTTGGCAAGGCGGCCATTCGCAAGGGTGCCGCTATGGCTGGCGCAAGCTTCTTCGACATCAAACTGACCGGAAAGGGCAGTCACGCGGCGCAGCCGCATAATGCGCGCGATGTGCTGGTGATCGGCGCTGATCTGGTCGGTCAGTTGCAGACCATCGTATCGCGCAATATTCCGGCCACCGATGCCTGTGTCGTTTCCTGCACGCAGTTTCACACCGGCAGCGCCTATAATATCGTGCCTGAGACTGCCACGATTACCGGCACCATCCGTTATTTCGATAAGCGCGTCTGCGATCTTGCCGAAAGCCGCCTGCGCGAGATTTGCGCGGGCGTTGCTGCGGGTTACGGCATTACTGTCGATGTCGACCTGCGCAACGTATTCGATGTCCTGCGAAACGATCACGAACTGGCGGATGCCTATATCGCGGCGGCACGCGATGTTCTGGGCGATGAAAATGTTCGCGACGATTGCCCTGCTTTCATGGGCAGCGAGGATTTCGCCGACATGCTCGCGTGCGTGCCCGGTGCCTATATCAATGTGATGCACGGCGGCAAGGCCGCTCTTCATAATCCGGCCTTTACGCTCGATCCCGCGACGCTGCCGATCGGCGCGTCGATCTATGCCCGTATCGTTGAAACCCGTCTGCCCGTGAACAAGGAATTAGCAGCATGAGCGCGCAAGAACTGCCGTTTGACCTTGATGACATGATTGCGCGCCTGCGCCCATGGATTGAAACCGAGAGTCCCACTTTCGATGCCGCTGCCGTGAACCGCATGGTGGATGCTGCGGCCTATGATTTTGCCGCCGCTGGAGCGAGCGTCGAGTACATTCCCGGTCGCATGGGGTTTGGCGGCTCGCTGCGCGCCCGTTTCCCACATGCGGATCAGGGCAAGCCCGGCATTCTGGTTTCCGGCCATCTCGACACTGTTCATCCCCTCGGTGTCATCAACATCAATCCCTTCCGCCGCGAGAATGGCCGGATTTACGGACCGGGCATTCAGGATATGAAAGGCGGCAATTTTGTCGCCCTTGAAGCCATGCGCCAGATTGCGCGAAACGGGCTTGCGACAAAACTTCCGGTCACATTCCTGCTCACGCCGGATGAAGAAGTCGGGACGCCATCGACACGCGACCTGATCGAACAGGAAGCGCTGAAGAACAAATATGTGCTTGTTCCAGAACCGGCGCGTCGCGACGGCGGTGCGGTGGTGGGGCGTTACGCCATTGCACGCTACAATCTCGAAACGGTCGGCAGGCCGAGCCATGCCGGTTGGCTGCTCAAGGAAGGCCGTTCGGCCATCCGCCGCATGGCGGAGAAGATCATCGAGATCGAAGCTCTTACGACTGACGACTGTACCTTTTCGGTCGGTGTCATTCAGGCCGGGCAATGGGTGAACTGCGTCTCGTCAAGCTGCAGGGCGGAAGCCTTGAGCATGGCCAAGACCCAGCAGGATCTGGACGACGGCGTTGCGCGGATCATGGCGCTGGCTGGAGGCAAGGACGATGTCGAGTTCATTGTTACTCGCGGCGTTACACGGCCGGTCTGGGAACACGGGCAACCGCAGGACATGAAGCTTTTCAACTTTGCAAACGACATTGCCAGGGAGATCGGCTTCACGATGACCGCCCAGAGTTCGGGTGGCGGATCGGACGGCAATTTCACCGGCGCGCTTGGCGTTCCGACACTGGACTCCATCGGCGTTCGCGGGGAGGGCCTGCACACGCTTGGCGAACATATTTTCGAGGACAGCCTGATTGAGCGCGCCCGACTTCATGCCGGGCTCTTCTTGCGGCTTGAGTAAACGGTACGGGTGCAGTCATGTCCGATACGAGGCTTGCGGCCCGGAAGGTTCCGGGCCTGAAGGGCGACGTCACGATCAATGTGGACCGGTGGGGCATTGCCCATATCAGTGCCGGAAACCTGCATGATCTGTTTTTTGCGCAGGGCTGGAACGCCGCGCGCGATCGTCTCTGGCAGATCGATATTGCTCGCAAGCGGGGGCTTGGCCTTTTGGCGCGCGATTTCGGTCCCGGTTATCTTGAGCAGGACAGGGCTGCGCGGCTGCTTCTCTATCGTGGCGATATGGCGCTGGAATGGAAAGCCTATGGGCCGGATTCGGAAGAAATCTGTACGGCCTTCACTGAGGGGATCAATGCCTATATCGACGCCTGCGATGCGGGCACGATCGCGCTGCCGCCGGAATTTGCATTGCTCGGGAACCGGCCCGACCGGTGGAAGGCCGAGGATGTGGTGCGTGTGCGGACCCATTCATTGACTCGCAATGCTTCCTCCGAACTGTTGCGCTCAAAAGTGATGGCAGCGGCGGGTGTGGAATTGGGTGCGAAGCTGGACCTGCTTCGCAAGCAATTATCCCATGGCGTTGAACCGAGACCGGTTGATGGGTTTGATCCGGCAGTTATGACGGATCGCGTGCTCCGCGATTTCAATCTTGCAGTCAGCCCGGCCACCTTCTCAAAGGACAGGCTTGCCGCGACGCTTGATGAAGCCAGTTTGTGGACGAGCGTTACGCCCTCAGGCGACATTGTCAGAGCGTCTTTTGAAGAGGGCTCCAACAACTGGGCCATATCGGCAGATAAGACGACGACGGGACGGCCCATACTGGCGCTCGACCCACATCGCACGCATGTGCTGCCGTCGATCCGTTATGTCGTGCATCTTACGATGCCGGGACTGGATGTGATCGGCGCTGGCGAGCCAATGGTGCCGGGTATTTCCATGGGACACAATGGTACCGCAGCTTTCGGCCTCACCATTTTCGGAGCGGATCAGGAAGATATTTACGTCTATCGAACGCAGGAGGGCGATCCGGACCAATACAGCTATCGAGATAACTGGGAAACGGTCTCGACGGTCACCGAAACCATTCCGGTGAAGGGGCACCCGGACCAGACCGTTGAACTGAAGTTCACGCGGCATGGTCCGCTTATCTATCAGGATGCCAGAAACAATCGCGCTTTCAGTCTGCGGTCGGTCTGGATGGATGCGGGGATGGCACCTTATATGGCAAGCCTTTCCGTCATGAGGGCAAAGACCTATGCTGAATATTCGAGCGCACTGGAAGGCTGGGGCTGTCCGTCGGTCAACCACATCTATGCGGATACAGCCAATACAATTGCATGGAAACCTTCCGGCGCTTCCCCCATCCGCGATAATTGGGACGGGCTGCTCCCGGTGCCCGGTGATGGTCGTTACGAGTGGAACGGGTATCTTCCGCCAAAGTCGGGACCATTTGAAATAAACCCGTCGCGCGGGTTCATTGCGACGGCCAATGCCATGAACGTGCCGGACGCTTGGGCAGCGTCAAATCCGCCCGTCGGTTATGAATGGCTCGACAGCAGCCGGCATGAGACTTTGCATCGCGAACTGGCACGCCCTGCACTGATCTCGCTGGAAGATTGCGCACGGTTGCAGTGCTCGACTTTTTCACCCATCGCCATACGGGTGTTGGATAGCCTTAAGGCAATGTTTGGTTCGGACAATGAACCGCGCCCATGGCGGTTTTTGAGCGACTGGGACGGCGATCTGGGCGCTGGCTCGGGGCAAGCCGCCCTTTTCGAGATATGGTTCAGCAAGCATCTGGGACCGCTGGCAGCCCGCATGGAAGGGGCCACGCCGGAAGTTGCTTCATTGCTGGTACCTTTCGATCCACCCAGCATCGCTTCGTGGCTTGAAAAGGCAGCGCTAACCGCACGACATGCCGGGCTTGTCCGCCAAAGCCTTTCCGATGCCTGGGCGGAATGTGCCTCTTTAATGGGAGCCGATCCATCAAACTGGTCCTGGGGACACATCCATAAACTGAAGCTGGTCCATCCGTTGCAGTCGTTTACGGATGAAGAGTGGTCTTTGCCGCCCATCGCGCTTGGTGGAAGCAGTTCGACACTCAATTACGCCAATTACCGCCTTGCGGATTTTTCTGTTGTCGCGGGGCCATCGGTCCGAATGGTGATAGACGTGGGCGATTGGGATAACAGCCTCTTCATCAATAATCCGGGGCAATCGGGTGTGCCCGGTTCGCCTCATTATCAGGATCTTTTCGCCAATTGGCACGATGGAAGTCATTGTCCGATGGTCTATTCGCAAAAGGCTATAGAAGCTGCAACGGTACGGACAATCATATTGAAAGCGTAGCCAGTCAGGCCCCCGACAGCTTCTGCTGGCCAGCGCAACCGCCGTTTCCATGGCGGAAACATCCGTGCCCAATTTCATATACTTGCTTTTTTTCAAAAGATTGCAGACGTTGGGATCTGGACTCCGATCGGGGAGATCACTGGAGGGAGACATGCAGCATTTCAGACTGAAATCACTTTCTCTTGCCGTTCTGATTACCACTGCCATAAATCTGCCTTCGGCGTTTGCTGCTTCGCCAGCACCTGCCGAGGGTGAGAACGGCATGGTGGTTACGGCACAGCATCTGGCCTCACAGGTCGGGATCGATGTGCTCAAGAGTGGCGGCAATGCTGTCGATGCGGCTGTTGCGGTTGGTTATGCGCTGGCCGTGGTATATCCAACAGCCGGTAATCTTGGCGGCGGCGGTTTCATGACCATCCGCTTCAAGGACGGCAAGACCACTTTCCTTGACTTTCGCGAGCGCGCGCCGCTCGCTGCCACCAAGACGATGTATCTGGATAAGGGCGGCAACCCTGTCAAGGGAGCGAGTACGGATACTTATCTTGCCATCGGCGTGCCGGGTTCCGTGGCCGGTTTCGAGGAGGCGCGCGAGAAATATGGGACTCGCAAGCGCGAGGAACTGATCGAGCCGGCGCTGAAACTCGCCAAGGAGGGCTTTACGCTTGAATTGGGTGACATTCTTTCCTTTGCCGATGGCAATGAAAGACTTGCGAAAGACCCGGCGGCGGCAAAAATTTTCCTGAAAGATGGAAAACCGTTGGCACTGGGCGACAAGCTTGTCCAACCGGATCTGGCAAAGTCGCTCGCCTTCATTTCCGAGAAGGGGGCTCCCGCCTTTTATGACGGCGAAATCGCCGATCTGATCGTCAAGTCGAGCACGGAAAACGGCGGTATTCTCGCCAAGGCGGACTTCGAGCAGTACAAGGTACGCGAATTGGAGCCGGTCAAATGCAGCTATCGCGGCTATGACATCGTTTCGTCGCCGCCGCCCTCGTCAGGCGGCTTGATAATCTGCGAGATTCTCAACGTGCTAGAAGGCTACCCGGTTTCCTATCTGGGTTATGGTTCCGCGGAGACGACGCGCCTGATGGTCGAGGCGATGCGCTATGCTTATGTGGACCGCAATACCGCGCTGGGTGATCCGGATTTCGTCAAAAATCCGGTGGAAAAACTCACCAGCAAAGCCTATGCGGAAGAAATTCGCGGTCGCATCGACCCTTATCGCGCAGGTGTCAGTGAAGCGCTCAAGCCGGCAGAATTCACCGAATCCAAGGAAACCACCCATTACTCCATCATCGATAAGGACGGTAATGCGGTTGCGGTAACTTATACGCTGAACGGATCATTCGGCACGGCCAAGGTTGCGGAGGGAACCGGTATTCTTCTCAACAACGAGATGGACGATTTTACCGCCAAGCCGGGTGTTGCCAATCTTTACGGTCTGATACAGGGCGAAGCCAACGCCATCGAGCCGCGCAAGTCACCGCTTTCCTCCATGAGTCCGACCATCGTGTCGAAGGACGGGAAGCCGTTCATGGTCATCGGAAGCCCCGGCGGTTCGCGTATCATCACGATCACGCTTCAGGCGATCATGAACGTCATCGATCATGGCATGGATATTCAGGAGGCGATCGACGCTCCGCGCATCCATCATCAGTGGCTGCCCGACCGGGTCTATATGGAAGCCAACGCATTGTCGCCCGATACGGTCAGACTGCTGACCGGCATGGGCTATAAGGTTGGCGAGGACAAGGACTGGCCGGTCTGGGGCGAGGCGGCAGGCATTCTCGTCGGCGGCAAGGACATGGCGGCCATCGAAAAGGGTGGCGACAACCATTATTACGGCGCTATCGACAGTCGAGCCGTTGCCGGGGCTGCGCTGGGCTATTAATTCAAGGCGTTAATGCTATCCACGTCTTGAAAATGCTCAATTCCCAATAGCCCTAAACAAAGCCCGGTGAGTTTCACTCATCGGGCTTTGTTATTACCAGAATTTTGCAAATCATTCCCAGTTGCAAATTTCGGCGTGATATGTCACGAATTAATTGCGAATGATTTGCAATTGCATTGTTGTGGTGGCGTGAATGCTGAAAGGGATGAATACGGGATATGTTGAATCGTATCGGACATAGCGTACGCGCCGGGCTTGCTGCCATGGCGTTTGTCGGCCTGATGGCCTGCGCAGCGCAGGCGGATGACGGCAAGGCGCCAGCAAAATTCAAGGTGGTGACGACTTTCACTATTATCGCCGACATGGCGAAAAATGTGGCGGGCGATGCTGCGATCGTGGAATCGATCACGAAGCCGGGCGCGGAAATTCACGATTATCAGCCCACGCCGGGCGATATTCTCAAGGCACAGGATGCTCAACTGATCTTGTGGAACGGGTTGAATCTCGAGCGCTGGTACGAACGTTTTTTCCAGAATCTGGACGACGTTCCGGGCGTCGTGGTTACGGAAGGCATCGCACCGATGAGCGTTGCTGAAGGGCCGTACACGGGCAAACCTAATCCGCACGCATGGATGTCACCCAAAAATGCGCTGATCTATGTCGATAATATTCGCAAAGCGCTGGCCGAACACGACCCCGCCAACGCCTCGATCTATGCGGCGAATGCCGAGGCCTATAAGAAGAAGATCATGGATGCCATCGGCCCGATTGAAGCGAAGCTTACGGCCGTGCCTGAAAATCGTCGCTGGCTGGTGACGAGCGAAGGCGCATTCAGTTATCTTGCTCGCGATTTCGACCTCAAGGAACTTTATCTCTGGCCGATCAATGCTGACCAGCAGGGCACCCCGCAGCAGGTGCGCCGGGTGATCGATGCGATGAAGGCCAACGAGATATCCGTCATTTTCAGCGAAAGCACGGTGTCGCCCAAGCCCGCCCAGCAGGTGGCCCGCGAAACGGGTGCGAAATATGGAGGCGTGCTCTATGTGGATTCGCTCAGCGATCCCGACGGACCGGTGCCAACCTATATCGACCTCTTGCGCGTGACTTCGGACCGGATTGCCAAGGGATTTGCGGAATGAATGCGCCCCTGTCCTTTACCCCGTCGCTCAATCTTTCCGGTCAAGCCGGGGCTGGGCTTGCCGTGTATGATGTCACCGTCACTTATCGCAACGGCCATACCGCTCTCCACGATGCGAGTTTCGAGATACCGACCGGTACCATCAGCGCCCTGGTAGGCGTCAATGGCAGTGGAAAATCGACGTTGTTCAAGGCGATCATGGGTTTCGTAAGGCCTTCGAAAGGCACGATTTCCATCCTCGGTGAGCCGACCGGTCAGGCGCTCAAAAAGAATGTGGTGGCCTATGTGCCGCAGAACGAGGATGTCGACTGGAATTTCCCCGTTCTGGTCGAGGATGTGGTGATGATGGGGCGCTATGGTCATATGAACATGCTGCGAATCCCGAAGATGCGCGACCATGAGGCCGTGGCTTCCGCGCTGGAGCGGGTCGGCATGGGCGATTTCCGCAAGCGGCAGATCGGCGAACTGTCTGGAGGCCAGAAGAAGCGCGTTTTTCTTGCCAGGGCGCTGGCGCAGGACGGACAGGTCATCCTGCTCGACGAGCCTTTCACGGGCGTCGATGTCAAGACGGAAGACGCTATCATCGAGCTGTTGCGATCCTTGCGGGACGAGGGGCGGGTGATGCTGGTTTCAACGCATAACCTCGGCAGCGTACCGGAATTCTGTGACCGCACGATCCTCATCAATCGCACCGTTCTTGCGTACGGGCCGACAGCGCAGGTCTTCACGCAGGAGAATCTGGAAAAAACTTTCGGCGGCGTGCTTCGTCATGTCGTTCTGGGCCGCAGCGACGGGATCGATATCATCAGCGACGACGAGCGACCGCTCGTGCTGCCCGAGGATGGGCGGAAGAGGCGGCGATGACGGCTCTTCTCCTGGAACCTTTTACCTATGGCTATATGGTCAATGCCATGTGGGTCAGCGCACTGGTCGGCGGGGTCTGCGCCTTTCTGTCGGTTTATCTCATGCTCAAGGGCTGGTCGCTGATAGGCGATGCGCTCTCCCACTCCATCGTGCCGGGCGTGGCTGGCGCTTATATGCTAGGCCTGCCTTTCTCGATCGGCGCCTTCTTCTCCGGCGGGCTTGCCGCCGCAGCCATGCTGTTTTTGAACCAACGCACGCGCCTGAAGGAAGATGCGGTGATTGGCCTGATCTTTACCGCCTTCTTCGGGCTGGGGCTGTTCATGGTGTCGCTATCGCCGACCTCGGTCAATATTCAGACCATCGTGCTCGGCAATATTCTGGCCATCACGCCGGAGGATACGCTGCAACTCGCCATTATCGGCTTCGTGTCGCTCACCATACTCCTCGTCAAATGGAAAGACCTGATGGTGACGTTTTTCGATGAAAACCATGCGCGTTCCATTGGTCTCAATCCGACCTTTCTGAAAGTCGTCTTCTTCACGCTCCTTGCCGCCTGCACAGTGGCGGCGCTGCAGACAGTCGGAGCGTTTCTGGTTATCGCCATGGTGGTCACGCCGGGGGCAACGGCCTATCTCCTGACCGACCGTTTTCCCCGTCTCCTGATAATCAGCGTCGTCATCGGCACGGCAACCAGTTTCGCGGGAGCCTATTTCAGCTATTTTCTGGACGGGGCGACGGGCGGTATCATCGTTGTGCTACAGACGCTCATCTTCCTCATGGCATTCTTCCTTGCGCCGAAACACGGTATGCTGGCAGCCCGCAGACGCGCTGCCCAAGCGCTGGAGGGCGTCCGATGAGTCTTCTGGACACGCTTCTCCTGCCTTTCCAGTTCGGGTTCATGCGCCACGCGCTTTTGATCTCCGTTCTGGTCGCGGTTCCTGCGGCGCTACTCTCCTGCTTCCTCGTGCTCAAGGGGTGGTCGCTGATGGGCGATGCGATCTCGCACGCGGTTTTCCCTGGCGTGGTGATTTCCTACATCATCGGAATACCGTTCGCGATCGGTGCTTTCATAGCCAGCATGATCTCTGCGCTTGCGACGGGATTCCTGAAGGAAAACAGCCGCATCAAGCAGGATACGGTTATGGGTGTGGTCTTTTCCGGCATGTTCGGCCTCGGCATTGTACTCTATACCAAGATCCAGTCAGAAGTGCATCTCGACCATATCCTGTTCGGTGACATGCTTGGCGTCAGTGTGAGGGACATTCTCGAAACCGGAATAATCGCCGTCGTTACATCGGGAATCATCGCGCTCAAATGGCGCGATCTTCTGCTTCATGCGTTCGACGCGGTACAGGCAAAGGTCGTCGGCCTGCCGGTCCGCCTCCTGCATTATGGTCTGCTCGCCATCATATCGCTGACGATTGTCGGCGCGCTGAAAGCGGTCGGCGTCGTCCTCGCAGTCGCCATGCTGATTGCCCCTGGAGCCATCGCTTTCCTGCTGACGCGGGCATTCGGTCCGATGCTGGTTCTGTCGGTGGTAATTGCCGCTCTCGCTTCCTTCTTCGGCGTCTATGTGAGTTTCTTCATCGATAGCGCCCCCGCACCGACCATCGTCCTTTTGATGACCGCAATTTTCATCGTCGCCTTCCTGTTTTCACGCGTTGCCGGGATGCTGGCAATCTCACGATAAACGGTCAGCAAGTGTTCCCATCTTCTGCGAAATCGCCGGATATCCAAAAAGCAGCGGTTGACAATCGGCCTCAACCTTTTCATGGTTCCCGACACAATCTCAACATAATCCACGTGGGACGAGGGATCGGCGTTATGAAATTTGGAAGCAAAATCCGCCGCTTGGCTGTCGCGGCCGTCGCGGGTGCCGTGGCTTTGGGAGCGAGCTTCGCTGTCGCACAGGCTCCGGCATTTTTCCGCATTGGTACCGGCGGTACGGCTGGGACCTATTATCCGATTGGCGGACTGATCGCGAATGCGATTTCCGGTGCCGGCGAAAAGGGTGTACCGGGCCTCGTGGCGACGGCTGTTTCTTCGAACGGTTCGGTCGCGAATATCAACGCAATCCAGTCGGGCTCTCTGGAATCCGGCTTCACACAGTCCGACGTCGCCTATTGGGCTTATAGCGGCACTGGCCTCTATGACGGCAAGGGCAAGGTGGAAGACCTTCGCCTTCTCGCCACGCTTTATCCCGAAACGATCCATATCGTGGCGCGGAAAGACGCAAACATCAAATCGGTAGCCGATCTCAAGGGCAAGCGCGTTTCGCTGGACGAGCCGGGTTCGGGCACCATCGTCGATGCGCGTATCGTTCTGGAAGCCTATGGGCTGACCGAGGACGACATCAAGGCCGAACACCTGAAGCCGGGACCGGCGGGCGAGCGCCTGAAGGACGGCGCGCTTGATGCCTATTTCTTCGTTGGCGGTTATCCGACGGGTGCGATTTCGGAACTGGCTACCTCTAACGGCATTTCGCTTGTTCCGATCTCCGGGCCGGAAGCCGACCAGATTCTGGAGAAATATTCCTTCTTCTCGAAGGACCTGGTTCCTGCCGATACCTACAGGGACGTCGGCGAGACACCGACTCTTGCCGTTGCCGCGCAGTGGGTCACGAGCGCCAAGCAGCCGGATGATCTGGTCTACAACATCACGAAGGTTCTCTGGAACGACGATACGCGCAAGGCACTCGATGCCGGTCACGCAAAGGGCAAGCTCATCAAGCTCGATACGGCGACGACCAGTCTCGGCATCCCGCTGCATCCCGGCGCGGAACGCTTCTACAAGGAAGCGGGTGTGCTGAAATAGTCTTTTGAAGACCGTTTCGGTATCCGGACGATCTTATTTTGAACTGAATGGTGACATTGCGGCGGCTCGTTGTTCGAGCTGCCGCGTTTCCGTTTCCTGATCCAGCCTGTTGAAAATGCACGACCGGCAAAGTGGAGTTGGGCCGTATGACTCAAGAAGAAAACGCAAAGCTTTCGCCGATGGAGCTAGATGAATCCAAGGCAAGAGAGCTTGAAGAAAAATTCGACTCTGAAATCCGCTTTCGCCCGCTGGCGCCTCTGGCTGCCCGCATTGTCGGGGCCTTGCTCATAATTCTGTCGATCTTCCATTATTATACGGCAGGTTTCGGCCTTCTGCCGGAAATGGTGCATCGCGGCGTTCACCTGTCCTTCGTGCTGGGACTGGTCTTTCTGGTCTTTCCCTTTTCCCGCAAAGGCTATGACAAGCCTGCAACGTCATCGCTGCTGCGGCCGCTGGGGATATCGATCATCGACTGGGCGCTGGCGATCATTGCGGTCGTGGCGGTCGTGCATGTTCCGCTGATCCCGCTCGACGATCTCGCTTTCCGTGTCGGCAATCCCACGACGACCGATGTCGT
This sequence comes from Brucella daejeonensis, assembly GCF_014199265.1. Classification (GTDB taxonomy): domain Bacteria; phylum Pseudomonadota; class Alphaproteobacteria; order Rhizobiales; family Rhizobiaceae; genus Brucella; species Brucella daejeonensis. Next base: position 30,203 of record NZ_JACIJG010000012.1, read on the forward strand.
GCTCGGCGGTCTTCTCATTCTTGTTCTGCTGGAAGCCACGCGTCGTTCGGTCGGCTGGCCGCTGCCGATCATCTCCATCCTGTTCATGCTTTATGCGCTCTACGGCCCTTCCATGCCGGGCATTCTGGTCCATCCGGGAGCAACCTTCAGCCAGCTTGTGAACCATCTTTACCTCACCACGCAGGGCATTTACGGCATCGCGCTCGGTGTGGTCGCCACTTACGTGTTCCACTTCGTGCTGTTCGGTGTTTTTGCTACGCGTATTGGCCTCGGCCAGCTCTTTCTCGACTGTGCGGCCTGGGTTGCCGGACGCTTCGCCGGCGGCCCGGCCAAGGTGTCGATCTTCGGCTCGGCCCTGTTTGGCATGATTTCCGGCTCTTCCGTCGCCAATACGGTGACGGTCGGCTCGCTGACCATCCCGGCAATGATCCGTCTGGGTTACAAGCGCCATTTCGCTGCGGCCGTGGAATCGGCATCCTCGACCGGAGGGCAGATCACGCCGCCCATTATGGGCGCTGCCGCATTCCTGATGATCGAGTTTCTCAACCTTCCCTATACGACGATCATTCTCGCGGCCATCGTACCGGCCTTCATGCATTTCTTCGGCGTGTTGACGCAGGTGCATTTCGAGGCCAAGCGCAACGGCCTGCGCGGCATGACCAAGGAAGAGCTTCCCGATCTCAAGGAAGCATTCAAGCGCGACTGGCCGACGGTCATTCCGCTGGTCGTGCTGATTGCCGTGCTGCTTTCGGGTTACACACCTTATCTGGCCGCTTTCTGGGGCATCACGCTCTGCATCGCCGTCGGTCTTCTCAATCCGCGTAAGCGCATGACCATCGGTGAAGTCCTTGACGGTCTGCGTGACGGTGCGAAATATGCATTGGCCGTTGGCGCCGCCGCCGCAACGGTCGGCATCATTGTCGGCGTGGTTACGCTGACGGGCGTGGGCTTCAAGATTTCCTATATCGTCACGTCCACCGCGGCACAGCTCGCCGCCTTCTTCGGCACGGTTTTGCCCGTAAGCTGGTTTGCGCCGCAGGCGCTTACATTGCTCTTCACACTCATCATGACGGGCATTGTGTGCATCCTGATGGGCTGCGGCATCCCGACGACTGCCAATTATATCATCATGGCGACCATTGCCGCCCCCGCGCTTGGCCTGCTTGGTGTCGAGCCGATCGTGGCGCATTTCTTCGTGTTCTATTACGGGGTCCTTGCGGATATTACGCCGCCAGTCGCGCTGGCGGCTTATGCCGCGGCCGGAATGGCCGGGGCCGACCCGTTCAGGACGGGCAACACCGCATTCCGTCTCGGCATGGGTAAGGTTCTGGTGCCATTCGTGTTCGTCTTCTCGCCGTCACTGTTGTTGGTCACATCGAACTTCAACTGGCCGGATTTCTTTATTGCGTTTCTCGGCTGCACCATCGGCATTGCAGCGCTGGGAGCGGCGTTGTCCGGCTTCTTCCTGATCAGGACGAAGATATGGGAGAATGTGCTTCTCATCCTGGCGGCAGTGCTTCTGGTGGCGCCGGAAATCTACTCGTCCGTTATAGGCCTGTTGCTGCTCACTCCGGTCGTGCTTCGCCATCTGACCGGGCTTCGTCGACCTCAGGCGGCCTAAAATCTTCCCAAAGCGGGAACCGCCTATGCGGGAAAATCAGTCAGGGGACTGATTTTCCGGTCCCGCTTCGATGATGCCCCCCATCCCTGGTATAGGTCAGCGCCGGGACAGAACGGCGATGAGGCATATGCCGCCGATGAGCGAGGCGAAAAGGCCGAGCGGCAAATTGTAGGGAAATGCCGCCATCCGCGCGAGCCAGTCGGCCAGGATCATCAGCATCATGCCGATCAGAACGGATGCCGTGATGAAGCCTTTCGGCCTGTGAAAACCGAAGGTCCGGGCCAGATGCGGCGCAATCAGGCCGATGAAGCTGAGCGGTCCGATCATCATCGATGCAATGGCGGTCAGAAGGGCAGCAATCAGCACGATCGCGAGACGGGACAGGGTCAGCGGCAGGCCGAGGCTGCGCATGGCAACGTTTCCGAGCGGGAGAATATCGAGCCAGCGCGAAAGGAGAAACAGGACGGTAAGGCTGACGATCAGTACACCGCCTGCGATCCAGAGTTGCAATGGCGCGATTTGCGTGCCTGTGCCGCTGAGCCATGCGAGAAGGACAAATGCCTGTGGTGAACCGGTGGCGATGATCGCGGTCAGGATGGAACTCACCATTGCACCAAGGCCGACACCCGCCAGCAGGAGTTTTTCGGAGCCGAAACCGCTGCGTGCGGCAATGGCGAGAATGAAGGCGAGGGCGAAGAGCGCGCCAACCGTTGCACCGGCCCATTGGGCGTAGAGGCTGGTTTCGGCAGAGAAAAGAAGAACGACGGCAAGTCCCGCGCCGCAGCCAAGGCCGATCCCCAATATTTCCGGGCTTGCGAGCGTATTGCCCGTCATGCGCTGGAGTATGGCGCCGGCAAGCGCAAGCATGGCGCCGGCCAATGCCGCAAGGAACAGATGCGGCATACGCCAGTAAAGAAGCTCCTCAAATAATGGTCCTTTTGCGATCATCCAACCATCGGGGCCTCTGCTGAGGCTGAGAGCGAGTATGACCGCCAGACCGATCAGTGCCACAAGGCCCATCAGAAAAAGTGCGGGATGGTTTTGTCGCGAAATATTGGTTTCCGGTCTGTCCGAGGGCCACTCAAACATATGAAGGCGAGGCAGCATCCAGAGGAGAAGAGGGCCTCCGAGAAGTGCCGTGGCAGCTCCTACGGGCAGGCGGTCGCCGGTGAAATTCTGGAAGAGATGGATGAGCGCATCCGTTAGCCAGAGCAGTATGGCGCCGATGGCGGGCGCCGCGAACAATCGGGATTTCAGACGCCGTGCGCCTGAAAGTTGGGCGAGGGCATGTGCTACCAGCCCGACGAAGCCGAGAATTCCGACTTCAGCCGTGATACTGGCGGCCAGCCAGACGGCGATGGCGATAACGGCCAGACGACTGGTCGCGAGCGATATGCCGAGATTGCGCGCATTGGCCGTCTCCAGCGCAAGCAGGGTCAGCGGACGCAGCAGAAAGAACGAAAATCCGCCTGCGATGGCGACCTGTGAACTCAGCGATAGTGCGGGTTTCCAGCTTTGCTGTTCCAGCGATCCGCCGCCCCAGACGAACAGCGAAAAGACATATTCGCCGTTGGCCAGAATGAGCGCCGTGCTGGCGGCGGTCGCGGTGAGGGAAACGATCATGCCGCAGAGGATGACGGATGCCGGTTCGAGCGAACGCTTCCAATTGAGCGCAAGAACAAGTGCAACGGCTATAAAACCACCGCCAAGCGCCAACCATTCGCGCATTATGACTGCCGCGGGCAGATAGAGCATTCCCGCGGTCATGGCCAGTTGCGCACCGGCCGCGATGCCGAGCGTGGAAGGCTCTGCAAGCGGATTGCGAAGCACCTGTTGCAGCAGCAGACCCGAAAGTCCCAAGCCCGCACCGCAGATCAGTGCCATCGCGCTGCGCGGCAGGATGACATCGAAGGCGATGATCCTGTTGAGAGCGAGCACATCCGGGGCCGAGAGCGCTTGCAGCAATTCATGGCCGGATAGTCCGGCGGCAAGGCACGCCAGCAAGGCCCAGAGCAGGTAAATCCCTGGAATGGATTTAACGCCGCGCAAATCATTCATGCGAATTTCCTCGCCATATCGCGCGAAGCCGGCGCAGGAAATGCCTTGCTGCCGGCAGGCCGCCGAAATGATCGATCGGCGGCAGAAAATGGATGCGATTTTCCTGGACGGCGGGGAGTGCGTTCCAGAGCGCGTTCTCCGGCAGGCGCTGCAATGTTTCCCGGTCGGTCGGGCCGATCACGATGACGGAGGCGTCGGGCGCACGGGCGAGTTCTTCGAGACCGACTGGTGCTGCGGCCGAATAGCTTGTCGCGGCATCCCAGGCATTTTCCAGTCCCACCCGCTCCAGAACATTGCCGAACAGGCTGTCTTTGCCGAATGCGCGAAGATGCCGGGCATCGCCGAGACTGATTATAAAAGCCTTGCGCCGCTCCAGCGATGCGAATTGCCGTGAAGCTGCTTCAATTTCGACCGCACTGGCCACAACCAGCGCGCGGGCGTTGTCTTCCAACCCGAGTTGTTCTCCCAGTTTCAGGGTTGCATCTTCCAGAAGCGCATAAGGCGGCTTGCCCGCCATGTGAACAGGTGGTGCGAATACGGGTGCGATGCGTTCGAAAGATGGACGCTGATATTCATAGAAATTGGAGGAGACGATCAGGTCCGGGGCAATAATATGCAGGAGTTCGAGATTGGGCGCGCCGCGCAGCCCGAGATCGGAGACGCTACCGGGCACATGAGGTTCAAGGCCGAGCTTTCGGTATTGCACGAGTTCGGTGGCGGCGGCGGGAACTGCGCCAATGGCAAGTGCGGTTTCCAGCATAGCCCAGTCGATGACGGCAAAACGCCTTGCAGCCGCGCGGGCGGGCCACCCAACGGGAGCGAGCGCGGCCATGCCGGCAAACCGAAGAAGGCTGCGACGGGTCAGCAAGGCGTCAGTCCTCACCCTGACGGGGCCGTCGCGGCATTGTTCCTACCATTTGGTATGGACCTTCAGCAGCGCTTTCCGGCCTTCGCCATAACCGCAGACATAGACGTCCTGACATCCGGCGACATAATCCTTGTCGAAAAGATTGGTGACGTTGAGATCGACGCCCCAATTATCCTTTTCGTAGCCGAGTTTGAAATCGACCAATGTGACAGCGGGCACCTTGAGCTTGTTTTCAGCATCGGCATAACTGGAACCGACATAGCGGATACCTCCGCCAAGGGTCAGGCCCTGAAGTGCTCCTTCCGGCACCTTGTATTCAACGAAGATCGAAGCCTGCTGTTCGGGAAGAAGGGTAGGTCGGTTGCCGATGAGCGCGGCGTCGTCATCTTCCTTTACCTTCAGGTCATAGGCCGTGATGGCTGCCGTGATCTTCCAGTCCTGCGCGATATTGGCCTGTAGTTCCAGTTCCACACCACGTGAATTGACCTTCCCGATCTGTGAGACGTTGTTGAACGGACCGGTCAGGACATTTTCCTTGGTGAGATCGAAAATGGATGCCGAGATGAGGCCGTCGAAGAAATCGGGACGATATTTTATCCCGGCTTCATACTGGATACCGGTTTCAGGTTTGGCGGGCGTGATCGCGACATCGGTGCCCGTGACCGTTCGCCCCAGCTCATCGATAACGGGATTGAAGAACGTGGCGACGCTTACATATGGCGTCAGGCCATTGTCGAACTCGTAACCCACGCCGACGCGGCCGGATGCGCGGCCTACATGGTCCTTATAGCGCGGCAGGCCCGTGGCCTCGGTGGAAACATAGTCGTAGCGACCGTTCAGCGTGACGATCCAGCCATCGCCGAATTCCATGCGGTCCTGCGCATAAACGCCGACCTGATGGCGCTTGAGATTCTGATCGATGTAGGGATCGCCCATCGGGGGCTGCGTTGTCCCATGGACCGGGTCATAGGCGTCGATCGGCGTGCCTGTGCCGCTCTGCTGCATCTGGTCGATGTCGAAGAATTTGTATTCGAGGCCGAACAGCACATTATGCGTGATCGCACCCGCATTGATCGCGCCTTCGAGCTGGTTGTCGACAAGGAATGTATCGACCGTCGTATCGTGCCTGAAATTGATCCGGGAAAGATTGGGATTACCGGGCAAGGGCTGCGCCAGGAACCCCTCATAGCCGTAAGCGTAGAGGCTGTGCTCCTTCACATGGGCATGACCGTAACGCAGGTTCTGGCGCACGGTCCAGTCGTTGTCGAAACGATGTTCGAGTTCGTAGCCGATGGATGCCTGTTCCCGGTCGTAGGAATCGAGACCGGGTTCCGTGAAGTTGGCCTTCCTTGAAATCCTGCCGAATTCCGTGGGCGTCACCGTGCCGTAATAGGGCAGGAAGCCACCGCCGTCATGATTAAGGTCGAGATGGGTATAATTGCCGAGTATGGTGAGCTTCGTCGCCTCATCCGGTCTGTATTCAATGCTGGGCGAGATGACGCCCCGGAATTCCCGGGCGTAATCGGTGTAATTGTCGCCGCCCTGGATCTTGCCATTGATACGATAATTGACCGTATCGCTTGCCTTGTCGCCGATGTCGAAACCCAGATAGCCGTTGCCATAGCTGTTAATGCCGGTTTCGACATAGCACAACCGCTCACCCGTTGGCCGCTTGCTGATATAATTGACGATGCCGCCCGGATTGCCGCCGCCATAAAGCGCGGAGGAGGCCCCCTTCAGAACGTCGATCCGCTCGATGCCGAAGGAGTCGATCAGGAAACCGCCGAAACCATAGCTGAAATTCTGGAGGCCGTCGAGATAGGTGCCGGAGGCTGTCGCATCGAAGCCGCGGATGTAGATCCAGTTCGTGTCGTTATCCACGCCGAAAGGCTGGGTGAAAACGCCTGACGTATAGCGAAGCGCTTCGTCCAGTTTTTGCGCGCCCGTTGCGTCCATCTGTGCGCGCCCGATGACGGAAACGGATTGCGGGACTTTTTCGATTGCCACGCTACTCTTGGAGCCGGTCGCGGTCGCAGTCGGGGCAAAACCTTCCAACGGTGCGGCACCATCCGCCCTTGACCCGTCGCCGGTCTGGATGACGACCGTATCGAGCTTGATCGTGTTTTCCTGCGCAATGACCGGAGCCGTTGAGAGCGGCAGAACCGTAAGCGCTGTTCCGGTGACGAGCAGGATCAGAAGATTTTGCCGGATGGATACGGTCATGTGGTTTAACCCCTTGATATTTCCCGACAGTGCCGGTTGGGGAGTTGTCCGGTCTTCGTTGAAGAACAAGGCAACTGGCACGATCATTGAGACGGGGTGCGTGGGCACCTGGATTAATATGAGTGTTTACATCAAGATATTGTGCGGGGATTGTTCGTTTTTTCGGTGAATTGAACGATTTTTGGCCAATGTGGAAAGCTGGACCCAAACGGTGCAGCCGCTCTATTGCGTCCGCTGTCGCAGCCAGGCGGCGGGTGTTGTGCCGGTCAGCCTTTTGAAAACACGGGTGAAATGCGCCTGATCGGAAAAACCTGTCACGGCAGCTATATGAGGTAGCGAACCGGTTCGCTGCACGAGAAGTGCCTGTGCGCGTTCTATGCGCCTGCGCATCTGCCAGGCATGGGGCGAAAGGCCGGTCGATACTTTGAAGGCGCTGCAGAAATAGGATTCCGAAAGGCCCACCAGTGTTGCAAGTTCCCGCAGACGGATGACCCGAGCGTGATTGTCCTCGATGAAATCCGTCACGCGGCGTAACTGGCGCGGAGGCAGTTTGCTGTTGTGCGGGCGCGGTTCCGGCCCAACCTGAAAAAGCTCCGCCGCCAGAGCGATAATCAGCCCCTCCCCATAAAGATCGTGCAGGGGGGCTTTCGAACCGCATTCATCCGCCAGCAGGCAACCGAGTTGCTCGATCCTGGCATTGGCGAACAACAGGTGCGGCCTGTCGATGGTGCTGCCGTTCAATGCGCCGCCGAAGCGTTGTTGCAGGACGTTCAGGTCCAGGTGAAGGTCGAGATGTTTCAGTGTGCCGGGGCGGGTAACGCGGCTCCAGATCGGCATTCCCGCAGGGATATAGCAAAGGCTTTGTTTTCTGGTCTGGCTGACCGGACCATGCGTATTCCGTTGCGGCTGTATGGCCAGTTCACCGCTGCTTTCCAGCACCATGAACAGGCGCGGCGCTTTCGAAACATACTCGCCCCGCGCGCCGGGGCCGCAATGGACCGACCATATATCGGCGATGGCTCCCGCCCACGCGCGATAGCGAAGATCGTCCAGCAGGTGGACGTCCTCGATGCGGCTTTTCATATGCGGATGGAAGTCCAATATGTTTTTCCCGGAAGATTATTGCTAAAACTTGTATATCGCTCTCATGTTTTGCTATCAACAGGCCGACGCCGCTTTCTTGCGCGGCTGTGATCCGAAATGGAAAGATTGATGACGCCAGCATTGTTCGAGCTTGAAAATGTCAGTTTTTCGGTTGCTGGGCGGACCCTGTTACAGCCGCTCACGATGTCGATATCGGCGGCGAGCCTGACGGCGCTTATCGGCCACAACGGATCGGGCAAATCGACCTTGCTGAAAATCCTCGCGCGCCAGCAGCCCGCTTCGGACGGCATGGTCCGCTTTGCCGGAAAGCCGTTGCGTGAGTGGGGCGACCGCGAGTTCGCCCGTCGCCTTGCCTATCTGCCGCAACACACAGCGTCCGCCTCGGGGATGCTGGTGAAGGAACTGGTGGCACTCGGTCGCTATCCCTGGCACGGCGCTCTGGGTCGTTTCGGCGCGCGCGACCGGAAGAAGGTGGATGAAGCCATCGAACTGACCGGGATATCGGCTTTTGCCGATCGGCTGGTCGATACGCTTTCCGGCGGAGAGCGCCAGCGTGTCTGGCTGGCCATGCTGGTGGCGCAGGATGCCGAATGCCTTCTGCTCGACGAGCCGACCTCCGCGCTCGATATCGCACATCAGATCGAAGTGCTGTCGCTCGTGCGCAAGCTATCTCACGAAAAGAAACTCAGCGTCTTTGTCGTCCTGCATGATGTCAACATGGCGGCACGGTTCTGCGATGAAGTGTTTGCGCTGCATGGCGGAAAGCTGATTGCGCAGTCCGCTCCGGCGGGCATCATGGTGCCGGAACGGTTACAGGAAATTTACGGCATCCCGATGGATGTGATGCGGCATGGCTCTACCGGTCATCTGATTGCCTCGCCGGTCTGATCCATCCTATCGAAACGCGCCCTATTTGTCGGTGTCTCGTCGGGCGTTGTCACCGTCATGGCCACGCCGCCAATAAGCCACGACCAGATGCCGGTTTTTCGAGACGCCGCGCTCCTTGCGCATATAGGTGCGGATTGCGCGGAAGGCGTTGAATTCGCAGCCCGCCCAGACATGGATGTCTTCCTCGTCCTGCGGAAATTCCACGGCACGCACCGCGTCCTGAAGAAGCGTTGTCGTTCCTGCCGGAGCGCCGTCGCGGTGTAGCCATTGCAGATCGACATCGGCGCGGGAAACCAACTCCTGCTGTTCCGCCGCATCCGCGATTTCGATACGTATGACGGCTTTCGCGCCTTCCGGCAATCCCTCCAGAATGCGGCCGATAGCGGGCAGGGCGGTTTCGTCTCCGGCGAGGAGATACCATTTGGCCTCGCCGGCATCGCCGCCGCCCGGTCCAGTCATGCCGACAATATCTCCGGGCTGCACGTTGGTCGCCCAGCCGGAACCCGGCGCATCGCAATCGTCGCCGTGGACCACCATGTCGATATCCACCCAACCGGCTTCGGGATCGATATTGCGGATCGTGTAGACGCGCGTGTCGAGCCTTGCTTCGCCATCCGGCCAGACGGGGCGTCCATCCTCACCCATTACGGGCCATTGCGGCTTGGCAGCGCCTTTCGGCGGGAACAGGAGGCGGATGTGCAGGCCGCCTTGGCAAAACCGTCGCAGATTTTCGCCCCTGAGCCGCACGCGGCGCATATTGGGCGTAACATTCGAGACGTCGATGACGCGCATTTCGCGGAAGAATGGCAACGGCAGACCGGCCGCGCCGTCACCTTGCCAGACGATGTTGGGCTTGGTGCCTCCCTTGTCCAGAAACTCCAGCACATGCTCGGCGATGGAATATTTCATAAAGGCAAGGCCTGTTTCATCGTCGCTTTTGACATCGAAACTCACGGTTTCATCGTCCCATTCAACGTCGGCCTCACCGAAGCTCAGCACCAGTCTTGCGCTGGTCTCGTGTCGCTGCACATCGCCGTGTTCCACGAAATGATCGAGAACCTGACCGACGACATGACCGGCATTGGCGAGCGTGAAGCGGGCACTGGCATTGAGTTCGGACATGAACCCGTCCTCCGTTGGATGATCTTCGCCAATCCTTATCCGAATATAACATGACTATTCAAGTCATCATTTTGATGGGCGCGACAACCGCACGCAATCCTGCCGCTTACAGATCAGCCGCCTCAAAGACGCTTGCCGTCCAGTCGAGAAACACCCTCACGCGCGGCGATAACTGACGGTTCTGCGGATAATAGGCCGCAAGCGGAAGCGGGGGCGGAGGCATGTCGGGCAGGATTTCAACGAGGGCGCCTCGCGCCAGATCTTCGCGGAAGCGGTACCGGGGCGCCTGTATCAATCCAAATCCCATGCGTGCGAGGTGGTGCGCCGTTTCCGCCTCGTTGGCGCTCACCCGGCATGGAAGCGTTATCTCCCGGAGACCATCGGTCGTCTGGAATTCCAGCGGCATCACACGCCTCGTACGGGAGGAAACAAAGCCGATCATCTGATGCCCGGCCAGTTCCTCCATCGAAGCGGGCATCCCGTGGCGCTCGATATAGTGCGGGCTTGCGCAGGTTATCTCCGGAATGTCCGGTAGCCTTCGCATGATCAGGCTGCTGTCATGCGGATCTCCGGCGCGAATGACGCAATCAACACCCTCGCGCACCAGATCGATAAGTCTGTCGCCCTGACCGATATGCAGGTTGATCTGTGGGTACGATTTCAGAAACTCCGGCAGGCGCGGCAGCAGGAATGCCCGCGTCAGTGCTCCGTGTGCGTCTATGCGCAGCACACCCGAGGGGCTGCCGCCGCGCAAAGCGCCTTCCGCTTCATCGATGTCGGCGAGTATCGACAGGCATCTTCGATAATAGGCTTCGCCATCCAGCGTTGGCGCCACGTGACGGGTGGTGCGTTCCAGCAGACGGCTGCCGAGTTGCCGCTCCAACCGCCGGATCGCTTCCGTAGCGGTCGAACGCGGAATATCGAGATCGGCGGCTGCCGCGGTGAAGCTGCGACGGTCGATGACTCTCACAAAAAGGCGCATTGCATCAAGACGATCCATGATTATTCGTATTATCCGAATTTTATTACCAATAAAAGGATGATTATTCAGCTTAGGCGCAGCGCTATCTTCTTGTCGAACAAAGGAGGTTCCCATGAAACTGAAAGACAAAACCGCTATCGTGACTGGCGCCGGAAAAGGGATCGGCGCGGAGATCGCCCGCCAACTGGCGCGGGAAGGCGTCGCAGTCACGGTGAACTATGCGCGTGACGAGAACGCAGCCCGTCAGGTCGTGCTGGAAATCGAGCGGGCAGGCGGCCGGGCGGTCGCGGTACAGGCCGACATCGGCGCCCCGGCTGGTATGCCTGCGGTGTTCGACGCGGCCGAAGCTGCATTCGGACCGGTCGATATTCTGGTCAATAATGCGGGTTTAATGCGGCTCTCATCCGTCGCCGACGCAACCGATAAGGACATTGAAGACCATTGCGCCATCAATCTCGCCGGTACATTCCGTGGAATGCGTGAAGGGGCCAGGCGGCTGCGTGATGGGGGGCGGATCATCAGCATATCGTCAAGCGTGGTGGGATTCTATCAGCCCGGCTACGGACTGTATGCTGCAACCAAGGCCGGGGTCGAGGCGCTCACCCATGTGCTTGCCAAGGAGTTGGGGGCGCGGCGGATTACGGTGAATGCAATCGCGCCCGGCCCGGTCGAAACCGATTTGTTCCTGAATGGAAAGTCGGAGGAACTGGTCGCGAACATCACACGTATGATTCCGCTCGGTCGACTCGGACGCCCAGAGGACATTGCGGAATCTGTTGTGTTTCTCGCCGGTCCGGAAAGCGGCTGGATAAACGGCCAGACTATCCGCGCCAATGGCGGCGCGATCTAATCGTTGCTCGCTAACATAAGGGCGGCCACTGCCTTTTGCGAACCGCGAACTGCTCAAGCTCCATGATTCCCCATGTCTTGACATGCCGGTCGGAAGCTCACGCGATGCTTCCCGATTTCATTTTGGAAAAACTGCGCCGGTTGAGAGCTGGCGCGGTTCGTTCTGTCTTTTCGTGGCGATATGGGGTCACGCCGCTTGTGGAGCGCGCTCCAGGTGTCTTATAAGGAAGGCGTTGCAAGTCGATTTGCACAAACATGCAGATTGTTCGATTTGGCGCTTGCTTTCCTCCATGCTTTTGGTTATCAGCGCACCGTCCAGCCGGAAACGGTTGGCTCCTTCGGGAAGATGGAACAAAGTTCCGGGCCGCTTTAGCTCAGTTGGTAGAGCACATCATTCGTAATGATGGGGTCGCGTGTTCGAGTCACGCAAGCGGCACCAGCACCTCATAAAATCAGCCAGTTAGTTATCGGCTTCCCTCGTCAGGGCTTGTCCGTTTGTCTATTGCACGGAAGTTTTTCGTCAGGAATGCGGTGCCTGAATGTCTGTCCAGTAGAGCAGGCGCCGTCGTTTTCAGGCCTCCATGCATAACAGCCATGTTGTTTTGCCGGTTGTCTAAAGCCGTCGAGACGCCCATCTGGCAGGCAATTGCAACACACCCGGATTTCCCGCGATGAAGCCGAACACTTATGCGGCCACGGTCCTTGTGGCGTGTGCGCTATTTTTAGCCTGGTCCATAGCGGAGCGGGTTCGATCCGAAATGGTGTCAGCGCCAACGCCGATAAAACGGCGCTGAACGGATACACGCACGTCTGTCGTGCGGCGTTGGTTTTCGGTCTGCGCAATAAATGGCCCGACAGAAGCGTTGCTGAGCGGGCCATAAGCTTGCGAATGCGTCTTATCTATCCAGAAGACTGTCGATCTGAGAGAACTCGTCTTCGGAAATTGTCCGGTTGAAAGCAGTTTCCAGCTGGTCCTTTGCGTCGTCCAGCGCCTGCTGGCGTTCGGCAGGGTCTTCGATCGCCATTGCGGCGTCGAGGGCCTGCTCGTAGGATGCGATTTTCCCGACGGCGGAGTTCGGCGCGGCATTTGCCCGTGCTGTTGCCGACGCATGGGCGGCATTCAGCGGGCCAAGGGTGTTTTTATCCCTGGTTACGCTCGCCTTGGTAACGGAATCCGTCTTGTGCTGCCCCGATTTCGTTGCCGAAGACCGGTGGGAAGCGCCATTGCCGGAATGGGCGGAGTTTCCTCCCTTGCCGCCACCATGGCTACCGCCATGCCCTCCACCATTTCCACCGCCGTTACCGCCGCCATTTCCCCCACCATTGCCACCGCCTTCACCTTTGGCGTAGGCAATATCGCTATGGGTGACGCCCGTTAACGCCGGCAATAAACTGATCGAAAGGGCCAGTCCGGCAGAAATGCCGAGAATACCCATCTTGCGGCTGATTGACATTGTCCATCTCCTGTTAAGAACCAATTTGAATATTAGCAAAATCTGATGCGGCAAAAGATGGGCGAAGGCGCGAGCAGCCGTTCACTTATGATTATAGGTGCGGCGGGATCGTGAGCTGATCCTTGTCGGATTGACAACAATCATGCGTTATAGGCTTCTATCGAGAAATAACTTGACGACGGCGGGCCGGGTTCGGTAACTTCTGGCAAACCTCTCATTTGGCATTTGGGCCCTTACTGGAATGAAAATTCCAGTGGGGTTTTTTGTTTGGCGCTCAGCATGGTCACGAACGGCAAAAAGAATATTCCTGTAGGCGTGTTGTTCTCGCACTCCGGTCCCTATGAAAAGCTGGGCTATGAGGGGTATTGCGGTGCCATGTCGGCAATCGGGGCGATCAATAGTCTTGCCCTTCCGTTTCATCTGGTGCCCCGCATTGCGGATCCGGGCGGCAATACCGACCGTTATGCGGCGCTTTGCGACGAGTTGATAAGCCGGAATGGCGTGCGTCATGTGGTTGGGTGCACGACCTCCTGGAGCCGCAAGGAGGTTATCCCTATCGTTGAAAAGCGGGACGCCGTGCTGTGGTATCCGTGCGTTTATGAAGGTTTCGAAGCCAGTGACCGCGTTGTCTATGTTGCTGCCTGCGCCAACCAGCATCTGGTGCCGCTGATCGATTTCGTCATGCCGCGTTTCGGCAAGAGGGCCATTCTGCTCGGCTCCAACTATATATGGGGCTGGGAAACCAATCGCCTGGCGCGCGAAATGCTCTGTGCCGCGGGTGGAGAAGTGCTCGGTGAGCGCGCCATCGCCATTGGCGATACGGATATCGACCATCTGATCCGCGAGATCGAGCACAAGAAGCCGGATTTCGTCCTCAATAATCTCATCGGTGAATCGTCATATGCTTTCCTGAAAGCCTATGCGGAACTGGGTCGTCGCAATCCGGAGTTCAGTGCGGCGCGTCGCCCTGTCGTCTCCTGTAATTTCTACGAAAGCGAACTGGAGCGCGTGGGCGCGGACGCGGAAGGCAATTTCACGGTCAGCTGTTATTTCCGCTCCCTGCCTGGGGAGGCCAACGGGGCGTTTCTCGATGAAGCCCGGACAAGCGCCTTTAAAAGCGGGATATCGGCCTTCTTTGCCGAGAGTTACTCCAGTATTCTGCTGATTGCGGCGGGGATAGAGCGCGCGGGAACCGACGACGTCGAGGCCGTGCTTGCTGCTGCCAAAACCCACGCAACCGCCACGCCGCTCGGTGACCTCATCGTCGATGCCGCCACCAACCACATTGCGTTGCCCGCCCATATCGGGCGTGCGCGGAGGGACGGCAGCTTCGACATCGTTCACCGGGCGGAGCATCCCATCCAGCCGGACCCTTTCATGGCCCGGACCCATCTGCAATCCAATGCGAACGGTGCGCAGCAATCCGGCTTCCTGAGGCTCGTAAAATGACCAAGACCGACCGATCATCGCAATTTGCGACCAGAGACATGAGCTGGGGCGCATTCGAAAACTGGACGGCGCTGATCGTTCATCGCCGCCATGCGAATGTCGATGCGATTACGCAGCAACTGGGTCGTATCGGCGTGGATGCCGTGGAGTGCTGGCCGAATCTTCCCGAAGGTGCCGATATATCCCGCTTCAACATCGTCTTTTTCGATGTGGACATGGGGTATGACGAGCAGTTTCCGTGGCAGCCGCAGCAAGCGCCGGTGCCCACGGTCGCGCTGATCGGATCGGAAGCGCCGGGCCGGATTGGCTGGGCGCTCAATCAGGGCGCCGATGCACAACTCCTCAAGCCTATCGGCAGCGCTGGCGTATATAGCGCCCTGGTCATTGCCATGCACAATTTTCAGCGCCGCCATGCCCTGGCAACGGAGATCGGCGAATTGCGTGAGAGCCTCGCCGGTCGGGAAGCCATTGCACAGGCAACCGCGATCATCATGTTTGCGGATAATATTTCAGCGAAACAGGCCTATCAGAAACTGCGTCTTGCGGCGATGGCCGAGCGCATCAGTGTTGAAGCCTTTGCCCGGCGGTTTCTGACAGAAAACCAAACGAGGACCGATCGTGAGCGCGCTTGATACTCTCCCTGTTGGCCAGAGCAAAGCCGAACGCGGCGTTTTTGCCCGCATCATACGCAGGCCGCTGGCGGTTTTCGGTCTTGCGGTCATCATCGTCGCGGTGACGGCGGCTATTTTCGCGCCATGGATCGTACCCTTCGATCCGAATGAGCAGTTTTTCGACGGGCTGACGCTCGAAGGCGCTCCTCTCTCGCCTAATGCCAAATTCTGGTTCGGAACCGATCTGGTCGGGCGCGACCTGTTCTCGCGTCTTATCTATGGCGCGCAGACCTCGCTCATCATTGGCGTGGTGGCCAATGGCATTGCTGTTTTCATCGGATCGGTGGTCGGTATCTGCGCTGGCTATTTCCGTGGCTGGGTGGAAACCGTGCTGATGCGCTTCACCGATCTGATGATGGCTTTTCCGGCCCTTCTGCTGGCCATCGTGCTTGCGGCGATCTTCAAGCCGAGCCTGTGGATCGTCGCCATGGTGATCGCCATGGTCAACTGGGTGCAGATCGCGCGCGTGCTCTATACGGAAACCCGCTCGCTGTCGCAGCGCGACTTCATCGAGGCCGAGCGCGCCATGGGCGCGGGCGCGCCGCGCATCATTCTCAAGCATGTCCTGCCGCATCTCTTTTCCACGATGATCGTCTGGGCGACGCTCGGTATCGCCACCACGGTGCTTCTTGAAGCCACACTGTCCTTCCTCGGCATCGGCGTGCAGCCGCCAACCCCGTCCTGGGGCAACATCATCTTTGAAAACCAGACCTATTTCACGAGCGCGCCCTGGCTGGTGTTCATACCTGGCGCGGCGATCCTGCTGCTGGCGCTTGCCTTCAATCTTGTCGGCGATGTCTTGCGCGACGTGCTCGATCCAACACAGCAGGGGCACCACTGATGCTCGCCTATATTGCCCGCCGTCTCATCCAGACCGTGCTGATTCTGATCGGCATCAGTTTTGTCACCTTCATCCTGCTTTATCTGGTGCCAGCCGATCCGGCGCGTCAGATCGCAGGCCGCAGCGCCACGGCGCAAACGGTGGAAAATATCCGCGAGCAACTGGGGCTGAACTTGCCCTTTTATGAGCAATATCTGCGCTATCTAAAGGGTCTGGTTCAGGGTGATTTCGGACGTTCTTATTTGCAAAAGACCGAAGTTGCTTCGCTCATCTGGTCGCGTCTGCCTGCAAGCCTTCTTCTGATGGCGGGCGCGATTTTCTGCGAACTCGTTATCGGTATCACCATGGGCGTTATCGCCGCGACGCGACGCGGCACCCGCACCGACAACGCACTGATGATTTTCTCCTTCGTCGGCGTCTCCGCGCCGCAATTCGTCATCGGCATCTTGATGCTTTACGTCTTTGCCGTGCAGTTCGGCTGGTTTCCCATCGGTGGTTACGGCACCTTCCGGCATCTGGTTCTGCCCTCGCTCACCCTCGGCCTTCTGGGGGCTGGCTGGTATTCGCGCATGATGCGCTCGTCGCTGCTCGATGTGCTGCGTCAGGACTATATCCGCACCGCCCGCGCCAAGGGGCTGGCGCGCTGGAAAATCTTGATGCGCCACGCCATGCCCAACGCCATTCTGCCCGTCATCGCGATGATCGGCATCGACATCGGCCTGTTCATGTCGGGCATCGTGGTCGTGGAAAGCGTCTTCGGCTGGCCCGGCATCGGCCAGCTTGCCTGGCAGGCGATCCAGCGCGTGGATATCCCCATCATCATGGGCGTCACCATCGTGTCGGCCTTCGCCATCGTCCTCGGCAATCTTCTGGCCGATCTTGTCACCCCATTCATCGATCCGCGCATCAAACTGCGCTGACAAAAACACTCCAGAGAAAGGGAACCACAATGAAAAAATCACTTCTCATCGGCGCTTCCATGCTGGCGCTTGGCCTTGCCCAGCCCGCCATTTCGGCCGACATCAAGCAGGGCGGTTCCATGACCGTTACCTATAAGGACGACGTTTCGACGCTCGATCCCGCCATTGGCTATGACTGGCAGAACTGGTCGATGATCAAGTCGATTTTCGACGGGCTGATGGATTATGAGCCGGGAACAACGACTCTGCGTCCCGAACTGGCCGAGTCCTATACGATCTCCGACGACGGCAAGACTTTCACCTTCAAACTGCACAAGGGCGTGAAGTTTCACAATGGTCGCGAACTGACCGCCGACGATGTCAAATATTCCATCGAGCGCGTGGTAAATCCCAAGACGCAGAGCCCCGGCGCAGGTTTCTTCGGCTCCATCGTCGGTTTCGAGGATGCGTCGGCGGGTAAGGCGGAGCATATGTCGGGCATTACCGTGGTCGATCCCTATACGATCAAGTTCGAGCTGAGCCGCCCCGACGCGACCTTCCTGCATGTGCTGGCGTTGAATTTCGCCCATGTCGTGCCGAAGGAAGAAGTGGAAAAATACGGCGCCGATTTCGGCAAACATCCGGTCGGCTCCGGCGCATTCAAGATGACCGACTGGACACTCGGCCAGCACATCGTCTTCGAACGCTTCAAGGATTATTACAAGCCGGGCCTGCCCAAGCTCGACCAGATCACGTTCGAGGTCGGTCAGGAACCGGTGGTTGCGCTGCTGCGCATGCAGAATGGCGAAATCGACATTCCGGGCGACGGCATTCCGCCGGCGAAATTCATCGAAGTCACCAAGGATCCGAAATTCAAGGATCTGATCATTCAGGGCGGCCAGCTGCATACCGGCTACGTGACCATGAATGTGAAGATCAAGCCGTTCGACAATGTGAAGGTGCGTCAGGCCGTCAACATGGCCATCAACAAGGACCGCATCGTGCGCATCATCAACGGTCGCGCCGTACCGGCCACGCAGCCGCTGCCGCCGTCCATGCCGGGCTATGCCAAGGATTACAAAGGCTATCCTTTCGATCAGGCAAAGGCCAAGGCGCTTTTGGCCGAAGCGGGCCTAGCCGATGGTTTCGAGACGGAGCTTTTTGTCGCCAATACCGATCCGCAGCCGCGCATCGCGCAGGCCATCCAGCAGGATCTGGCGGCAATCGGCATCAAGGCTTCCATCAAATCGCTGGCACAGGCAAACGTCATCGCCGCAGGCGGCGAACCGGAAGGCGCGCCGATGATCTGGTCCGGTGGCATGGGCTGGATTGCCGATTTCCCCGATCCGTCCAACTTCTACGGCCCGATCCTGGGCTGCGGTGGCGCGGTTCAGGGCGGCTGGAACTGGTCGTGGTACTGCAATGAGGACCTCGACAAGAAGGCACAGGAAGCCGACGCCATCGTCGATCCGGCCCGCAAGGCCGAACGTGAGCAGCTCTGGCGCGACATCTATCTGAAGATCATGGAAGACGCGCCATGGGCTCCGATCTTCAACGAAGAACGCTTCTCCGTGCGCTCCGAACGTCTCGGCGGCCCGGATGCGATCTTTGTCGATCCCGTCCACATCCCGGTCAATTACGACGAGGTTTATGCAAAAGATGTGCAATAATTGCCAATATACCATCCATGGTCGCCATCATCACTTCGGCTGGGACAATTCGTTCCAGCCAGTGGAGACGGTCGCACCGGGATCGACGTTGAAATTCGAATGTCTCGACAGCGGCGCCGGGCAGTTTAATCCCAACAGCACGGTTGCCGACGTCGCGACCATGGATTTTTCCAAGGTTAACCCGGTCACAGGTCCGATCTTCGTCGATGGAGCCAAGCCCGGCGACATATTGAAAGTCACCATCCATCAGTTTGAGCCTTCGGGCTTCGGGTGGACGGCCAATATTCCGGGCTTCGGCCTTCTGGCCGACGACTTCAAGGAACCGGCGCTGGCGCTATGGGACTATAATCCTGCAACGCTGGAACCCGCGCTTTTTGGTAAACACGCCCGCGTGCCGCTCAAGCCTTTCGCGGGAACCATCGGCGTCGCACCGGCGGAAAAGGGCCTGCATTCGGTGGTGCCGCCGCGTCGCGTCGGCGGCAATCTCGACATTCGCGATCTGGCAGCGGGCGCCACGCTCTATCTGCCGGTTGAAGTCGAGGGCGCGCTGTTCTCCATCGGCGACACCCACGCCGCACAGGGCGACGGCGAGGTCTGCGGTACGGCGATTGAAAGCGCGATGAATGTCGCGCTGACACTCGACCTCATCAAGGACACGCCGCTGAAAATGCCGCGCTTCACCACGCCGGGACCGGTGACGCATCATCTCGACACAAAAGGCTACGAAGTCACCACCGGCATCGGCCCCGATCTGTGGGCGGGCGCACAGGCGGCATTGTCCAATATGATCGATCTTCTCTGCCAGACGCAGAACCTCAACCCGGTGGACGCCTATATGCTCTGCTCGGTCTGCGGCGATCTGCGTATCAGCGAAATCGTCGATCAGCCGAACTGGGTCGTGTCCTTCTACTTCCCGCGTTCTGTTTTTGAATAAAGAGAAATGAACATGAAAACGGTTTCCCCGCTTTTGCAGGTCAAAGATCTGGTGACGCAGGTGGCGACACCCGACGGTGCGCGCACCGTGGTCGATCATCTTTCCTTCGATCTGCAACGCGGGGAAACGCTATGCATCGCAGGCGAAAGCGGATCGGGCAAATCCATGACCGTGCTTTCGCTGATGCAGCTTCTGCCCAAAAGCCTTGCAAGGGTGGCGGGTGGTTCGGCCATCATGAATGGCCGCGATATTCTCAAGCTCAATGAAAGCCAGATGCGCGGTGTGCGCGGGCGTCATATCGGCATGATCTTTCAGGAACCGATGACCTCGCTCAATCCCGTGCTCACCATTGGGCGGCAACTTTCCGAAGCGGTTGGCGACGGCCTGTCCGGTGCCGCCACGATGCAACGCTGCAAGGAACTGCTCGATCAGGTGCAGATTTCCGACGCGGCCCGGCGTCTCACGCAATATCCGCACGAGCTTTCCGGCGGCATGCGCCAACGCGTGATGATCGCCATGGCGCTGGCGCAAAAGCCGGAAATCCTGATTGCCGACGAGCCGACCACCGCGCTCGATGTGACGGTGCAGGCGCAGATACTGGCGCTCATCCGAAAACTTCAGGCCGAAAACGGCGTCTCCGTCATCCTGATTACCCACGATATGGGCGTCGTTGCCGAAATGGCCGACCATGTGCTTGTCATGAATCAGGGGCGTCAAGTGGAACAGGGACCGCTTCGCGACGTGTTCTTCACGCCTCAGGATGACTATACCAAGCGCCTGCTGGCCGCAGTCCCGCGCCTTGGCGAAATGACCGGCACAAACGCCCCCAAACGCGCACCGGCACAAGCCAAAGCCGAACAGAAGCCCGAAACGGCCACGCCCGTGCTCGAAGTTGAAAATCTGGTCGTTCGCTTCGACATCAAGGGCGGCATATTGCAACGACCTGTCCGGCGCGTCCATGCGGTGGAAGGCGTGTCGTTTACCGTTAATCGCGGCGAAACGCTTTCGCTGGTAGGGGAATCGGGATGCGGAAAATCCACGACCGGCAAGGCGCTGCTCAATCTCGTCAACTGGAGCGGCGATGTGCGCATTAACGGCCAGAGCACCAGGGGCCTGAGCCGCGCCGCCATGCGACCGATTTTGCGCGACGTCCAGATGATTTTTCAGGACCCCTATGCCTCGCTCGATCCGCGCATGCGCGTCGGCGATCTGGTGGCCGAACCGCTGGTCATTCATGGTCTGGCTTCTGGATCGGAACTCAAGGACCGCGTGGAATATCTGTTCCGCCGTGTTGGTCTGTCAGCGGAACAGATGAAGCGCTATCCGCATGAGTTTTCGGGCGGGCAGCGCCAGCGCGTCTGTATCGCCCGCGCTCTGTCGCTGTCACCCAAACTCATCGTCGCGGATGAGAGCGTGGCAGCGCTCGACGTTTCCATTCAGGCGCAGGTGCTCGATCTGTTGCAGGATATCCAGAACGAAACCGGCATGTCCTATCTGTTCATCAGCCATGACATGGCGGTGGTCGAACAGATCAGCCACCGCGTCGCGGTGATGTATGCCGGGCGCTTTGTCGAAACCGGCACGCGCGCGCAGGTTTTCGAAAATCCGCAGCACGACTATACGCGCAAATTGATGGATGCCGTTCCGGTCGCCGATCCAGACCGGGATCGGCGTCTCTTCGTGCCAAATGAAGGCGAATTACCAAGCCCCGTCAAGCCGCTCGATTATATACCGCCTGTGTTTCACCAAACCGAAGTTTCTGCCGGGCACAGCGTCTGGCGATAGGGCCATTCCAGCAGAAGCGTCCCGAGCGCCGGTCTGATTCAGTCAGGTCGAAACGTGTTCTAACGAGAACGGGGGTCGAGCGCGTCACGCAGGCCGTCGCCAAGCAGGTTGAACGACAGAACCGTCATGAAAATCGCCATGCCGGGCCAGAGCGCCATCCATGGCGCATTGCCGAGGAAGCGTTGCGCCGAATTCAGCATGGAACCCCACGACGGCGCGGGCGGCTGCAAGCCCAGACCGAGGAACGACATGCTGGCTTCGGCTATGATCGCCGCCGCAATCGTCAGCGTGGCCTGAACCATAAGCTGCGGCAGGATATTGGGCAGGATGTGCCGCACCGCAATGCGCCATTGCGGATTGCCGACCGCATTCGCCGCCTCGACATATTCCTCCGCCCGGATCGACAGAACCTGACCGCGTGTCAGACGGATGAAGAGCGGCATCGCCGTGATACCGATGGCCAGCATGGCATTGGTCAGGCTTGGGCCAAGGAATGCCGCGAAGGCGATTGCCAGAATGAGAAACGGACAGGCAAGCATGGCATCGGTGAAGCGGCTGATGAGACCGTCGATCACGCCGCCAAGGAAACCCGCCGCAAGCCCAAGCGGCACGCCGATGGCCATGGCGATGCCAACCGATGTGAGGCCCGCCATCAGTGAAGCGCGCGCGCCCCAGATAATGCGGGACAGGATGTCACGACCGGTTTCGTCTGTGCCGAGCCAGTGAAGGGCGGATGGTGCCTTGCGCACGGCGGTCCAGCTTTGAGCCGCCGGATCATAGGGGGCCAGCAATGGCGCAAAGAGCGCTATGAACACCATGAACAGGACGACGACGAGGCCGACAAGCGCGCTCTTGCGCTTTGAAAGCCGTCGCCAGAAACGGCTCTGGAAAAAGCGCACCACAAAATTCGGAGAGGGTCGGGTTTGCGAGATCGTCTGCATGGTCAGCCTCTCAATCGAGGATTGGCGAGGATATATCCGATATCGGCCAGTAGGTTGAGGGTGATGTAGAACAGCGACGTCACGAGAACCACGCCCTGCACAACCGGATAGTCGCGGGTGAAGACCGCATCGACGATCAGCTTGCCGAAGCCGGGGATTGTGAAAATCTGTTCTGTCAGAACCGCGCCCGAAAGCAGGGCGCCGAATTCGAGCGCGCCAAGCGTGATGATCGGCGTCAGCGCGTTGCGCATCGCATGCTTGAACACCACGACCCATTCACTGAGGCCCTTGGCGCGCGCGGTGCGCACATAATCGCTGTCCAGCGCCTGCAACATCGCGCCCCGCGTGTGGCGCATGATTACGCCTGCGATTGCCATGCCCAGCACGAAAGCGGGCATCACCGTGGTGGAGAGGCTCATTCGCCAGTCTTCCCACGGGCTGACGAAACCGGAGGCGGGCAGCCAGCCAAGATGAACCGAGAAAAACAGGATCAGCATGATGCCGAGCCAGAAATTCGGCACCGAAATACCGGCCAGCGAGACGATATTCGTCGCATAATCGACGGCGCTGTTGCGCTTCAGCGCCGAGATCACACCGCCGGTAATACCGAGGACCAGCGCGACGATGATACCCATGACGGCAAGCTGTAGCGTGACCGGCAGTTTCAACAGGATAAGGTCGAGAACCGGGCGATTGTGACGCATGGATTCGCCAAGATCGCCGGTCAGCACGCCTTTCACCCAATAGAAATACTGGACGATGAGCGGCTGATCGAGATGATATTGGGCACGGATGGCCGCAAGCGTCGCCTCATCCGGGTTGTCGCCCGCCAGCACCAAAGCCGGATCGCCCGGCAAAAGATGCTGGAGCGAGAAAATGATGAGCGACAGGAGAACGACCGTCGGAATGAGTTGCAGCAGGCGGCGTACGAGAAGCGAGGACATGGCTTAGCTCCCTGTAACCGTTCGCGCCGGGTGAGCGGCCATGGCCTCAAAGGCTGCAAACAGCTTTTCGAGCTTGGGATTGCGGGATTCGCGATTGCCTTCGGCCTCGTCCTGCTTCGGCAGTTCGCGCCAGAAGGCACAGGCATTGGCGTGACCGCTGGATTCCACATCCAGCACCATGCTGACGCTCTGGCACTCCGGCCTTGCGTAAGGACAGCGCGTATGCAGACGGCAACCCGGCGGCGGGGAAAGGGGGCTGGGCAGGTCGCCTCGCAGCCGCTCGGCGCGCAAGCGCCGTTGGCTGGGTGGTGCGGCAACCGGAATGGCCGACAGAAGCGCGCGCGTGTACGGATGGCGCGGCGCATTGAAAACGGCATCGGCGGTGCCGATTTCGACCATTCTGCCCAGATACATGACCGCAACGCGGTCGGCGATATGTTTCACGACACCCAGGTCGTGACTGATGAAAATGAATGCCAGACCGAGCTTTTTCTGCAAATCCTTGAGAAGATTGAGAACCTGCGCCTGAATGGACACATCAAGCGCGGATACCGCCTCGTCGCAGATGATGGCCTTCGGCTCGGAAGCAAGCGCGCGCGCAATCACCACGCGCTGGCGCTGGCCGCCGGAAAACTCGTGCGGATAGCGGCTTGCCTGTTCGGGACGCAGACCCACCATTTCCAGAAGCTCCGCCACGCGTTTGGCGCGCTGTGAAGCTGGCACGATATTGTGCAGCATCAGCGGTTCGGCAATCGTCTGCGCAATGGTCATGCGCGGATTGAGCGAAGCGTAGGGATCCTGAAAAATGAGCTGGACATGCCGTCGCTGCCGCCGCATCGCCGCATGGCTGATGCCGGTAATATCCAGGCCGTCGATGAACACCTCGCCTGCGGTCGGCTTGATGAGCCGCATCAGGAGACGGCCAAGCGTTGACTTGCCGCAGCCAGATTCCCCGACGATGGCCAGCGTTTCGCCCGGCATGAGGGAAAATGTGATGTCGTCAACTGCGCCGACCTCAGCCAGCGGACGCCCCGTCAGGCTGCGCTTGAGAATGAAATTTTTGCCCAGTCTGCGCGCTTCAATGATCGGTTTTACAGATGAAGAAGGAGCTTTTGTCACGAAACGATGTCCTCCAGAGGCGCGCGCCAGCAGCGACTGAAATGACCTTCCGAGACTTGCCGCAGCTCCGGCATCCCGGCGCATTTCTCGATGCGGAACGGGCAGCGCGCCTGGAAGCGGCACCCGCCGGGCGGATTGGCCATGTCGGGAACCGTGCCGGTGATCGCCACAAGCCGCTCGCGCTTTTCGTCAAGGCGCGGCAATGAACCGAGCAGGCCGACCGTATACGGATGCTGCGGAAAGGTGAAAAGTTCTTCGACCGTGCATTGCTCGACAATCTGTCCCGCATACATGACGACAACGTCGTCGCAGGATTCGGCGACAACGCCGAGGTCGTGCGTAATGAGAACGATGGCCGTTCCGGTCTTTTGCTGCAATTCACGCATCAGTTCCAGAACCTGCGCCTGAATGGTCACGTCGAGCGCCGTGGTCGGCTCGTCGGCTATCAACAGCTCAGGATCGCAGGCCAGCGCCATGGCGATCATCACACGCTGGCGCATGCCGCCGGAAAGATTGTGCGGATATTGATGATAGCGGGTTTCCGGCGACGGAATGCGCACCAGACGAAGCATGGCAATCGTGCGTTCCGCAGCTTCCTTTCGGGAAATCCGGTTGTGCCGCAAAATGACTTCGTTGATCTGGTCGCCAATCGTATAGGACGGGTTGAGCGAGGTCATCGGCTCCTGAAAGATCATCGCCAGACGGTTGCCGCGCAAGGCTCGCATGGCGCTTTTCGTCTCGTCCAGAAGCTGGCGTCCGTCGAAATCGATGCGGCCGGAAATGCGCGCCGAATATTCGGGCAGAAGCCGCATGATGGCGAGCGAAGTCACGCTCTTGCCGCTGCCGGATTCGCCGACAATGGCGAGCGTGCGGCCCTTATTGACCGTAAAACTAACGCCATCGACCGCCGTGACGGTCCGCCCGTCGCCTTCAAAGGCGACACGCAGATCCGAAACGTCGAGAATGGTTTCGTCAGCCCGATCGGATCGGGCTGACTGGTCGTGGACCATGGGGGATGACATGCTCATTGCCGTCCACGCAGCCTAGCTTTTACGGCTGACGCCGTTCAGGCGGATGATACCGTCCGGGGCGGGCTTGAAGCCGGTCAGGTTGGAATTATGCGCGAAAATCCACTGGGAATGATACAGATAGACAATCGGCAGATCCTTGAGCAGGATTGCCATGGCCTTGCTATATTCCGCCTTGCGGGCTTCTGTGTCGGTCAGCGAACGCGCCTTGGTCAGGATCGCATCGAGGTCCTTGTTGCAATAATGCGCATCGTTACCGGCAGCGCCGCAAGCCAGCATCGGCGTGATGTTGAGATCGGGATCGACGCGACCGCTCCAGCCGACGAGATGGGCCTCGAACTTGCCCTGACGCGCGACGTCGAGAAGCGTCATCAGTTCGGTCGGCTTGATCGAGACATTGATGCCGATTTCCTGCACCATCGCCTGAATGAGCTGAATGACCTGCTGGCGCTCGGCATCGGTCGGCACGAGTATTTCCAGGTCGACCGACTTTACGCCTGCTTCTTCCATCTTTTTCTTCGCGGCATCCAGATCGCGTGCCGGAACGGGGAAGTTCTTGTCATAGAAGGCGCTCGACGGCGGGAACGGTTGGTTGCCGGTGCTGGCCTGCCCGTCGAAGACGACGCTGCTGATCGCGTCACGGTCGATCGCCAGACTGAAGGCTTCGCGGATCGCGGCCTTTTTGCTTGCGTCGAGATTGGCGCCTTCGCCGGTAATGTTGAAGGTGATGCCGTAATAGCCAAGCCCGATCACCGGATCGACGGTCAAACCCTTATCGGCCTTCACGGATTCCACATCGGTCGCGGCAAGACGCTCGATCAGGTCGGCCTGACCGGAGCGCAGATTGAGCAGGCGAACGCTGGAATCCGGCATGCCGCGATAGACCAGTTCATCGAAATGGAACTGATCGGCATTGTAATAATCCGCGAATTTCTCAAGCGTGATGTGATCCTGCGTCACGCGTTCCTTGAACTTGTACGGGCCGGAGCAAACCGGCGCTTCCGTGAACTTGTCGCCGAGCGCTTCGCCTGCCTTCGGGCTGACGATCATGCCTGCGCGGTCACTGAGCGCGGCAAGCAGCGGAACGGATGGTTCCTTGAGATTGATCTTGACGGTGGCATCGTCAACCACATCAATCGAGCCGATAGCGCTGATTTCGGCCTTGCGGCGCGAGATCTTCGCATTCAGGCCGCGTTCGAGATTGTATTTGACCGCCGCCGCATCGACCTTGGTGCCGTCATGGAACAGCGCATCCTTGCGCAGCTTGAGCGTCAGCGCCGTGCTGTCCGCATTCCATTCCCAGCTCGTGGCGAGCATCGGGATGATCTGGCCCTTTTCATCGATATCGACAATCTTGTCGCACAGAGATTGCAGCACATGGCGGCCGACAAAGCTCCAGTTGGAGACAGGGTCGAGCGTATCCGGATCGTCCTGCAAGGCGATATTCAGCGTCGACTGGGCGGCTGCGGGCATGGCGGTCGCCGCAACGCCGCTGAGCGCCAGACCGGCCGCGAGCGCGAGATATAATGGTTTCATCGATTGTTCCTCTCTTTACTTTATTTTTAATCAGCGGGCGACGGCGTAACCCTGCACGCCACGCGGATTGGCTCCAGCTTTCACCAGTTGCGTGTCGCCATCCATTTCTCTTGCCACGGCGGAAATGCGTCCTTCCGACCAGGCGTCACCGACGGTGATCTTGTGGCCGCGCGCCGCCAGTTCGTCGCGCACCGCTTCCGGGAAACGGGATTCCAGCGTGATCGCGCCGCGATTGATTTCACGCGGCCAGAACGAACCGGGCAGATGGTCGGTGTGGAAGGACGGCGCGTCAATCGCCTGCTGAAGGTTCATGCCCTTATGGACATGGCGCAGGAACATGATGAGCTGCCACTGGTCCTGCTGATCGCCGCCCGGCGTGCCAAAGGCCATGTAGGGGCTTCCGTCGCGATAGACCATCGACGGCGTCAGCGTCGTACGTGGGCGCACCGACGGCTTCAGTGTGGAATTCAACCCTTCCTCAAGCCAGAACATCTGGGCGCGGGTGGTGAGAGAAAAGCCAAGCCCCGGAATGACCGGGCTTGACTGGAACCAGCCGCCGGATGGCGTGGCCGAAACCATGTTGCCCCAGCGGTCAACGGCACTGACCTGCACCGTATCGCCGCGCTGCGCGCCTTCCGGCGTCAGCGTCGGTTCGCCCTGCCTGTCATTCGGCAGTTTCGGCTCGCGTGCCACCGTCGGTTCGCCACCGCCAAGACCCGGCTGCGGGATCGTGCCAACCGCACGCAACGGCGGCAGATTGGGATTGCGCCCTTCCGGCGAACCGGGACGCACCTCCATCGAGGCCGTGCCGCCGATCAGGGCGCGTCGCGTGTCGGCATAACCCGGCGAAAGCAGCGCCTTGAGCGGCACGTCGGAACTGTCGCCATACCAGGAATCGCGGTCGGCCATGGCAAGCTTGGCGGTCTCGATGACCAGATGTACGAAATCGGCGCTCATCGGGTCGAGATCGGCAATGTCGGTGCGCTCAAGGATCTGCAACATCT
The DNA here is from genome assembly GCF_014199265.1 of Brucella daejeonensis. Classification (GTDB taxonomy): domain Bacteria; phylum Pseudomonadota; class Alphaproteobacteria; order Rhizobiales; family Rhizobiaceae; genus Brucella; species Brucella daejeonensis. The sequence goes on from NZ_JACIJG010000012.1 coordinate 58,193, forward strand.
GCAAAAGCACCGGCCCTTGCGACCATGCCCCGCATTTGAACACTTCGTGATTGCCGTAAGTGACGGAAACCGGTGCTTCTATCAGTGGCTTGTAATCCGCCATGTCCTGCGCGGTGATCAGGCCCCGGTGGTGACGGCCGGAGACATCCCAGACATCTTCGGTCGCGCAATACTCCTCTATGCGCTCGGCTACCGGGCCGCGATACCAGAAATCAAGTGCGGCATCGATGCGCGCCTCACGGTTCTTGCCGGATTTGGCGTGATCGAGAATCTGCTGGTAAAGGGCCGCGATCTGCGGATTGCGGAACAGCTTTCCCGCCTCCGGCGTCACACCGCCCGGCAGGTAAAGCTCCGCCGAACTGTGCCAATGGGTGGTGAAAAGCGCACGCATCGCCTCGATGGTATTGGCGATGCGGGGCACCAGCGGATGACCGTTCTTCGCGTAATAGATCGCAGGCGCAAGCACATCTTCCAGCTCGGCGGTGCCGTAATCGCGCAGCAGCGTCAGCCATGCGCCGAAAGCACCGGGGATGCAGGCGGCAAGAAGCCCTGTTCCCGGAATAATGTCGAGGCCCTGATCCTTGAAATATTGCACCGTCGCCTTTGCCGGGGAAGGCCCCTGACCGGAGATCACCACCGGCTTGTCGGCGCCCGCCGGCGTGACGATGATCGGCACTTCACCGCCCGGACCGTTCAGATGCGGCTCCACGATTTGCAGGGTGAAACCTGTCGCCACCGCCGCATCGAAAGCGGTATGGCCCTTTTCAAGAATGGACATGCCGACGGCGGATGCCAGCCAATGCGTGGAAGAGACGGCACCAAAGGTGCCCCTGAGTTCCGGACGCGTCGTAAAGGTCATTTCAAGTCTCGCTCCCTATCGTCGGCTGCGGCCCCTGCCGCAATTCGATGCATGTCGACAATTTAAACAAATTGCGATTGTATTGTATACATCATTGGGCGCTAAATCGGCGCGTAACGCCGGTTTAGCGCGATACTTGTACACATATTGTATATTTGTTTCGCGTTTGGCAAGGGAATTGAGTAAATTGTGCACTCTTGCATATTCAAAAAAAGCGAGGCAGGAGAGCAGGGGAGGATAAAGGACCTGAACATGCTGGATGCAGATCACATAAAAAGAAGTCGCGGCGATCTTATTGCCGAGCAACTCGAGGAGGCCGTGATCAATGGCGAGATTCCGGCAGGGTCACGGCTCGACGAAACATCGATAGCCGCGCAGTTCGGTGTCTCGCGAACGCCGGTGCGCGAAGCGTTGCATATTTTATGCGGACGCGGCTTTGCCGAGCGCGAGCCGTATAAGGGGGTCATCGTCACGCAGATTTCGGCGCAGCGCATCGATGAAATGTTCGAGGCCATGGCCGAACTTGAGGCGACCTGCGGTCGCCTTGCATCGCACCGCATGACCATGAGCGAGCGTGCCGAACTGGAAAACATGCATCACGAGATGAACGGTTTTGCAGATCAGGGCGATCATGCCGCCTATAATGAACACAATACGCGCTTTCACAGCCTCATTTTCCAGGGGTGCCATAATAGCGATCTGATCGCCGCCGCGCAGACGTTGCGGCTGAAACTCGCTCCGTTTCGGAAATACCAGCTCAAGGATACGGGACGCCTCAAACGCTCCTGTAGCGAGCATCAGCAGATCGTCGATGCCATCCTCGATCAGGACCCCAAGGCGACGGAGACTGCATTGCGCAGGCATCTTCTTTCTGCGGCGCAGGAGGTGTTGATGAGGCGTCAGCGGGAGGAGGAAGAATCCGCCAAACCAGCTTTTATAACGGAGAAATAATTCGCGATGTCCACGCATGATGACCTGAAGGCGATCCGCACTGTCATCTCGGATATGGAAGCAGCCTGGAATTTTGGGGATTTCCACGGCTATATGGCGGGCTTCGCCAATCCCGATGTCGTGTTCGTCTCGCGCGGTCGCATCCAGAAGGACTGGCAGGCGACGCTCGATCATTATATCGCCGACTATGGCGGCGCGCCCGGCTCGCAGGGGCATCTTGCCTTCTCGATCATCAGCATCGAAATGCTGGCGCCCGACGCCGCCCAGTTGATCAGCCATTACAAGCTCATCCGTCCGGCTGGCGACCAGACGGGCGTCAATACCCGCCTGATGCGCAAGCGCGACGGCAAATGGGTCATCGCGCTCAATCACGTTTCCCAGATCGAACGGTAATTCTGCTTTATCAAGCCGATTGGGATGCGGTTTCGCTCGCCGATTGCGGCTTCAGCCGACGCGCATAGCGCTGGGCGATCCACGCACAGGCCATCAACTGAATCTGGTGAAACAGCATCAGGGGCAGCACAATCGCGCCAATGGAGGCAGACTGACCGGCGAAAATGGCGTTGGCCATCGGCACGCCGCTGGCCAGCGATTTCTTCGAGCCGGAGAAGGTGATCGTGATTTCGTCTTCCTTCGAGAAGCCCAGCGCCCGGCTGCCGAACATGGTGATGCAGAGCACGACGGCCAGCAGGAGCATGTCGATGATGATGACGGCGGCAATATCCATGAGCGAAAATGTATGCCACAGGCCTTCCACCACCGCTTCCGAAAAAGCGAGATAGACAACCATCAGGATCGAGCCTCGATCGACGGGCGAGAGCAGCGACTTATGCGAGCGAACCCAGTTGCCGATCCACGGCTGGAGCACCTGCCCGACGATGAAGGGCAGGAGAAGCTGCACGAGAATGCTTTGCAGCACACTCCAGGAAAAGCCGCCGCCGCTGCCGGAGGCTGAAAACAGAAGGCCCGCGAGGAGCGGTGTCAGGAACATGCCCAGAATATTGGAGCCGGAAGCCGCGCAGATTGCGGCTGGAACATTGCCGCCAGCCATCGAGGTAAAGGCGATGGACGACTGGATAGTCGAGGGCAGAACGCAAAGGAAGAGGATGCCGGTATAGAGTGACGGTGCAAGGATGCTCTCGGGGATGAAGCCGATTGCAAGGCCGAGCAGCGGGAACAGCGCGAAGGTCGTCAATAGGATGACCAGATGCAGACGCCAGTGCAGAATGCCCGCGATCACCACGTCTCGCGACAGGCGCGCGCCATGCAGGAAAAACAGAAGGCAGATCGCGATACTGGTGGCAACGCCGAACCATTCCGCCGCCTGTCCATAGATCGGCAGGATGGAGGCAAGAACGACGGTAAGTACAAGAAGGATCGTAAAGCGATCCGGCATAAAGCGGCTCATGAACAGAATTCCTCATTGAAGCGATTCCCATTTCGACGGGAATGCGCTGTCATCTTCCTGTTTCCGTTATCGTTAAGTAGAATACAAGAACTAACAGTTATCACGAAAGAAGATAGCCATGCTGAGCCTCACCCAGTTGAACAGTTTTGTCATGCTGCACCAGACCGGCAGTTTCACTGAAACGGCCGCCCGACTCGGCATCGGTCAATCCACGGTGACACAGCATATCCAGCGGTTGGAAAAATCGCTCGGGCGCCAGCTTGTCGCGCGCGACACGCATCAGGTGCGACTGACTGCGGAAGGCGAAGCACTGCTCGGTTATGCGCGCGGAATGCTCGATCTCAACGGCAAGGTTTCTTCGCTGTTCGGGCTGAACAGGTTGCGCGGACGTATCCGGCTTGGCGTTTCCGAAGACGTGGTCGCCAACCGCCTGACTTCCATTCTGGAAGATTTCATCCGGCTTTATCCACTTGTCGATCTGGAACTGACGGTCGCGCTCTCGGCGGTGCTTTACCAGATGCAGGATGCAGGCGATCTCGATCTGGTGCTGGCCAAGCGATATGTTGGCGAGACCCATGGGCAGTTGCTTTATCGGGAACCGCTGGTCTGGCTGGCGCGCGATCCCGACCATGTGTTGCGGCGCGGCGATGCCCTGCCGCTGATCGCATTTCCACCGCCATCGATCACGCGTCGCGTGGCGCAGGAGGCGCTCGAGCGGGAAAAGGTGGCGTGGCGCATCGTCTGCACATGCCGCAGTCTCAGCGGCCTGACGGCTGCGGCGCGGGCGGGCATGGGCGTGCTTGTGCAGCCGCGCAGCATGGCCCCTTCGGGTCTCAAGGAAATTCCTGCCGGGCGGTTGCCCGCGCTTGAAGATGCCGAATTCGTGCTGGTTTCACGGCGCGGCGCGGACACAGCCCTGATGGAGGCGCTTTCAAACCTGATCGCCACGAAGATGTTTCACAAATAACCCTTGGCGAAATTCTTCCAGACTGCGTTTCGCTCTTCCGTTCTCATCGAAATTCTCATCGGCAAGCCACGCTTCCAGCGCCGCCCTGGCCTGCGGCCATTCGGTATCGAGCATCGAGAAAATCAACGTGTCCCGGTTGTGGCCCTTTACAAGCATATGCTGCCTCAGCCGCCCTTCCGGCTGGAATCCCAGACGCAGCGCGGCATGTTCCGATTTTGCATTGCGGCTGTCGCACCGCCATTCGCACCGGCGGAGCTTCAACACTTCGAACACATGACGCAGCAGCAGAAAAAGCGCTTCCGTTCCGCCGCGCGTTCGTTGCAAGGCTGGCAGAAAAAGAACGTATCCTATTTCGATGGAGCGGTGCCCGGCGCTGAATTTCATCAAGGCCATCTGTCCCAGCACCGTCGAAGACGCCCGGTCGGTGATGACATAACCGACAAACGAACCGGAAGTGCTGAGATGCGCGAGATGCTCCGTATGGGCTTGCACGTCGGGAAACGGTCCGTCGCGCAGATAACGCCACAACTCCTCGCTTTCCGGGCCATGCGACCCGGCGTGAAGTGATGCGCCGTGAGAAGCCGGGTCGAGAGAGGTCAACTCGACCCACCGTCCGACAAGGCGCTGTCTGGACATATCTGTCATATCATTGCCCGAATGAGAAATGAGGGAATTGGTCCCGGTTACAGGCCTGACCCTAAAACCTGTCCCGAAGAATGTGAATTGTTTTCAGAGCATAAAGCGGGGGCGTCGCCGCCTCCCGCCTGAAATATGCAATATCTTGCCGAACGATCAGCCGCCAGCGCAAATACGCTGGCGCGCTTCAACATATTCGCGTTCCAGCCGGTCTATCAGTTGTCCGGCAGGCGCTACTTCATGGATTGCGCCGATGCCCTGACCGCAGCCCCAGATGTCCTTCCAGGCCTTGGCGCCTTCCTGCTGGGCCTTGTCGAAATCCATCTTGGAAGGGTCGGCTTCGGGCAGATTGTCGGGATCGAGGCCCGACTTTTCGATGGAGGGTTTCAGGTAATTGCCTGCAATGCCCGTGAAATAGTTGGAATAGACGATATCGGAGGAATTCGAATCGACGATCATCTGCTTGTAGGCGTCGGCTGCGCGGGCTTCCGTCGTGGCGATGAAGGGCGAGCCGATATAGGCAAGGTCGGCGCCCATGGCCTGCGCCGCAAGGATCGAGCCGCCATTTGCAATGGCGCCCGAAAGGAGCAGGGGGCCGTCGAACCAGGAGCGTATTTCCTGAACGAGCGCGAAGGGCGACAATGCGCCGGCATGACCGCCAGCACCGGCGGCAACCGCAATAAGCCCGTCCGCGCCCTTGCGGATTGCCGAATTGGCGTGGCGATTGTTGATGACGTCGTGAAGGACGATGCCGCCATAGGAATGGATCGCGGCGTTCACTTCCGGCACGGCGCCGAGCGAGGAAATGACGATCGGCACCTTGTATTTCACGCAGAGGCCGAGATCGTGTTCGAGCCGCCTGTTGGAGCGATGGACGATCTGGTTGACGGCAAAGGGCGCTGACGGGCGGTCAGGATTGGCCTTGTCATAGGCCGCGAGACCTTCCGTGATTTCCGCCAGCCATTCATCGAACTGCGCTTCAGGGCGGGCATTGAGTGCGGGAAAGGAGCCGACGACGCCTGCCTTGCATTGCGCCATCACCAGAGCCGGATGCGAAATGATGAACAGTGGAGCGCCAACCACCGGGATGCGCAATCTGTTTTTCAGAATATCCGGCAAGGCCATCTTCAATCGTCCTCCTTGATTGACGTTTCCGTAAACGTAATATTTCTAGCATTTCTTTGCGCAAGGGCAATATCAAAAGCGCGCGAGCGGGGGAGTATACCGCCCCGGCAGCGAAAAGCCGTTCCGGCGCAGGAGGTTCCGGCGGATATTTCGAAGAGAATCGGACACCTGCCGGGAGGGCCGAAGCGCATCCTGCAAAGGTCGTTTCGGAGCTGTAAAGACGTACAGGTCGGGGAAAAAGGACTACCCAAAGTTAATAATTGGTGTTTCTCATACCCTTATCGGGTAGCCAAAGCGGGTGATGAACAGGTAAATGCCTTGATTCAGACGTTAATTTCGCTGAGGCTCATTTAATGTCGGGATGGATAAGCGGTTTCGCTTTTCACAAATGACATGGAAGCGGGAAACGCGAACAAGGGAAGACCTGGCCTTTGGAAAGTATCGAACGCGCCATAAGAAACGCATTTACCAAGGCGGATGCGCATAATCCGGCAACGCGTCAGCGAATCTATGAATCCGCCTGGGGCGCGCATGAACGCGCGCTGGCGACGAATACCGCACTGAGCGATGCGCAGAAGGAACAGCGCCGCCAGAAGCTGAAGGCCGCCATTTCCGGCATCGAACAGGAATTCAGGGTTGGCGGCAGCACGACGGATCGGCGCGAACCCTCGCTCGACACGCCGCTCCATAATGACCCGATCCTTGGCGGCACGGCTGCGGAAGCGGCGCCGGCGCTGGACACCGGCGATATTCGCGGAACATCGCGGCAGAAGAAGCGGAGCGCGGCGGAACTCGGCTATGAGGGCGGCGTTTCGCGTAAGGACCGCAAGAAAAAGAAGCGTCACTCGCCTTTCTACAGCTACGGCATTCCGGCCCTTGTTCTGGTGGTGGCCGGTTTCATCGGCTATTCGCTCTATAACAGTTTCATCGATATGGGCCGGGGGCCATCGGGCAATCCGCTGCGCAACGACGGAAGCCTGGCGCCCCTGAAGGAAGGCGAGGAAGCGGGTGGACTCAAATGGATCACCGTCTTCCAGCCGTCCGAAGCAACGCGCCTGTCGGTACAGGGACGCGCGACGGCTGAAATCAGACAGGAAGGCACGCGCAGCTTTGCCCGCATACAGTCTTCCGGCGCGACCGATACGGTTACTTTCGATGTCGGTGAAGGCATCTTGAACCAGCTCGAAGGAAAGAAGGCGACATTCGACATCGTGGCGCGGGCCGATGGCGGCAAGATGACCCAGATGTCCGTCAATTGCGATTTCGGCGGTATGGGCGATTGTGGACGCCGTCGCTACGATGTGCGCGATTCCGTGAGCGATTTTCTTTTCGAGATGGATAATCCGGCAGGAAAGAAGGCAGGCCGTGCGGGCACGATCACGGTCAATTCCGATCTGGCCGGAACCGGCAAGCCGGTCAATATCTACGAAATCCGCGTCTCGACGGTGGCTGAATAATCAGTCCAGCAGTTTTTCGAGCGTTTCGAGCCGGTCCGCTTCGCGGGGCGGCTTGTCCCAGCGCAGCCGCGAAAGGCGCGGAAAGCGCATCGCGACACCGGACTTGTGCCGCGTGGAACGGTTGAGACCTTCGAAGGCCACTTCCACCACCAGCCCGTGATCAGCTTCGGCCCGGACGGACCGAACCGGGCCGAACCGCTCGATTGTGTTCTCGCGGACGAACCTGTCCAGAAGCTTCAGTTCCTCATCCGTAAAACCGAAATAGGCCTTGCCGACGGGGACCAGAACAGGCGCGTCCTCCGGTCCCGTCCAGACGGCGAAAGTGAAGTCGGAATAATAGCCGGATCGCTTGCCGTGGCCGCGCTGGGCATAGACCACCACGGCATCGACGGTGAACGGATCGCGTTTCCATTTGAACCACGGTCCCTTCGGGCGTCCCGGAACATAGGTGCTGTCATGGCGTTTCAGCATGACGCCTTCGATGACCGGGTGGGGCGGATCGCTGCGCAGGCGGGCAAGTTCCACGAAATCGTTGAAGGGCAGCAGGGGCGAAAGGTCGAAGCGGCGTGGATCGAGCTTCGTTATGAAAGCTTCCAGACGACCGCGCCGCTCCGAAAAGGGCAGGGCGCGCAGATCGTGCCCGGTCTGCCGGTTTCCTTCGTGCAGGAGATCGTAGGCGCGCACGAAGGCCGGATAATCCCGTAACTGTTTCGCGCTGACCGTCTTGCGGTTCAGCCTTTGCTGGAGATCGGAAAAACTTGCGGTGTCGAGGCCGGTCTCGCCGTGACCGCCGACCAGAAGTTCTCCATCGATGGCCCCCTCGAAATCCATCGCCTCGATAATATCTGGAAAAGCGCCGGAAATATCGTCGCCGGTGCGTGAATAAAGCCGTCTGACACCGTCTTCCGAAACGGCCTGCACTCGAATGCCGTCCCACTTCCATTCCGCGCTGAAGGCCGAAGGGGCAAGGGTGGGGATTTCCGCCTCATCGAGCGCGGTTGCCAGCATGACAGGGCGAAAGGGCGCCGCCGCGGTCGCGGCGGGCTTTTCGCTACGGCCTTCCAGCCAGGCGAAAAGCGCCTCATAGGGCGGGGCCTGGCCATGCCAGAGTTCTTCGATCTCCACCACATCCACCGTGCCGAAATCGGCCAGCGCCTGCTTGACAAGCCGCGCCGAGACACCGACGCGCAGACCACCCGTCACAAGCTTCAAAAGTGCGTGGCGTTCCGAAATGCCGAGCAGGTCGAGCCATCCGGCAACGAGCATCGGGCCTTCACGGCGGGAAGCGTTCAGCAGTTCGTGCACGACCGCGCCTAGCGGCAGATTGGCGCCCGGCGCGGCTTCGCTCGGGCCGGGCCAGATAAGGGATATCGTTTCCGCGAGATCGCCCACGTAATCGTACGAATAGGCGAACAATACCGGATCGCTACGCTCGGCGATCAATGTGCGGAGCATTACGGGCTTCACGCTTTGCAGTTCCAGATCGCGCGTGATCGCGGCCAGCGCCAGACCGCGGTCCGGGTCGGGCGTCGTGCGAAAATAATCGACCAGCAGGCGCAGCTTGCCGTTGCGCTGTGGCGTCAGGACCAGGCGGTCGAGAAGTTCGGCAAAGGCGCGCATCAGTCGGTCTCGTCTTCATAACCGATGAGATTGAGAGGGCGGGCCGAAAGGCCCCGCAGTTCGCACCAGCGTATCAGCGCCTCTTCCCGCCCATGCGTGACCCAGACCTCAGCCGGGGCGATTTCAGTGATGGTTGCGGTCAGTTCGTCCCAGTCGCAATGATCGGAGATGATGAGCGGAAGTTCCACGCCCTGCTGTCTGGCGCGCTGGCGGATGCGCATCCAGCCGGAAGCGAAGGCGGACACGGGATCGGGGAAACGCCGCGCCGAGCGGTCGGAAAAGGCCGATGGCGGACCGACGACGATCTTGCCGGCGAAATCGACCTCACCCGCGTCGCACTCCGGCGCGGCGGGTTCCAGCCTGCCGAGATCGATCCCTTGCGCCTGATAATAGTCGCAGATCTTTTCCAGCGTGCCGTGAATATAGATCGGTTCCGCATAGCCCGCATCGCGTATCAGCCTGATGACGCGCTGCGCCTTGCCGAGCGAATAGGCTCCCACCATATACGTGCGTTCGGGAAAGAGCCGGACCGATTTCAGGAGCGTTGCGATCTCATGCGATGCGTCGGGATGGCGGAACACCGGCAGCGCGAAAGTCGCCTCGGTGATGAAGACGTCGCAGGCGACGGGCTCGAAAGGCGCGCAGGTCGGATCGGCGGCGCGCTTGTAGTCGCCGGACGCGACGATACGCGTGCCGTCCATTTCCACCGCGATCTGGGCTGAACCCAGCACATGGCCCGCACCGTGAAAACTGACGCGGACACCGTTGATCGTGAGGCTCTCCTGAAGCCGTATCGGCTGCGTGGTTCCGGCAAAACCGTCGCCGTAGCGCAGCGCCATGATGCCCAGTGTCTCCGGTGTCGCCAGCACATGGGCATGGCCCGCGCGCGCGTGGTCGGAATGGCCGTGGGTGATGAGCGCGCGCTCCACCGGGCGCACCGGGTCGATATAGAAATCGCCGGGCGGGCAATAAAGACCTTTGGGAGAAGAGCAGAGCAACTGGTTGAAACGCATGGGCTGGAAGATAGGTCGCCTGCTTCGCGAGGAAAAGGGAGGGGGACCTTTCCTGCTGACAAAATGAGAACAAAAGTGAACAAACATCTTGGCGGCCCGCCCCGCTACGACTAGATTGGCGGCGTGACACTGACCCAGAAGCCCGCCGCCATATCTGCCGCCTTTCCTCTCCCGGACCGTTTCGTCAAATGGTTTTCCGCGAAGGGATGGTCGCCGCGCGCCCATCAGCTTGAGTTGCTTTCGCGGGCGGAAGGGGCGCAATCCACGCTTCTGATCGCCCCGACTGGCGCGGGGAAGACCCTGGCCGGTTTCCTGCCGGCGCTGGTCGATCTGGAGCGGCGAGAGCGCCAGAAGCCCGGCCTTAAACCCGATATGGCGCGGCGCGGCGTTCATACTCTTTACATTTCACCCCTGAAGGCGCTTGCCGTCGATATTCACCGCAATCTCACCGTGCCGGTGGAGGAAATGGGTCTCGATATTTCGATCGAGACGCGGACAGGCGACACACCCGCCCACAAGCGCCAGCGCCAGAAGCTCAGCCCTCCCGATATTCTGCTGACGACGCCCGAACAGCTTGCGCTCCTGATCGCATCCAAGGGTGCGGAGCAGTTCTTCAGGGGATTGCGCTACGTGGTACTGGACGAATTGCACTCGCTGGTCATTTCCAAGCGCGGGCATTTGCTGGCGCTGGGGCTGGCGCGGCTGCGCCGCCTGCAACCGCAATTGCAGACGATCGGCCTTTCCGCCACCGTTGCGGAGCCGGACGAACTGCGCCGCTGGCTGGTGGAGCAGGACGGCACGGAGCCGAAGGCGGGACTCGTCACTGTGGACGGTGGCGCAAAGCCGGAAATCACCATTCTCGATTCCGAGGAGCGTGTGCCATGGGCGGGCCACTCCTCACGCTATGCCGTTCCCGATATCTACGAGGCAATCCGCCAGCACCGCACGACGCTTCTGTTCGTCAATACGCGCAGTCAGGCGGAGATGCTGTTTCAGGGTCTCTGGCGCGTCAACGAGGACACGCTGCCCATCGCCCTGCACCACGGTTCGCTCGATGCGGGCCAGCGCCGCAAGGTCGAGCAGGCCATGGCCGCCAATACGTTGCGGGCGGTGGTCGCCACCTCGACGCTCGATCTGGGGATCGACTGGGGCGATGTCGATCTGGTCATCCATGTCGGCGCGCCGAAGGGCGCAAGCCGTCTGGCGCAGCGCATCGGTCGCGCCAATCACCGCATGGACGAACCGAGCCGTGCGATCCTCGTGCCCGCCAACCGTTTTGAGGTGATGGAGTGCCGCGCGGCACTCGACGCCAATTATCTCGGCGCGCAGGATACGCCGCCCCTGATAGACGGTGCGCTGGATGTGCTGGCGCAGCATGTGCTGGGCATGGCCTGCGCCGAACCTTTCAATGCCGATCAACTCTTCCGGGAAGTGCGGAGCGCGGCGCCTTATTCGAGGCTCCCGCGAGAGAGTTTCGACCGGATTCTCGATTTTGTGGCGACAGGCGGCTATGCTCTCAAGACCTATGAGCGGTTTGCCAAAATCCGCAAGACCGTCGATGGCACGTGGCGGGTATCCAATCCGCGTATCGCGCAGCAATATCGTCTGAATATCGGCACGATTGTCGAAGCGCCGGAGCTGAATGTGCGGCTCACCCGCGGCGGCAAGGGGGGAAATGCGAGGGGCGGACGCGTGCTTGGCCGCATCGAGGAATATTTCCTTGAAACCCTGACGCCGGGCGACACGTTCCTGTTCGCGGGCAAGGTGCTGCGTTTCGAGGGGATTCGCGAGAACGAATGCATTGCCTCCAATGCCGCCGGGCAGGATGCGAAAATTCCCGTCTATGCGGGCGGCAAGTTTCCGCTTTCAACCTATCTCGCCTCGCAGGTGCGCGCCATGCTGGCTGACCGTACACGCTGGCAGTTCCTGCCCCGGCAGGTGCGCGAGTGGCTCGAGGTGCAGCAATGGAAATCGGTGCTGCCCGGTACGGACGAACTTCTGATCGAGACCTTTCCGCGCGGCAACCGCTATTACATGGTCGCCTATCCCTTCGAGGGCAGGCTGGCGCACCAGACGCTCGGCATGTTGCTGACCCGGCGCCTGGAGCGCATGGGCGCGCATCCGCTGGGCTTTGTCGCCACCGATTACTCGCTGGGGCTGTGGGGGCTTAACGACATGGCTTCCATGATCCGTACGGGCAGGCTCGACCTGTCGCGCCTGTTCGACGAGGATATGCTGGGCGACGATCTGGAAGCCTGGCTGGATGAGAGCTATCTTCTCAAACGCACCTTCCGCAATTGCGCGGTTATTTCCGGCCTCATCGAGCGCCGCCATCCGGGGCAGGAGAAGACGGGGCGGCAGGTCACGGTTTCGACGGACCTCATCTATGACGTGCTGCGCGGACACGAGCCGGATCATATCCTGTTGCAGGCGACGCGCGCCGATGCCGCGACCGGGCTTCTGGACATCAAGCGCCTCGGCGACATGCTGGCGCGGGTGAAAGGCCATATCCTGCACAAGCCGCTCGACCGGATTTCGCCGCTGGCGCTGCCGGTGATGCTTGAAATCGGGCGCGAACGCGTGGCGGGCGAGGGCGACGAGATGCTGCTTGAAGAGGCGGCGGACGACCTGATCAGGGAAGCAATGCAATGAGGGCTGCGGTATGGGGAAACGGAGAGGCGTATAGTCTGGCACATGCGCAGGTGCGCGGGGTTGCCGCCATATGCGATCCGTCCGGCGCACTGTTCCTGCCCGATCTTCACATGCTGGTCGTCTCCGACCTGCATCTGGAAAAAGGCTCGTCCTTTGCCCGGCGCGGCCAACTCATCCCGCCTTACGATACGGGCGCGACGCTCGATATGCTCGCGGCAGCGATCGCGCGTTATCAACCGCGCACGATTATCAGCCTCGGCGACAGTTTTCACGACGCCAGGGCCAGCGAACGCCTGCCGTCGCTCTATGCCATCCGGCTGAAATCGCTGATGGAACATCGCGACTGGTTCTGGATCACCGGCAATCACGATCCCGAACGTCCGGTCGATCTGCCCGGCGATTGCGTGGAGGAACTGGCGGTCGGGCCGCTCACTTTCCGGCATGAACCGTCGCGCAAGGCGGGGCAGGGCGAGATTGCCGGTCATCTGCATCCGGCAGCGCGCATCGTCAGGCGCGGACGCTCGGTGCGCCGCCCCTGTTTCGTCAGCGACGGCGAAAGGCTCATCATGCCCGCCTTCGGCGCCTATACCGGCGCGCTCAACATTCTGGACCGTGCGTTCCGGGGCCTGTTCGTGGATGAAACGCTGCGCGCCTACCTGCTCGGGCAGGGCAAGGTCTATCCGATAGCGCGCGGCGCGCTTTATGGAGGCTAGAGCGGTTCCTGTTTTGACTGAAACGTTGGAACCGCTCCAACTATTTGTTTTTACGCATTATCCTACGCAAAACCGCTTCGCACTTTTGCTGGAAATGCTCTAGTGGATTGAATTTGATGTTTGAATCCCGACTGAATGGGATGCTGTTTCAAACGTCAAATTCGAAAAATCCGCTAGTCCTTACGGAATAGTATCCGTCCGAACCAGCCGGTGAACACGGCGAGAAAGACCGCGAAAAGGCCGTAGAGAAAACTGTTCTGGTGGGCGGCGTCATAGACGCTCTGTTCCAGACCGGCCTTGACGATTTCAAGGCCGGCATTGGCTTCCCGCAGGAAAACGCCGTTGCGGAACAGAAGCGCGCGGGCCCTGTGGCGGCCCACCGGCACATTGGCGGGCAGGCTCAGCGTGGCGCGAAACAGGGTGCGCGAGATGAATTCCACCCCGCCGATGCGCTGGCTATAGAGCCCCTGCCGGATTTTTATCTCGCGCAGTTCATTGCCGAATGTCGCAATATTGCCGGACAGGCTGCCGGGGTATTCGGGCGCGAGGTAGAAATTTCGCACGCCGACCGAAAGCTGGCGATAAATCTGCTCGTCGGCAATATCCTGAAGGTTGCGGGTGGATGCGAGCGAATAGGAGAGCGGAACGCCCATGAAGGTTTCCGAATCCGCATTGATCCAGACACCGAGATAGCGGTCCTTCTTGCGCACGACGAGATCGCGCGACGGCCCCTGCAGCACGACGATGATGTCGTAGCGTCCCTGCCGCTGGATCGCCGGGTCGGCATTGTCGAGCGCGCCGAATATGGTGAGGTCGGTGCCGCCGAAATTCGACGTGATCGCCACGGTTTCGGTCGAAAGTCCGATTTCGATGGTTTCGTCGGACGGATTTTGCAGTTGCGGAATGGTGTTGCCGTTGCTGTCGGTATCGACTTGCGCCAGCGCGCTTCCTGCCATGAGGCAGAGCAGAAATGCGGAGAAGAACATCAGGCCGCGCATGTCACATATCCGCAATCGAGATCGAAAACAGATTGTCGGGCCGCACAAACAGGCCGAAGGCGAGACGCAGGCCCACCGCAAGCACCATCAGCGCAAGCAGAAGGCGCAACTGTTCGCCGCGCAGCTTCTGCCCGGCCCGCGCGCCATATTGCGCGCCGATCACACCGCCGACCATCAGCAGGAAGGCAAGCACGATGTCGATGGACTGGTTGGTCGTCGCCTGCATGACGGTGGTGAAGGCGGTCACGAATGTGATCTGGAACAGCGATGTGCCCACGACGACATTCGTCGGCACATGCAGGAGATAGATGAGTGCAGGCACCATGATGAACCCGCCGCCGACACCCATGATCGACGACAGAAGGCCGATGAAGAAACCGATGCCCAGAACCGGAATGATGCTGACATAGATGGTGGAAGCGCGAAAGCGCATCTTGAAGGGCAGGCGGTGTATCCATGTATGCTGGCCCGATCGGCGTACGGCGCCGCCCTGTCCCTTCTTCGCGCGGCGTAGCGCGCGCAGGCTTTCCACCAGCATCAGCCCGCCGATGGTGCCGAGAAAGAAGACATAGAGGATCGAGACGATCAGATCGAGCTGGCCGAGGTCGCGCAGCCATGAGAAAACGAAAATACCGAGCAGCGACCCGACCAGGCCGCCAGCGACCAGAAAGAGGCCGAGCTTGATATCGAGCGTTCGCCGCTTGAAATGCGCAAGCGCACCCGAAACCGATGAAGCGATGACCTGATTTGCCCCGGTGGCCACGGCAATCGCAGGCGGGATGTTATAAAATATCAGGAGCGGTGTGATGAGAAATCCGCCGCCGACGCCGAACAGGCCCGACAGAAAGCCCACGGCGGCACCCATGCCGAGCAGAACCAGCATGTTGACCGATAATTCCGCAATGGGAAGGTAAATACCCAATTCCGAACCCGGCTTTCACGGACGCATGACACACAGCTACTTGCGGCCGCGTTTCTCCGCAAGTTGTTGCAACTTACTAAAGCATTTCCGACGAAAATATGAAACGGTCGGCGTTCGGAAATGCATGAAAACAAGCAGTTAGAGGCTATGTCACCAATTTTGCAGAAACCGGGCCGCCCACCTTTATGTCTTGCTCCGTCATGGAAGCGAAGTCAAACGCGGAATGGCGATAAACTTGACTTTGGGAACTATATTTGAGGAAAAAATCGAGGTGTTGTTTATGAACAACATCTGCGTGTCCGTCAGACGCTTCCGGGAGCAGATACCTGCACTATTCCGCCATATTCTGGCGATTGCTGATGACGATATTGACATCTTCTTTCGGCGTGATGACGGAATAGCCCGCGGAAGGATAGAACTGTGCGCGGATAGAAATATTGTCGGACATCTTATTGTCGGTCAACATGCCGTTCTTGATGACGTAAAGATAGGGATTGGTCAGGTTGACGCCGAAATTCCCGGAAAACCGGCTGCTGGATTTGAAGCCGAAGCAGTTCATGCTTTCGGTGTAATAGGTACCGTTCAGCACGTTCCATTCCTCGGTCGGCCCGGATCGTGTCAGACAGGTCTTCTTGCCGTCGGGCGTGGTGAAATTGGCGTTGAACGACACGGCCAGGAAGATGTTTTTCAGTTCGGCGCTGCCGGACAGTATCTTGAAGATGGATTTGTAGGGGTGAATATCTTCGGCAGGTATAAGCTGGTTATCGCCCGAAGAAATCTCGAAATCTATCGCATCCCCCTGAAAGCTTTTTACGTCTTTGTCGAGCGCGAGAGGGATCTTCGCGATTACGCCGTTTTCCATATCGTTGTTTACATGCAGGAGCATTGTATATTCCCTCGCTGTTGCAACTTAAATAATAAGGCTCAACGAGTCGTTTCAACCTGTTACTTGATTCAGGCCCCTGACCGGAAAAACAAAGGGGCGGCAATCGCCGCCCCCCGTGAAACATGATAATGCTCCAGCCGTCTATTTGTTCTTTTCCAGCAGAAGCTGGACCAGTTTCTGGTCTACGTCGCCGGTCGGCTGCTGGCCGTTGGCCTTCTGGAATGCGGCGATTGCAGTGCGTGTCTTGCCGCCCATAAGACCATCTGCGGAGCCGACATCGTAGCCGTTCTTCTGGAGAATGAGCTGGATATTGCGAACGGCCTTCTTCATGTCCACCGAGCCTGTCGGCATCGGCTTGTCTTCGGTCCACGCATCCGGCACGTCAATCGAGTTGACGGCCTGGTCGAGCGGTTTGGCCTTCCATAGGGTCACCATGTCCCTGGCCCGGGCAAGCTGTTCGGGTTTCAGTGCCTTGGCGATCTCGTCGCGTTTGTCGGCGGCATCCTTGTCGCCCGCATTGGCGGCGAGCGCGAACCATTTGTAGCTTTCCTCCAGATTGACCGGCATACCAAGGCCCTTGGCGGCGAGGATGCCCAGATTGAACTGGCTGTCCTTCACGCCGAGTTCGGCGGCATCGGTGAACCAGCGCACGGCCGAAGCATTGTCTGGCGCGCCATTGGCGCCCGTCGCGAAAAGAACGGCGAGATTGTGCATGGCGCTTGCATTGCCCTGCTGGGCGGAAAGCTGATACCAGGTCTTGGCCTTGTCGAGATCGCGGGCCATGCCGAGGCCCTTCTCGTTGAAATTGCCGAGACGATACTGCGCCGGTGCGAAGCCCTGATCGGCCGCGATCCGGTACCAGTCGGCAGCCTTGGCAAATTCGGCGGCGACGCCGCGGCCTTCCGTGTAACGGTTGCCGATTTCGAAAAGCGCACGGGCATCGCCCTTGGCGGCAGCTTCACGCAGCGCGGCAGGCCCGGCTTCTTCCGGTATGGTCGGAATGGCAGGCTGTGCGGCAGTTTCCGCGCCTGCATTCGTTTCAGGCGCAGGCTCCTGCGGTTCCGCCTTTGCCGGAATCCCGGCCGTCGTCAGCGGTTCTGCTTCCGGTTCCGCCGGAGAAGGGGCTGGGGTTGCGGGTTCCTGCGGAGCGGGCGTGGTGGTCGAGGCGATTTTGGCGGCGATATCGTCGATCGGTGCGGCAGGGGCTTCCACAACCGGCGTCTCGCTTTTCTCGGGAACGGCATCGATTACGCTCCCGGTCTGTTCGTCGCGGTCGAGAAATGCGGAACCGATCTGAAGGCCCGCCATGGCGATCATCACCGCGCCGATGGCCATGAGGATCGGCTTGCGCTGGCGCTTGATGATCGCGCTGAAAGAGGATTTCTTTCGATCGGTTTGAGCCGTCGCGCCTTTCTGGAGCTGTTCGGATTCGGTGGCTGCAAGCTGTGCCGCGCGACGCGCGGCGGTGATGAAATCCACCTTGCCTGCTGCCGCAAGGGCGGCTTCGGCGGTATTTTCGCGATGGCGGCGCTCTTCGCGCACGCGCTTCATGATGGAATTGAGGTCCGGCATGTCCTCGCCCTGCGGGCGAGGGACCGGATTCCTTTCCAGTTCCGGTTCCCTTCGGGTGATCGGTTCGATGGCGAGGTCGCCTTCGAGGGCCAGCGCGTCGGACGGCGCATCCGTGCCGTTGGCTGCAAGCCTTTGCCCGTTTTCGTCCTCCAGCTTGTCGGCACGGCGTCCACGGATTGTCTTGGCAAAGCTGCGGAATGGAGACGGCCTGCCTGTCTCGCCTGCCCCTGCATCGGCGCGGGCGGCTTCACTTTGAACTGTCGCGAAAGCCGCTTCGGCTGCGGCGGCTGCTGGTGAGCGCGGGGTCAGGGGCCGTGGCGAGACGGTATCGGGGTTGGCGAACGGTCGCGACTTGCCGGCGGCGTTCGGGGCGTCCATGGCGTCCGGGGCCTTCGGCCTGCCCGCTACGTCCTGTTCGATCCGCGCCAGACGGTCGACGATCTTCGTAAGTGTGTCGTGAACGGTCTCGAATGTCTTGCCATTGCGTTCCTCGGAACTGCGAGCCAGCGCTTCAAGCGATTTCATGTCTTCGGCAAGCTGGCGGGCGATCACGCTGTCGCCGTGCGAACCATGCTGGAGAACATGGGCGACGGCGCTTTCGGCGGCTTCACGTGCTGCGTCCAGCACCGTTTCCCGGTTGGAGGCGATGGAGCGCTCGATGGAATCGAGGCGTGGCTTCAGTTCGGCGAGTTCGGCGGCAGGCTGGGCCAGATGACGGGCGATATTGGCGATCTGGTCTTCGAGGCTGCGGATGGCCTTGCTGTCGATGCTCGGGCCGTCCTGTATAGGGGCCTGAAGAAAGCCCAGCGATATCTGCTGCGAAAGGTCGTCGAGACGACCTTCCAGCGAATGGATCGTGCCACTATCGACGTGACGGGCGGCATAATGCGCATCGAGGCGTTCGGCCAATTCGGCGAAGCGACGGTCGATCGTGTCGAGAACCAAGGGATGGGGTTCCTGTGTGCGGCGTTCGGCGGCTTCCAGCTTTTCGCCGATGGCTTCCAGCCGCTCTTCCATGGCGCGATAGTCGGACTGGCTCAGGTTTTCGAGCACCTTGCCGACCTGTCTTGCCAGCAGATTGACCTGCTGGGCGAGCTGGTCGACGACCCCGCTCGGCAGGGCGGAACCGCTTGCAAGTTCATCAATGCGCGAAGAAAGTTCGCCGAGCTTGCGATAGAGGGCATCGGAACTGCGCTGCATGACCGTGGTGGAGACCTGCTCTACCAGTTCCTCGATACGGCTTTCGAAGCCCTCGCCCTGGATGTGATGCTGGCGCGGCTGTTCCTGACTG
Organism: Brucella daejeonensis; assembly: GCF_014199265.1. Taxonomy (GTDB): domain Bacteria; phylum Pseudomonadota; class Alphaproteobacteria; order Rhizobiales; family Rhizobiaceae; genus Brucella; species Brucella daejeonensis. The sequence continues at coordinate 77,263 of NZ_JACIJG010000012.1, forward strand.
TCGCGCATACGGCGCAGGTTCTCCGCGATTTCAGCCAGATTGGTGACCATCTCGTCGGATGGACGGGCGGATGCGCGAACGGGTTCCTGTTCGGGCCTCAGAATATCGCGCATATCCGGTGCATCGTCCTGTTCCAGATCCATCAGGCGCTTTTCGAGACTTGCCAACGTCCGGTTCAGTTCTTCCATGGCGGATGAGGGCGCGCGCCGCTCACGGCGGGCGTTCAATCCGTCGATGATGGACCGTGAACCTGAGGCCAGATCTGGATTTGCCATGAGAAATTCACTTTTTCCAATGATAGAGATCGCCGGGAGCAAATTTCGCCAGGGCAATAGGCAACAATTTGCTCTGCTTACATTTGTACGGACGTGGTAAACAAGTCGTTAATCTGCGCGTTGGGATTGTGTTATAGCGGATCGGGGAGGAGACCTGCGAAGGAGTGAAGACAGGGGCAGAAAGTGCATCTGTCGGATATGAAAGACGACAATCCATAACGATGGATGTCAATCGAGGCCGCACATTGACGGGGATATCGGTGCGAGCGGTCATCAATTGTGGTTCACCGCGCAAATTGCGCGATGAGCGGGCGTTTCCGGGGGCGGAAACTGGATAGAGCATGATTAAACAAAAAAACGTCCCAGCGGCTGCGATGGATATGGTCGTCGTGGATTTACTGGCAGGCAGGGGAAGCCACGGGGGAAGAAACAGGCAATCGGGACAATTATACAGGATTGGCGATCTGGCCGAGGAGTTCGACCTGACGTTGCGGACCCTGCGTTTTTATGAAGACAAGGGGCTGCTCAGTCCGCGCCGCGCGGGCGTGACCCGGCTTTATGATCAAAATGACCATGCGCGGCTGCGCCTGATCGTGTTCGGGCGGCGTATCGGCTTCACGCTCCGGGAAGTCGGGCAACTGATCGGCGTCTGGGAGGACGGCGCTGCCGATACCGCGCAGGCTGACGCCTTGCGCGATCGTTTCAGGGAAAAGCTGGTCGATCTCGAAAAGAAGAAGGACGCCATCGACCGGTCGGTGGAAGAGCTTCGGACCATTCTGGCGCGCATGGAAATGAAGCCCGTCTGATTTCAGGCTCATGATAAAAATCGGCCAGCGTCGCGGCTGCCGGCAACGAATCCGCAGGGGAGAATGTTTCAGCCTGTCGCATGAAGTGTGCTCCGTGGACGGAACCAGGCGGCATCGGAACGGTTAGTCCAGCCATTGCAACCGAACGCGTTGCCGGTCCCCGTTTTCGGGGCTGAACGCGAAAGCGAGGCTGGAAATGAAAAAAGCTCTTGTTCTGACCGCAGCGGTGTTCTTCGCCGGTTCCGGTATTGCCTTGGCGCAGGACCGGGCGATTATCGAAGTGCCTCAGGCGGCGCGCGACTATGTTATCGCTAACCCTTCCGATCCCGTGGTGATCGAAGGCGAAATCAGCGACGGTTATGTCATTCCCGATGTCGTTGCCATTCACCCGATCCCCGATAATCCGGATTTCGGCTATATCTACGTCGATGGCGAACCGGTGATCGTTTCGATGCGAAACCGTGAGGTCGTCTATTATGTCGACGAGCCCAATGCCGGCCCACCCGTGCCGGACGAAGTGGTGACCTATATCGAAGCGAACCCGGTCGATCCGGTCGTGATCGATGGCCCTCTCGCGGAAGGCATGGTGATTCCTGAAGACGTGCCGCTGGTCGTCGTTCCTGATCAGCCGACCTATTCCTATGTCTATGTGGAAGATCGTCCGGCGCTGATCGAGACCGGAACCCGCCGTGTGGTGTGGCTCAAATAGGCGAAACGAGGTGAATCGAAGAAAGGCGGCAGAAATGCCGCCTTTCCTTTGTCTCATCCTGTCGATATCGGACGATCATCGAGTGTAACCCATTGAATATGAGTCGTAAAAACGCGGGTCCGCCCGCGTTGTCGAGACATTTTTCCACCCCGCACGAACTTGTGTAATTTTTGACGTTTACGGAAACGTCAAATTGCGTTAGCTTCTGCTCGAAATCGGCTGGTCGGGCATGGAATCCGTGAAGCGACCGGTCGAAAAGCGGCAAAAAGGGCTGTTTTTCGCAGAAAAGCGTCCCCTTTTGTTGCAACATGCGCACTGTCACAAGATTTCGCTATAATGTGGCGTGCAGGCATGAAAACGCGGTCGGGAGCATGTTCCGCACATCGCGGAACGGCTCAGGTGGTGAATTGGAGGATTTCGATGCCGAGCTATCGCGCGCCAGTTGAAGATACGAATTTCGTTCTCAACGACGTTCTGAATTATCAGCGTTACAATAATCTGCCGGGCTTTGCCGATGCGTCGCCCGATGTCGTCGAGGCGATCCTGTCGGAAGGCGCGAAGCTCGCCGAAGGCACGCTGTTTCCGGTCAACCAGACGGCGGATCGCGAGGGCTGCAAGCGTGCGTCCGACGGCTCGGTGACAACGCCAAAGGGTTTCAGGCAAGCCTTTGATCTCTATCGCGAGGGCGGCTGGCTCGGTCTCGCCGTGCCGGAGCAATATGGCGGACAGGGGCTTCCCTATCTGCTCCATACCGCTGTCGGCGAATATATGTCTTCGGCCAATATGGCGCTCACCATGTATCCGGGCCTGACGCAGGGCGCGATTGCCGCAATCCTGACGCACGGCACAGACGAGCAGAAAGACACCTATCTGCCGAAGATGGTGGAAGGCACCTGGACAGGCACGATGAACCTGACCGAACCGCATTGCGGCACGGATCTGGGGCTTCTGCGGACCAGCGCGACGCCGCAGGCAGATGGTTCCTACAAGATTTCCGGCCAGAAGATTTTCATTTCCGCCGGTGAACATGACATGGCGGAAAACATCATTCATCTGGTGCTGGCCCGTATCGACGGCGCACCGGAAGGGGTGAAGGGCATTTCGCTGTTCATCGTGCCGAAATTCATTCTTGATGAAAGCGGCAATCCGGGTGAGCGCAATGGCGTCTCCTGCGGTTCCATCGAGGAAAAGATGGGCATCCACGGCAATGCCACCTGCGTCATGAATTATGACGATGCGACCGGCTATCTGATCGGCGAGGCGCATAAGGGCCTGCGCGCCATGTTCACCATGATGAACGAGGCGCGTCTCGGTGTGGCGCTTCAGGGCCTTTCCATCGCCGAGACCGCTTATCAGAACGCTGCGATCTATGCGCGCGAGCGCATTCAGGGCCGCGCGCTTACCGGTGCCAAGGAACCGGAAAAGAAGGCCGATCCGATCATTGTGCACCCGGATATCCGTCGTAATCTGATGAATATCCGCGCTTTCAACGAGGCGGGCCGTGCGCTCATCCTCTGGACGGCGCTCAACTCCGACATCGCGCATCGCTCCGATGATGAAGCAACACGTCAGGCCGCCGACGATCTGATCGGGCTTCTGACGCCGGTGCTGAAAGGCGTTTTGACCGACAAGGGCTTTGAGCACGCCGTCATGGCGCAGCAGGTCTTTGGCGGTCACGGTTATATCGAAGAACACGGCATGAGCCAGTATGTGCGCGATGCGCGCATCGCCATGATCTATGAGGGCGCGAACGGCATTCAGGCGCTCGATCTGGTCGGTCGCAAGCTGGCGCTGAACGGCGGGCGAGCGGTGACCGCCTTTTTCAAGGAAGTTGGCGAATTCTGCGAAGCCAATCGCGAGAACGAAAAGCTCTCCTTCTTCACCAAATATCTGAAGAAAGGCCTCAATGACCTTCAGGCCGCCACCATGTGGCTGATGCAGAACGCGATGGCCAAGCCCGATAATGCCGGTGCAGCCTCCAACGACTATATGCATCTTTTCGGTCTGGTGGCTTTGGGTTTCATGTGGGCGCGCATGGCCAAGGTCGCGGAAGAAAAGCTGACTGCTGGCGAGGGCAACAAGGAATTCCTCGAAGCAAAGCTCGTCACCGCGCGCTATTATTTCGAACGGATCATGCCGGAAAGCGCCGCGCATCTCGCCCGCATCCAGTCGGGCGCGGATTCGATGATGGCGCTTAACGCGGACGCGTTCTGATATTCGGTTTGATGGGAAGGATAAAAAATGGCTGAGGCTTATATTTACGATCACGTCCGTACGCCGCGCGGCCGTGGCAAGAAGGACGGTTCCTTGCACGAAGTGCCTGCCGTCCGTCTGGGCGCAAAGGTTCTGGAGGCGCTTCGCGACCGCAACGGCATCGATACCGGAAAGGTCGATGACATTATCTTCGGCTGCGTCGATCCGGTCGGCGAGGCAGGCGCGGTCATTCCGCGCTCGGCGGCTTTCGAAGCCGGTTACGACTTCAAGGCGCCCGGTATTCAGATTTCGCGCTTCTGCGCGTCTGCTCTCGATGCGGTCAATCTGGCAGCCGCCAAGGTTGCCTTCGGCGCCGACGACATGGTGATCGCAGGCGGCGTTGAAAGCATGTCGCGCGTTGGCATGGGCATGTCGGGCGGTGCGTGGTACATGGACCCGTCGGTCGGTTTTCCGGGCTGGTTCATGCCGCAGGGCGTTTCCGCCGATCTGATCGCCACGAAATACGGTTTCAGCCGCGACGACGTGGACGCCTATGCCGTCGAAAGCCAGAAGCGTGCTGCAAAGTCGTGGGAAAAGGGCTATTTCAAGAATTCGGTCATCCCGATCAAGGATCAGAATGGTCTCACCATCCTCAATCATGACGAGCATATGCGCCCATCGACCGACATGCAGGCGCTGGGCCAGCTCAATCCGTCTTTCGTGATGCCGGGCGAAATGGGCGGCTTCAATGCCGTCGGCATTCAGGCCCACCCGGAAATCGAGACCGTCAACCACGTCCACCATGCGGGTAATTCGTCGGGCATCGTCGATGGCGCGGCAGGCGTTCTGATCGGCTCGAAAAAGGCGGGCAAGGCGTTCGACATGAAGCCGCGCGCGCGCATCCGTGCCTTCGCCAATATCGGCTCGGAACCGGCGCTGATGCTGACCGGCCCGGTCGATGTGACGGAAAAGCTTTTGAAACAGGCCAAGATGAAGATTTCGGACATCGACCTGTTCGAGCTGAATGAAGCCTTTGCCGCCGTGGTTCTGCGCTACTGCCAGGCCTTCGACATCTCGCGAGACAGGATCAACGTCAATGGCGGGGCAATTGCCATGGGGCACCCGCTCGGCGCGACCGGCGCGATGATCCTCGGCACGGTGCTGGATGAACTGGAACGCCGCGATCTCAATGTCGCGCTGGTGACTTTGTGCATCGGCGCCGGCATGGGCACGGCAACCGTCATCGAGCGCGTTTAGAGCGTTTTGATCTGATAAATCAGATCACGCTCTAATTTTTTAGCTTAGCGCGCATCTTATCCGAAAACCGCTTTGCACTTTTCGGGATGCGCTTTGCGGAGGTTCAGACAATGGCTTATGTAAATTTCAAAGTTGAAACCGATACTGATGGCATCACTCTCGTAACCTGGGACATGCCGGAAAAGTCGATGAACGTCTTCACCGTCGAGGTGATGCAGGAACTGAACGCCATCATCGATGCGACGAGTGCCGACGACAAGGTCAAGGGTGTTGTTATAACATCCGGCAAGGATAGCTTCTCCGGCGGTGCCGACCTGACCATGCTGGAAGGCATGTTCAAGGCGTTCCAGAAACAAAAGGCAAAGGACAGCCAAGGCGCGGTCCAGACTCTGTTCGATAATGTCGGCAAGATGAGTGGCCTGTTCCGCAAGCTTGAAACATGCGGCAAGCCATGGGTTTCGGCCATCAATGGCACCTGCATGGGCGGCGCGTTCGAAATGTCGCTCGCCTGCCATGCGCGTGTGGTGTCGGACGCTTCGGGCGTGAAAATGGCGCTGCCGGAAGTAAAAGTCGGCCTGTTTCCCGGCGCTGGCGGCACGCAACGCGTTCCGCGCCTTGCCAACCAGCAGGACGCGCTCCAGATGATGACGACCGGCTCCAGCCTGACGGCACAGCGCGCCAAGGCAATGGGTCTTGTTACCGAAGTCGCTCCGGCCAAGAAACTCGTGGAAACGGCAAAGAAGCTCATCAAGGGCGGTCTGAAGCCAGTGCAGCCATGGGACGAAAAGGGCTTCAAACTGCCGGGTGGCGCGATTTATTCGGCTGCCGGCGCCAATCTCTGGCCCGCCGCGACCGCCATTCTGCGCCGCGAAACTTCCGGCAATTATCCCGCAGCACTCGCCATCCTGAAATCGGTCTATGAGGGCCTTCTGGTGCCGTTCGATACTGGCTTGAAGATCGAGCAGCGCTATTTCACCGAAATCCTCCAGACGACAGAGGCGGGCATGATGATCCGCTCGCTCTTCGTGTCCTTGCAGGAATTGAACAAGGGCGCGCGCCGCCCGGCGGACGAAAAGCCGACCAGGCTCAAGAAGATCGGTGTCATCGGCGCGGGCTTCATGGGCGCGGGCATCGCCTATGTGACGGCGAAGGCAGGCATTCCGGTCGTCCTGATCGACCGCGATCAAGAAGCCGCCGACAAGGGCAAGGCGCACACCGCCGATCTCGTCACCAGGGAAATCCAGAAGGGCCGCGCCACCGAGGCCGACAAGGAAAAGCTCCTGTCGCTCATCACCGCGACGCCGGATTATGCACAGCTTGAAGGTGCCGATCTGGTGATCGAAGCCGTGTTCGAGGACCGCGAAGTCAAGCGGGTTGCGACCGAGAAGGCCGAGGAAGTGCTGAAATCTTCCGCGATCTTCGCCTCCAATACCTCGACCCTGCCGATCACCGGCCTTGCCAAAGTGTCAAAGCGTCCGAAGAATTTCATCGGCATCCACTTCTTCTCGCCTGTCGACAAGATGATGCTGGTGGAAGTGATCCTCGGCAAGAAGACCTCGGACAAGGCGCTGGCCGTCGCGCTCGATTATGTTCGCGCGATCAAGAAGACGCCGATCGTCGTCAACGACACGCGCGGTTTCTACGTCAATCGCTGCGTGCTGCGCTATATGTCGGAAGCCTATAACATGCTCGTCGAGGGCGTTCCGGCTGCCATGATCGAAAATGCCGCCCGCATGGCCGGTATGCCGGTCGGTCCGCTCGCGCTCAACGACGAAACGGCCATCGACCTGTCGCAGAAGATCCTCAAGGCAATGCTTGCCGATCTTGGGCCGAAAGCCGTCGATCCGCGTCATGTGGAACTGGTGGACCGTCTGGTCAACGAGTTCGACCGCAAGGGCCGCAAGAATGGCAAGGGCTTCTACGATTATCCGGCAAAGCCTGCCAAGAAGCATCTGTGGCCGGGTCTGAAGGACCTCTATCCGCAGCAGGACCCGGACAAGGTCGATGTGGCGGAACTGAAGGAGCGCTTCCTCGTCACCATGGCTCTGGAAGCCGCCCGCGTGATGGAGGAAGGTATTGTCACCGATCCGCGTGAAGCCGATGTCGGCTCCATCCTCGCCTTCGGTTTTGCGCCTTATACGGGTGGCACGCTTTCCTATGTCGACGGCATGGGAGCGAAGAAATTCGTCAAGCTCGCCAAGGATTTGCAGAAGAAATACGGAAGCCAGTTCAAGGCGCCGAAACTTCTTCTCGATATGGCCGAAAATGGCGAAACCTTCTATCAGCGCTTCAACCCCTATAAGGCCGAAGCGAAGAAGGCAGCCTGATTTCAGCCTTCGATAATGGCGACGCGCGGCATTCCATGCCGCGCGTTTTGTTTCGGGATAAGAAAATTTTCCCTGTAATATGGCACATCTTGCGCAAAATGGGGTTTTCCGCTAGATTTGGCACCATATAGGACGGGTTGTTAGGTTTAAAATCCTCTTGCGTGGGTCATACAATGTTTTCTCATGAGAGCGTCTGGGCGGCTATCGATGCCCTGGCTGAACGCCATTCCCTGAGTGCATCCGGGCTTGCGCGCCGCGCGGGCCTCGATCCCACGACGTTCAACAAATCCAAACGCTATGCCGCCGATGGCCGCGCGCGCTGGCCCTCGACGGAATCGCTCGCCAAGGTGATGGAAGCCACCGGCGCGACTTTCGATGAGTTTACACGCCTCATCACCGGCGGGGATAACGCGGCGCGTCCTCTGGGCGAATATACGCAGGACCCGCATCCGATCCCGCTGCTCGGCATGGCGGAGGCCGGCGCTGGCGGCTATTTCGACGATGCCGGTTTTCCGGCGGGGCAGGGCTGGGACATCGTCGAATTTCCCGCCCGCACGGGAGAGGGTGTCTATGCGCTTGAGGTTTCCGGCGACTCGATGTTGCCCCTTTACCGCGATGGCGATACGCTGATCGTCGCGCCCAATGCGGCGGTCCGCCGTGGCGACCGCGTGGTGGTGCGAACCCGAGACGGAGAAGTGATGGCCAAGATCCTGCATCGCCAGACGCCGCGAACCATTGAGCTTCATTCGCTCAATCAGGAACACCCGAACCGTATATTCGAATCCAGCGATGTCGAATGGATCGCCCGGATTCTGTGGGCGAGCCAGTAAATGGCGCATATGCGGGACAGGAGCCATGCGCGGGCCGTTTTCGGCGGTCTGGCATGTGTGACGGGCGCGGTTTTGCTCGCGGCCTTCATCGCCCCCTTTCATGGCGCGCTGGATCGTCCGGTCGTCGTCATCGATTCCGGGCAGGCGGGCGGCAAGCAGGCCTCCGGCGGTGGAAACGGCATCGTCGTCGAACAGTTCGATTATGACGAGCCGGGGACACCGTCCGAAACAGGCAATGCGCCGCAGCAGGGCCATGCCGCCCCAGCCGAAGGACAGCCCCCGGCGTGGAAGGAAGACGGCAAGGTCAACGATCAGGTGAACGATGGCGGGCTGGAGCGCGAAGCGCCGCGTCCGCCGCTGAGCGATCTCGGCCTTGCCTCGACCCCCAAGCCGCCCGAACCACCGGCGCCTGCCGCCGCGGTCGATGAAGGCGAGCCGATGCAGCTTTTGCAGCGTCCGGTCGCCGTCGCCGCCGGACGGCTGGAAAGTCAGGGCCGCATCATCGAGTTGCAGGGGATAGAGGTCGTTCCCGTCGAGCAGACATGCCGGACGGCATCCGGCGAAAACTGGCCATGCGGTATGCAGGCGCGCACTGCCTTCCGGCAATGGCTGCGCTCACGCGCGATCATGTGCCGCCTGCCGCAGAACGACAGCGGCGGTGCGGTCGCGACCGAATGCACACTCGGCAATGAGGATGCGGCTGAATGGCTTGCCGCGAACGGCTGGGCCAGGGCTGCTGCTGGCGGCAAATATGAGGAAGCCGGGCGCAAGGCGGAAGAAACGCGACGCGGTATCTTCGGCGACAAGCCCGACACCACGCTGCCCGGACCTCCGCCGGACACGCAATCCCTGTCGCCGCTTGCGCCGGAGCTGGAACCGCAACCTTCCGCGCCGCCATCGCCACCCGCGGAGCCGCAGGGCGATTTTCCGCCAGCGCCTCCCTTGCAATGAAAAGCCCCACGTTTGCGGGGCTTTCCAACTTCAGTCGGTGATCAGGCCAGTTCGCCGGCCAGCGCCTTTTTGATCAGGGCGCGGGTTTCGTCGATGCCGTAAAGCGCAACGAAGGAGCCGAAGCGCGGTCCGCGTTCCTGACCGATCAGCACTTCATAGAGCATCTGGAAGAAGGAAACCGACACGCCGGGTCCGCCTTCCGGGCTTTTCTTGTTGTGATCCTGATAGCGCTCGATTGCGCGGGCAACGTCCAGAATGGCGTTCTGGATGTGGCTGCCGTCGGTGCCCTCGGGCAGCGTTGCCAGCTTGGCGTCGAGCGCTTCGAGCGCCGCGCGCTCGACATCGTCGGGGGCGCGGAACTTCTTGGTCGGCTTGACGAAATCGTTGAAGTAACGGATCGCATAGCCGACGAGCGCGTCCAGCTCCGGGTTGTTTTCAGGCGTGACGCCCGGCACATGGCGCGAGATGAAGCCCCAGAGAACACCCGGATTTTCGGCGTTCGAGGCACTGACCAGATTGAGCATCAGAGCGAAGGTGACCGGCAGATCGACCTTTGGCGGGTTGCCGTAATGGATGTGCCAGACCGGATTGTTCAGTCGATCCTTCCACTCCTGGCGTTCATAAGCGGAAAGATAGGTGAAATATTCGTCCACCGCCTTCGGGATTACGTCGAAATAAAGCTTCTTCGCGGTCTTCGGCTTCTGGAAATTGTAAAGCGCAAGGCTTTCCGTCGGGGCATAGGCCAGCCATTCATCGATGGCAATGCCGTTGCCTTTCGACTTGGAAATCTTCTGGCCGATCTGGTCGAGGAACAGTTCATAGACGAAATGTTCCGGCGCGCGACCGCCGAGGATTTCGCAGATGCGGTCATAGATGCCGGCATTGGTCTGGTGATCCTTGCCGAACATTTCGAAATCGACGCCAAGCGCTGCCCAGCGCATACCGAAATCGGGCTTCCACTGAAGCTTCACCTTGCCGCCGGTGACCGACAGGGTGGTTTCCACGCCGTCTTCGTCATCGAAGGTGATCGTGCCTGCCTTGGCATCGACCTTCTTCATCGGCACGTAGAGCACGCGGCCCGACTTCGGCGAGATCGGCAGGAAGGGACTGTAGGTCGCCTGACGCTCCTCGCCAAGCGTCGGCAGCATCACCTTCATGATGTCGTCATAGCGTTCGACGGCCCTCAGTAGCACGGCGTCGAACTTGCCGGACTTGTAATATTCGGTCGCGCTCGCAAATTCGTAGTCGAAGCCGAACGTGTCGAGGAAGCGGCACAGCATGGCGTTGTTGTGGTCGGCAAAGCTCTTGTAATCGCCGCCGAACGGGTTCGGCACCGAGGAAAGTGGCATTTGCAGGAAGGGTTCGAGCGCTGCCTTGTCCGGCACATTGTCCGGGATCTTGCGCATGCCGTCGAGATCGTCGGAAAAGCAGATCAGGCGCGTCTTGACCTTGTCGCCGGTCAGGATGCGGAAGGCATGGCGCACCATGGAGGTGCGCGCCACTTCGCCGAACGTGCCGATATGCGGCAGGCCCGACGGGCCATATCCGGTCTCGAAGATCACCGTGTCCGGCAGGCCGGTCTTCTCATAGCGCTTGAGGATTTTTTTCGCTTCTTCAAAGGGCCATGCTTTCGCCACCGCAGCCGCCTCGGTCAGTTCCGGGGTCAGCGTGATTTCGGGAAGGCGGTGCGAAGTCATGATTTTTTCCTGATATCCTGTGAAGGGCTTTATTCTCTGAAAACGCCGCGCGGAAGCGCGCTTCTGCTCTATGGCGCGGCAACCCCGTGCCGTCAACGGTCAGCGCCGAATTTCCTTGCGTAACTGAGTGAGGCTTCCTAATTTTCCGCCAATTCCAATGGAAAAGATGATTCCGATCATGTTGTACAGGAGTAGCCCGATGAAAAAGATCACACCGCAGGATGCGCTTGTCTACATCATGATCACCACGTCGGCGGCAGACACGACCATGACCGACGCGGAACTGTCGTCCATCGGAAATGTCGTTTCGCGCCTGCCGGTCTTTCAGGGTTTCGACAAGGAGCGCCTGCCCAAGCTCGCCAGCGATTGCTACGCGCTGCTGGCCGATGAGGACGGTCTGGAAAAGATCCTCGACATTGCCCACGATTCACTGCCAGAGCGGCTCTACGATACGGCCTATGCGCTGGCTGTAGAGGTGGCCGCAGCCGATCTGCATGTCGAGCAGGAAGAGCTTGAATTTCTCCAGATGCTGCGCGACCGCTGGACGCTGGACGAACTGACCGTGGCGGCAATCGAGCGCAGCGCCCGTGTGCGTTTCCGCAAGCTCGATCCCGCGGTTTAAGAGCGCGTCCCGAAAAGTGGGAACCGGTTTTCGGATAAGACGCGCGCCAAATATCAAAGCGCGTCCCGAAAAGTGGGAACCGGTTTTCGGATAAGACGCGCGCCAAATATCAAAGCGCGTCCCGAAAAGTGGGAACCGGTTTTCGGAATAAGACGCGCGCCGAATATCAGAATGCGTCCCGAAAAGTATGAAACGCGCTTCAGATAGTCTGGCAGGCACAAAAAAACGGGCGGTCATCCGCCCGTTTTCGTTTTGAAACAGGATCAGGGCGCGACCGGGAGCAGTTGCGCCTTGCGCTTTTCCCATGCAGCCCGCATCAGGCGGGCCGCTTCTGCGAAAGTAGGGTTTTCCTTCCACTGTCCCTGATAGGTCAGAGCGCATGGAACAATGTCTTTCAATGCTTCGAGCGTGTGGCGCGGCACCATGTCGGTGCAGTTCCACAGACGGCGGAAGACCACGCTGATACGAGTGGCCTTGCCGTTGATCCGCACGACCGGCTCAGCCGTTTCCGGGCTCCAGCCTTCATAAGCATCGACCGCATCCTGAAATGCGTGATGGAGATAGATCGGTGCATGACCGTCGTGAAGCGGGGGCAGCAAACTGGACATTTCTGTCTCCTCTCTTCTGTCTGGATTCAGCTATCGGGGCATTTGCGATCGAAATGACGAACAGGATTCACAAATGCATTTGAAAAAGAGCAGGGGGGATTTTTGCTCTTCTGAAGCTGGAGCAGTTCCGTTCAAATGGAGCCGCTCTATCTATTTGTTTTTACACATTTCCGGGGTAAGCCGGTTTTTACTTTTACTGGAAATGTTCCAGACGTGCCGCGTTGAAACAGAGATTTACAAAATATGGCAGCACATAATTAACCATGATCTACGAAGGAGGGGCTGTTTGGCAAGGGGTTATTTTTCCAAAATGTGTTTTTCTCGAAAAAAACAATTCAAATCGTTGTCTCGAATTACTTCGATAATAAGCTGGCGAACGATTGAGCTGTTGTTTTGACTTTATGGCCAACCGCGTAAAAAGAGAGGGATTTTCGATATTTATTGTCCGGGTGACAGGTTTGATCCTGTCATTTGCGCGGGGCGGGTATAGAAGTCATCGAACAGCAACGTGATCACGGGGAAGGGATATGGCTCGACTGGTTCTTTCGCGCAGGTTTTTTCTGGCGGGGACTGCCTCGCTGGCTGCCTTTGCTGTCTGGCCGCAGCGTTCGGAAGCGGCTGACGAGGCGCGAAAGGGCGGACGGCTGGTCGTGGCGGCGGATTCGGAACCGCGCAATCTCAATCCGGCTATCGTCGCATCGAACGGCGTATTCTTCGTGGCAAGCAAGGTGATCGAGCCGCTGGCCGAGGCGTCCTTCGAGGGCGAGAACGGTCTTGTTCCCCGCCTCGCCACGGGGTGGGAAGGCTCCGGCGATGGGCTGACGGCGACGTTCCGTCTGCGCGAGGGTGTCAAATGGCACGACGGAACGCCGTTCACTTCCGCCGATGTAGCCTTTTCGGCCATGGAAGTCTGGAAGCCGCTGCAAAACCTTGGCCGGGTCGTGTTCAAGGCGCTGGAAAAGGTCGAAACACCGGACGAGCATACGGCAATCTTCCATTTTTCCGCGTCGACGCCGTTCCAGCTCATCCGCAATGCCTTGCCCGCGCTGACGGCGGTGTTGCCGAAACATATATTTGCCGGGACGGATATCATGGCCAATCCGGCCAATGAAAAGCTCGTCGGCACCGGCCCGTTCAAATATGCCGGGCACAAGACGGGCGAATATTATCGCCTTGAGAAAAATACCGATTACTGGGGCGAAGGTGAGCCTTATCTCGACGAGATCGTCTATCGCGTCCTGCCGGATCGCGCTGCGGCGGCGGGAGCGCTGGAAGCCGAGGAAATCGATCTTGCAGCTTTTTCCGCCGTGCCGCTTGCCGATCTCGACCGTGTTTCGAAAGTGCCGGGGCTTGAGGTCATTTCCAAAGGATATGAGGCGCTGACCTATCAGCTTGTGGTGGAGATCAACCATCGCCGCAAGGAACTGGCCGACCTGAAGGTCCGGCAGGCAATCGCCCACGCCATCGATCGCGATTTCGTGGTGAAGACGATTTTCCTCGGTTATGCAAAGACTTCGACCGGCCCGGTGCCGCGCTATGACAGTCAGTTCCATAGCGGCGATGTGCCCCTCTATCCGTTCGATGTGGCAAAAGCCAATGCGCTTCTGGACGAGGCGGGCTATGAGCGCGGCAAGGATGGAACGCGCTTTGCGCTCAGGCTTCTGCCCGCGCCCTATTTCAACGAAACGAAACAGTTTGGCGACTATCTGCGGCAGGCGCTCGCCGCCATCGGGATCGATGCGCGCATCGTCAACAACGATTCCGCCGCGCACCAGAAGGCGGTCTATACGGACCATGATTTCGATCTGGCAATCGCGCCGACCGTCTATCGCGGCGATCCGGCCATTTCGACGACAATCCTTGTCGAAAGCGGTATTCCGGCAGGCGTGCCATTCTCCAATCAGGGCGGCTATGCCAATGCCGAACTGGATGCGTTGATCGCCAGGGCGGCAAGTACCATCGACGAGAAGCAGCGGACCGCGCTCTATCACGAATTCCAGCGGATGGTGGAGGCGGATCTGCCGCTGATCAATGTTGCGGAATGGGGATTTATCACGGTCGCCAGCACGCGCGTGAAGAATGTCTCGAACAATCCGCGCTGGGCGGTTTCCAATTGGGCGGATACGTGGCTGGAATAGTGACTAACTCACTTGAATAATTGTATTCTTATGTCGTGTCACAGATTCTCATTCTTTTCCGAAAGCGTTTGATCGGCAGCATCGCGGTGCTGCTGATCGTCGTTGTCGGATGTTTCTTCATGCTGGAAAGCGCGCCGGGCGACGCGGTCGATGCCTATGCCGTCACCTTTGGCGGCGATGCGGGGCAGATTGCCGAAATGCGTGCCCGCTGGGGGCTGGACCAGTCGGTCTGGCACAGGCTTGGCGCCTATATGGCCGCGCTGGCGCAGGGCAATCTCGGCTGGTCCGTCAGCTTCAACCGTCCCATACTGGGTGTTATAACGGAACGCCTGCCCAACACGCTGCTGCTGATGGGGGTGGCGACGGCGCTTTCCTTTGCGGCAGGCTCGCTGCTCGGTATCGTTGCGAGCGCAAGGCCCGGCAGTTTTCGCGACCGTTTTCTTTCCGTCACGTCGCTTGTCCTCTACGCCATTCCCGGTTTCTGGCTGGCGCTGGTGCTGGTCATCCTGTTTTCGATCAAACTGCGCTTTCTCCCTTCGAGCGGGATCGAAACCATTGCCTCGGGCAAGCAGGGGCTGGCGCGGGCGGGCGATATTGCGCGGCACCTGATCCTGCCCGTCGTGTCGCTGGCGGTGATCTATCTGGCGCTTTACCTGCGGGTGATGCGCGCCGCCATGGCCGATATATGGCGCATGGATTTCGTGCGCGCCCTACAGGCGCGGGGCATTGCGCGTCGGCGCATCGTCCTGCGTCATGTGGCGCGCAACGCATTCCTGCCGCTTGTGACCGTGCTGGGCCTGCAGGCGGCTTCCATGCTGGGCGGCAGCGTGGTGATCGAAAGCGTCTTCGCCGTGCCGGGCCTCGGGCGACTGGCGCAGGAGGCCGTGGCAAGTCGCGACACGCCGCTTCTGCTCGGCGTCATCATTGCAAGTGCGGTGATGGTGATCGCGGTCAATTTCCTGATCGATCTCGTCTATCTCTGGCTCGACCCGCGTATTGCGACCGGGGGCAGGACATGAACGGACTGAAACGTTATTTCAGAACAGGCGAAGCCGTAGCAGGCACGGCCCTTTTGGCGGTTCTGGTTCTGGCCGCGCTTTTCGCACCGCTTTTCTTTCCCGGCGACCCTTTGAGCATCGTCTCGGCGCCGTTGCTGAAGCCCTTTGAAAATACGGATTTTATCTTCGGTACTGACAGGCTCGGACGTGATGTTCTGGCGGGGCTCTTTCATGGTGCGCGCACCTCGCTTGCGGTGGGTCTGGCGGCGGCTTTCGCCTCGATTGTGCTTGGCAGCATCGTCGGTACGCTGGCCGGTTTTGCGGGCGGGCTCGTTGATGAAGTTCTGATGCGCATCACCGAAGCCTTCCAGACCGTTCCGGGTTTCCTGCTGGCGCTGGCGCTGGTCAGCATTGCCGGGCCGTCGCTGCCGGTTCTGGTCGCGGCGATTGCATTTTCAAGCTGGACGCAGGCGGCGCGGCTTGCCCGGGGGCAGGTGCTTTCCATCCGCGAAAGCGATTATGTGGCCTCGGCCCGCGTCATCGGAATGCATCCGATGGAAATCGCCTTCCGCCAGATCCTGCCCAATGCCCTGCCGCCGGTGCTGGCGCTGGCGCCGGTCATCGTCGCTTCCGCGATCCTGATCGAAGCGGCGCTGTCGTTCCTCGGCCTCGGCGATCCCAACCGGGTGACATGGGGCGGCATGATCGCCGAAGGGCGCGCGGTGCTGCGCTCCGCGCCCTGGCTCTCGGTCCTGCCGGGCCTGACGCTGGCGCTCGCCGTGGTCGGTGTCTATCTGACGGGCGAGGGGCTGACCAATGCCATGTCCCGGCGCGAGGTGCGGTCATGAGCAATCTTGCCCGCCTTGAAAAACTCTCCGTGAACTATGGCGGCGCGCCGGCGCTGCAAAATATCGATCTGGACATTGCTGCGGGCGAGACCCTTGCCGTGATTGGCGAAAGCGGTTCGGGCAAAAGCACGCTGGCGCTGGCTCTCGCCTCGCTTCTGCCTACCAATGCGAGGGTTTCAGGCGCTATTCACTGGCCGCAGGGTGTGCCGAAGCCGGGCCGCGATATCGGTTTCGTGTTTCAGGACCCGGCGTCGAGTTTCGATCCGCTGATGACGGTCGGCGATCAGTTGGCCGAAACGATCCGCGCCCACGGGAATTATGACAGGCCGCGCGCGAAGGCCAGGGCGCTCGTCCTTCTGGAGCGTGTGCACATACCGGACCCGGCAACGGGCTTTCACCGCTATCCGCACCAGTTTTCCGGCGGGCAGAAGCAGCGTATCGCCATTGCGCTGGCAATCGCCGCCGGTCCGCGCCTGCTGATCGCCGACGAGCCGACGAGTGCACTCGATACCATCGTGCAGAAGGAGATCGTGGCGCTCCTGCAACGGCTGGTGCGTGAGGATGGCATGACGCTCATCTTCATCACCCACGACATCGCGCTGGCATCCGGCCTCGCCGACCGCATCGCGGTGTTCCGGCACGGCGCGCTTCTGGAAACCGATCAGGCCCGCGCCATCCTTTCTGCCCCTCGAACGGACTACACGAAAGCGCTGATCGCCGCCGTGCCGGTGCTGGAGGCGTCCCATGGCTGAACCGCTTTTGCAGGCGCAGGACCTTGTGGTCCGTTATGGCCGCAACCCGGCGCTGGAAGGTGTCAGCCTCGCCATCCAGCGCGGCGAGACGCTGGCATTGGTCGGGCCTTCGGGCAGCGGCAAGTCCACGCTGGCCCGCGCGCTCCTGCGGCTTCATCCGCTGGAAAGCGGCACAATCCGCTTCGACGGAGGTGACTGGCTGGCGCTTTCCGGCCGCGCGCTGCGCAAGCGCCGGGCGCACATGCAGATGGTGTTTCAGGACCCGCTTTCCGCCTTCAACCCGCGGGCAAACCTGCGCGATCTCCTGCACGAACCGCTGCGCATTCACAGGATAAGGCGCGACATAAGCGAACTTCTGCAAAAGGTCGGGCTCGATCCGGCCTTGGCAGAACGCGGCGTTCACGAGATTTCCGGCGGGCAGCGCCAGCGCGTGGCGATTGCCCGCGCGCTTGCGACGTCGCCGTCGCTCGTCGTGCTGGACGAGGCCGTTTCGGCGCTCGATGTCACCGTGCGCCGCGCAATTCTCGATCTTTTGCGGGATATACAGAAAGCTGAAAACACGGCCTATCTTTTCATCACGCACGACCTTGCCGTGGCGGCGCAGATGGCCGACCGTATCGCGGTAATGGAGCGCGGGCGGATTGTCGAATGCCGCCCGGCGCGGGAATTGATCGCGGCACCGCAAGCGCCGATCAGCAAGGCGCTGATCAAGGCCGTGCCGAGATTGAAAGCCTAAAGCGTGTTGCGTTCAATCTTATTCAGGCAACACGCTTTAAGCTTTTGTTTTTACGCATGTCTTTATCCCGAAACCGGTTCCCTTTCGGGAGACATGCTTTAAGCGTTGCCAAGCTCTACTGAACGCTTGTGCGCGGCTGCAACGGCTTCGGCCAGCAGCTTCTTGAGGCGGTCGCCGCCCATAAGCACTTCAAGCGCTGCCGCCGTCGTGCCGTTCGGGCTTGTCACCTGTTCGCGCAGCTTGGACGGGCTGTCGGTGCTGGCATCGGCAAGCGCGCCCGCGCCCATCACCGTCTGCATGGCCAGAAGCGCTGCGGTCTCGCGCGGCAGGCCAGCGCTTTCGCCCGCATCGGTCAGGGCTTCGATGAAATGGAAAACATAGGCGGGGCCGGACCCGGAAACGGCGGTCACGACATCCATCAGCGCCTCGTCGTTGACGCTGGCAACCTTGCCGGAGGTTTCCAGAAGCCGGGCGATGAAGGCCTCATCCTCGTCGGTGACATTGGCATTCCTGTATGTGACCAGCATACCCTTGCCGATCGCGGCCGGTGTATTCGGCATACAGCGCAGCACGGCGGCATCTTCACCAAGCAGGTTTTCGAAAAGGGCGACCCGGATGCCGGCGGCAACGCTGACGAAAGTGGCGGCGGGCACGAAGCGCTTGTAGGCCGGCAGGGCCTTCGACATGACCTGCGGCTTGACGGCGACCAGAACCATGCGTGGTTTCAGATCGGCAGGCAGGGCTTCCGCATCGGCATGGACGTGCGCGCCGACGCCTGCCGCCCGTTCGCGAAGCGTGTCGGCGGGTTCAACGACGTGAACGTCTTCGGCCTTGAGGATGCCGCTGTCGAGCCAGCCCTTGAGCATTGCAAAGCCCATATTGCCGCAACCGACCAGAATTACCGTGTCATGCATATTGATTGTTCCGCCTTTGGATTTCGTTGGGATCGGGTCCGTGGTGGTATAGACCTGCCTCGCCGCCCTCTGCAAGCTTAACCAAAAACCGATAGGTTCGGATCGTCGAATTTTGGGAGCAAGTCATTGATCGCTCAAATGATATCGACCAATATAGGTCGAATTTGAGTGAAGCTTCGGAGGGGAAGAATGGATCCGGCTTTGACAACGGGCGTGCCGCCTGCCGAAGCTTTCGGCCATGTCCGCATCATTATCGGCATGATCCTCGGCCTTTGCATTTCCCGGCTTCTGACGGGGCTTGCGCGCTTCATCCAGCATCCGGGCAAGCAGAAGATCTATCCCGTCCATCTGGCGTGGGTGGGTTTCGTCCTGCTTTCGGTCATTCATTTCTGGTGGTTCGAATTCGGCCTGCGGACCATCCCGCAATGGACATTCGAAAAATATCTGTTCGTGATCTTTTATGCCGGGCTCTATTTCCTGCTTTCCACGCTGCTCTTTCCCGACAGCATGGAAGAATATACCGGCTATCGCGATTATTTCATTTCGCGGCGCAGGTGGTTTTTCGGCATTCTGGCGCTGGTCCATGTGGTGGATGTCGTCGATACGCTGCTGAAAGGAGCCGATCACTATCGGTTCTACGGCATTGAATATCCGGTCCAGATTGTCGGCTTCGTCCTGTTCAGCCTCGTCGCGGCTTTCTGGGACAACCGGCGCTACCATGCGGTTTTTGCCACGCTGGCCCTCTTCTACGAGATCACCTTTACCTTGCGGCACTTCGCGACGCTGGGCTGAGCCTATCTTTCCTCCGTCCTGCGACGCGTTTCCGCGTCCACCAGATCGCGGAACTGCCGCAGCAGCGGATGGCGCGCGGTCTGTTTCACGCCATAACCCAGATTGAAGGCATAATCGAAGTCGGGCGGATTGCTTCCGATATTGTGCTGCATCATCGTTTCGAGCTTGTCGAACCCCTTGGCGAAGATCGCTTCGGTCGAAGCGCCCTCGTTATAATCGGTCCAGAGGTCCATGATCTCGGCGCGCAGATCGTCCGGCAGCGGCTCGCACAGTTTCAGGAGGTCGGCTTTTTCGCGCATGGCGCGGCCGTCGCCAGCCGTCTGGTGGATGGCCGGAACATCGCCCGAAATCGCCTCGCCGAGATCGTGGACGATGCACATCTTGATCAGCCGCAGCCGGTCGCAATCGCCAAGTTCGCGGTCGAAAAGTGTGACTAGAAGACAGAGTCGCCAACTATGTTCCGCTGTGCTTTCCGGCCTGCCCTGCGACGTGTAGCCGGAGCGAAGCGTGCTTTTCAGCCGTTCCGCATTCTGGATGAAGCGGACAATGGCGCTGAGCCTGTCCGGATCGATCGACTGTTCCGTTTCGGTGCTCACAGGCGGCCTCCTGAATATCTCCCATTGATTTATCTCCATGAATCATCATGGGGAATTGCAATTTTAACGATTTATCTGCCATGATAAATCCAGATCAGTGACCAAGGGCGAAAAGCGGGACGGAGCAATGGTTGAACGGGACGGAGAGGGCAGACATGCGAATGCGCGCCCGCTTCTGGCCTATGCGCCGGAATTTCTCGAGCCTGCCCGTTTCCCTTCGCCTGCCGAAGATGACGAGGAACGCGAGCATCACAAACGCCGCGCTGAACTGCTGCGACGCAAGCAGGAATTGCTCGAGGCGGAGACAAGCGGCGCGACCGATCCGAAAGCCGACATGCAAAACCGGATGGATGCCGTCCGGGACGCCCTGCAAGACAATCTCCGCATTCTGCCGGAAGAGGCGGAACCCGCAAAGACTGAGCCTTCCCCGCCTTCACCATCGCCGTCACCGCCGCAACAAACACGCCGCAGGCGGCGCTGGGGGCTTCTCGTCGGTTTCACGCTGCTTGGCGGCATTTTCGGCGTCACTTACGCTTTTCTGGCCCCGCCTCAATATAGCGCCACGGCTTCCATGCAGGTCTTCCCGCCTGAAAGGCGCAGCGAGGTCGCTTCCGATGCCGTGCTCACGCGCGCCGCGCGCATGGCGCGGGTTCAAACCGTGGCCGATCTTGGCGCTCCGCCCCTGTTGGAAGAGTTGCGCGTTCGACTGATCTGGATGCTGCCGGAAAGCTTGAGGACGCGCTTCGGTCTTGCGCGGCCGGATATGTCGCCTGCGCAATTGCTGCGCCAGCGTCTCGATTTCAGTCAGGCGCTCGACAGTGGAACGGTGAATGTCGAGGCGACGGCGGACAGGCCCGCAACGGCGGCCTTGCTGGCCACCGCTGTTGCGCAGTCCTTCCGCGCCCATCTGCATGGCGCCGCTTCGGATGCCGCGCAGGGCGATCTTCCGTCTCGCTTGCAGGCGCTTGAAGCAGATGCGCAAGCTGCCCGGCAGGCCGCGACGGCCTTTCGCGCCAGCCGCGATTTCGGCGATGATGAAGACAGGGCCGCGCTCGAACGGGAGTTCGCCTATGCGAAGGCCGAAACCGGGCGCATCGCTGCGGAGGCCAATGCCCTGAACGGGGCGACCGCCGACAGTCTTGTACGCGATGGCGTGCCGGAAAACATGCGGTCGGGACCGCTTGGCGCGCTGGTGGAACGTTATGGCGCTGCGGGGCAGGGTGCTGAGGCAAAGAAGATCGCTGCGGAGATCGACGCCGAAATCTCCGGCCAGCGCAGCGCCTTGCAGGCCGACCTCAAAAATGCGGTCGAGCGCGAGCAGAAGGCCGCTGCCGCCATGGCCGGATCCGGCACGGCGCCCGCCACGGGGGACGACAGAAACCGCCTCCTGACGCTGGAACGCGACGCGGCGGCGAAGCAGGCGCTGCTGGAAGATTTGCAGATGCGCGCGGCGCGCGGCGAAACTGGCTCGTCCGGCGCATCCGGCTCCGGTGCAACGGTGCGGATCGTGACGCCAGCGGTCGCGGAGCCGAACCCGAGCGGGCTTCCCGCGCCCGCAACGATAAGCCTCTCCCTGCTGGCCGGTTTTCTGCTCGGCCTTCTGTCCATGGCGCTGGCCGGCAGGAGCAGGGACGCGTTCGACAGGACCGAGATGGAGCCGGAAGAGGTTCTTGAACCCTATGGCGAAACGCGGCTTGCCACGGTTATTCGCGAGGCCAATGCCCGCTGGGAAGCGGAACATGGCCGCATGAATCCGGTGGCGGAAAACGAGGCGCTCGGGCGCGCGCTTGAGGATGCGCGTTCGCATCGTGCCCGAGTTTGAGCTTGGGCTTGAGGCGGATGGGCGGCCTTTCAGTTCTGGAATTTCATAAAATCCTGCATTGTCGCGCATTCGCCAATTGTCATCGGACTTCATGACGCTTATGGGCATGTGTATGGAAAGGATGTCGTGTATCTCCCAGACACGCAATTCCAGACACGCAATTCCTGACACTCAGGCCCGATATCGCGAAAGAACGGAGCGCTCGCTATGGCTCAATTGATTGATGGCAAGAAGCTCGCCGAGGATGTGGTTTCCACGGTGAAGACCGAAACCGAAAAGCTGGTGGCCGCGACCGGCGTGGTTCCGGGCATTGCCGTGGTGATCGTC
Source organism: Brucella daejeonensis (assembly GCF_014199265.1). Classification (GTDB taxonomy): domain Bacteria; phylum Pseudomonadota; class Alphaproteobacteria; order Rhizobiales; family Rhizobiaceae; genus Brucella; species Brucella daejeonensis. Next base: position 99,461 of record NZ_JACIJG010000012.1, read on the forward strand.
GGCGAAGATCCGGCGAGCCAGGTTTACGTGGCTTCCAAAAGCCGCAAGGCCAAGGAATGCGGCTTCCATTCCGTGCAGCACGATCTGCCGGAAACCGCATCGGAGCAGGAACTTCTCGACCTCATCGAGAGCCTCAACAGCGATCCCGCCATCCACGGCATCCTGGTGCAGTTGCCGCTGCCCGGACATATCGATTCAGGCCGCGTGATCCAGACCATTTCGCCGGACAAGGACGTGGACGGTTTTCATTTCATCAATGTCGGAAAGCTCGGCACCGGCGAGATCGAAACGGCCTTCGTTCCCTGCACGCCAGCCGGTGCGATGATCATGATCGACCGCGTGCACGGACGCGATCTGTCGGGTCTCAACGCAGTGGTGATCGGGCGTTCCAACATCGTCGGCAAGCCGATGTTCAACCTTCTGCTCGCCGCCAACGCGACTGTGACGGTGGCGCATAGCCGCACGAAGGACCTGCCCGCGATTGCCCGCACGGCGGATATTCTGGTGGCGGCTGTCGGACGTCCGCAGATGGTCAAGGGCGACTGGGTCAAGCCCGGCGCGACCGTGATCGATGTCGGCATCAACCGTATTCCGGCCCCCGAAAAGGGCGAGGGCAAGACCAGACTGGTCGGCGATGTCGATTTTACGGAAGCCGAAAAGGTTGCGGGAGCGATCACGCCGGTTCCCGGCGGCGTCGGTCCGATGACCATTGCCATGCTGATGGCCAACACGCTTACCGCGGCTTGCCGCAGTGTTGGCGCAAAAAAGCCCGTTTTTTGACACAATTGAACAGCGCTTTTTGCGCTGTTTCGTGTCGATTGGCATGATTTGAGAGGCAAAACAGCGCAAATCGCTGTTTTGCCTTAATTCATTTCGGGTCGTTTCAGAACACCGAAGCGCCCTCGTCGGCCCGTCCGGCGATCTGGCGGAAGGCGCGGAACAATTCGCGTCCGACACCGTGCTCGTTGCCGGAAAGGTCGGGACGGTCTTCCAGCCGGGCGTCGAGCGCCGCCTGGCTGACCAAAATTTCCAGCGTACCATTGACGGCGTCGAGGCGGATAACATCGCCGTTGCGGATTTTTCCGATGACGCCGCCGTCGAGCGCTTCCGGCGTGACGTGAATGGCGGAGGGCACCTTGCCCGATGCCCCCGACAGACGCCCGTCGGTGACGAGCGCGACACGCTGGCCGCGATCCTGCAATATGCCGAGAACGGTCATCAGCTTGTGCAGTTCCGGCATCCCGTTGGCTTTCGGACCCTGATAGCGCACCACGGCGACGAAATCGCCGGAAAGGTCGCCCGCCTTGAACGCGGCCTGCATTTCCGCCTGATCGTTGAAGACCTTCGCAGGCGCTTCGATGACATGGCGCTCCGGCTTCACGGCGGAAACCTTGATGATGGCATTGCCGATATTGCCGGTCAGGACCTTGAGGCCGCCGGTTGGCTGGAACGGTGAATGAATCTTGGCGAGAACCTTCTCGTCGCCGCTCTTTTCCGGCACCGGTTCGCGCACGACCGTGCCGTCGGGACCGAGCTTCGGCTCGATGGCGTAAGGCCGCAGACCTTCGCCCCAGACGGTACGGACATCTTCATGCAGGATGCCGCCGTCAAGCAGTTCGCGGATCAGAAAGCCCATGCCGCCCGCAGCGTGGAAATGGTTCACATCGGCCAGACCGTTCGGATAGACGCGGGCCAGAAGCGGCACCACATCCGAAATTTCCGAAATATCGTGCCATGTCAGCTTGATACCGGCGCTGGCTGCCATGGCGATCAGGTGAATGGTGTGATTGGTCGAGCCGCCGGTGGCGTTGAGCCCCACGACGCCGTTGACGAAGGACCGCTCGTCCAGCATCTCGCCGACCGGCGTATATTCGTTGCCGAGTGCGGTGATGGCCAGCGCGCGCCTGGCGGCTTCGCGGGTCAGGGCGTCGCGCAGCGGCGTGCCCGGATTGATGAAGGATGCGCCCGGCAGATGCAGGCCCATGATTTCCATCAGCATCTGGTTGGAATTGGCCGTGCCGTAGAAGGTGCAGGTGCCGGGGCCGTGATAGGATTTCGACTCCGATTCCAGCAATTCGGCGCGGCCGACCTTGCCTTCGGCATAAAGCTGGCGCGTTTTGGCCTTTTCGTCATTGGGAAGACCGCTGGTCATCGGACCGGCGGGCACGAAGACTGCGGGCAGATGGCCGAAGGTCAGCGCGCCGGTGATGAGGCCGGGCACGATCTTGTCGCAGACGCCGAGATAGAGGGCGGCATCGAACATATCGTGCGACAGGCCGACAGCGGTCGCCATGGCGATCACTTCGCGCGAGAACAGCGAAAGCTCCATGCCGGCAAAGCCTTGTGTGACGCCGTCGCACATGGCGGGCACGCCGCCTGCCACCTGCGCCACGCCGCCCGCCTCGCGCGCGGCCTGCCTGATGAGCGCCGGGAAGGTTTCGAAGGGCTGGTGGGCCGACAGCATGTCGTTATAGGCGGTGATGATGCCGAGGTTCGGCACTTCGTCGCCCGTCAGCGCCGCCTTGTCGTGCGGACCGCAGGCGGCAAAGCCATGGGCGAGATTGGCGCAGCCCAGAACGGCGCGTTTCGGCTTCTTTGAAGCGGCCTCGCGAACCCGCCCGAGATAGGCCTCGCGGGTCGGTTTGGAGCGTTCGCGGATGCGCTCGGTGATTTCCTGTATGCGTTTATGAGCGGACTGCATGGGCATGGGTATCACCTGTGTCGGCCAATCCGGCCTGAATGGGTTTTAACTCGTCCAGTAGAGCTGGATAGGGGCGCGGGCATGGTGGAACACGGCGCGCACGGGCATTTCATTTTCGTCGTCGCCGGAAAGTGCCTTTTCGAGCGTTGCCTGCTTGGCCGCGCCCTCGATATGCAGCACCACCATTTCCGCCCCGGCGATGAGCGGCAGGGTCAGCGTCAGGCGCTTTTCACCGGCGCCTTCGGCATGGATCGGCAGGACGAGCGCGCGTGTTGCCGGGTCGATCGCCTGATCGAGCCGGTCGGCATCGGGGAAGAAGGAGGCGGTATGACCGTCATTGCCCATGCCAAGCACCACCACGTCAAAAGGACGGCGTAACGCATCGATGCGGCTGGCGGCGGCAAGCGCCGCCGTTTCGACCGTCGCCGCCGGATTGTAAAGGCCGACGAACCTGGCCACGCCCGCATGATCGCGCAAAAGATGCTCGCGCACCAGCTTTTCGTTGGAGCGCTCGTTCTCGACGGGCACGAAACGCTCGTCCACCAGCGTGATCGTCACGGCATTCCAGTCGATCATCTTGCGCGACAGCACCTCGAACAGCCTGAGCGGCGTGGTGCCACCGGAGACGGCGAGCGTCGCCTGTCCCCGCTCGGCAATGGCGGCATTGAGCTTGTTCGCAATGGATTCGGAAAGCGCCTGCGCCAGTTCCGATCCGCTGGTGAAATCATGCCGTTCGATGCTCATGCCATTCCTTTCCAACGACATGCTTCAAATATTCGTTTTCAAGCATGTCTTTATCCCAAAACCGGTTTCCACTTTCGGGAGACATGCTCATAGCGTTTCGTGCCAGGTGCGGCCGTCGCGTTCGATGAGCGCGATGGACGATGATGGTCCCCAGGTTCCGGCGGTGTAGCCCTGCACGGGCTGGCCGTTCTCGTCCCATCCCTGCAGGATCGGATCGACCCATTGCCATGCGGCTTCCACTTCGTCGCGGCGCATGAACAGCGTCTGGTTGCCGCGAACGACATCCATGATGAGGCGTTCATAAGCGTCCGGGTTCCGCTCGTCGAAGGATTCGGCAAAGCTCATGTCCAGCGGAACGTGGCGCAGGCGCATACCGCCCGGACCCGGGTCCTTGATCATCAGCCACTGCTTGACGCCTTCGTCGGGCTGGAGGCGGATGACGAGCTGATTGGCATGGACCTTGCCCGCTCCTTCTCCGAAAATCGAATGCGGGATCGGTTTGAAGGTGACGACGATTTCCGAAACGCGGGTGGCGAGGCGCTTGCCGGTGCGCAGATAGAAAGGCACGCCCGCCCAGCGCCAGTTGGCGATCTCCGCCTTCAGCGCCACGAAGGTTTCGGTATTGCTGGTATCGCTTTCGAGATCTTCCAGATAGCCCTTGACCGGACCGCCTGCCGAAGCGCCCGCGCGATACTGGCCGCGCACGGTCAGTTCCTCCACATTGGCTGCGGTAATGGGGTTCAGCGAGCGCAGCACCTTGACCTTTTCATCGTGCACCGCATCGGCGTCCAGCGAGGAAGGCGGCTCCATGGCGACGAGGCAGAGAAGCTGGAGAATGTGGTTCTGCACCATGTCGCGCAATGCGCCCGCCGTGTTGTAGTAACCGGCGCGCCCTTCAAGGCCGACGGATTCGGCAACCGTGATCTGCACATGGTCGATATGGGCGGAATTCCACAACGGCTCATAGAGCGCATTGGCAAAGCGCAGCGCCATCAGGTTCTGCACCGTTTCCTTGCCGAGATAGTGGTCGATGCGGAAAATCTGGTCTTCGCGGAACACGCTGCCCAGCGTGTCGTTCAGCACCATGGCCGATTCCAGATCGCGGCCGATGGGCTTTTCCACGATGATGCGCGTGTCGCGCGTGATGAGGCCGTGCGCCTTCAGGCGCGTGGCGATATCGCCGAAAAGCGATGGGCTGACAGCGAGATAAAAGGCGCGGATCTTTTCCGGCTTCTTGCCGATCAGCGTCTTGAGCGCATCCCAGCCTTCCTCGGATTTGGCATCGACGGCGATGTAGCGCAGGCGGGCGAGAAACTTCTCCACTTCCGCTTCGTCCACTTCCGTGGACTTGACGTGCTCATGGATGGCGGCGCGCGCAAACTGGCGGTATTCATCATCGGTCATCTGGCTGCGCGAAGCGCCGATGATGCGCGTGGGGTCGGTGAGCTGGCCCGCACGCTGACGCTGATACAGTGCCGGAATGAGCTTGCGTTCCGCAAGGTCGCCCGAGCCGCCGAACACGATGCAGTCGAAAGGCTCTACCGGAATTGTCTGGCTGGTCATCTATCGCTCTCTTCTCTTCTTGCGCAAATCAGGGCGTCTTGGGGCAGGATGCGATTTTAGCGCAGGTCCTGTCTATTATCTAATCGATTTAAATTCAACCGTCGCAATGCCGCATTCGCGTTAATTTGAAGGTTGCCTGCCATAATTGACGGATTAATCGCTTGCGCATACATGACATGTTCATCTTAGGGCCATATTGGAACAAACAATTTGGATTCAAGTGATTTGGCCAAGTTGGAGGGTATCCCGGTTCTGCCAAAGGAGAATGACATGAAAAGGCTGCAGGACAAGGTCGCAATCATCACCGGCGCCGGTTCGGGGTTCGGTTCAGGCATGGCGCGCCTTTTTGCGGCCGAGGGCGCCAGGGTCGTTCTCGCCGATGTGAATGTGAAATATGTCGAGGACGAACTGGCCGAAATGGGCGCGAACGGTCTTGCCGTGCAGGCCGACGTTTCGCGGAAGGACGATATGGAGCGCGTGGCGCGCGCCGCCTTCGAGCAGTTCGGGCGCATCGACATCATGGTCAACAATGCGGGCTTCACGCATCGCAACATGCCGCTGACCGAGGTGGACGAGCACAATTTCGATCTGATCGCGGCCGTGAACATGAAGGCGCTTTATTATTCGACGCAGATCGTCGTGCCGATCATGGAGCATCAGGGCGGCGGCGTCATCATCAACACCGCATCGGCAACCGCGCTGCGTCCGCGCAAGGGACTCGTCTGGTACAGCGCATCGAAGGGCTGGATCGTCAGCGCCACCAGGGCGATGGCGCTGGAACTGGCAGAAAAGAACATCCGCGTGAACTGCATCTGCCCGGCGGAAAGCGGCGGCGAGGGGCTGGCGCTGTTCCTGCCCGAAGATACGCCCGAAGCGCGCGAGGGCCTGAAGGCGACCATTCCGCTCGACCGTTTCTCCACCCCGGAAGACGTGGCCGAGGCGGCACTCTGGCTCGCTTCCGATGCGGCCTCGATGGTCACGGGCACCGCGCTCAGCATCGATGGCGGCTATTCGATCTAGCCGCGGATGTTGCGGGTAATGGCCCAGTTATAAACCGCGCCCACGGCCATGATCAGGCATGTGCCGAGGAAGACGGCGCGCATTCCGAAATGTCCGCCGACGAAGCCGCCCGCGACCGGTCCGGCGACCTGTCCGACATATTGCGCCGAGACGGAAAGCCCGAGCACACCGCCCGCCACACGGTCGGGCACATTGTGCCGGATGACGCTCGTGATGCAGGGCAGCAGCCCGCCGAGCGCCAGCCCCATCAGGAAGCGCAGGCCGATCAACTGCCAGGCCTCGGTTACGAAGGCCTGCGGGATCAGAAGGGCGCTGGAAGCCGCCAGCGCCACGATGACGACACGGGTGTGGCCGATGCGGTCGGCAAGCCGGCCGAGCCGGGACGACGACAGGATGCTGCCGAGCGCCGCAGCCGCCATCACCACGCCGGAAATCAGCGTCACCCTGCTCTGGTCGTCCATCAACTGCATGACATAGACGGTGAGGATCGGTTCGATGGACATATTGGCGAAGAGCAGCAACATGCCCGTTACCAGCATGGCGATTACCGGCTTCCTGTCGGGGATGGCAGCCCAGATGGATTCCGCCTTCTGCTCCCTGGTTGGCTTCGGCGGCTTGCGCTCCTCGCGGATCAGGAAGGTCGTGGCCAGAAAGGTGAGGAAGATCACGCCGCCCGCAAGCCAGAAAGTGGCGCGGATGCCGATCAGCGGCGGCAGCGCGCCGCCCAGAAGCGGGCCGGCCAGATTGCCCGCCATGATGCCTGCCGAAAGCGCGCCCAGCGCCCAGCCGGTCTTGTCCTTCGGTGTCTGCGTGGCGACGAGGATCATCGAGCCGGACGAATAGCCGCCCGCGATGCCGACGAAAAGCCGCAGCGCCACCAATTGCCAGACACTCGTCACCATGCCGATCAGCGACATGGCGACGGCCATGCCGAAGCTTGCGCGGATCAGCATGAGCTTGCGCCCGTAGCGGTCGCCGAGCCTGCCCCAGAGCGGCGCGACGAAGGCGGCGGCAAGAAAGGTCGCGCCATAGGCGATGCCGGACCATTGCACGATGGCCGCGTGATCGGTGACGCCGAGCTGTTCCACATAAAGCGGCAGGAAAGGCAGCAGCAGCGACATGGCGATGAGCGTGGTGAAAGAGCCGATAAGGCAGATGGCGAGGTTCTGCTTCCAGTAGCGTTCGTGGCTTTCTGCATCGCTCATGCCGGCGGTTTCATCCCCGGCGGCGGATTGGGTGGCGCTCATGTCGTTCCCTGCGGATTGTATTGTATTCCATTTTGGGATACCAAATTGGAATACATCCATGCGCCTGTTGGGTTGGCTTGTCAATCGGCGTGCGCGCAAAGGGAGAACAGGTTTCAATGTCCCAGATGCAGGAAATCGAAACGCAGCTTCGCGACAGGATTCTCGGGCTTGACCTTGGACCGGGCGAACGGCTGACCGAGCGCTGGATCGAGGCGCAGTTTTCCGCCTCGCGTACGCCGATCCGCGCGGCGCTTCTGCGGCTGGAGGCGGAGGGGCTGGTCTGCCGGGAGGGGCGAGGATGGACGGTATCGCCGATCAATCTCGGTGAAATCGCCCAGATCGGCGTCTATCGCGAGGCGCTGGAAATTGCCGCCTTGAAACTCACCTGCACGCTCGAAGATCGCGGCGGCGTGGAGCCGATTGCGGCCATGCTGGATAGCTGCGACGCGGCAACCTCACGCGAGGAATGGCATCGTGTGGGCATGGATTTTCACATCGAGCTGGCGCGGCTTTCCGGCAATGAATTTCTGGGCCGTGGCGTGCGTGATGCGATGCAGCGGCTTTCCCGCGCACGCTGGCTGGAAGTGCGCGACGCGGCGGCGCTTGCCCGCGCCTGGGACGAGCATCGCGCCATTCTGGATGCGGTGCGCGAGGGCGATGCGGACAAGGCGACGGGGTTGATGAGCGCGCATCTGGGGCGCAGTCGCGCCCGTCTGGTCGCGAGCCTGCACGAAGACCGTCGCGGGCTGAAGGCGCGGGGTTTCGCGGTGATCGGCACCTGACCCGTTACCGCCATTCGGGCAGCTTGTGTCCCTCGCGCGAATAATGCGGGCGGCGTCCTTCGCGCAGGCCGATGTCGCGCAGCAGATATTCCGGCGAATATTCCGTTATGACGATACGGGCCTTTCTGCGGGCGAAAAGGCGGCGGAAGAAAGCGCTTGGTCCTGGCCGGGCTGCCGGTACAGAGGGGGCGGCGATGCAGGCGGAATCGGTGTTTCTCATGATCTCACCCATGAATTTCCAGGCGACGGTGGGAGGCGGTCGCGGTTAAACTGTACCTATCCATATGCTCGCGAAATGCGTTGTTTTCCAATTGAATGTCGAGTAGCCTGCATAAGGAGACCTTATGCATTATGACATCACCGCTTCCGCCGCTTTCGGCCATACGCGTCTTTGAATCGGCTGCCCGCCACGCAAGTTTCACACGCGCGGCGGAAGAGCTTGGCATGACGCAGGCGGCGGTCAGCTACCAGATCAGGATATTGGAGGAGCGTGTCGGCGCGCCGCTTTTCCTGCGCCGCCCCCGGCAGGTGGAACTGACCGAAATCGGCCAGCGTCTCGCGCCGGCGCTGACCGAAGCCTTCGAAACCATGCGCAACGCCTTTGCGAGCCTGCGCGAGGATATGGAAGGCGTGCTGACGATCAGCGTTCTGGCGACCTTCGCCGCCAACTGGCTGGTGCATCGGCTGGGCTCGTTCCAGATGCGCTATCCTTCGCTCGCCGTGCGACTGGAAACCTCCGATCAGGTGATCGACTTCGCGACGACGAATGTGGACGTGGCGATCCGCAGCGGCAAGGGACAGTGGCCGGGCCTTGAGACGCATGAACTGATAAAGGCCGAGTTTACGCCGATGCTGAACCCGGCGCTGGCCGAAAGCGTCGGCGGCATCCATGAGCCTGCCGATCTTCTGAAGTTGAAGGCCATCGATGCGAGCGATCCGTGGTGGAAAATCTGGTACGCGGCAGCGGGTATCGATCATCCGCAAATTCAGGGTAACACGCAGAACCGCTTCGGCGCGCAGCATCTGGAGGGGCGCGCCGCCGCATCCGGGCAGGGCGTGGGCATCCTGACGCCTGCCTTCCATATGCTCGAAGTCGCTTCCGGCCAGCTCATTCAGCCTTTCGACCTTGTCTGCGACGATGGCCTTGCCTATTGGCTGGTCTATCCGAAAAATCGCCGCAACGTGCCGAAAATCCGCGCCTTTCGCCAATGGATACTGGACGAATTGCACGGTCGAGGCTGAGCGTGAATGGCCAAAGCCAAAAAAAATCGGGCCCGCATGTCACATTCGGCGATGCTGGTTCGTCATGGTTGTCGGTAACTCTGGAAAATAGAAGGAACGACAATGACTGCTCACTTGAATCCCTTTACCGCCGCGCCTGCCCAGATGAAGGCCTGGAACAATGCTTCGTTTCTGATCGCGGCCAGCCTCGAACATACGCTGATCGAACTGGTGAAAATCCGCGCCTCGCAAATCAATGCCTGCGCAAACTGCATCAATATGCATGCTTACGAGGCGCGCTCGCAGGGTGAGACGGAACAGCGTATCTATCTGCTGTCAGCCTGGCGCGAAGCGCCGTGCTATTCCGGGCGCGAACGCGCGGCGCTGGGCTGGACCGAAGCCCTGACCCGCCTGTCGCAAGGGCATGATCTGGAAGAAGCGCGTAGCCAGTTGCAGGCGCATTTCACGGAGGAGGAACAGGTGAAACTGACGCTGATGATCAATGTCATCAATGGTTGGAACCGGCTCGCGGTCGGCTTCGGCATGTGGATCGACGCGGAGGCCGCACAGAAACAGGTGAAGGCGATGGCCAGGGAACTGGCGGAGGCGTCCGCCTGATGGCGACATCCAAACTGCATGGCGGCGCAGCGGAGATTTTCGATCCGCTGCGCCCCAGGCTGATCCGTGTGGCCTATCGTATGCTCGGCTCGGTCGCCGATGCGGAGGACATGGTGCAGGAAGCGTTCATCCGCTGGATGAACGCCGATCGCAGCGATGTGCGCGAGCCGGAAGCCTTTCTGCGGCGCACTGTTACGCGGCTGTGCCTCGACAGGCTGAAATCCGGTCAGAAGCAGCGCGAAACCTATTTCGGCCCATGGATTCCCGACCCGGTGGTCGAGGAGGAGGCGGAGGAAGATGTCACCCTGCCGCTGATGCTGGCGCTGGAGCGCCTTTCACCGCTGGAACGCGCCCCCTTCCTATTGCACGACGTGTTCGGGCTCGATTTCGAGGAAATCGCTCAGACCATCCAGCGCGATGCCGCTGCCTGCCGCCAGCTTGCCGCCCGCGCCCGCAGGCATGTGCGCGAGGAACGCCCCCGCTTTCAGGTCGACAGGCAGCGCGGGCTGGAACTGGCGGAAGCATTCTTCACCGCCTCGCGCAGTGGCGACATGAAGGCGCTCGGCTCCATGCTGGCGGCGGATGTGCATATGCAGGCCGATGGCGGCGGCAAACGTCCGGCATTCGCGCAGCCGGTGCGGGGTTTCGCCGATGTGATGTCGATGCACGAAAGGCTGGCCGGTTATTTCGCCGTCCAAAGCTCTGAACTTGTCCGCGCGGTCTATATCAACGGCCTGCCGGGTATCATCACGCGGGAAGCCGACGGGGAAATCCAGACGACCGCGCTCGATATCGAAGACGGCAGGATCGTCGGCATTTATGTGGTGCGCAACCCGGACAAGCTGAAGCACTTGCACTAGTGTGGTGGATTTGAAGTTCCTATCATTTGCCTGGCATCTACGTTTAGGAACTTCAAATCCGTAAACCACACTAGATTCAATATCTTGCTAGTGTGGCTTTGAATCTGAAATTCGTTCGCAACACTGCTCCAAAGTGATATGAATTTCAGATTCACCACACTAGGGTCTAAACCCAATCAGGATTTGGAGCGTGGTATGGTCGAAAATGGCACAGTTTCAGGAGCGGAACCGAAGGTGGAGTGTTCCTCCATCGAGGTTTCGCGACGCCAAAATGGGTTATTTTCGTCATATCCCTTCGGGACGTGGCGGATTTTGCCCCCGAATGCGTCGAAAAACCCTCGTGGTGGGGGACACCACGTCGGCCTTTCCTCCTGTTCAGGAACAAAATCCGGCTCACGCCACGCCCGAAACCTGATTGAGTTTAGACCCTAAAGCGAAGTGCCGCTACCCGATCAGGTAGCGGCAAAGACCTGCCGCGCCGATGCCGATCAGCACTGTCGGCAGCATGGAAAAGCGCGTTGCGGCGAAGATCGTGATCGCAAGCGCGACGAGGTCCGCCGGCTTGTCGGAGACGAAATCGGGGGCGATGACCGAAATCAGGACACAGCCGGGAGCGGCTTCCATCACTGCCGTCGCGCGCTTGCTGAGCGTGCGGTTGCGCAGCAGCACATAGCCGCCGATGCGGGTCAGATAGGTGACGCTTGCCATCAGGACGATGGTGAGAACGGCTAAGGGATCGATCATTCTTCACCTGCCAGCAGATAGGCAGCGACCAGGCCGGAAAGGGCGCCGGCGGCGACATACCACGCGCCGGGAACGGCGAGATAGGTCAGCGCGGCGACCACGAGGCTGACCAGCCACGGGCGCGCCGCCGCAAAGCCTTTCCACATGCCCGCGAGCAGCACCAGAAACACCGCCGGAAACGCCATGTCGAAACCATAGGGGCGCAGGTCTCCCATCATCGGGCCGAAGGCCGCGCCAAGCGTGGTGAAAACCACCCATGCCAGATAGAAGGGGATGGCCACACCGGCGTAAAAGGTCAGGCTCAGCGCCGGGTTGACGCCCTTCGACTGACGGCGCTTCGCATCGGCAAGGCCGAGCGCCCAGCTTTCATCGCACATGAGGAAAAGGCTTGCGAAAGCCTTGCGCCTGGGCAGATGGCGGATGAACGGAGCCAGTGCGGCGCCCATCAGGAGATGGCGGCTGTTGACCAGAAGGGTGATCGCCGCGATCAGCAGCACGTGCGGCGGCGAGGTCCAGAGCTGGATGGCCGCGAATTCGGAACCGCCAGCAAAGTTCAGCCCGGTCATCAAGGGCACTTCGACGACACTGAGGCCCTTCTGCGCCGCCTGCGCGCCCAGAACGAGCGCGTAGGGAATGATGCCAAGCAGAACCGGCAGGCCGGCTGCGGCCCCACGACGAAATTCCGAGCCGCGCCCGGACCTGCTTTTCTGTGGCACATAGGCCTGTGAAATATCCATGAAATTCCCGTTGGCTGGCCAGCGAGTGGCCGCCCCCTAATCCGTGCCTTACGTATATGCTTGAGTGTCTGCTGGCAAAAGTCGCCGTGCCGGTCCTCGAAAATTACCATTTTCGCCGCGGCCTGCCGCTTTTTGCTTCAGACACTGAGAAGTTTCGCAATTATAACCAATCCCGTGAGCAATTTGGTTGCGAATTGCTCGCTATTGCCTCAAGATTTGGCAGGTAATGCCAATAGCGTCATGAAAAATGGAATCGTGAACCAATGAAGCTGGATGAGACCGACAAGCGGATTCTGCGCGTGCTGCAACGTGACGGACGGATCGCCAATAACGATCTGGCGCGTGAGGTCGGGCTGTCGCCGTCGCCCTGCCTGCGGCGGGTGAGGCTTCTGGAAGAAGCGGGCGTGATCGACCGCTATGTGGCCGTGCTGAACCCGGCCAAGATCGGCAAGGGGCTGACCTTCTTTACCCGCATCCGGCTGGACCAGCAGGATGAGGAGACGCTGCAAACCTTCGCCAGGGAAATCCTCAAGCTGCCGCAGGTGCTGGAGTGTTATTTCATGCTGGGCGATTACGATGCGATGATCCGCGTCGTGGCGGCGGATATCGAGGAATATCGCCGTTTCCAGTCGGAATATCTGAGCCGGATCAAGGGCGTGCAGAACCTCAAGACCGACGTGCCGAGCCAGACGGTGAAGCAGACATCGGCAATGCCGCTTTGATACCGCCCGGCTGAAACCGGGCCTGCCGTCAGGGATGGGGCAGGGGAAAGCCGTGCCGCTCGGAAAGAGCGGCGAGAATGGCATCCTTGTCGCTGATGAAGGCCCGTCCGCGATATTCGCCCGTCTGATGCACGGAGCGCTCGCCCTCCCGCAGGATCAGAAGGGGCAGCGACTGGTTTTCCTCGCCCACGAGTGCGACGATCTCCGGCCGGGGCCTCGGCCAGGCGATGCGTTCGACATCGAGGCGGCTCGCCTGGTCTGGAAATGACGCCAGCATGCCTTCCATGAGAACGCAGTGCCAGCAATAGAAACGTTGGCCGGGAAAAGCCGGATCTTCGAAACCCGGTCGCAGCAGAAAGAGCTTGTCGCGCTTCATTGAAGGGCCTTTCCGTGGGATAGCCATGAGAACCTGATCATAAATCACCATTTTCGCGCGCATGTCGCTTTTTGATTCAGGCTTCAAGCGGCAACGTATGATCGCTATGGCACGGTCGATCCGTCGATGAAAGGCATCGACCGTTCAATTCTTCATTGATGCGGGCCGCAACCTCGAAGAAGCGTTCGCGCATTTCCGGCGCAAAAGGGTTGGCGTGCTCGATGGCGTGAAACACTTCCGGCGCATCGTGGCGCACCATGTCGACCGCCTGCATCAGCAGGTCGAAGCTTCTGGTCGTCATGCGGGCGGGCAGCGGCTCCATCTGAACCAGAACCCTGGCGATCAGATGGGTCAGCCCCTGCACCATGGCCGCTTCGCGGTCATGATCTTCCGGCGTCGTCACGATGACGTCGAGGGCGAGGCGCGTTTTCAGGAATGCCGCGACGCTTCGCGTCCGGTTGCCGCGCACGGGGCAAAGGGCGATTTTCAGACCGGCAACGCCGTCGCGCGCGCTTTGCGGGCCGAAAAGCGGGTGGGTGGCGACGATATCGACATGCGCGGGCAGGCGCCGCCGCATGATGTCGGCGGGCGCGACCTTGACCGAACCCACGTCGAGAACAAGCGCGCCGGGGCGCAGATGCGGCGCGATTGCTTCCACCACGCCGCCGAGGCTCGCGACTGGCGTGGCGAGGATGACCATATCGCAGCCTGCGGCCTCTTTTTGGCCGACGCGTTCGACGCCAAGCATCTGTGTCGTGTGTTCAAGGCTCGCTTCAAGGCCCGCGGCGGGATCGTGGGCATAGAGCCGGAAATACGGGTTCAGGTAGCGGGCGACAAGCTGCCCGAACGCACCGAAGCCGATGATCCCGATTGTCATTTGCTGATTTTTGTCGCGAGACATGAACTGACCTCTATGGGGCCGCATGGCCAGAGGTGCTGTCATTGAAACGAAACCGCTGGCAATGCAGCGGTTGAAGATTATGACAAAGCAAACCCGCCGCTATATGAGCGGGGCGTAATAAGACCGGGTGCTGACAGGTGCCTTGTTCATGCGGCTTAGCTATTCCCGCTTCGGACAGATGTCAACACACCGTCTATTTCAGATAGGCGCGGACCACGTCGACCAGTTCGCCAGCGCCTTCGTCTCGTTCGTTCTGCGGCAGGTCGCCGTCCGCGACATGCATCAGGATATGATCCTCGATCACTTCCGCCATCAGCCCGTTGACCGCGCCGCGAACCCCGGCGATCACCTGCATGACCTCGGCGCAGCCTTTCTCATCCTCCAGCATCCGTTCCACACCCTCAAGCTGTCCGCGAATGCGGCGCACGCGGTTGATGAGCTTCTGTTTTTCGCGGATGGTGTGGGTCATGAATGCTCCTGAAATCTGAATGGTCAGGCGGGGCGGGCTTCCACCTCCACCGTCACATGCGACAAATCGTGGATGGCTGCAAGCTTTTCGCGATAATAGGACGGCGCCCGCGGATCGGGCGTGACAATGGACACGATGGCGCTGTGATGGCCCGGACCGATCTGCCAGACATGCAGGTCGGCGATTTCGCCGCCTTCCTTCGCGATGATTTCGCCGATTTCCTGCGGCAGGTCTTCATCTTCGGGAATGTAGTCGAGAAGCGTCGCGCCCGCATCGCGGATCAGGCCCCACGACCAGCGTGCAATCACCAGTGCGCCGATGATGCCCATGGCCGGGTCGAGCCACAGCCAGCCATAGGCGCTGCCCAGCAGAAGCGCCGCAATGGCGAGCACCGAAGTCAGTGCGTCGGCCAGTACATGCAGATAGGCGGCACGCAGGTTCTGGTCATGTCCGTGATGGGTGTGCTCATGTCCATGGTCGTGCCCATGCCCATGATGATGGTGGGCGTGATCGTCTTTCAAAAGCCATGCGCAGACGAGGTTGACCACCAGTCCGACGACGGCCACCAGAATGGCTTCATGGAAATCGATGGCGACGGGAGCCGCAAAACGCTGGAAGCTCTCCCAGCCGATCAGCAGCGCAATCAGCGCCAGAACGATGGCGCTGGCGAAGCCTGCCAGATCGCCAAGCTTGCCGGTGCCGAAGGTGAAGCGGGGATCATGGGCATGTTTGCGGGCGTAAAGATAGGCGAGGGCGGCTATGAGCATCGCGGCTGCATGGGTGGACATATGCCAGCCATCGGCCACCAGCGCCATGGAACCATAGATGTTTCCGGCGACGATCTCGATCACCATCATCGCGGCGGTAATGGCGATGACGATCCATGTACGCCGCTCATTGCGCCGGTGATTGTCGCCCAGGAAAACGTGGTCGTGCCTGGCGGACAGGCGATGGGCGTGATGGTCCGAATGACGATGGTCGTTCATTATGCCGGTCTCCCTATTAAAATAGGGGGGTATACTATTTTCGGCATTCGTACAAGCCTGCCCGAAAGCAGGCTGGTCTGCCGGAAGCGCGTCGGCCCGCCGGAAGTGCGTCGGCCAGATCGCCTGAACGCAAGATGTGCAAAAGGCGCAAGGCTTCTCCCCCGGAGGTATGGCCTACGCCTATTCGGCGTGGCCCCTGTCCCGATTGCGGGAATCTTTTCGCATTTGCGTTCAGCTAAGATGCTCCCTCAGTCTTGGGGCAAAACCAATGGAGCGCCGCTGTCCGGCAACAGGAAACAGCGCTTTCAGTTTTGAAGCTGCGCATCGCGCCTGCAAATCCACGCCGGGCATATGGCCGGTACGGGCAGATGCGACAACGAGCGAAGAGCGGAGGGATTTATGTCTTCAGACGGAAATGGTCATACGCCTCGCAGCCGTGCCCGACGGCACTTTCTGGGGCTTGCGGCCGCTGCCGCTGCAAGGGCTGCGGCGGTGGGGGCGCTGGCGTCGTCGGTCTGGTCGCTGCCCGCGCGTGCGCTGGGCACGAAATGGTGGGAGCATGGTGACGGCGGGTCCGGCGGCTCCAATTGCCTGCTGAAGGGAACGCTGGTCGCCACGCCAGACGGCGCGGCGGCGATCGAGAGCCTGAAGCCCGGCGACCTCATCATCGGCGTTTCGGGAGAAACGATGCCGGTAAAATGGGTCGGACGGCAGAGCCTGCGGAAGGGCGGTGCGGTCTGGAACGACGTCATGATGCCGGTCCGCATCATGCGACATGCCATCGACGGCAAGATTCCGCATCGCGATCTTTATCTTTCGCCCAATCATGCGCTGTTCATCGACGGCGTGCTGATCCGCGTGAAAGATCTCGTCAATGGCGAAACCATAGTGCGCGCTCCGATGGAAGACGCGGTCGATTATTACAATATCGTGCTCGACCGTCATGCGGTGGTGCTGGCCGAAGGGGCGGCTGTCGAAACGTTTCTGTTGCGAGGCGACAGCTACCGGACCTTCACCAATTTCGCCGAATATGAGCGGCTTTACGGCGAGGAGCCGGGCATGGTGATGCAGCCTTGCGCGCCGGTGCTCGGTTATGAGGGTGCCCGCCAGCATATGCGCGCGCTGATGTGTATGAGCGGCGTTCTTCCGATGCGCGACAAGGTCGAGGAAACCTACCAGCGTCTGGCTGCAAGAGCCGGAAAGTGTGCGGCGTAACGGTAACAAAAGGCTGGTAGACCGGAACGGCAGGGTGCCGCGAGCGCCCTGTCGTTTTGTTGCGGGCGCGTTACAGCCGATCCATCAGCGCATACCATGACAGCGCGAGAAAGAGCAGCGGAGCGCGGAAGCTGCGCCCACCGGGGAAGGCGGGGATACGCAGTTCCTCGAAAAGTTTCAGCTTGTCGCGCTTGCCGGAAAGGGCTTCCGCGTAAAGTTGCCCCATATAATTGGCCAGCATCACGCCATGGCCGGAATAGCCGCCCGCCGAAATGACGCCGGGCATGACTTCGCGCACGAAGGGCTGGCGCGGCATGGTTATGCCGACCGAGCCGCCCCATGCGTGGGTGATCTCGACATTTTCCAGCGCCGGATAGATTTCAGCAATCTGGCGGCGGATATGGGTGCTGATGTCGCGGGGATTGTCCGCCGTATAGGCTTCGCGTCCGCCAAACAGCAGCCGACCGTCCTTTGAGCGGCGGAAATAGCGCACGACGAAACGGGAATCGTCCACCGATTCACCACCTGGAATGACTGTACTATCGTCGCCAAGCGGTGCTGTGGCCCCGATGAAGGAGCGGATCGGCATGACATGCGAGGCGCTGACGGGTTCCAGCAATCCGCCATGGGCGTTGACCGCGATAAAGGCGTGTTTTGCCGTGAGAGTGCCACGCCCGGTCTCGACCGTTATGCGACCGCTTGCCGTACTGATTCCTTTGGCTTTGGTGTTCTCGAAGAGATGCGCGCCTGCTGCCTTGGCGGCTTTGGCCATGCCGACCAGCAGTTTGAGCGGGTGAATATGGCCGGTGCCCGCATCGTAGACGCCGCCGTGATAGCGGCTCGAACCGAGAAGTGCAGCCATCTCCGCCTGTTCGACAAACCGGATATGCGGGTAGCCAAAGCGAGTTGCCATTTGTTCGGCATGGTCGCGATAGTGTTTGAGATAGCGCGGCTTGTGCGCCGCCGAAATCTGTCCCGGAACATATTCCATGTCGATTTTGTGTTGATCTGCGAAGGCGAGGAGGGAAGCTTTGGCTTCTTCCGCGACATCGAACAGGGCTTTGGCGCGCTCGAAGCCATATTCGGCTTCAAGGTCCTCGGCCCATGTACGCTGGCCGGTGCCGAACTGGCCGCCATTGCGTCCCGATGCGCCGTCGCCAAACCGCGCGGCTTCGATCAGAACCACATCTGCGCCTTGCCTGGCCAGATGATAGGCCGCTGACAGGCCGGTATAACCACCGCCGATGACGACGACATCCGCCTGCCGCGAGCCGTTGAGTTCGGGATAATGCGGGCGTTCGGTAACGCTTGCCTCGTACCAGGAATAGCCGGGGGAGATGGGGCTTTGATAGGGCATGGGTGGGTCCGTTTTAGGGGAGTAAGGGAATAAGGGAGTAGGGGAGTATGTTTAGCTATCCGATAGCTTGCGGATAAGAAGCCTGAGCAATTTACCAATGCTTTCGCTCATAGCCATAATTGGTTCAATTGCTTCTCTTTTAATAAAGCCCAATCTTTCGGCAATCAGCATATGAGTTTCTACTTCCTTCAACGAACCCTGAGCGATACGCAGGAATTGCTGATAGGCGCCACGCGTATCGCGCCCATAGCCTTCTGCAATATTGGCCGGTATTGAGACAGCAGCACGACGAACCTGACTTATCAGTCCAAAGGTTTCCTCCTTGGGCCAACGTTCAGTTGATTTATATATGACCGTCACTAACTCCATTGTCTGCTGCCAAACGAGAATATCCCGATAGGAATTGATTGCCATATCCATGCCCCCGCATATTTTATACTCCCCTACTCCCCTACTCCCCTACTCCCCTACTCCCCTACTCCCCTACTCCCCTAAACTAAACATTGAGCAGCAGGAACTCGCGTTCCCACGGGCTGATGACTTCCATGAAGGTTTCGAACTCGGCGCGCTTGATGGCGGCATAGGTCGTCATGAAGGAGGGGCCAAGCAGGTTGCGCAGTTCCGTGTCGCTCTCGAACAGTTCCACTGCGTCGATCAGGCCACGGGGAAGCTCCACTTCCTTGGTGTTGACGCTTGTGGTTGCCGGCTGTTCCGCGCCGGTCTTGTTGACAAGGCCGATCAATCCGCAGGCGAGCGACGCCGCCAGCGCCAGATAGGGATTGGCGTCCGAAGACGGAATGCGGTTTTCCACGCGGCGCGCATTGGGGTCGGAGCGCGGAACGCGGAACGCGGTGGTGCGGTTGTCGTAGCCCCATTTGACATTGACCGGCGCGGAGGCGCTCGGCGTCAGGCGGCGATAGGAATTCACGTAGGGAGCGAACATCACCAGCGCGTTGGGCACATGACGCTGCATACCGCCGATGAAGTGGCGGAACGCCTCGCTCTCGCTGCCGTCCTCATTGGTGAAGATGTTGCGGCCGGTCTTCTTGTCGATGATCGACTGATGGATATGCATGGCCGATCCGGGTTGACCCTGAATGGGCTTGGCCATGAAGGTAGCATACATATCGTGCTTGAGCGCTGCCTCGCGGATCGTGCGCTTGAACATGAAGACCTGATCGGCAAGCTCGACGGGATCGCCGTGGCGCAGGTTGATTTCAAGCTGGCCCGCGCCTTCCTCGTGGATCAGCGTGTCGATCTCCAGCCCCTGTCCCTCGGAGAAATGGTAGATATCGTCGATCAGTTCGTCGAATTCGTTGACGCCGGCGATCGAATAGCCCTGTCCGCCGCCGATGGCGCGCCCCGAACGGCCAACCGGCGGGGTCAGCGGATAGTCGGGGTCCGGGTTCTTTCGCACCAGATAGAATTCGATTTCCGGCGCCACGACCGGTTTCAGGCCGCGCTTGCTATAGGCGGCGATAACGTTGCGCAGCACGTTGCGCGGGGTGAATTCGACCGCGCGCCCGTCCTGATAGACGAGATCGCAGATTACCTGCGCCGTCGGGTCGGATTCCCATGGTACGGCGGAGAGGGTCGAAAGGTCCGGCAGAAGCTTCAGGTCGCCATCGTCTTCCGGGTATTGGAACCCGTTGCCGTCTTCCGGGTAGTCGCCGGAAATCGTCGTCATGAAAACCGCCGAAGGCAGGGCCAGCGACGTGTTGGAGGTGAATTTCTTCGACGGCATCATCTTGCCGCGCGCAACGCCAGCCTGATCGGGCGTGATGCATTCGATATCTTCGATGTCGCGCCAGGCGAGCCATTCCGTCGCCTGTTTCCAGTTTTTCACACCGCGAAGGGATTTGACATAAGTAGGCGTACGGCGACGCGGTGCGCGCGTGACCTTCTTTTCCGTCGTATCAGCAGACATCCATCACCAGAAAACGATTTCGATGACCGCATGATAGCTGCGCCGTTCACCAATGACAAATGGAGCGTCGCGCTTTTATGTGTGTCTCAGATGGTGTCGAACCGCGGCCGGAATGCAGGCAGAAGACTATCTTCCGGCGAAAAAAAGCCCCGGCTGGAATAGCCAGCCGGGGAGGTCAGTTGAGGAGATCCGAACATAAAGCGGGTGGTATATCAAGTGCGTTTCATCGATTTTCGTCGGCGATGACCCGGATGGACATTCTGTCGCTGCCCCCGCGCTGCCGCAGGCACGCAAAAGACAAGACCGCGTTGCCGAAGGCACGCAAAGGAGAAGACCATGGCGGCGAAGGCGAGGGTGACGAGCGCCGTCATGGGTTGTGCGTGACGATGACGGGGATCATCAGATCGCCCCAGTTGCCTTCGCCGTTCCCGCGTTGCCGAAGGCACGCAAAGGAGAAGACCATGGCGGCGAAGGCGAGGGTGACGAGCGCCGTCATGGGTTGTGCGTGACGATGACGGGGATCATCAGATCGCCCCAGTTGCCTTCGCCGCCATGATGCCGGGCCGAGCGGACCAGTTCCACCGAGACGCCCGCCTCGACCGCCTTCATGACGGTATAGTTGAGACGATGCAGGTCGTTGGCGAGCATACGGATGATGGTCTGCTGATCCGTGGTCATGCTCGAAGATTGTTCTTCTGCTCTTTCCTTGACGCGTGCTGGCGAATTCATGGGACTGTTCCTCCTTGTTTGATGGTCCCGGCTGCTATTCGGCAGCCGGTCTGAACTGTGCGGTTTCGGTCGATTCACTCATGGCGGTGGTCGAAGACTGGCCGCCGGTAATGGCGAGCGACACGGCATCGAAATAGCCGGTGCCGACTTCGCGCTGGTGCTTGGTCGCGGTGTAGCCATCGGCTTCGGCTGCAAATTCCGCCTGTTGCAGTTCGGAATAGGCCGCCATCTGACGATCCTTGTAGCCGCGAGCCAGTTCGAACATGCCGTGGTTGAGCTGATGGAACCCGGCCAGCGTGATGAACTGGAACTTGTAGCCCATGGCGCCCAATTCGCGCTGGAATTTGGCGATGGTGGCGTCGTCGAGGTTCTTCTTCCAGTTGAACGACGGCGAGCAGTTATAGGCAAGCCTCTTGCCCGGATGGGCCTTGTGCACGGCTTCCGCAAAGCGCCTGGCCTGTTCGAGATCGGGTTTGGACGTTTCCATCCAGATCAGATCGCAATAAGGCGCATAGCTGATGGCGCGGGCGATGCATGGCTCGATGCCGTTCTTCACCTGATAGAAGCCTTCCGCCGTGCGGCCTGCATCGTAATCCACGAATGGCTGGTCGCGCTCATCGATATCCGAGGTCAGAAGCTTTGCGGCTTCGGCATCCGTGCGGGCGATGATCAGCGTCGCGGTGCCCATGATGTCTGCTGCCAGACGCGCCGCGCTGAGGTTGCGGATATGCGCTGCCGTCGGGATCAGAACCTTGCCGCCGAGATGGCCGCACTTCTTTTCCGACGCAAGCTGGTCTTCATAGTGAACGCCTGCGGCACCGGCCTCGATGAAGGCCTTCATGATTTCAAAAGCATTCAGCGGCCCGCCAAAGCCTGCTTCCGCATCGGCGACGATGGGCGCGAACCATGTATCGACCGAAAGGCCCTTGCCTTCGGCGGTTTCTATCTGGTCGGCGCGCTGCAAGGTCCTGTTGATGCGCTTGGCCAGTTCGGGTGCCGCATTAGCCGGATAAAGCGACTGGTCCGGATACATGGCCGAAGCGGTATTGGCGTCGGCTGCAACCTGCCAGCCGGAGAGGTAGATCGCCTTCAGCCCGGCGCGAACCATCTGCATGGCCTGATTGCCGGAAAGCGCGCCAAGCGCATTGACGAAATTCTCCTCATTGATGAGCTTCCACAGGCGGTTGGCGCCCATCTCGGCCAGCGAATACCTGATCTCCACCGAACCGCGCAGCCTTTTTACATCTTCGGCGGTATGCGTGCGTTCGATGCCGTCGAAGCGGCCCTTGGGTGCCGAAGGAATGAGGCTGTAAAAATCTGTCATTTCGGTGTCTCCTCGTGTGATGCCATTCGATTTCAGAGCGGTTCGTGGTGGCTCCTGTCTGTGACGAGATTTACAATCGACTGACCGCAAGGGCCATAAAAACCGGATTTTTGGCGCCGAAATTGAGGTAATGCTGTCAGTGTTTTGACTTGATGGGGCTGTAAATTTGTAAATCTTGTCAAAGATGAAGAATGCAGCTATTTTGTCATGAATTGTAAAATCGCGATGATTGCCGGGAGGATACGCCTTTGAGCGAGCGCAAGATTTTCGCCGGTCCGCGCATCCGGCGCATTCGCAACGAACTGGCCCTGACCCAGACGGCAATGGCCGAGGCGCTCGGCATTTCGCCTTCCTATCTCAACCTCATCGAACGTAATCAGCGGCCTTTGACGGTGCAGCTTCTTTTGAAGCTTGCAAGCGTCTACAAGCTCGATCTGGACAGTCTTCAGACAGAAAGCGGTGCGACCATTGCCGGCCTCAAGGAAGTGTTTTCCGATCCGCTCCTGACCGGCGAACTTCCCGGCGATCAGGAGCTGGTGGAGATCGGCGAGGCCGCGCCCAATGCCGCCGCCGGTATCATGAAGCTTTATCGCGCCTATCGCGAGCAGCAGCAGCGTCTTTCCGATCTTTCGCAATTGCTGTCGCATGAGGGGAACGGGGCGCAGCTTTCGGCCACGCGCCTGCCGCTGGACGAAGTGCGCGACGTGATGGCGCGGCGCGCCAATCATTATCCGCGTATCGAGGAGGAGGGGACAAGCTTTTACACCCTGCTGAAGCCAGATGGCGATCTTTTGGCCGCGTTGAAAGACTGGCTGCGCCGCGAACACGGCATCACCGTGCGCACGCTGCCGGTGGCGACCATGCCCAACTGGCGCAGGCGCTACGACCGGCATTCGCAGCGTCTTTTCGTTTCGGAGCGCCTTTCGCCCTTCGATCAGTTGCAGGAAATCGCCATGGAGGCGGCGCTGATCCGTATGCAGGTGGTGATCGGCGCGGAAACGGAAAGCCTGAAGCTGTCATCCGGCGAGGCGAAGCGCATCGCCCGTTTCGAACTGGCGCGCTATGCCGCGCAGACGCTGATGATGCCCTATCGCCAGTTTCGCGATGCGGCGGTGCGGGCGCGTTACGATATAGATGTGTTGCGCACGCGTTTCGGCGTTTCGTTCCAGCAAGCGGCAAACCGGCTCACCACCTTGCAGCGGCAAGGCGCCAGCGCGCTGCCTTTTTTCGTGATGGAAATCGACCATGCGGGCAATCGCCTGCGTGTGGCGGGGGCGGAAGGTTTTCCGATGCGTTTCGGCGGGCAATGCCCGAAACTTCCGGTCTATGCCGCCTTCGCGCAGGCGGGCCAGGTTCTGGTCGAGCCGGTGGAATTGCCGGACGGTTCGGCATTCCTGACGATTGCCCGCACGCTGGAAGGGCCGCAGGGGGCCTTCGACGAGCGCCCGCGCCGCACGGCAATATTGCTTGGCTGCGCGCTGGAGGCCGGAGCCGAAACCGTCTATGGCGCATCTCTTTCAAAAGCGGGAAATACGGAAACCGGACCGGCCTGCCGCCTCTGCGAGCGGCAGGGCTGCATCACCCGCGCCGAACCGCCCCTGACCCGCCCGCTCGGTCTGGACGAGATGGTGGCGGGGCTGTCCGCCTTCGACTTCCAGTGAAATGCAATTTTTATGTTCGTCCTGTCACGGGACAGTTGACGAACGCGGTGCAATCTAAAAAAGTGCAATAAAGAAACTGTATATCCACCTTGAACCTGCACTGAAAATAATCGTGCAAGATGGAGCACAAAATGGGGATCAAATCCTTTCTTCTGACGACGACCATGATTACGGGTCTTGTCGCTGCGACGACGCTTCCGGCCGGTGCGCAGGAGCGGGTGGTCAATATCTATAACTGGTCGGATTATATCGATCCTCAGATTCTTGAGGATTTCAAAAAAGAGACCGGTATCAACGTTGTCTATGACAACTATGACTCCAACGAGATTCTGGAGACAAAGCTTCTGGCCGGTGGTAGCGGCTACGACGTCGTGGTGCCGTCGGGCGAGTTTCTCGGTCGCCAGATTCCGGCAGGCGTGTTTTTGAAGCTCGACAAGGACAAGCTGCCGAACATCAAGAATATGTGGGACGAAATCTCGACCCGCGCCGCGACCTACGATCCGGGCAACGAATATTCCGTCAATTATATGTGGGGCACCACGGGCATCGGCTATAACAAGGCCAAGATCAAGGAAGCGCTCGGCACCGATACGATCGACTCGTGGGATGCGCTGTTCGACCCCGAAAAATCGGCCAAGCTGAAGGATTGCGGCATTTATCTGCTCGATTCCGCCAGCGAAATGCTGCGCCCGGCGCTGAATTATCTGGGTCTCGACCCGAATTCGCCTTCGGCGGAGGATTTGCAGAAGGCGCAGGATCTTTATCTCAAGATCCGCCCGAATATCCGCAAGTTCCATTCGTCAGAATATATCAATGCGCTGGCCAATGGCGATATCTGCATGGCCGTCGGCTATTCCGGCGACATCTTCCAGGCGCGCGATCGCGCGGAGAAGGCCAAGCAGGGCGTCGAGATCGGCTATTCGATCCCGAAGGAAGGCGCGCTGATATGGTTCGACCAGATGGCGATCCCGGCCGATGCCAAGCATGTGCCGGAAGCGCTTGAATTCATGAACTACATCATGCGTCCCGAAGTGGCGGCCAAGGCATCGAACTATGTCTTCTATGCCAATGGCAACAAGGCCTCGCAGGAGTTCATCGAGAAGGAAATTCTCGAAGACCCGGCGATTTACCCGACGGAAGACGTCATGAAGAAGCTGTTCGTGCCGACCCCCTACGACACCAAGACCCAGCGCGTCGTGACCCGCGCCTGGACGAAGGTCGTCACAGGCCAGTAAGCGCCAAAATAGTATGGGACCCATCTGTCCCGCCCGACATCGTGAAGAGCGGCCCACTGTGCAGACGGAGGGCCGTTCTGCGTCTTGTAACGGTGGGTTTTGCCCGCGGGGGATCGGGTTCCGGTTAGTTTATAGGGGAACGGAATGGAATCTTTTGGCAGTTTTCGCCGCAAATTTGCGCCCTGGAACGACCCGGCGGCCAAACCCTTCATTTCTTTTGAGAATGTGACGAAAATCTTCGGCGATTTCACCGCCGTCGATGATCTGTCGCTCAATGTCTTCAATCGCGAATTCTTTGCGCTGCTGGGCGCTTCGGGCTGCGGCAAAACCACGCTGATGCGCATGCTGGCGGGTTTCGAGGAGCCGACATCGGGCCGCATCACGCTTGACGGTCAGGATCTGCGCGGAATTCCGCCCTACAAGCGCCCGGTCAACATGATGTTCCAGTCCTATGCGCTGTTCCCGCATATGACGGTGGAGAAGAATATCGCCTTCGGTCTGAAGCAGGACGGCATGGCGAAATCGGAAATCGACGACCGCGTCGCCGAAATGCTGAAGCTCGTGAAGCTGGAACAGTTCGGCAAGCGCAAGCCGCACCAGCTCTCCGGCGGTCAGCGCCAGCGCGTGGCGCTTGCCCGTTCGGTCGCCAAGCGCCCCAAGGTGCTGCTGCTGGACGAACCGCTTGGCGCGCTCGACAAGAAGCTGCGCGAGCAGACCCAGTTCGAGCTGATAGATTTGCAGTTCAAGCTCGGCATGACCTTCATGGTCGTCACTCATGATCAGGAAGAAGCCATGACCATGTCCGACCGTATCGCGGTGATGGACAAGGGGCGTATCAGGCAGGTGGCGACGCCGGCGGAAGTTTATGAAGCGCCGCGTTCCAAGTTCGTCGCGGACTTCATCGGCAATGTGAACATCATCGAAGGCGAGGTGGTGAAGGCGGGCGGTGGCGCGGCGGAAATCGCCACCGAGAAATTCGGCTTCCATATCCAGACCGAAACCCGCGAGGAACTGAGCCCCGGCCAGAAGGTCTGGTATGCGGTGCGCCCGGAAAAGACGCGTATTTCACGCGAAAGGCCGGAAGAGGCATCCGTGAATGCGGTTGACGGGGAACTCTGGGATATCGCCTATTTCGGGGACATGACGGTTTTCCATGTGCGCCTCGACAATGGCCGCACCGTCAAGGCCGCAAGCCTCAACGCGGTGCGCCGGACGGAAAACCCGCTCACCTATGACGAGCGTGTCTGGGTTTCCTTCGATACCGACGCCGGTCTGGTGCTGACGGCCTGAGGAGGGCAAGCCCATGCAGAAGCTGATTGCTTCCATCGCCAGCCGCCTTGTCATCGCGGTGCCCTATTTCTGGCTGCTGGTTTTCTTCCTTGTCCCGTTCTTCATCGTCTTCAAGATTTCTCTTTCCGAAGTTGCGATGGCGATCCCGGCCTATGTGCCGACCTTCGATCTGGCACAGGGGCTCGCGGCCAGTTGGGAAAAGCTGAAACAGCTTTCCTTCGATAATTACCTGTGGCTGCTGGACGATCCGCTCTATTACAAGGCCTATCTGTCGAGCGTTCGCATTGCGGCCATTTCGACTTTGCTGACGCTCGTCGTCGCCTATCCGATGGCTTACGGCATTGCGCGCGCGCCTTCGACGATCCGTCCAACATTGCTGATGATGGTGATCCTGCCGTTCTGGACCTCGTTCCTGATCCGCGTTTACGCATGGATCGGCATTTTGAAGCCCGAGGGCCTGCTCAATCAGTTCCTGATGGGACTGAACGTCATCGATACGCCGCTCAATATCCTGAACACCGACACGGCCGTGTTCATCGGCATCGTCTATTCCTACCTGCCTTTCATGGTGCTGCCGATCTATTCGTCGCTGGAAAAGATGGATTATTCGCTGATCGAGGCGGCGCAGGATCTGGGATGCACGCCGCTCAGCGCATTCTGGAAGATCACCTTTCCGCTGTCGCTGGCCGGTGTGCTGGCGGGGTGTTTCCTCGTCTTCATCCCGGCGGTGGGCGAATTCGTCATTCCCGATCTCCTTGGCGGTTCCGAGACGCTCATGATCGGCAAGACGATCTGGAGCGAATTCTTCTCCAACCGTGACTGGCCGGTGTCGTCGGCGGTGGCGGTGGTGCTGCTGGTTCTGCTGATCGTGCCGATCGTCATCTTCCAGCAGGTACAGGCGCGGGCGCAGGAAAAGGGCAAATAAATGAACAGTAACTGGTCCCGTTTCAATATAGCATCGGTGGTCGTTGGCTTTGCCTTTCTTTATCTACCCATCGTTCTTCTGGTGATCTATTCCTTTAACGAATCCCGCCTTGTTACTGTCTGGGCGGGCTTTTCAACCAAATGGTATGGCGAACTGTTCCGCAATCAGGCCCTGATGGACGCCGCATGGGTGACGATCCGCGTCGGCATTCTGTCTGCGACCATCGCCACCGTGCTGGGCACGCTCGCGGCCCTTGCGCTTACCCGTTACACGCGTTTTCGCGGACGTATCCTGTTTTCCGGCATGGTCTATGCGCCGCTGGTGATGCCCGATGTCATTACCGGCCTGTCGCTGCTGCTTTTGTTCGTGGCGATGGATTTCGACCGCGGCTTCTGGACGGTGACGCTCGCGCATATCACCTTCGCCATGTGTTTCGTGGCGGTGGTCGTGCAATCGCGTCTGGTGAGCTTCGACCGTTCTCTGGAAGAGGCGGCGATGGATCTTGGCGCGCCGCCGGTCACGACCTTCATGAAGATTACGCTGCCGGTCATCATGCCTGCCGTGGTTTCCGGCTGGATGCTGGCTTTTACCCTGTCGCTCGACGATCTGGTGATTGCAAGCTTTACATCGGGGCCGGGGGCGACCACGCTGCCGATGAAGATCTACAGCCAGGTGCGCCTTGGCGTGACGCCGGAAATCAACGCCGTCTGCACGATCCTGATCGGGCTTGTAACCACCGGCGTCATCATCGCGTCGGTGATCAACAAGCGCCGCGAAGTGCAGCGACGCCGTGACGAACAAGCTGCGTTCCGCATGTCGTAAAGAGGGCGATTACTGTCCTGCGCCCATCGATGACGGAGAGATAAAGGGCCGGTCCCACGAGCCGCCGACGAAGAAATTCAGCGGCGGCTTGGCCTGCGATTCTGAGGCCGGTTGCTGGCCGTTTTGGGCATCGGCATTGTTTTCCGGCTGCGGCTGGCTGTTCGGGAAGATGACCTCGCCGCTCAGCGCAAGGCTGCGATCCACAAAAGGCACGATGCCGGCGAGATTGAGCGTTCCGTCCGATGTATCGAGCCGGGCATTTTCCAGCGTCGCCACGCCGTCGGAGAGATTGGCTTTCACATCGAGGCGGTTGAAGGCGAGCGCGACATTATCCTTGCGCTCCAGCGCGAAAAAGCGCTGGCTCTGCGCCTTGGCCAGAAAGTCCTGCACGGCAAACCCCTGCATCTGCCCGTTATCGAGCTGAACGGAGACATTGCCCTGCGCACTCGAAAGCAGGCTGGACCAGCGGTTGACCGGGCCTTTCATGGAAAGCGATACATTGCCCTTGCCGCTGATGAACGGCTTTTCGAAGCCGAGCGCGGTCAGAAATTGCGTTGCTTCTATCCCGGACGCGTTGAAGCGCAATTCGCCTGTGGCGCTCTTGAGGTCGCGCACGATCTGCACATTGGCCTGCATGATGCCGTTGAAGGCTTTGGCATCGCCGATATCGAATATAGCGCGGCCGCCGCGTATCTGCACCGCCGCGGCAACACCCGTCATGTTGACGGGACCGGCTGTGGCGTTCTGTGCGGACAGACGCAGATCGACCTCCGCGCGGTCGATGAAACTCGTATCGACGGCATCGCGGTCATGGCTGTCGCGTTCGTTTGGCGAGCGCGCGCTGCTGTCAGGCAGGGGAATGAAGGCCGAGAACAGGCGTCGCAGGTCGAGCTTGTCGAAAGCGAGCGTGCCGTTAACGGCGGGCTGTTCGCTTTCAAGGCCGATCTCGATGACGCCCTTGGCTGGACTGTCGCTGGCCGTCATTTCCACATCGGCGAATTTCAGCCGTTTCGGCGTCGCGGTGATGGTGGATTCCAGCGAGAAAGCGCCGATTTCCGCGCTGCCGGCGATAGGCGGTAGGCTCAGCCAGCGCACCGCGCCGCTAAGCGACGGCGTCGTGGCCGTCAGATCGCCCTCGAAAAAGCGGTCCTTGGAAATATTCGCCTTGCCCTGAAAGGTGAGGCTGAGCGGATTGGCGGTGAGGCTTGCGGTGACATCCGAAGTGCCGCCTGCCAGCAAGGGCAGGGCCTGTGTGGCGCTGAGGCTGAATTGCGAGCTTTCATCGCGCCATTTGGCGCTGCCCTTGAGCGTTGCGGCGCTCGACGTGCGCGGCCATTCCAGCGTGGCGTTGACATCGGTTATCTGTTCGTCGCGGGCGATTTCGGGATTGCTGTCGGGACGGTTGAAAGCGATCACACCGTCGCGGACCACGACGCGGCCAAAGGGCTGCGACGTCTGCTGTGCGGCTTGCACATTATCGCCCGAACCGTTTTGCTGTAGCGCGCGCTGCGCACGAATGGCGGTGCCGAGACGCCCGTTGGAATTGCCGATGGCATCGAGAAGCTGCGCGAAATTCGAGACCGGACCGTCGAGATTTACGTGCGGCCGGACGATCTGCGTTTCGGAAAAGGAAATATGCCCCATGATGGCGTCGAGCGGCGACAGCTCCACATCGATGCGGTCGGCGCTCATCAGCGGCTTCTGGCCCTGGTCGGTGAGCTTGCTGAGCGTCACGCCGCTCAGTGAAGCGCGCAGAACCGGAAATACCTTCAGGCGCGGGGCCTGCCGCAGCTCGACACTATAGCCGGTCCATGCGCTGATTTCCTGCGCTACGCGAATACGGATGGCATCGGTGGAGACGATGAAAGGCACCACGGCCAGCAATGTCGCTGCAGCCGCGGCACAAAGAATGACGAGCGCAACTATGAGGCGGGTAAATCTGGGCCAGCGCATCAACCATCCAATCACTGAAACTCACTCATGCCGTAAACCGGCGGAAGCGCCTGGCACTTTTGCCGGAAATGCTGAAGCTGGCAACGGATTTCCCGCCCGGAATGACGGAATCAAACCGCCCGCGCCCGCTTCTGTCCTATGGTTAATCAATTGCTGCGCGGAAATTAACCCTGATTTTACAGTCGCTACCAATACGTAAACCCTGAATCAAGATTTTAAGCCATCGTTAACCGGCTTCACGCGATAAGGTGGGCAACACTGAGTGATGATCGAGCCGCCGTTTCCGGTGCTCCATTGCGAATTGCTCTTGTGTCCCTTTTGTCTCTTGAATTCTGATAGCGCCGGTTCGTCCGGCGCTTTTTTTTGCTCGCAGTGACGTGAAAAACCTCCCGCGAGGGGAGGTTTCCCGATTGCCTGCAATGCAGATCAGTCGGCCAGAACCCGTGTCGGCGGGAAGGCGATCTCGACCACGGTTCCCTGTCCCGGTGTGGAATCGATGGAGAATTGCGCCCGGTTGGCCTCCACCATGGCCTTGGTCAGGGGCAGGCCGAGGCCGGTTCCCTCGCTGCGCCAGTCCCTGGCGCTCTCCGCCTTGCGACGCTCCAGCGCATTGATCTGGCGGAACGGTTTCAGTGCCTGCTCGACCTCGGATTTGGTCATGCCGATGCCGGTATCGCGCACCCGCATCACCACATCGCCGTTCATTTCGTAGCTTGTCGAAACGATCACCTGACCGCCGGGAGCGGTGAAGCGCACCGCATTCGACAGAAGGTTCAGCGCCACCTGCTTGATCGAGCGCGTGTCGGCGACGATGTCCGGCAGGCTGGACTGGAAGCTGGAGCGGATGATGACACGTTCCCGATTGGCCTGAGGCTGCATCAGGGCGATGGCTTCGCCAATGGCATCGTTCAGCGAAACCGCCTCGAACTGCATGTCGAGCGCACCGGCCTCGATCTTGGAAATATCCAGAAGATCGTTCACCAGCGCCAGCACATGATTGCCGGAGCGGTTGATGTCGCGCAGATAGTCGCGATAGCGATCATTGCCGATCGGGCCGAATTTTTCATCGGCCATCAGCTCGGAAAAGCCGATGATCGCATTGAGCGGCGTGCGGATTTCGTGGCTGATGCGCGCCAGAAACTCGGTTTTTTGGTTCGAGGCGCGCTCGGCTTCCCGGCGCGCGCTGGTCAGTTCTTCCTCGGTACGCTTCCACTGGGTGATGTCGCGCAGGACGGCGCAGAATCCGTGCGTATGCGGCAGCTTGCCGATGGTCATGAAAAGCGGGATGAAGCCGCCGTTCGCTTCGCGCCCGATCACCTCGCGCCCGTCATTGAGAACGCTCAGCACGCCATTGCCGGAAAGCCCGTGCAGATAGTCCATCGCCGCGCGCTGGCTTTCGATGGCAAAAAGCATGGAGAAGAACTTGCCCTCGGTCTCGTCGCGCTCATAGCCGAAAAGGGCTGCCGCCGAATGGTTCATCGAACGGATGCGGCCTTCCGGGTCGATCAGCACGACACCGTCCGTCGCCGTGTCGAGAATGGTCTTCAGTTCCTCGACATGGGCTTCGAGCGCCCGCTTTTCCTTGTCCGCGTCACGCGAGACGGGCTGCTCCGCGGGAGCGGGCGTCGCCGCTGCCGATGGGGCGGCAACAGGCATCAGGCTCAGCATGAGCGCGCGGCCATCCCGCCAGGCAATGGCGTTGAGATGCGCATCGACGGGTTCCTCGCTGCCATCGGCGCGGCGCAGCACCATGCCCTGTCTGGTTTCGTCGCCGTCGCTCTCGCTGTTGAACAGCGCTTCGACGCCACCGGCATCGCGGATATCGTCCAGCGTTTCGTAGCCCGTCAGATCGAGCAGGGCCTGATTGACATAATGAATCTCGTCGCCCGAATGAATGATGACGGGCACTGGCAGATTGGCGAGAAGCGCAGTTTCATCCGCATGGGCGGTTTCGCTCGCCCTGCCGGTGTCGTCACGTGGCTCCCCGGCTGCGGTTGGCTCGACAAGCGGCTCGACAAGCGGCTCGGCTATCGCGGCGGGCGCCGGGCCATCCGTGACCGCCTTGTCGGCGGGAGCGTTCGTTTCGCTCTCGGCGCTTTCCGCGTGGGCATTGGCAATGCCCTGCTTGCGCAGGCGTTCCGCGATCTCGCGAAATGCATTGCGTTCGGTCTTCGTCAGGCCGCCCTCGGGGCGTTGCTGATGTTCACGCTCCTTCAGCATCCGGGTGCGATCTGCCGCCACCTTTTCCTGCGCACAGGCATTGAGCAGGCTGATGACCTTGTCGGATTCGCGCCGTCCGGGCGTTTCGGCAATATCGAGCGGCGGTTTGGGCAGCGTCGCGACCGGACGGTCGTCATTGGCGATTTCTTCGGTCAGCGCCAGAACGTCATCCTCTTCGACCGGGATCGCGGTTTCGTCCGGCGCGCTGGCGGGCTTTCGGGCTTGCGGAATACCGCCCGCAAGCACAAGGCCTATTTCTTCCGGGTCGCTCTCGGCTTCTGACGGGCGGACGATGCCGAAGCCGCGGAAACCCATGAATTCGCGGTCGCGGGAATAAACGGGGAGCGCCGCCAGTTCGACGGGCACACGCAGGTCGGTGCCTTCGACCGGCCACATCAGTTTTTTACCGGACCATGTATCGCGCCTGTCGAGAAGCTCCGCTATCGCTCCATCGGGATCGAAACCGAAGACATTCGCGACATCCGCAAAGCGGCGTCCGACGACATCGGCGGCATTCTGCCCGATGGTCGCGGACAGTTCCGGCGACACTTCGCTGAACGCGCCATCCGGTCCGACCTTCCAGATGAAGCGAGCCGGTGGCGCATCGCGATCGAATGCAAAACCGTGCGCCTCTGGCTGTTCTGCGGGTTCGGGTAATATTTCTTCCAGAATGTCCTCGGCCTCGCCGGGCAGTGCGACAGGCGCGGCGGCGGTCGTTACGGGGGCGTCGCCGACAATGCACAGGAGGTGCATCGGCGGCGTGTCGGTCAGGCGCGCGATCGCACCTGGCACCGAATGTTTTCCGGCGCGGATGCGGCGCTTGACGATACGGTCCGTGGCATCGGCAGCTTCGATGACAAGGTCGTCGAGCGTGGTTGCGGAAATGTCGAGCGCGGCGAAATGCGGGCTCGCCGCGATGACCCTGCTGTCGGCGTCGATCAGGGCAATGTGGGTGCTGTCGTCGCTGAGGCCGGAAATGACGGTATCGGCGCCGGGCCTGCCGCCATCGGCGGACAGCAGAAGGCCGGACACGCCGTCGGGAAGGGTGATATGCGAAACGCCGAGACGGGTGAGTTCCGAACGCAGCCCGCCGCCGAGCCGGACGGAGACGGTGCGCGGTGCGTCGCCCGCATCGGTATTGGATGAGGCGATCTGCCGCCGCGTCGCGATGGGAAGATCCAGCGCGCTGCGGATCATCTCTTCCACGCGATCGAAGCCGAACAGCTTCGCGCCGGGGCCGTTGACCCAGAGCACTGCCGACAGGTCGTGCGTCAGCACGAGCTGCGCATCGCCTTTGGCAAAGCCTTCGCGGATCGAATCCAGCGCGGCAATATCGATGAAGGGGTATGATCCTGACATACCGGTCCTTACCTGTTGTTTCGACCGCCCGCAGAGCCTGTTAACGCCCCGTTAATAAGCTTCTTGCGAGCGCGGGTCCATATTGCCATTGGATATGGGCCGCATTTTCTCTTTCATTAGTTAATGCGCGAAAGGCAATTTTACAGGCTCGGGCGATCATGGCGGTTGTGCACAGCCGGCTATGTGAAATGGTTACCAGCCTCTCACCAGACACTGAAGGATTCGATATTGAATCCGACAATTGGGAATTTCTGAAAAAAGAGCGCTATACTCTCTTGCAATGTGGATCGATTCTCCGTATGTGACCCCCTGTCGGCGGCACCAAGGTGCCATGCGCCAGGCAAAAAGGTACGCGGTCGTAGCTCAGTTGGTTAGAGCGCAGGATTGTGGCTCCTGAGGTCGTTGGTTCAACTCCAACCGACCGTACCATTACTTTCAAGTCATCCATCTACAATTATGTAATAATATCAACCGCTTAGGCGGAGTTTTTATTGTTGGTTCGATGTTTAACGTACCGTTTTGTGCTACATAGTGTGCAACAAAATGCGATACAAAGCGTGCTACTCGGTGCTATAATGCCGTTATGGCTGGATATCGTATCAAATCAGATCCGCATCGATATTTGAAAAACCGCGACGGCGTTTATCAGTATGTTCGCCGAGTCCCCATGTATGTTGCAGACAAGGATAGTCGCGCTCCTATCATCCGCATAAGCCTGAAAACAAGCGATTTGGCGTTGGCGATGACGAAGCGCAACGAGTACGAATCTGCTGACGACGCGCTATGGGCGATGCTAAAGGCTGGCGCTGACGGGGATAAGGCTCGGGCACTATATGATGCTGCCATTAAGCGAGCAGAAGCCATCGGAATTTCATATGTGCCAGCCGATAGGCTGCTTTCGTTTACAGATGAGGCGCTAGCCGCGCACTTAACTCATCGTCGAGATAGCGTGGACGAGAATACCGCTGTTTACGGAGCAGCTGGTGTTCCATCTGTGTCTGTGACGCAAGCCTTGAAAATTTATTTCGATGAGATCACGCCCGATGAACTGACGGGCAAGAGCGAAATCCAGAAAAAACGTTGGCGCGCACACAAGCAGCGCGCGATCGACCATTTTGTGAAGATCGTTTCAGATAAGGCTATTGCGGAGATTACGCGCGAGGACGCGCAGAAATTCTACAAGGTCTGGCTTCAGAAAATAACGCGACCAGCAAAGAACCAAGCAGCGATATCCGCCAGCATGGGCAATCGCATGATGGGCGGAATGCGCGTGCTATTTGCCGAATATTTCAAGCACATGGGCGATAGGGATAGGCCAAACCCTTTCCGCGATCTTAGTTTTGCGGAGAAAGTTGAAAAGTCGCGCCCGCCTATCCCAACGGATATCATCCAAGGGAAGTTCCTGACCTATGGCCCTCTCGTCAGCTTAAACGAAGAGGCTCGCGGTATCGTCCTGGCGATGATTGAAACAGGCTGTCGACCAAGTGAACTTTGCAACATTACGGCCGAGCACATATTTCTTGCCGACAAGGTTCCGCATATCCTGATTGCGCCTCGAAAAGACGCTGCAGATCCGCGTGAGATTAAAACCGCTTCGTCTGTTCGCAAGCTGCCGTTGGTCGGCATAGCGCATGAGGTTTTTAAGAAACATCGGAATGGCTTCCCTCGTTACAAAAACAAGGAAGACACGCTATCGGCGACGCTGAATAAGTATTTCAAGGACAACGAGCTTTTTCCGAAGGGTGCCGGCTATACCGTCTATTCGCTTCGCCACTCATTCGAGGATCGCATGAAAGAGGCGGGCCTGGACGATGAACTGCGCCGAATGCTGATGGGTCATACAGTTGACCGCCCACGATATGGCACGGGCGGTTCTTTGGAATGGCGAAAAGAGCAAATGGAAAAATTCACGCTGCCGTTCGATTCAGCCGTGATTTGATACGGTCGCGGATATTGTCGTTAGCAACCAGTTTGTTTTGCATGATCTCAATGCGCTCGTACAGCGGTATCAGCCGATCCTCCGTTTCGGGATACGCAGCGATAAGGTTAGCGATGTCACCGAGCCACCGTTCAGTGTCGGCATACGTATAGGCTGACATCCTCACTCCCTTTCCCGCAGTGCGGCGCGGGCTTTGCGCACATCGCCCACGGTAAAATAAGGCTCCCATGTTTCAATGTTGAACATAAGCCCATGCCCGTCCGGAATGTGGGCTAGAGTGCCTTCTGGTCCATCCGCCGTTTTAATCGCTGCAAACGGCTCCAGCGCCTTTTCAGCAGCCGCGAGCTTGGCTTCGAGGGCTTTCATACGCTTGTATATTTCAGACGGCTCATTCAAACCGGCCTCATAAAAGTGGAACTTCCCGTATTTAGGGATATTGTCATCCCCCCATTCAGCATCACCAATACCCGTTAAGTCGAGGCGCGCAACGTCCCATGTGACACCGCCAGCACCGGGAAATTCCTTAATGTGCATTTCTGTGGCTTTGGAAATTGCTTCCTCTGGAGTGTCTGCTTGAACTATTATCGCTCGTCCTTCATCCTGATCGTCAAAAGCCCAATCGCTATCTTTCAGGGCGTAATATGTCATTGCTCTTCTCCTGAATTATGAGCTTCTAAAGCATCTAGGATTTCTTGATGTTCTCCGGGTTCAGCGTTTGCTGCATCGAATAAA
>NZ_JACIJG010000013.1 GCF_014199265.1 Brucella daejeonensis
TCAGACCACTAGTGGATTGAATTTGACGTTTGAATCCCGACTGAATGAGATGCCGTTTCAAACGTCAAATTCGAAAAATCCACTAGATACATAAAGTTGCTAGTGGTCTTTTTGATTCCGACATTTGCTCGCCGCCTGTATCAGAGGGATGCAAATGTCGGAATCAGACCACTAGTGGATTGAATTTGACGTTTGAATCCCGACTGAATGAGATGCCGTTTCAAACGTCAAATTCGAAAAATCCACTAGATACATAAAAATCCACTAGATACATAAAGTTGCTAGTGGTCTTTTTGATTCCGACAT
Organism: Brucella daejeonensis; assembly: GCF_014199265.1. Classification (GTDB taxonomy): domain Bacteria; phylum Pseudomonadota; class Alphaproteobacteria; order Rhizobiales; family Rhizobiaceae; genus Brucella; species Brucella daejeonensis. The sequence continues at coordinate 307 of NZ_JACIJG010000013.1, forward strand.
TTGCCCGGCGCCCGTATCAGAGGGATGCAAATGTCGGAATCAGACCACTAGGATCGACAAAGGTGTTCCGGTTCGCTCATCCTTGACCAGTTTGGTCACGATGTAGGTGAAATAGCGTTCGATACCGATATTCTGGTCGAGAAGACGATCTATCAGCCGCTGATAGGCATCGATGTCACGGGCCATGATCATCAGGAAATAATCGACGCCGCCGCCGACCGACCAGCACGACACGATTTCGGGAACGGCCGCAATCGCGCGCTCAAAACGCTCGAAATCGCTCTGGCGATGGTTGCCGAGCGTGATCTGCACCATCACATGCGCGATGGGCGCGATTTTGCGATAGGCAATGCCCGCATGGTAACCCGTGACAATGCCCGCTTCCTCAAGCTTGCGCAGCCGCAGCCAGCAAGGTGTGGGTGACAGCCCGACCTTTTCCGCCAGCGCGATCTTGGTGATCCGCGCATTTCCCTGCACCGCTTCAAGAATGCGAAGATCAACAGCGTCGAGCTTGAGGGCGGGTTTCATTCTACCGGTCCAATATGAGTGCGCATCTACTCCATTCTCCTTGGCACGGCCATAAACTCTATTCAAGGCCAGGTCGCAAAAAGTCGTTACAAGCCATGATTGTAATGATCCAATATAATCATTGACATGATCTATTTGGTCTTTCACACATAGTAGCAACGATAAAAATCAAACATATGGGGAACGAGGATGCGGCCTTATGGTTTCGCAAGGGGTGCGTTATTGCGCCTTGTTTCGGCTCGTCTGTCACGTCGCCCGGTCATGGGGCCATGGGGTCATGGGGCGCAACGTTTTCCCATGTGTTTCAGAGCATTTCCAGCAAAAGCGGAAACCGGTTTTGCGTTCGGAAATGCGTAAAAACAAATAGATAGCGCAGTAAGAGGCAGGCGACGTGTCCGATATTGTTGGTCTGGGTGACATAGAAAAAGCGCGCGATCGGCTGCGAGGCCATATCGAGCGGACGCCGCTTGTGCGCTCCAAAAGCCTGAGCGACCATTCAGGCGCGCCTGTCTTTCTCAAGCTCGAAAATCTACAGCCGACTGGCAGCTTCAAACTGCGCGGTGCGACCAACGCTATTCTCGGCATGTCGCCGGACGAGCGGAAGAACGGGCTTGTGACCGCTTCCACCGGCAATCACGGACGGGCGCTGGCTCATGCCGCATCCGCTCAAGGGCTGACGGCCACGATCTGCCTGTCATCGCTTGTGCCGCGCAACAAGGTCGAGGCCATTCGCGATCTTGGCGCTGACATCCGCATCGTTGGAAAATCGCAGGACGATGCCATGGAGGAAGTCGCGCGCCTTGTCGCAGACGAAGGCATGAATGCCGTTCCGCCTTTTGACGACCCGCGCGTGATCGCCGGTCAGGGAACCATCGGGCTGGAAATTATCGATGATCTTCCCGACGTGGAAAACGTTCTTATTCCGCTTTCTGGCGGCGGTTTGGCGGCAGGCATCGCGGCGGCGGTCAAGGCGAAGCGCCCGCAGACCCGGATTATCGGCATTTCCATGCGAAGGGGCGCTGCGATGGATGCCAGCCTGAAGGCAGGCACGCCGGTCAATGTGGAGGAACTGGATACGCTTGCGGATTCCCTTGGCGGCGGCATCGGGCTTCAAAACCGCTGGACCTTTGCCATGTGCAGGGCGCTGCTGGACGATGTTGTCCTTCTCGATGAAGAAGAAATCGCCGCGGGCATAAGACATGCCGCATTGCAGGAAGGCCAGATTATCGAGGGCGCTGCGGCGGTCGGCATCGGCGCTCTGCTCGGCGGGAAAATCCGCCCGACCGGGCCAGCCGCCATCATCATGTCCGGCGGCAATATCGACCCGGAACAACATCGTGCAATCATGGAAGAACGCTATCGGAGGGCAGGCTGATGGCCGAAATGCGAATCCTGACCGAAGCCGATCTGCGCGCGATCATATCGCTCGATCTCGAAAGCATTGCCTGTGTTGAAGATGCGTTTCGCGCGCTTGCGGGCGGCGGCGTCAGTATGCCGCCCATCCTGCGGCTCGATATCCCGGCCGAACGCGGGGAAGTGGATGTCAAAACCGCCTATATTCCCGGCCTCGACAGCTTCGCCATCAAGGTAAGCCCCGGATTTTTCAACAACCCATCCATCGGCCTGCCGTCCACCAACGGGCTGATGATCCAGTTTTCCGCAAAAACCGGGCTGATCGAGGCGCTGTTGCTGGACAATGGTTATCTGACCGATGTGCGCACGGCTGCGGCAGGCGCAGTCGCCGCAAAATATCTGGCCCGCGATAATGCAAGCGTGGCTACGATTTTCGGTGCCGGAATGCAGGCGAAATTACAGTTGCAGGCGCTCGCGCTGGTGCGTCCGATCACCGAAGCCCGCATCTGGGCGCGCGATCATGATAAGGCGGAACATGTAGCGCGAGAGCTGACGGAAAAGCTCGGCTTCCCGGTCAAAGCGATCGAGGATGCACGAGATGCCTGTCGCGGCTCCGATATCGTCGTCACGACGACACCTTCGGAAAGCCCGCTCATCAAAGCCGATTGGCTGGAGGCGGGACAGCATATTACGGCCATGGGCTCGGACGCCGAGCACAAGAACGAACTTGATCCGGCGATTTTCGGACTTCCGGTCATCTATGTCGCGGACAGTCTGAACCAGACCCGCAGGCTTGGGGAACTGCATCACGCCATAACGACCGGCGTCGTCAAGGCCGATGCGCCTTTCCCCGAACTTGGCCGGATCATCCTGGATGCAGATACGGTGCAACGCGACCCCGATGCCATCACAGTGTGCGATCTGACGGGGACCGGCGTTCAGGACACGGCCATCGCCCGCCTCGCCACACAACGCGCTAGCCTTCGCGATGCCGGGGCAAAGATTGATTCAAGCAAAAACGCAGGAGCCAGCCGATGAGTGGGGAACTCAATTTCACCCGCGCGGAATATGATCAGCGAATTGCCCGGACACGCCGCGCCATGGAGAAAGCGGGTTTTGACGTCATCATCGTCACCGACCCTTCCAACATGCATTGGCTGACGGGTTATGACGGCTGGTCCTTTTATGTCCATCAGTGCGTCGTGCTGGCCATGGACGGCGAGCCGATCTGGTATGGTCGCGGGCAGGACGGCAATGGCGCAAAACGCACGGCGTGGATCAGTCATGACAGCATCGTCGGCTATCCCGATCATTATGTGCAGTCGCTTGAACGGCACCCGATGGATCTGCTGGCTTCCATTCTCGAAGAGAAGGGCTGGGGCAACAAGACCATTGCCGTCGAATTCGATAATTACTGGTACACCGCAGCCGCCCATCACGCTTTGCAGAAGCATCTGCCGAATGCGCGGTTCAAGGATGCGCAAGGGCTCGTCAACTGGCAGCGGGCTGTCAAAAGCCCGACCGAAATAGATTATATGCGCAAGGCTGGCCGCATCGTGGAAGCCATGCACCGGCGTATCGTCGAAAAGATTGAGCCGGGTATGCGCAAATGCGATCTCGTGGCCGAAATCTACGATGCCGGAACGCGCGGCGTTGATGATTTTGGCGGCGATTATCCGGCAATCGTTCCGCTTTTGCCATCGGGCGCCGATGCTTCGGCACCGCATCTCACCTGGAACGACCTGCCGATGAAATCGGGCGAGGGTACGTTCTTCGAGATCGCCGGGTGCTATAAACGATATCACTGCCCGTTGTCGCGCACCGTATTTCTCGGCAAGCCGACACAGGCCTTCCTCGATGCCGAAAAAGCGACGCTGGAGGGGATGGAAGCCGGGCTTGCGGCAGCGCGTCCGGGCAATACATGCGAGGACATTGCCAATGGTTTCTTCGCGGTGCTGAAGAAATACGGGATCGTCAAGGACAACCGCACCGGCTATTCGATCGGTTTGTCTTACCCGCCGGATTGGGGCGAGCGCACGATGAGCCTGCGTCCCGGCGATCGCACGGAACTGCAACCGGGCATGACTTTCCACTTCATGACAGGTCTCTGGCTGGAGACGATGGGCCTCGAAATTACCGAGAGCATCGTCATTACGCAAACCGGCGTCGAATGCCTGTCGAACGTGCCGCGCAAGCTGGTCGTAAAGGATTAGAGCATGATCCCAAAAAGTGGGAACCGGTTTTTGGAAAAGATCATGCTCAAACAAAAGGTTAGAGCGGGATTGTGTTTCAACTTAAATGCATACCACTCTAGGACGGCAACATGATGCACGCTTCGCCTCCTTCCCGTCCTTCACCGATCACGCCGACCGTCGATCTCAATCGCGACGGCGTGCAGCATGGCCATCTGCGTCTGCCATGGTCGCGGGATGATTCCGCCTGGGGATCGTTGATGTTGCCAATTTGCGTGATCCGCAATGGTGACGGCCCTACCGCTCTTCTGACAGGCGGCAATCACGGCGACGAATATGAAGGTCCGGTGGCGCTTTACGATCTTGCCGCCAATCTCAGGCCCGAGCAGATCAATGGCCGCGTCATTATCGTGCCTGCGATGAATTTCCCCGCTTTTCTGGCGGGAACGCGGACCTCTCCCATCGACAAGGGCAATCTCAACCGCAGCTTTCCGGGACGCCCGGATGGTTCGGTCACGGAAAAGATCGCGGACTATTTCACCCGCTATCTCTTGCCCGCCGCCGACATCGTGATGGATTTCCATTCAGGCGGGCGGACACTGGATTTTATTCCCTATGCCGCAGCCCATGCATTGCCGGATACGGCGCAGGAAACCCGCTGCTTCGCCGCCGTCAAAGCCTTTTCCGCACCGTTTTCCATGCGGATGATGGAGATCGATGCCGTTGGCATGTACGATACCACCGCCGAAGAAGCCGGAAAGGTCTTCGTGACCACCGAGCTTTCCGGTGGCGGCACGATTTCGGCCCGCACGGCTGGAATTGCCAAGCGCGGCATTCGCAATCTTTTGCGACATGCGGGGATTCTGGAAGGTGCGGTCGAGTTGTCGCCGACCACCTGGCTCGATATGCCGTCGCAGGAATGTTTCGGCTTTGCCGATGCGGACGGCCTTTTGGAGCCTCTGGTTGATTTGGGCGCTAAGCTTCGCAAAGGTGATCTCATCGCCCGCGTTCATCCCGTGACGCGCACGGGAGCCGCGCCGCAGGAATATCGTGCGGCACTCGACGGCATACTCGCTGCCCGTCATTTCCCGGGCCTGATCAAAATGGGCGATTGCCTGTCAGTCATCGCGACAATCAGCGAGGAGCCAACGTCGCAATAAGCCGACAATACCACCGAATTGACAAGCCGGAGCAACAGACAACCGGCATTCATACAGAGGAGTGAACACCATGCGCATGAAACTGAACTCAATCTCGACACTGCTTTCCGCCGCAGCCTTCCTGGCACTGGCCGTCCCGTCACAGGCCGTCACGATCGATGACCTGAAAAGCGCCGGATTTGTCCGGGGGGCAACCGCAAACGAAGTGCCCTATGGCTATATGGACGCAAGCGGAGCGGCCAAGGGGATCGGTCCCGATGTCGCCCTGGCCATTTTCAAGAAGCTCGGCATTGAGGAAGTCGACTGGACCGTCACGCCATTCGGCTCGCTCATCCCCGGCCTGAAGGCAAAACGCTTTGAATTCGTTGCCGCGGAACAGAATGTCCTGCCGGACCGCTGCAAGCAGGTCCAGTTCACGGTCGCAAATTCCAGCTATGGCGAAGGTCTTCTGGTGCCGAAAGGCAATCCGAAGAACATCCATTCCTATGATGACATCAAGAAAGATCCATCGCTGAAAGTGGCCATCGTCTCGGGTGCGGACCAGATCGATTTCCTGCATGGAATGGGGATCGATGAATCCCAGATCGTCATGATCCAGGGCAATGCCGATGCGCCTTCGACGGTGCAGACGGGCCGCGCCGACGCCTATGCGGCGACAGAATTGACCGTTGCCAAGCTCGTTGAAAATTCGCCCCAGCTCGAACAAGCGAGCCCTTTCACCGACCCGGTCGTGGATGGAAAATCCGCGCGCAGTTTCGGTGCCTTCAGCTTCCGCCCGGAAGACAAGGAATTCTATGAGGCCTTCAACAACGAACTGATCGCGTTCAAGAAGACCGACGACTACAAGAAAATCCTGATGACCTACGGGCTAAGCGAAGAAAGTGTTGAAGCCGCGCGCACCGTCGATACGGCGAGCCTCTGCAACGCAAAGTAATGCACCTTGCCGTCTGCCGGGCCTGAGAGCCTGTTCCAAAAGTCGCCATGAGCGGCTGCAAATGGCAATTTCTTGCGTTCCGGTGCTCATGTACCCAAAAGTACATTGCGCTCCGGTACTCGGAAATCACCATTTTCGCGCGCGCATGTCGCTTTTTGATTCAGTCTCTGAGGACGGCCCGGCAGGTTTATCTCAGACGGGAGAGGACCATATGCACTGGACGGAATATCTTCCCGCCCTTTTCAAAGGGGCCCAAGTCACGGTTGTCCTTGCACTCAGTTCGATGGCCATCGGTGCGATGCTGGCATTCGCGGCGGGCATTGCCCGATTTGCCGGCGGGCCGATCCTGTCTGCGATTGCGGTGATCTATATCGAGATTTTTCGCGGGACATCGCTGCTGGTACAGCTTTTCTGGCTTTACTACGCCTTGCCCCTGATCGGCATTTCCTTCGATCCGATCACCACCGGCATTATGGGGCTTGGCCTCAATATCGGCGCCTACGGCGCGGAAGTGGTGCGCGGCGCATTGCAGGCAGTGCCGGAGGCGCAGCATGAAGCGGCGCGCGCGCTCAATTTCAGCAAGGTCCACACCCTGTTTCATATCGTGCTGCCGCAGGCTGTTGTCGAAATGATGCCTGCTTTCGGCAATCTCGCCATACACAATCTCAAGGACACTGCCCTTGCATCCCTGATCGCGATCAGCGACCTGACGTTCCAGGCGCAGCGCCTGCGCAATCTGACGCTCGACAATGTGACGATCTACTCACTGACATTGCTTGGCTATTTCGCCATGGCGCTTGTCCTTGCCGCAGCCATTCGCTGGATCGAACGACGTCTTCGTCGCGGAACAATGGCCGGAGGTTTCGCATGATTTACGGTTACGCCTGGGACACCTCGTCCACGCTATCCTTCGCCATTTCCATACTGCCGATTCTGGCAATCGGCCTGACGGTTACCCTCAAGGCGGCTGCGACCGGCTTTGCCATCGCGCTGGTGCTTGGCCTTGTCTTTGCGCTGCTGCGCCGCAGCCCATACGCGATCATCTCATGGCCGACGGTTGTCGTCGTCGAGTTTCTTCGCGACACGCCGCTGCTGGTCCAGCTGTTTTTCCTCTATTACGTCTTGCCGGTCTACGGGATCGTGCTGCCCGCATTCCTGACCGGCGCTCTGGCGCTCGGCCTGCAATATTCGGCCTACACATCCGAGGTCTATCGCGGTGGCATCGACGCCATTCCACGCGGCCAGTGGGAAGCGGCGCGCGCGCTGAACCTCACCGCCTGGCGCACCTACCGCGATATCGTCATCCCGCAGGCCGTGCCCCGCATCATCCCTGCGATGGGGAACTATCTTGTCTCCATGTTGAAAGAAACGCCGGTCCTGTCGGTCGTCAGCATCGTTGACATGCTCAATCTTGCCAATCTGATCGGCGACCGCACCTTTGAATATCTGGTGCCGCTATCGATGGTCGGTTTGATCTTCCTCGTCCTGACGCTCATCTGCTCGGCGCTCATACGCCTGCTCGAACGCACACTTCCAAAGAACGGGATCGCTCTCAAATGACCCAGGAAATTATCCGCTTTCAGGACGTAACCAAGCGCTTCGGCGCGCTGACGGTGCTGGATCGCTTCAATTTCTCGGTCGAGACGGGCGAGAAAGTCACGCTGATCGGCCCATCCGGCTCTGGAAAATCGACGGTTCTGCGCATCCTGATGACGCTGGAACCATTTCAGGAAGGCACGCTGGAACTTGCTGGAATGTCCTATCACGAACCAAACGGCAAAGGATATTTTCAGGCGAGCGAAGCGCATTTGCGCAAGATCAGATCGCATGTCGGCATGGTCTTCCAGAGCTTCAATCTGTTCCCGCATATGTCGGTTCTGCGCAACATCGTCGAAGCGCCGATTCATGTCCTTGGCATGAAGCGGGCAGAGGCCGAAGCGCGGGCGCTCGATCTGCTATCCCTCGTCGGGCTTGCGGACAAGAAGGATCACTATCCCTCACAGCTTTCCGGCGGGCAGCAGCAACGTGTCGCGATTGCGCGCTCGCTGGCAATGCGTCCGCGCGTCTTGCTGTTCGATGAGCCGACATCGGCGCTCGATCCGCAGCTTGTGGGCGAAGTCCTGTCGGTCATTCGCAGTCTGGCGCAGGAGCACGACCTGACAATGCTCCTCGTCACGCATGAAATGCGTTTCGCGCGCGAAGTCTCCGACCGCGTCTGCTTCTTTGACAAGGGACGCATCTGCGAGCAGGGCAGGCCGGAAGAAATATTCCAGTCTCCGAAAGAAGAACGGACCAAGGAGTTTCTCCAGTCCGTCCTCTGAGAGCCTTCTCTGATTTCAGGCGATGGAACTCACATCATAAACCGGCGGCAATTGCGCGAAGGTTTCGCGGATTGTTTCCAGCGTGGTCTGCAGGGCGGGGCGCGAAAGCCGTCCGCCAAGACAGATGCGGACGCCGCCATTGCCATGGTCGCCGCCCGCGACAAACGGATCGGAAGGCGTGACGGCCACCCCCTTGCCGGCCAGCGCCCGGACCAGCCCGTCCTCCGACCAGTTGCGGGGGATTTTCAGCCAGGCGCACAGAGACAGCGAATTGCTTCCGGCGACATGCGAACCGAGAATATCGGTTACCTGTGCCTGACGCGAACGCAACTCGTTGCGCTGGATTTCGATAAGTTGCGCGACCGTGCCGTCCTCTATCCAGCGGCTGGCCATCTCGCTCACGAGATTTACACCGCTCCAGCTCGTGACACGCAGGATGGAGGTCACGCGGATGGAATATTGCGTCGGAACGACGAGATAGCCGGTCCGCAGGCCTGTCATGACCGATTTGGTGAAACTCGTTACGAAGAAACCCAGTTCCGGCAGCAGTTCCGGCATCGAGGGCAGTTTTTCTTCGAGAATGGGTTTGTAAACTTCATCTTCGATGACACAGACATCGTATCGTCGCGCAATGTCGGCAATGGCAATGCGACGCTCCGCTCCCATGAGATGGCTGGTCGGGTTGCCCAATGACGGTATCATGACCAGCGCCCGAACATCGCCCGCCTTGCAGGAAGCTTCAAAAGCATCGGGGAGGATGCCCTGATCGTCGGTCGGAAGGCCACGCAGCGTGAAACCGAGCACATTTGCCAGCCCGATTATGCCGTGGTCGGTCAGGCTCTCCGTCAAGACGACCTCACCGGGCTGAACCACCGCCGCGACGGCGAGAAACAGCCCGTGCGCCGCGCCGTTCGTAATGATGATCCGGCCCGGATCGACATCCACCGACAGGCCGCGCAACCAGTCCCGCGCCACGGCCCGGTGCCGGTCCAGCCCGGCTATGGGGCGACAGGGACGCATGAAGCTCGCATTGTCGGACTGGCTCATTTCCTCAAACAGCCGACGCGACGCACGCTCATGCGCCTCGGTATAGACGGCGCGAATGATGGAAAGATCCGCGGCTCCGTTCGGGTCACGATCGAGCATGAAACGATCGGCCTTTTCCGTCACCCGATTGCAGACATAGGTTCCACGCCCGACCTCACCGCGCAGATAACCGCGCCGCTCGGCTTCCTTGTAGCTGATGCTGACGGTTTGCACGGACAGCCCGAGCTTGTGGGCGAGATCGCGATGGGTCGGCATACGGGTTGCGGGCCGGAGCAGGCCTTTCTCGATATCGTCGACGATTTTCTCCGTCAAAAGCCGGTGCTTGGTCACTCCCTTGCGCATTTCCAACACGGGTTCCCACATGCGTTCGCCAGCTCCATCATAACAAATCCTGATTGACCTGTTATATCGGAAAAAGATCATGACAATCTATAGCGTCAAGCCGAAAAGCGTGAAACGGCTTTGGGATAAGGCGCGTAAAGACAGAAGGCTGGAACGGCTCCAATGACACCCCTTTAACCGGAACCGCTCGAACCCTGACATCGGGATTTATTTTTTGCGGCTGAGAAATGCCATGACCGCTTCGCGGGTTTCATCCGAGGTGAGGCGCTCCCTAAAATATTTCGCTTCGCGGGCGATACGCTCGGAAACCTTCTCGGCAGGCATACGCATCAGGGCACGGGCGATCTGCATGGCCTGCGGCGGCTTTGCGGCGATTTCCGCCGCCGCCTTCAATACTTCCGCCTCCAGCGCGTCCTCGTCCACGATCTGGTAGACGATGCCCGCTTCCTGCGCCGCTTCCGCCGTAAAGCCATGGCCGAGCGCCAGAAGCGCGAAGGCTTTCTGGCGTCCCATCAGCGCTGGCGCAAGCAGGCTGGATGCGGCTTCCGGAACAAGTCCCAGATCGACAAAGGGTGTGCGAAACAATGCGCGCGACGTGGCGAATGTCAGATCGCAATGAAGATGGATGGTGGTGCCGATGCCGATGGCAAGTCCGTCCACGCCCGAAACGATCGGTTTTCCGGTTTCCGCCAGCGGAATGAGAAAGTCCAGAATTTCGCCGCCGAAGCTGCTGTCGCCTGTGGCAGCTGCCATGAAATCCTGCATGTCATTGCCGGATGAGAACGCACCCGGCGTGCCGAGAAACACATGCGCGCGCACCGCGTCATCGGCATCGCCGTCCTTCAGGGCCTTTGCCATGGCCGCATACATGGCGCGGGTGATGGCGTTCTTCTTTTCGGGCCGGTTGAGGCGGATGATCTGCACCGCACCTATGCGCTCGATCAGGATATGCTCGTTCATGCTCACGCCTCCAGCGCGGATTTGGCGGCGGCGAGGCTGGCGGCGCCGGTGATGACGGTATCCTTCAGCGACGAAACTTCGGCCAGCATGTTTTCCGCAAAGAAGCGGCAAAGCACGGCGCGCCCGGCATCTTCACCGGCGAGAGCGGCGCGGGCGAGATAGGCCCCGCCGGAAACGAGCGACAGGAGGCGCTGATAGGGTGTCGCACCGGCGAGCGCTTCTTCGGCGCGGCCTTCGCCTGCCGCTTTTTGCAACCAGTCGGTCGCCTCGCGCGCTTCCATGATGGCCCTCGAAAGACGCGCACCGGTTTCACCCAGTTCGGGACGGTTGGAAGCGGTTGCCTTGTCGGCGTCCTGCTGCAATTCCGAGAGGAAGCCCTTGATGTGCTCGCCATTGCCGAGCGGCAGCTTGCGCATCACCAGATCGATGGCCTGAATGCCGTTGGTGCCTTCATAGATCGGCGTGATGCGCGCATCGCGCAGCAATTGCGCCGCGCCCGTTTCCTCGATGAAGCCCATGCCGCCATGAATCTGGACGCCGAGCGAGGCGACATCCACACCGGTATCGGTGGCGAAGCTTTTGGCGAGCGGGGTCAGCAACCCGGCGCGGTCCGACCAGAACTGTGCGTCCGCACCGTCCGTCGCATGGCTCATGTCGATGGCGTGGGCGCAAGCATAGGTGATGGAACGGGCAACCTGCGTCAGCGCCTTCATGGTCAGCAACATGCGCTGCACGTCCGGGTGTTCGATGATCGGGCTCATGCCGTCTTTCGGGTTCGCGCCGAGCGCACGACCCTGCTTGCGTTCCCTGGCATAGTCGAGCGCCTGCTGATAGGCCGCTTCCGCCACGCCGACGCCCTGAATGCCGACCAGAAGGCGAGCATTGTTCATCATGGTGAACATGCAGGCCAGCCCGCGATTTTCCTCGCCGATCAGATAGCCGACCGCACCCTGTTCCTCGCCCTTCGCGAAGCCGTCTCCATAGATCATGGTGCAGGTGGGGGAGGCGTGGATACCCATCTTGTGTTCAAGGCCTGAGCAGAAGAGATCGTTGCGGCGACCGAGCGAACCATCCGCGTTGACGAGGAATTTCGGTACGAGAAACAGCGAAATGCCCCTGGTTCCGGCGGGAGCATCGGGCAGGCGCGCCAGCACCAGATGCACGATATTGTCGGTCAGGTCATGCTCGCCATAGGTAATGAAAATCTTTTGCCCGAAGATGCGATAGCTGCCGTCGTCGCGGCGCTCCGCACGGGTGCGCAGCGCGCCCAGATCGGACCCTGCCTGCGGCTCGGTCAGGTTCATCGTGCCCATCCATTCGCCGGAGATGAGCTTTTCGAGATAAATGTCCTTCAGTTCCTTCGAAGCGTGCTTTTCCAGCGCCTCGACCGCACCCATGGTCAGCGTCGGCGCAATGGCGAAGGCCAGCGTGCCGGAATTCCACATTTCGCTCACCGCCACCGACATCATGGTCGGCAGCCCCTGACCACCATATTCCGGTGTGCCGGTCAGCGAGTTCCAGCCGCCTTCGATCCAGTCGCGATAAAGCTCCTTCCAGCCCGGCGTGGTGGTGACGACGCCGTCCTTGACGGTGGCGCCATGCCTGTCGCCGGTGATGCGCAGCGGTTCGATGCGCTCAGCGGCGAACTTGCCTGCCTCTTCCAGAATGGCGTCTGCAAGATCGGCGGAAAATTCGGGAAAACGATTGTCTGCAAGCGCCTTTTCAAGGCCCGCGACTTTCATCAGCGTATGGGAAATTTCAGAAACCGGCGCGCGATACATCTTTCCTCCAACTATGGTTTGTCAGCCTCTCCTCAGAGGCCCTCCCTGCATCGGCGCTGATCGCATTCCGGCAGGCGCCAAACGGCTGTCCGACATAAGAGCTATCGGCTTATTACGTAAACGTCAATATTCACACGCTGATGTTACTGGAATAGGTTTTGTTTGGGCAATCCGTGTCGGGAACGCTGTTGAACTTCGGGCGGAAACTTGATTTTTCGATGGAGGGGTAATATTTTCATGGAGTGGCTGGCAGGGCGGCAACCCCACCAGCCTGGCGCTTAGCTAAAGAATATGACCCGCACCGTCGCTGACCAGCCGGTGCGGGTTTTTCTCATGGTAAGCGTGATACTCACAGGTAAAATACCCATTCGTCTCACTCCATTTCGAGAGCAAAGCCCTTACCAAGGTCGAGGTGGCTTATCCTCCTCGACGCGCCTGCTGGTCCTGACGCTTTCTGCTGTTGCCCCCGAAGCGAACGATTAGAGCATCATCCCTATTTCAGGAGTGTCGTCAACTTTTACGTGCAACGGCGCGCCATCCAATATCCGAACGGTAGAAACCTTCCGGCCAGTCGATCTTTTTCACGGCATCATAGGCCTTGGCCTGTGCTTCCGCGACGGTTCCGGCAATGGCCGTGACATTCAGCACGCGACCGCCATTGGCGACGAGGTTGCCATCTTTTTCTGCCGTGCCCGCGTGGAAAACCTTCAAGTCTTCAATGCCCTCAAGCTTTTCAAGGCCGCGAATGGTGCTGCCCTTCTTGACGTTCGTTGGATAGCCTTCCGCGGCCATGACCACGGTCAGCGCCGGCTCGTCCTTCCAGTCGAGCGAAACCTGATCGAGTTTGCCGTCGACGGCTGCATCGATCAGAGCGAGCAAGTCGCTTTCGAGACGCATCATCAGCACCTGACATTCCGGGTCGCCGAAACGCGTATTATATTCAATGAGCTTCGGGCCATCCTTGCCGATCATCAGCCCCGCGAACAGGATGCCGGAAAAGGGCGCGCCGATTTCCGCCATGCCGCGCATGGTCGGCTCGATCAGTTCGCGCATGGTGCGCTCGACGATCTCGGGCGTCATGACCGGGGCCGGGGCATAGGCGCCCATGCCGCCCGTATTGGGGCCGGTATCGCCATCGCCGACGCGCTTGTGATCCTGTGCCGAGCCGAGCGGCAGCGCCGTCTTGCCGTCGCAGATGCAGAAGAAGCTCGCTTCTTCGCCTTCGAGAAATTCTTCGACCACGACTTCCGCGCCGGCCGAACCGAAAGCGCCTTCGAAGCAGGCATCGACGGCCTCCAGCGCCTCGTCCAGCGTCATGGCGACGACGACGCCCTTGCCCGCCGCCAGGCCGTCGGCCTTGACGACGATCGGCGCGCCCTGCTGGCGGATATAGGCTTTCGCCTTCGGAGCATTGTTGAACCGTCCGTAGGCGCCGGTCGGGGTGTCGAAGCGGGCGCAGAGGTCCTTGGTGAAGCCTTTCGAGCCTTCAAGCTGTGCGGCTGCCCTTGATGGACCGAAGACGCGGATGCCTTCCGCGCGCATTTCATCGGCAAGCCCCGCGACCAGCGGCGCTTCCGGTCCCACAACCACGAGGTCGATCTTCCTGTCCTTGACGAAGGCGATCAGCGCGGCATGGTCGTCCACGCCGATATCGGTCAGTTCCGCGACGGCCGCGATGCCCGGATTGCCCGGCGCACAATAAAGCTTTTCGAGCAGGGGAGAGGCAGCAAGCTTCCATGCCAGAGCGTGCTCGCGACCACCGGAACCGATCAACAGAACTTTCATGCCTTGCTCCCTGCGTTTAAGATCAGTAAGTCAGTAATGACTTATTCCGGCTGTCTATTGCTCCCGCCTTCGGGGAGCAAGGCCAAAGCGCCAGATTTTGGCCGATAATGCTGGAAATGACGGATTTTTTGAACGGATTTGACGATGCAGCAACCACAGGCAAATTCCGGTATCCAGTCGCGCGCCACGCGCGGGCGGGTCAAGGATGCTCCCTCCGGCCACTGGGTCTATCGCGTTCTGCCGCAATCGCTCTGGCCCTATGCGCAGCTTGCCCGCTGGGATCGCCCGATCGGCTGGCAGCTTCTGCTATGGCCATGCTGGTGGTCGGCGGCACTTGTTGCCGGAGCGGGCGCAAGGCCGGGCGACGGCGCGTGGTCCGTCATGCCTTCGTTGTGGCACCTCGTCCTGTTCCTGATCGGCGCCATCGCCATGCGCGGCGCTGGCTGCACTTATAACGATCTGGTCGATCAGGACATCGACGACCAGGTGGATCGTACCCGTTCGCGTCCGCTGCCTTCGGGGCAGGTGACGCGTCGTCAGGCGAGGCTGTTTCTCGTCTTGCAGGCGCTGGTTGGTCTCGCGGTGGTCTTGCAGTTCAACTGGTTTTCCATCGGGCTCGGCATTTTCTCGCTTCTGATCGTCGCAGCCTATCCCTTCATGAAGCGCATTACCGACTGGCCCCAATTCGTGCTGGGCCTCGCCTTCTCGTGGGGCGCGCTCATGGGGTGGGCGGCGGTAGAAGGCTCGCTCAGCCTCGCGCCGGTGCTGCTTTATATCGGCGCGATCCTCTGGACCATCGGCTATGACACCATCTATGCCCATCAGGACAAGGAAGACGATGCTCTGGTCGGCGTGCGTTCCACGGCGCGGCTGTTCGGCAAACATACGAAAACGGCCTTGATGGTGCTCTATGGCGGGGCAATCGGCTTTTTCGCGGCGGCTTTCGCCGTGGCGCAGGTGCCGATGCCCGCGCTTGCCGGCCTGCTCGCGGCGGGTGTGCATCTTTATCGCCAGATCACCGTGCTCGACATCGATAATCCGGACCAGTGCCTGCGGCTCTTCAAGTCCAACAATATCGTTGGCTGGCTGGTCTTTCTCGGCCTCGTGCTGGGCAGCCTCTGGGTCGCGATCAAGCCGATTGTCTAACGACCCGGCGCCTCGGGATGAGGCGCGCGGGCAGTTTTCCACGGTTACGGATAGAGCCGTTCCTTGTTCCAGTCGCCTTCCGGTGCCGGACGCGTGAAGAGCACGCGGTCATGCAGGCGGAAGGGCCGGTCGTGCCAGAACTCTATCGAGACCGGACGGATGCGGAAGCCCGACCAGTAGGACGGGCGGGGAATGTCGCCGATGGCATATTTCGCGGTATATTCGGCCACCGCCTTTTCCAGCGCGAAGCGGCTTTCCAGCGGGCGGGATTGTTTCGAGGCCCAGGCGCCGATGCGGCTGCCGCGCGGCCGCGAGGCATAATAGGCGTCGGCTTCGGCGTCGCTGACCTTTTCCACGGGGCCGCGCACGCGCACCTGACGGCGCAGTGTCTTCCAGTGAAAGCACATCGCGGCCTTCCGGGTCGACAGGATTTCCTGCCCCTTCATGCTTTCGTAATTGGTATAGAAAACGAACCCCCTCTCGTCGAAATCCTTGAGCAGCACCATGCGCACATTCGGCAGGCCGTCAGGATCGACGGTCGCAAGCGCCACCCCGTTCGGATCGTTCGGCTCGCTTTTGGTCGCGTCGGCCAGCCATTCTGCGAAGAGCTGGAACGGCTGGGAGGATTCGGTGAAATCGTCGCTTGGGTTTGTCATGGTCCTGGTTCTTTGAACGGGGCTTGTGGAATGCTTCGCCCGCCAGCCGTTGAAGGAATCTTCGCTCCGGCACGATGCGGCGCGAGCTTCTTCCATAATCGCCGCTTTGTCCATGGCTTTGCCGGGATGTGTGGTCGCAGGCGAAGCGGAATATAAAAAGCCGGGAACATCGTCTCATGGATAACCAGACTACGATGTTGGGCGTTGTGCTCCGATTCCGATTTGTTTACCTTTCCGGCGAACCGCTTGTTAACTCAGCTTCATCCATAATCCCGGCATTTATAGCGTGTAAGAATAAGGGAATAGCGTTGGCCGTCGAAACTGCCCGCCGTCACACACTTGTCGGAACCTCTGGCCGCGGCCTGACGGCTTTGCGCAATGCCGCTCTGGGTATCTGCATTCTCTCGCTCGGCGGCTGCGCCATGGGCGGGGTGAGCATTGAAAAGGCCGTGCCCGATTCTTCCACCATCACCGGTTCGATACAGCAGTCGCAGCCCGTAGAGACCGACACGGGACAGCTTTCCGATCAGTCGGCGATCAGAAATGTGGTTTCCGCGCTCAATTTCACGGAATGGGGCAAGAAACCGGTTCCATGGGCCAATCCCGACACGGGTAGTCAGGGCACGATCACGGCGATTGCGGAGAACAACCGGGACGACCGGATTTGCCGTGAATTCGAAACCTCGCGTGAAGCCTTCGATGGCGTTTCGATCTATCGCGGCGAAACCTGTATGCAGCGCGGCGGTCAGTGGACGGTGACGTCCTTCGCGCCGATCTGAAAAGAAACGGGCTGCCAGACTGGAACTTTGCCCGCCATATGCGCATATTATGGGTAACGAGTCATGCTCACCTCACAGACTTTTTCCTGAAAGAGGAACTATATGCGCGATCCCTATAGCGTGCTGGGCGTCGCCAAAACGGCGAAGCCCGAAGAGATAAAATCGGCCTTTCGCAAGCTGGCCAAAAAGCACCACCCGGATCAGAACAAGGATGATCCGAAAGCGCAGGAGCGCTTCGCAGAACTGAACCAGGCCTATGAAATCGTGGGCGACAAGGACAAGCGCGGTCAGTTCGACCGCGGCGAGATCGATGCGGAAGGCAAGCCCGCCTTCCAGGGTTTTTCCGGCGGGCAGGGCTTTGGCGGCGCGCATGGCGACCCGTTCGCGGGTTTCAGGCAGGGTGGCGGCGGCAGTAGCCACTTTGAATTTCGTTCCGGTCCGGGCGGTTTCCAGCAAGGCGGTGCGGAAGACATTCTGAACGATCTTTTCGGCGGCGCTTTCGGTGGAGGCGCCCGCGCCGGTGGCGCGCGCCAGCGCGGCCCGGTCAAGGGGGCGGACCTTTCGGCCTCCATCGAGATCACGCTGGAACAGGCTGCCGGTGCGGAGAAGGTCGAAGCCATTTTTCCGAATGGCAGGCATCTGAAAATCAAGCTGCCGCGATATGTCGAAGACGGCCAGACCATCCGCCTCAAGGGGCAGGGTGAGCCGATGATGGGTGGTACGGCTGGCGATGCGCTGGTGACGATCCGTTTCAAGCCGCATTCGCGCTTCCGTCTGGAGGGGCGTGACGTTCATGTGGATCTGCCGGTGGATCTCGCCGACGCGGTTCTGGGCGGCAAGCAGGAAATCGAAACGCTTGACGGCCGCATTGCGGTGCGGGTCCCGGCCTGGTCGAGTTCGGACCGCGTGCTCCGGCTGAAGGAAAAGGGCCTTCCGCTCAAGACGAGCGGGCGCGGCGATATTTATGTCCATGTGCGCATCATGCTGCCCGAAGGCGGCGACACGGAACTGGAAGAGTTCCTGCAAAAGCGCAAACAGGCCTGAGAGCGTCTTCAACCGTTTGAAGCCGGATGTTGTCTCTTTGCGTCAGTAAAGTGACAATGCCCGGCTTTTTCGCTGCAATTGCTTGAAGGTAAGGCGAGCCTGTGCGATAGGGCAACAAGTTAATTGTTTTCAATGAGGACCCTTAATGACCGCACAGTCAGGTTTGTTGCAGGGCAAGCGTGGATTGATTCTGGGCGTCGCCAACAACCGCTCCATCGCATGGGGTATTGCCAAGGCCGCTCGCGATGCAGGCGCAGAGCTCGCATTCACCTATCAGGGCGATGCATTGAAGAAGCGCGTCGAGCCGCTGGCCGAAGAGCTTGGCGCCTTCGTTGCCGGACATTGCGACGTGGCGGACGCCGCCAGCATCGACGCGGTTTTCGAAACGCTTGAGAAGAAGTGGGGCAAGCTGGACTTCGTCGTTCACGCCATCGGTTTTTCCGACAAGGACGAACTGACGGGCCGTTATGTCGATACGTCCGAAGCCAACTTCTCCAACACCATGCTGATTTCGGTCTATTCGCTGACGGCGATTTCCCGCCGCGCGGAAAAGCTGATGAGCGATGGCGGCTCGATCCTGACGCTGACCTATTACGGCGCCGAGAAGGTCATGCCGAATTACAACGTCATGGGCGTGGCCAAGGCCGCGCTTGAAGCCAGCGTGAAATATCTGGCCGTCGACCTCGGTCCGCAGAATATCCGCGTCAATGCGATTTCCGCCGGCCCGATCAAGACG
Organism: Brucella daejeonensis; assembly: GCF_014199265.1. Classification (GTDB taxonomy): domain Bacteria; phylum Pseudomonadota; class Alphaproteobacteria; order Rhizobiales; family Rhizobiaceae; genus Brucella; species Brucella daejeonensis. The sequence goes on from NZ_JACIJG010000013.1 coordinate 19,071, forward strand.
CTTGCCGCTTCGGGCATCGGCGATTTCCGCTACATTCTCAAGTGGAACGAATATAACGCGCCGCTGCGCCGTACCGTCACCATCGATGAAGTGGGCGATGTCGGGCTTTATTTCCTCTCCGACCTGTCGCGCTCGGTGACCGGCGAGGTGCACCACGCCGATAGCGGCTACCATGTCATCGGCATGAAGGCCGTGGACGCGCCCGACATTTCGGTCGTGAAGGACTGAAGCGAGGAATATGAAATCCCGAAAAGTTGACCGGCTTTTCGGGATTTTTCTTTGTCTTTCCCCATGTGGGGAAGCTATCCAGCTATGATTGACGGCAGATGGGGTAGGGCAGTGGCTCGGGAGATCATCTATTTTTCGCGCCACGGCGAGACGGACTGGAATGTCTCGCAGCGCATTCAGGGACAGCTCGATATCGATATCAATGCGCATGGGCGCGCACAGGCCGACCGGAATGGCGATCTTCTGAAATCGCTGCTCGGGGATGGCGCCGGTTTCGATTTCGTCGCAAGCCCACTGCGCCGCACACGCGAAACCATGGAACGTATCCGCCTGCGCATGGGGCTCGACCCTTATGATTACCGCACCGACCCGCAACTGATGGAAGTCAATTTCGGCGACTGGCAGGGCTTCATGATGGAAGACATTGCCAGGGAGCGCGAGGATCTTCTGGAGAGCCGTGCCCGCGACAAGTGGAACTTCGTGCCGCCGGGCGCAACCGCCGAAAGCTACATGGAACTGTCGCGTCGGATCGGGCGCTGGGTCGAGGCCGTGGAATGGCCGACCGTCTGCGTCACGCATGGCGGCTGCATCCGCACGCTGTTCTATCTTTACGGTGATATGGACGGCCACGCCGCCGCCAACCTCTCGATCCCGCAGGACAGGATCTTGAAGTTCGAAAGCGGCAAGCTTGAATGGCTATAGAGCATTTCCGACCAAGGCCGAAACCGCTGCCGTGACGCTCAGGCGGTCTTTCCGCGAGCGACCTTTTCTCCAGCTTCCTTGGTGAAGGAAGCAACGGGATTTTCCAGAAGATCGAGAACCAGTTCCGACGGGCGGCAAAGCTTCGTTCCGCGCGGTGTCTCCACGATGGGCCGGTTGATGAGGATCGGGTGCTCCATCATGAAATCGACAAGCTCGCTGTCGGTCCATTTCGGATCGGCCAGGCCAAGCTCGGCATAGGGCGTGCCTTTTTCGCGCAGCAACTGCCGGGGCGTCATCTTCATGGCTGACAGCAATTGCAGGAGCTTTTCGCGAGACGGCGGATTGTGCAGATATTCGATGACGACGGGTTCCTCACCGCTCTCCCGGATCATCGCGAGCGTGTTGCGCGAGGTGCCGCATTTCGGGTTATGGTAGATTGTGATGGTCATCTGGCTTTTCCCGTTCGAGCGCTTTGCCGTGACCGCGTGAGGCCGACCCCTTTCAGAATCGGAATCTCGAAATCGCAGATTACGGCGCTTCCTGAATATCGGTGATAAAGCGCGTACTGTCGACCACATCATAGATGATGATGACCTTCATGCCCTGGTTGATCGCGCTGTAATCGAATTCGCCGGGCAGCTTGTAGGTCTCGCCGTCATCCAGCGTAATGGTTTCGCTATCCTTGTTGATGCCGGTGATCTTGCCTTCGGCATCGTCGGCCATGGCTACCGTCGAGAAAAGCGAAGCTATGATGAGGATTAATCCGACCAGATAATGCATGACTTCCGTTCCTTTGGTTGTGCCTCGGGTTGGGTTGTCGCCTGACCGATTCGACACGATTGCCGCGGATTGATACTTCAGCACACCGCGCCTGATATCCCACAGTGTAGCGTGGGGAATGTGTCAAAAAAAATGCCGGATATTGATCTCCATGAGGAAAATTCACGTTCTGAGGGAGCTTGATTTGACCGGACCCGAAAAGCCCAATAAAACCGCGTCGTAAAGTAGCTGCTATCGGGTTGCGGATTCATGTCCCGGCCGGATCATCGTAATCAGGCGCCCGCGCATGTCTCATAATAGTTTCGGTCATCTGTTCCGCGTTACCACCTGGGGCGAAAGCCACGGTCTGGCGCTTGGCTGCGTCGTTGACGGCTGCCCGCCCGGCATCACCTTTACGGAAGCCGAAATCCAGTCTTATCTGGACAAGCGCAAGCCCGGCCAGTCGAAATATACAACCCAGCGCCGCGAACCCGATCAGGTGCGTGTCCTGTCCGGCGTGCTTCTCGGCGAAGACGGCGTGACCATGACGACCACCGGCACGCCGATTTCCATGATGATCGAGAATACCGATCAGCGCTCCAAGGATTATGGCGACATTGCCCGCCAGTACCGCCCGGGCCATGCCGATTATACCTATGACGTCAAATACGGCATCCGCGACTATCGCGGCGGCGGACGCTCTTCCGCGCGAGAAACGGCAGCCCGCGTGGCGGCGGGCGCCATCGCGCGCAAGATCGTGCCGGGACTTGAGGTCAAGGGCGCGCTGGTATCCATGGGCGTGCACGGTATCGACCGCCGTCGCTGGAACTGGGCGGAAGTGGACAACAATTCCTTCTTCTCGCCGGATGCCGGTTCGGTTGAGCTGTTCGCGGACTATCTCGATGGCATTCGCAAGCAAGGCTCGTCGGTCGGCGCGGTCATCGAGATCGTGGCCGAGGGCGTTCCTGCTGGTATAGGCGCGCCGATCTATGGCAAGCTCGATCAGGATATTGCGAGCCTTCTTATGTCCATCAACGCCGTCAAGGGCGTGGAAATCGGCAATGGTTTTGAGGCATCGCGGCTGACCGGCGAGGAAAATGCCGACGAGATGCGCATGGGCAATGACGGCGAGCCACTGTTCCTGTCCAATCATGCGGGCGGTATTCTGGGCGGCATCGCCACGGGCGCGCCGGTGGTGGCGCGCTTTGCCGTGAAGCCGACTTCGTCCATCCTGACCCCGCGCCGTTCCATCGACAAGGACGGCAAGGAGGTGGATGTGATGACGAAAGGCCGGCACGACCCTTGCGTGGGTATCCGCGCCGTGCCGATCGGCGAAGCTATGGTGGCTTGCGCCATTGCCGATCATTATCTGCGTCACCGCGGCCAGACAGGCCGCGTCTAATCAAGATGGGGCCAGACAGGCCGCGTTTGAAACCATACGGCCGGACTGGCCGAACCCGACCGACGATTGGGCCCGTTGGTTATCTGTAATATCGAGGTCGAAATGAGCTATAATCAAAAACAGGTCGTGGATGCGCTTCGCGCGTTCGAGCGTGGCGAAATCGTCGTCGTGATGGACGATGACGGGCGTGAAAACGAGGGCGACCTGATCGTCGCGGCCGTGCATTGCACACCGGAAAAGATGGCCTTCATCGTGCGCCATACCTCCGGCATCGTCTGCACCCCGATGACCCGCGAGGAAGCGAGGCGCCTCAACCTGGCGCCGATGGTCGCGGAAAACGAATCCGCACACACGACCGCCTTCACGGTTACGGTCGATTACCGCCATGGCACCACGACCGGCATCTCCGCCGAAGACCGTACCCTGACCGTGCGCAACCTGGCCAATCCGAACGCCGGCGCCTCGGATTTCGTGCGCCCCGGCCATATTTTCCCGCTTGTCGCGCGCGAAGGCGGCGTCCTGATGCGTTCCGGCCATACGGAAGCCGCGGTCGATCTGTGCAAGCTCGCCAACCTGCCGCCCATCGGCGTGATCTGCGAGTTGGTCAATGATGATGGCACGGTCAAGCGCGGCCCGGATGTGAAGGCCTTTGCCGAAGAGCACAAGCTGCACCGCGTTACCGTTGCCGATCTCATCGCCTACCGCCAGCGCAAGGAAACGCTGATCAGGCGCGTCGGCGATGCGTCGGTCTCGACCTGTGCGGGAGCGGCCCATGCCTATACTTACGAACTGCCGTGGGAGCCGATGCAGCATGTTGCCGTGGTGTTCGGAGACATTCGCGATGGTGAGGACGTGCCGGTCCGCCTGCATCGCGAGGATGTGCTGAACGACGTGTTCGGGAAGGGCGGCAGCAATCTCGACGAGATCATGACGCGCATGAGCAAGGAAGGCCGCGGCGTGCTGGTTTATCTGCGCGAAGGTTCGGTCGGCGTGCGTGCCGATCACCACGACGCTCGCGCCCGCGACACGATCCAGAGCGACCATGAAAGCCACGCGGAAGCGATTGCACGCGAGGAAGAATGGCGCCAGATCGGCCTCGGAGCCCAGATTCTCAAGGACCTTGGCATCACCTCCATCGTGCTGCTGGCATCGCGTGAGCGTCACTATGTCGGTCTGGAAGGCTTCGGCATCAACATTGCCCGTACCGAGATTATCTGAAGTATCTTTAACGCTGGCGCATTGGATGTCATGCTTATGCGCCAGTCAGATGCTATAGTGAGCATATGACGACAAGGCTTTACTGGCATCCCATCTATCTCGAACATCTGACCCCGCCCGGCCATCCCGAGCGCCCGGATCGAATCCGGGCCTTGATGAGCGAGCTGGAAGGGCCGGATTTCTATCGGCTCGACCGGGTTGAAGCCCCGCGTGCCGACGAAGCCGCTATTCTGCTTGCCCATCCGGAAGAGCATCTGGAGGCCGTGCGGGGGAATATACCGGAACCCGTCGGGGATGAGGAAGCGAAAGAGCCTGTCGTCCGGCTGGATGGCGACACCTATGTCAGCCCCAGGAGCATGGATGCCGCGCTGACGGCCATCGGCGCGGCCACGGCGGCGGTGGATGACGTGTTTTCAGGCGCGGCGAACAATGTCTTCGTGGCGGCGCGTCCGCCCGGCCATCACGCCGAACGCACGACGGCCATGGGTTTCTGTCTGTTCAACAATATTGCAATCGCCGCCCGTCACGCGCAGCGTCGTCACGGCGCGGAGCGTATCGCCATCGTGGACTGGGATGTTCATCACGGCAACGGCACGCAGGATATTTTCAAGGACGATTCGACGGTTCTTTTCTGTTCGACGCATCAGTTTCCGCTCTATCCCGGCACCGGTGCGAAGGACGAAACCGGCGTCGGAAACATTTTCAATGCGCCGCTGTCGCCCAATAGCGGCAGCCGGGAATTTCGCGAGGCCTTCAATAGTCGTGTATTGCCTGCCTTGGACAATTTCCGGCCAGATTTGATCCTTATTTCGGCGGGCTTCGATGCGCATTTTCGCGACCCGCTGGCTGAGATCAACCTCGATGAGTCGGATTTCGACTGGGCCACAGGCAAACTCATGGAACGGGCGGAAAGGTTCTGCGATCACCGACTGGTGAGTGTGCTTGAAGGTGGATATGATCTAGAAGGCTTGTCGCAGTCCGCGTCTGCGCATATGACGCGGCTGTTGAAAGGATAAATTATGGTAACCGAAACTTCTAACGCCGACATTGCAGTCATGAGCTTCGAGGATGCGCTCAAGCAGCTTGAAAAGATCGTCGACGATCTGGAACGGGGCGATGTGGCGCTGGAAGAATCCATTCGCATCTATGAACGCGGCGAAGCCTTGAAGAAGCATTGCGACATGCTTTTGAAATCCGCTGAGGACAAGGTCGAAAAAATCCGTATCGGCCGCGATGGCCAGCCGGTTGGAACCGAGCCGCTCGATCCTGAATAACCCTGTCAGAACAGAGCCTTGAGCTGGGCGACATAAGGCGCGAGAACGCCGCTCAGCATATAGGGGCCAAGGCCCCAGACAAGCGTCCACCCCACCGCGCCAACCACATTGGCGGCCAGGAAATGCAGCGGGTTCATCTTCATCGAACCCGCGACGATACCGTTCAACTGGCGCAGAAGCACGACGAAACGGGCAGTCGCAACGACATAGATTCCCTTCGCGTCGAAATGTTTCTCGAACTGCTCAAGCCGTTCCGGCGTGAGCTTCACCAGATGGCCGTAGCGCAGGAGCAGGCGGCGTCCTCCGAATCGCCCGATCAGGTAGCCGGTGCTGTCGCCGAGTACCGCGCCGACGAAAACCGCAATCAGGACAGTTTCGATGTGCAAGGTCCCTTGCAGGGCCAGAAGCGAGCTTGCGATGAGCGCGCTTTCGCCGGGAAGCGGCGCGCCGAAAGATTCGAAATAGACGATAAGGAACAGCGCCAGCGCACCATAGGCGGCGATAGACGATTGCAGAAAACTCATTGATTTGCGGGTCTTTCGGCAAACGGAAACAGAAAGGCCAAGATACGCCGACCTGATTCAAATCAGGGCGGCGCTCTAACAAAGCCCGAAATTTACCATTATTCCATCAGCCGATGGAACGCTTGCCGGTAATTGCATGGTAGGCCCACAACACGATGATTGAGCCGACAATCGCAATGACAATGCTGATCGGGTCGAAAGCGCCAGTGACGCCACGTCCAAAAAGCTGAGACGAAATCACACCGCCGACGATTGCGCCGACAATGCCCAAGGCGATGTCCAGGAACAGGCCCTGGCCACTTTTATTGACGATCTTGCTGCCGATGAAGCCGGCAATCAGGCCGAGTATTATCCAGCTTATAACAGACATCTAATATCTCCCAAGCGCATTTACACTTTTTGCAACGCGTATTCGGGAAATTTTCACAATGCTTCAAAATTTGCAAGGTATAATGCTTGTCAAAAGATTTGGTCTGTTTAGGGTCAGGACTTATTAATTTGGTGGAAATGGTGTGAGGCCATCCGCCTGGATACGAGGAGAAAAGGCGAAGGAAATGTGGTTCATTTTCGAGACTTTACGACAAAGTAGCCGGGCGGATGGACCACATCCTTCGGACACCGAAATGCCAAGGCCGGAAATTGGTGATCTGCGGCGTCAAGCCGCTCAACCGGGGGAATTACCCCGTTTTTCGCGTCTTTCCTTGCAGTTCTTGTCATTTCAGGTGCCATTTTCATCAAATTAATAAGTCCTGACCCTAACTTTAACTTACCGAATGCCCGCTGGCATCGGACAATAGGGAGTATCGTGTGATGGGAAGCTATGACGACAATTCCGGCAATTCGCCAATCCCCGGCGGAAGTCTTGCCAAGCCGGTGATGATTGCGCTGGGCGCTCTGCTGATCGGCAAGATGCTGAAGGGAAACAGCGACGAGCCCGCGGAAACCCAGGCTCAACCGGTGCCGGATCATTCGCAGGCGGGCGGCGGTCTGCTCGGTGGAATTCTCGGCGGCCTTGGCGGTCTGCTTGGCGGCGCGGCCGCGGGCAATGCATCTGCCGCGCCCGCGCCGGGACCTCTGGGCGGTGGCCTTGGCGGTCTTCTCGACCAGTTGAAGCAGGCCGGGCTTGGTGAAAAGGTCGATTCATGGGTCGGGCAGGGCGAAAATCATTCGATCGAACCCGGTCAGCTCGGCGATGCCCTCGGCCAGAAGACACTCGGCGAAATTGCAGCCCATGCCGGTATCGATCAGCAGGATCTGCTCAATCAGCTCTCGCAGGTCCTGCCTGGCCTCGTAGACAAGCTGACGGCCAATGGTCAGGTTCCCGATACCAACGCACTTTCCAAGCTGCTCCAGGGCCGCTGAAGGCTCGCCACTGGCAAACACAGGAACCGCACCGCTTGCCGGTGCGGTTTTGTTTTGGCCGATACGTGTCAAACATCTTCGTTTGATTTGGCAGATCGCCTATATTGAGGGCGCAAACAGCGACAGGAGTGCGTTTCATGAGCTTCTTCCCATGCCCCGATCCGATATTGGGCGACACGACGACAGTGGATGCGATTGAGACGCTGGTCATACCGCGCACGAGCGACATTGGCGGGCTGGAAGTGCGCCGTGCCCTGCCCACCGTCCGGCGCAGGTTGGTCGGGCCGTTCATCTTCTTCGACAGGATGGGGCCTGCGGTCCTTCGCGATGGCGATGCGCTCGACGTGCGTCCCCATCCGCATATCGGTCTTTCGACCGTGACATATCTTTTCGATGGCCATATCCGGCATCGCGACAGCCTGGGTACCGAGATGGTCATCAAGCCCGGCGATGCGAACCTGATGACGGCGGGCAGGGGCATCGTCCATTCCGAGCGTTCGCCGGAAGAGGAGCGCAACGGCCCCTTGTCGATTTCCGGCATTCAGACATGGCTGGCCCTGCCGGAAAAATTCGAGGAAACCGATCCGCGCTTCCATCATACCAATGCGCCCGACCTGCCGCTGATGGAAGATCGTGAATTCAGGGGGCGTCTCGTCATCGGTGCGATGCACGGCCTGTCCTCTCCGGTCATCCAACATGCCGAAACGCTTTATGCTGACATCGAAGTGCTGCCCGGCGGCCGCTTTCACATTCCGCCGACGACCGAGGAACGCGCGATCTATACGCTGAGAGGCAATGTCGGGATCGGCGGCGAAGTGTTCCCGCCCGACCGGCTTCTGGCTTTCCGTCCGGGGGACGATATTGTCGTTCAGGCGGGGCCTGAAGGCGCTCATTTCATGTTGTTCGGCGGTGCGGCGCTGGGTTCGAAACGCTATGTCTGGTGGAATTTCGTATCGTCTTCGAAGGAGCGCATCGAACAGGCGAAGGAGGAATGGCGCAGCGGCCGTTTCGATATCGTGCCGGGCGACGAGAAAGAATTCATACCTTTGCCCGAATGATATGCCCCGATTGATATGCCCCGGTTGATATACCCCAGTTTGATATACATTGACGATGTGAACGAACTGGGCCGTGCCTTTGGCTTGATCCGGGCGCGCTGCTGCTATACCCGTCAGTTGAGAGAAACCAATAACAGGTTGTTTTGATGCCTCGACCCACCACCCCGTTGCTCGATAAGGCCCCGACGCCGCAGGCCCTTCGCGCGCTGCCGGAACAGGACCTGCCGCAACTGGCGGATGAACTGCGCGCCGAACTGATCGACGCGGTTTCCACGACGGGTGGGCATCTGGGCGCGGGGCTTGGCGTCGTCGAACTGACGGTTGCCCTTCATCACGTCTTCAACACGCCGCATGATCGCATTATCTGGGATGTCGGGCATCAGGCCTATCCGCACAAAATCCTGACCGGGCGGCGTGACCGCATTCGCACGCTTCGTCAGGAAGGCGGGCTTTCCGGCTTCACCAAACGTGCCGAAAGCGAATATGATCCGTTTGGAGCCGCCCATTCCTCGACATCGATTTCAGCCGGTCTGGGTATGGCTGTCGCGTCGGAGCTTTCGGGTGAGAAACGCAATGTCATTGCCGTCATCGGCGACGGTTCCATGTCGGCAGGCATGGCCTATGAGGCGATGAACAATGCCGGTGCGCTCGATGCGCGGCTCATCGTCATCCTCAACGACAACGATATGTCCATTGCCCCGCCGACCGGCGCGATGAGCGCCTATCTGGCGCGTCTCGTTTCCGGCCGCACCTATCGCAGCGTGCGCGAGGCGGCGAAGCAGATCGCGAAGAAGCTGCCGAAGTTTCTGCAGGACAAGGCGCGCAAGTCGGAAGAATTTACGCGTGCCTTCTTCACCGGCGGCACGCTTTTCGAGGAACTGGGCTTCTATTATGTCGGCCCGATCGACGGTCATAATCTCGACCATCTGCTGCCGATCCTGAAAAACGTGCGCGACACGCAGGAAGGTCCGGTCCTGATCCATGTGGTGACGCAGAAGGGCAAGGGCTATGCGCCCGCCGAAGCCGCCGCTGATAAATATCACGGCGTCAACAAGTTCGATGTCATCACCGGCAAGCAGGCAAAGCCGCCCGCGAATGCGCCGAGCTATACCAAGATTTTCGGCACCAGCCTGATCGAAGAGGCGCGCCACGACGACAGGATCGTCGCGATCACCGCCGCCATGCCGTCCGGCACGGGACTCGATCTCTTCGGCGAGGTCTTCCCGAAGCGCACTTTCGATGTCGGCATTGCCGAGCAGCACGCGGTTACTTTCGCGGCGGGGCTGGCAAGCGAAGGCTACAAACCGTTCTGCGCCATCTACTCGACCTTCCTCCAGCGCGGTTACGATCAGGTCGTGCATGACGTGTCGATCCAGAACCTGCCCGTGCGCTTTCCCATCGACCGCGCCGGTCTGGTCGGCGCGGACGGCCCGACCCATGCGGGTTCGTTCGATACCGGCTTTCTTGCCGCCCTTCCGGGTTTCGTGGTGATGGCCGCTTCCGATGAGGCGGAACTGCGCCATATGGTGCGCACCGCCGCCGAATATGACGAAGGCCCGATTTCCTTCCGCTATCCGCGCGGCGACGGTGTCGGTGTCGATCTGCCGGAGCGCGGCTCGGTGCTTGAAATCGGCAAGGGCCGGATCGTGCGCGAAGGCAACAAGGTTGCACTTCTGTCCTTCGGTACACGTTTGCAGGAATGCCTCGCCGCCGCCGACGAACTGGTAGCCGCCGGTCTTTCGACCACGGTTGCCGATGCGCGCTTCGCCAAGCCGCTCGACCACGATCTGATCCGCCGCCTCGCGCGCGAGCATGAAGTGCTCGTCACGATCGAAGAAGGGGCTGTTGGCGGTTTCAGTAGCCATGTGCTGCAATTCCTTGCCAGGGACGGTCTTCTGGATCGCGGCCTCAAGGTGCGTGCGCTGACCTTGCCCGACATCTATCAGGACCACGGCAAGCCGGACGCCATGTATGCCAGCGCCGGTCTGGACCGTGCGGGCATCGTGCATACGGTCTTCGCGGCTTTGGGCCGCGAGGAAATCGTGACGCCATTTCGCGCCTGACAGATGAACGACCAGCCTGTCGACAGCCGTCCGCGCCTCGATCAGTTGCTGGTCGAGCTTGGGCTTTTTACAACGCGTTCGCGAGCCCGCGACGCGATCCAGCGCGGAACGGTCAAGGTGGAGGGCAACCCCGTCACCAAGCCCGGCCAGACGGTTGCACGTAGCGCACGGATCGCGGTGGACGACCCTGCGAGCAATTACGTGTCACGCGCAGCGCTGAAGCTGGTCGCCGCGCTCGATCGTTTCAGCCTCGACGTGAAGGGCCTGATCGCGCTCGATATCGGCGCATCGACGGGCGGCTTTACGCAGGTTCTGCTGGAGCGCGGCGCGGAGCATGTGCTTGCCGTCGATGTGGGCCACGATCAGCTTCATGAGAGCCTGCGCGGCGATGCCCGCGTCACCAGCATGGAAGGGGTGAACGCTCGCGCTTTGGAAGCATCCCAACTCGGCGGGCGCGACATTGGCTGCGTGGTGTCGGATGTGAGTTTCATTTCGCTGAAACTGGCCTTGCCCCCGGCATTGGCCTTTGCGCAAAAAGGTGCTATCTGCGCGCTTCTCGTGAAGCCGCAATTCGAAGCCGGTCGCGAGGCTATCGGCAAGGGCGGTATCCTGCGCAATTCGGCGGACGGCGAACGCATTGCGGAAGAACTGAAATCATGGCTGGAAACGCAGGCCGGATGGCGTGCGCTCGGCCTCTGTCCGTCGCCCATCGAAGGCGGTGACGGCAACCGTGAATATCTCCTGGCGGGAAAGAAAGATCGATGACAATGATGGGCCAGATTACAATCCGCTCTATGGGTGCGGGTGGCGATGGCGTTGCCAATCTTCCCGACGGTCAGGTCTATGTGCCTTTCACGCTGCCGGGCGAGGTGGCCAATGTGGCGCGCGACAGGAACCGGGCGACGCTCATGGCGCTGCTTCAGCCCTCGCCGGAGCGTCAGGCGCCGGCCTGCCAGCATTTCGAATCCTGCGGCGGCTGCGCGTTGCAGCATTGGCAGGACGAGCCTTACAGGCTCTGGAAGCGCGAGCTTGTAGCCTCCGCGCTCCGGGGCAGGGGGCTTGAGGTCGAGCTTGATCCGCTCGTTGCCTGTGCGCCGCATTCGCGGCGGCGTGCGGTTTTCGCCCTTCGCAAGACCGAGCGCGGCGTATTGCTCGGCTTCAATCGTCATCTGAGCCACGAAATCATCGACATCGCCGAATGTCCGGTAACGGTGCCGGAAATCACCGCACGTCTCGATGATCTGCGTGAGGTGGGAAACCTGCTTGCGCCCGGCTCCAGGCCGTTTCGGCTGGCGGCGACGCTGACCGCATCGGGTCTCGACCTTGCGGCGAGCGATTGCGGCAGGCTGGACGACGACCAGCGCCGCGCGCTGACTGCGCTCGTGATCCGAAAAGGTTTTGCGCGCCTGTCGCATGAGGGCGAAATCATCGTCGAGCCGAAAAAGCCGGTCGTTCATTTCGGCAAGGTGCCCGTGCCGGTGCCGCCCGGCTGTTTCCTGCAGGCAACTGCGGAAGCGGAAGAAGCCATGGCTTCGCTGGTGCTCGCCCATGTCGGCAAGGCCAAGCGTGTCGCCGACCTTTTCTGCGGTGTCGGCACATTCGCGCTCAGACTGGCCGAGAAAAGCGCGGTCCACGCGGTTGAAAACGACGCGGCGGCTCTGGCTGCGCTCGACCGTGGTGTACGCCATGTTCAGGGACTGAAACCCGTCTCGGTGGAGCGCCGCGATCTGTTCCGCCGTCCGCTGATGCCGAAGGAGCTTCTGCCTTATAACGCCGTGGTTTTCGATCCACCGCGTGCTGGCGCTGAAGAACAGGCGCTGGAACTTGCCAAATCGAAGGTGGAGAGGGTGGTCGCGGTTTCGTGCAACCCGGTGACGCTGGCCCGCGATCTCGCTATTCTGGTGAAGGGCGGTTATCGCATCACCCACGTCACGCCCATCGACCAGTTTCTGTGGTCACCGCATGTGGAAGCGGTGGCGACATTGGTGAAGAGATAAGGGAATAGGGGAATATGTTTTGAGGAAGAGCGCGGGTTTGCGCGAAGCAAACATACTGCCTTGCTCCCCTATTCCCTTACTCCCCTAAACTCACATCTTCTCGATGATCTTCTGATCGCCCTCGCGGGGCCTGCCATTGGCGGCGAGAATGGCGGGAACGATATCTTCCGCCTTGTCGATCACCAGCGGCTGGACCTGATGGGCGGTATGAAGGAAACCTTCCGCGCGCATGTGGTCGAGCAGGGAAAGCATTGGCTGCCAGAAATTATTGATATTGGCGAAGACCATCGGCTTGCGGTGCTTGCCGAGCTGACCCCAGGTCATCATTTCCACGATTTCCTCGACCGTGCCGATGCCGCCGGGAAGCGTGACGAAGGCGTCCGACTTCTGGAACATCAGATGCTTGCGCTCGTGCATGTCGCCGACGACGATCAGTTCGGTCAGCGTCTGCGCCTTTTCAAGACTGGCTTCCTTGTCGAGCAGAAAGGTCGGGATGATGCCGGTGACTTCGCCGCCAGCTTCCATCACGCCTTGCGAGACCGCGCCCATGATGCCGCGCGTGCCGCCGCCATAGACGAGGCGGATGCCGTGTTCGGCAAGCGAACGGCCAAGCGTCAGACCAGCTTCGCGATAGATGGGGTTCAGGCCCGTGGAAGAGCCGCAATAAACACAAATGGATCGAATCTCGGACATGGAGTTTCTTGTGCGCTTTTGGCCGTTCAGCGTCAAGCGTTCGTAACCCTGCGCTGCCTGTCTGGACATCCGGGGCGATTATTATATCTCAACGCCTGTGTACTCCAATTGAGAAAGTGGATTGGCATGAAGAAATGGATTGTTTTTCCGGTTCTGGCACTGGTCGCTTCGACGGCGTCGGCGGGCGAGATCAACATCGGGTTGCCGGACGATACCGAAGTGACCACCAATTCCGTCCTCTATAAATGCGGCGAGAAAAATGTCTCGGTAACCGAGGGTCAGGACCTGATAATTTGATGGAAATGGCACCTGAAATGACAAGAACTGCAAGGAAAGACGCGAAAAACGGGGTGGTTCCCCCGGTTGAGCGGCTTGACGCAGCAGATCACCAGTCATTTCGGTGTCCGAAGGATGTGGTCCATCCGCCCGGCTACAGCGTTGAAAAGTCTCGAAAATGAACCACATTTCCTTCGCCTTTTCTCCTCGTATCCAGACGGATGGCCTCACACCATTTCCACCAAATTAACAGGTCCTGACCCTATTACAATGCGGGTGAAATTTCGCTTGCTGAACTGGAATTCGAGGACGAAACGGTCGTTGCCTCCAACGTCATTTCCGGGTCGGGGGCGAAATATGCGGGCGGCGTCTATATCTGGTGGACGAAGGGCGATACGGCCGATCTCTATAACCTCATGGACGATCCGGACCAGTCTAAGCCGACAAACTGTGTAGAACAGTAATCCTGTCGATAAAATGCCTCGTACCTTTTGCTGTTTCGGTGCAGATTTCTTGTGGGGGGAAGCCAAAAGCTATAAACCCGTTATTATAGTCTCTGGCGTGGATTTCGAAACGAAATGCAAAAGAACAGGTATGGATTGCTCGGCATCGGGCTCGTCGCAATTGCTGTCGGGCTGGGCCTCTACTGGAATGCAGCACGATTCCGGATCGATCTGCCGCAGTCGGATGTTGCCGCGCCGGTAACGAGTGATGCGCCGTCGGCATCGTTGCCAGTCGAAACTGCCGGCACGCCCGAAGCGGCCAAGCCTGCCGGGAATGCCGTCCTAAACGAGGCGAAGCCGCAGGAAGCTGCGCCTGTGGAACCGGCCGGACAGGCTGAGGCCGTTCCAGCCGAGGCGCAGAACAAGACGCCGGTTTTCGACATCCTGCGGGTCGAGCCGGATGGTTCTGTCGTGATAGCGGGCAAAGCGCTACCCAATGCGGATATCGAGGTCGTGGCGGGCGCGACGGTTGTCGGCAAGGCCAGAGCCGGAGCCAACGGCGATTTCGCGGTCGTGCTCGACCAGCCTTTGAAACCCGGCGACCATCAACTCGTCCTGCGCTCCACCGGTGCGGACAACGATGTCGCCACCTCGGCCCAGACGGCGATCGTATCCGTGCCGGAGGCAAAATCGGGGCAGGTTCTGGCGCTGGTCGAAGAGCCGGGCGAGGCGAGCCGCCTCATCACCAAGCCGGAAACGGCGCCCCAGCCTCAGCAAAATGGCCAAGCCGCGCCCGATGCCGCACCAGGGGCCGCACCCGGGGCTGCCGCCAAGGCCGACAGGCCGCAAGCCAAACCGGCGCAGGATCTGCCCATATCCATCGAGGCGGTCGAGATTGAAGGCCAGTCCGTGTTCGTTGCGGGTCAGGCGAAGGGCGGCAATCGCGTGATCGTACACGCCAACGATATATTGCTCGGCGCAAGCCCCGTTTCGCCGGACAGCCGCTTCCTCGTGCAGAGCAAGCAGCCGCTGAAGGTTGGCGACTATATCATTCGCGCCGACCTGCTCGATAATGACGACCGGGTTCTGGCGACCGCCCGCGTTCCGTTCCGCCGCGAGGCGGGTGAGAATATTTCTGCCGTGGCTTCCGATACGGACGGCCAGACAGCGGCTCCGGCGGATACCGGGGCCGGGGAAGATGCTTCATCGGCAACGCCGCTTCAGAAAGTCGAGGGATCGGTCATCATACGCCGCGGAGACAATCTCTGGACCATCTCCAAGCGGACCTATGGCAGGGGCACGCGCTATACGACGATCTATCTCGCCAACCGCGACCAGATTCGCAACCCGGACCTCATCTGGCCGGGGCAGGTGTTCAACATGCCGAAGGAACCGCTGGGAGATGACGAGGTCAAGCGGCAGATGGAAAAACGCTGACTTGAGAGCCTGAATCGACGGCAGATTGTTTTCATGTTTTGCTGCGTCTTTGGAAAGAATGCCGCAAAATCTTGAAATGTTGAGAATAATCGTATATCGTCGATATACGATGAAAGTTTCCACCGGAAAGCAATCCGCAATAAAGCCCGATCTGCGGGAATTGGGCGAGGGAGATGAAGACGCGGCGCGCATCTATGCGGCGCTGGGTCATCCCGTTCGTATAACCATTCTCCGTCAGCTTGTTCTCGAGGATGCGTGTTGCTGCAAGGATATCGTCGGCAAGCTGGATCTTGCCCAGTCCACCGTCTCACAGCATCTGAAGGTTCTCGTGCAGTCTGGGCTGGTCGACTACCGGCCCGAGCGCCAGACGTCGCGCTACAGTATCAACTGGCCGCAACTGGCCGTTATTCGGACGCATCTTGCCGCTTTTGCCGGTGACTGCTGCGTCAGTTCTACGTGATTTGAAAGATATTATCATGAGCTCCCCCAAAACGGTTTCCGCCGACTCTGGCGAAACGCTCAAGACGCTGCAAAATCTGTGGCCCTATATGTGGCCGTCCGACAGACCCGATCTGCGGATGCGCGTGGTCTGGGCTACCTTCTATCTGGTGATTTCCAAGATCGTTCTCATTCTTGTCCCCTATTTCTTCAAATGGGTGACGAATGCGCTCAACGGCCAGCTTGATGCGCCGGACTACATCCCGCTCTTTCTGGTCGGCGCGGTCATGCTGGTGCTGGCCTATAATGCCGCCAAGATCGTGCAGGCCGGTCTTAATCAGCTTCGCGACGCGCTCTTTGCCAGCGTCGGCCAATATGCCGTCCGCCAGCTTGCCTACCGGACGTTCGTGCATATGCATCAGCTCTCGTTGCGCTTTCACCTGGAGCGGCGCACGGGTGGGCTTTCGCGTGTTATCGAGCGCGGCACAAAGGGCATCGAGACCATTGTTCGTTTCACGATCCTGAACACCCTGCCGACCATTCTGGAATTCGCACTCACTGCGGTGATCTTTGCCGCCGTCTATGGATTTTCCTATCTGGCGGTGGTGGCCGCGACGGTGTGGCTCTACACGTGGTTCACGATCAAGGCCAGCGACTGGCGCATCAGCATTCGCCGCGAGATGAACGATTCCGATACCGACGCCAACACGAAGGCCATCGACTCGCTTTTGAATTTCGAGACAGTCAAATATTTTGGCAATGAAGCGATGGAAGCGAAGCGCTTCGATGCCTCCATGGCGCGCTATGAGAAGGCGGCGACGCAGACCTGGACCTCGCTCGGCTGGCTGAACTTCGGCCAGGCTGTTATTTTCGGCGCCGGCATGGCGGTCGTGATGGTCATGTCCGCACTGGAAGTGCAGGCCGGCACGCAATCCATAGGCGATTTCGTTTTCATCAACGCCATGCTGATGCAGCTTTCAATTCCCCTCAACTTCATCGGCTTCATCTATCGTGAAATCCGTCAGGGACTGACCGATATCGAGCAGATGTTCGATCTTCTGGATGTGAAGCAGGAAGTAAGCGACAGGCCGAACGCTCCGGCGCTCGACGTCGACAAGGGGGCAATTCGTTTCGAGGATGTGCATTTCGCCTATGATTCAAACCGCCCGATCCTCAAGGGGATCAGCTTTGAAGTACCGGCGGGCAAAACGGTGGCGATTGTCGGCCCGTCGGGTGCGGGCAAGTCCACCATCTCGCGTCTCCTGTTCCGTTTTTACGATATTCAATCCGGTTCCGTGACGATTGACGGTCAGGATGTGCGCGATGTCACGCAGGAGAGCCTGCGCAAGGTCATCGGCATGGTTCCTCAGGATACGGTGCTGTTCAACGACTCCATTGCCTACAATATTCGCTACGGCCGCACCGATGCGAGCGATGAAGAGGTGCAGAAGGCTGCGGAACTGGCGCAGATCGCGGGCTTCATCCAGCAATTGCCGGAAGGCTACCAGTCGATGGTTGGGGAACGCGGCCTGAAGCTTTCCGGTGGTGAGAAACAGCGCGTGGCCATCGCGCGCACCATTCTCAAGGCGCCGCCGATCCTGATTCTCGATGAGGCGACTTCGGCGCTCGATACGGCCACCGAGCAGGAAATCCAGTCGGCGCTCGACGTCGTCAGCCGTGGCCGCACGACGCTGGTCATCGCGCACCGTCTTTCGACGGTCATCGGCGCGGATGAAATCATCGTGCTCAAGGATGGTCTTATCGCGGAACGCGGCACCCACCGGGTGCTTCTCAAACACAAGGGGCTTTACGCGTCGATGTGGGATCGCCAGCGCGAGGCGGATGCGGCGGAGGAACGCCTGCGTCAGGTGCGCGAAAACGACAATATGGGCGTGGTCGTACGGGGAGCGCCGGCGGCGGAGTAGTGGGTGCATTGACGGTTTTGTATATCAGGGCATGATCACATACCCTGACAGCCGTGAATAATTTGCGAAATAGATTTCGATTCCGGATAGGATGAGGTAAATAACGGCCAAACTCAAGGAAAGAGCGATGAGCCTGACTGACACTATCCGTAACACATTCGTACCGATCCATCGGGAAGGCTATCCGTTCATAGCGGGCTTCTTTGTGGTTTCGCTTATTCTGGGCTGGCTCTGGGACCCGTTGTTCTGGATCGGTCTGGTGCTCACCGTCTGGTGCATCTATTTCTACCGCGATCCCGAGCGCGTGACGCCGATGGATAACGATCTGGTCATCAGCCCGGCGGACGGCAAGGTCTCTTTCGTCGGTCCGGCTGTACCGCCCGCCGAACTGGACCTCGGCTCCGAGCCGCGTATGCGGGTATCGGTGTTCATGAATGTGTTTTCCGTGCACATCAACCGCTCTCCTGTTCGCGGCAAGATCGAGAAGGTCGTGCATCGCCCCGGCAAGTTCCTCAATGCCGAACTGGACAAGGCCAGCACCGAAAACGAGCGCAACAGCGTCCTGATCGAAAGCCCGCACGGGAAGATCGGCACCGTTCAGATTGCCGGTCTGGTGGCGCGCCGCATCGTTTGCTGGTCGAACGAGGACGATGACCTGTCGGTGGGCGAACGGTTCGGCCTTATCCGCTTCGGCTCGCGGGTCGATGTCTATCTCCCCGACGAGGCGAAAGTGCGCGTTGCGGTTGGCCAGACCGCTATTGCCGGTGAAACCGTGCTGGCCGATTACGGCAGCGAGCGCGGCGAGCCTGTGGTGCGGATCAGCTAGGCCGGGCCGATGGAAACGCCTTTTCCGCCTTTCGAGCCCAACGGCCGCGTGGATGCTTCACGCGGCCCGAAGCTTTCGCAGATACCGCTGCGTATCGTCGTTCCCAATGTCATCACGGTTCTCGCGATCTGCGCCGGACTGACCGGCATTCGCCTGGCATTCGAAAACCGTTTCGAACTTGCCGTGTCGATGGTGCTGCTCGCCGCTTTCCTCGACGGTATCGATGGGCGTATCGCCCGCATGATCAAGGGATCGTCGAAATTCGGCGCGCAGATGGATTCTCTCGCCGACATCGTGAATTTCGGCGTGGCGCCTGCCCTTGTGCTTTATGCGTTCATGCTGGATCAGGCGCGATCCTTCGGCTGGATCGCAGCATTGCTTTATGCGATTGCCTGCTGCCTGCGTCTTGCCCGCTTCAATGTCATGCTGGAAGACCCCAACCGGCCCGCATGGCAAAGCAACTATTTCATCGGCGTGCCCGCGCCCGCAGGCGCTATGCTGGTGCTGCTGCCGGTCTATCTGGGGTTTCTTGGCCTCACGCCGACACGGGCGCTCGCTTTCGGCGTGGCGGTCTATACAGTTGCCATCGCCTTCCTGCTGGTAAGCCGCCTGCCGGTCTATAACGGTAAATCCGGCGGAAGCCTCGTGCGGCGCGATTTCGTGATGCCGCTTATCCTCTGCGTGGTGATCTATGTTGCTTTCCTGATGAGCTTTACCTGGCAGACATTGAGCCTCACGGCGCTTGCCTATCTGGCTTTCCTGCCGTTCAGCCTTGCCGCGTGGAACCGCCACGAAGCCGCGGATCGCGAGGCGGCGGAGCAAACGCCATCAGCGCAGGACTGACGGCAGCTTTCCGCGAATGAAATCAATGCGCTCCCGAACCGAAGCTTTCGGCAGGAGCGCAATTTCATATCCGAGCCTGCGATACGTCGCTTCCATCGCCTCGAACGTGCTTACGGCTTCATCGAAATCCTGTTTGCGTTCGGCATCCTGACCGAAAATTTCCCGCCATGGCGGGGCGAGGAAAACCGTTTCGCCATATCGAAACAGACGGGCTGCCTCTTCCATATGAGCAGGCATCGGCAAACGACACAGGGTAAGATAGCCAATGATATCGGGCACGCCCCGGTCGAAAAAGACTGTTCCCGACAGTGCCCGCGCCATTTTGTGCGAGCGCATCTCCCATGACAGCATCAGTTCCGCAAACAGCGCGCGGCTATCCCAAGGCAGGGCCTTTCCGCCAATAGCCGCCTGATCCTGAATAATCGCGCGTCCGGCCTCTACCGTACGCGCATAGCCTTGCTGCTCAAGTGCGTCGATCAGCGTGCTTTTGCCCGATCCGGGCCCGCCGCTGATGACGATGAAACGTTGATGATCGTCGGCCATTTTATCCTCTGGTTGAAAAGAAATTGCCCGGCTGTCGCAGCCGGTTTATCAGTTTTTGGGGGAGTGAAAGCAGAAGGCGCCAAGCCAGCGGGCGTGTCGGGGAGGATGAGCCGCCCCGACCCAGAGCATTTCCAGCAAAAGTGCGAAGCGATTTTGCGTTCGGAAATGCGGCGACCAGACCGGGGGCTTTGCCCTCTCTTCGGAGGAGAACTAAGTGGTTCATTCCCATCCGGTTCACGCTTAGAGCGCGTTTCGATCTGATTGGATCAGATCGGCGCTCTAATCATTTGTTTTTACACGCATCTTATCCGAAAACCGTTTCACACTTTTCGGGATGCGCTCTAGAATAAAGAAAACCCGCACAGGCTGGCAAGCATATGTGCGGGTGTCAATCTTTAGCTAAGCACATGGCGGCTGGAGTTAGCGCTTCAGTCGCCACCCAAATTATAACTATTCCGGGCCGTTTTTTCAATCCGGCATATGATAGTCGAGGAAACGGTTCTGGCGAACGTCGAACAGTTTGCCGGTAACGTCCAGTTCAGGGTCGGCGAGCTTGACGATCTTCTCGGCCACCGATTGCGGTGTGGGCAGGGTTTCCGGGTCTTCGCCGGGCATGGCCTGCGCGCGCATGGCGGTGCGGGTTGCACCTGGATTGACCGAATTGATCTTCAGCTTCATCTGTCTGGTTTCTTCGGCCCAACTGCGCCCCATGACCTCGACCGCCGCCTTCGATGCCGCATAGGGTCCCCAGAAGGCCCGGCATGTATGGGCAACGCCCGATGAAAGCAGGATGGCGCGACCGGCATCCGAAGCACGCAGCAGCGGATCGGTTGAGCGAATGAGACGCCACACACTGGTGACATTGACGTTCATGACCTTCTCGAAGGTCTTCGCCTCGACATGGCCGATGGGCGAAATGGTACCCAGAATGCCCGCATTGGCGACCATGATATCCAGCTTGCCCCAGCGCTCATGGATGGAGCCGCCCAGACGGTCGACTGCTTCCATATCGGTAATATCGAGCGGAACCAGGGTCGCGCTGCCGCCGAGCTCGCGGATGTTGTCGTCCAGTTCTTCCAGACCGCCGACCGTGCGCGCAACCGCGATCACATGCGCACCGCGTTTTGCCAGTTCAAGCGAAAGAAAATAGCCGATGCCGCGCGATGCGCCCGTTACCAGCGCGATGCGGCCCGTAAGGTCGATACTCATCTAGTCCCCATAATTCTGCGTGCAATAACATGAAACAGGCGGCCCGAAAGCCGCCTGCGTGAAAGATCGGTCGATCAACCGTTGCTGGCAAGCAACGATAGCGTATGCACGTTGCTCTCGCCTTCCTGATCGATCAGACGGGTTGGATATTCGCCGGTGAAGTAGTGATCGGTGAAGGCGGGCGCCTTCGGATCGCGTGGCTTTCCGCCAACGGCCTTGTAAAGCCCGTCAAGGGAAAGGAAGGCCAGCGAATCCGCGCCGATATAACGGCACATGGATTCCAGATTTTCATGCTGGTTTGCCAGGAGCTTGTCGGCATGGGGGGTGTCGATGCCGTAGAAGTCCGGGTGGTAGATCATCGGGCTTGCCACGCGGACATGCACTTCTTTCGCACCCGCATCGCGGATCATCTGAACGATCTTGACCGAGGTGGTGCCGCGCACGATGGAATCGTCCACCAGAACGACGCGTTTGCCTTCGATCATGGCGCGGTTGGCCGAATGTTTGAGCTTCACGCCGAGCGCGCGAATCTGCTGCGTCGGTTCGATGAAGGTGCGGCCCACATAATGATTGCGGATAATGCCATATTCGAACGGAATGCCGCTCGCCTGCGCGAAACCAAGGGCGGCAGGTGTGCCGCCATCGGGGACTGGCACGACCACATCGGCCTCGACGCCCGCTTCGGCGGCGAGATTCATGCCCATGTTCTTGCGCGCCACATAGACGCTACGCCCGCCCACAACCGAATCCGGGCGGGCGAAATAGACATACTCGAACAGGCAGAGGCGTTCCGGCCGCGGATTTTCCGGCTTGATCGATTCGGTGGTGATGGAGCCGTCCTTCTGGATCTCACAGATCACCACTTCGCCGTTTTCGACGTCGCGGATATATTTTGCGCCGATAATGTCGAGCGCGCAGGTTTCCGAACAGAAGATCGGCTTGCCGTCCAGTTCGCCCATGACGAGCGGGCGAATGCCGATGGCGTCGCGCGCGGCGATCAGCTTGGTGCGCGTCAGCGCCAGCATGGCGTAGCCGCCCTCGACCTGGCGGATGGCCTCGACGAAACGGTCGGTGGAGGATGAATGCCGCGAACGGGCGATCATGTGCAGGACCACTTCCGTATCGGAAGTAGCCTGGAAGATCGCGCCGGACGCGATGAGCTGCTTGCGCAGCGTAATGCCGTTGGTGAAGTTGCCGTTATGGGCAATGGCGATGCCACCGACTTCCAGTTCCGCGAAAAGCGGCTGCACATTGCGCAGGATCGTTTCGCCTGTCGTGGAATAGCGCACATGGCCGATGGCCCGGTCGCCCGGCAGGCGGTTCAGCGTGGCGGCATCGGTGAAGTGGTCGCCGACGAGGCCCATATGGCGCTCGGAATGGAAACGGCGGTTGTGATAGGAAACGATACCGGCGGCTTCCTGCCCGCGATGCTGGAGGGCGTGCAGGCCAAGCGCTGTCAGCGCAGCTGCGTCTTCATGGCCAAGAATGCCAAATACACCGCACTCTTCATGCAGGGTGTCTTCGTCCAGCATAAAGGAGGCATTTTCAGAAGAATGGCTGGTCATTGCCACAAGGCCTTTCGATTGCAGAGGCAACTAAAGCGCCTCTCTATCACAAGATGGCTTTTGGTTAAAAGCGGAGAGTTAGCCACTGCGTCGATATCGTCTCCCTGACGGCAGTATCGCACGGTACGAGCAAATAATCCCGCAAATTCCCGCCTCAAATATGATCGTGACGCCCAAATGACAATGTCTGGGCGCCATTTTGTTTGTTTTGCATTGTCCGGCTTTGCGGAGCATCCGTGGAATCGGAAAAGCCGCCAGCGGAGCTGACGGCTTTTCGACATTCGAAAACTGCTTACTGCTGTGCAGGCGTATCGTCCGGCACCGGCGCCTCTTCCGGCTCGCCGGAAGCTGGAGCATTCTGCTGCGGCTTGAATTTGTCGATCATCTGGTCCGGGTTGGCGGGCAGAAGTTCGATGAGCTGCTGGCCGAAGGAATCGAGCATCGGCTTGGATTTTGCGTTCGTTACCCAGGCTGGCTGGTTGGTCGGAACAAGCCAGTTGAAGAAGAGCATCGCAACGACTACGAGAAGCACACCGCGCACCCCGCCGAACAGGAAGCCGAGCGTGCGGTCGAGAGCGCCGATACGGCTGTCGATAATGAAGTCGGCGATCTTCATGGTGATCAGCGAAACGACGATCAGCACGACAAGGAAGACAGCGCCGGCGGCGGCAATCTTCGCAATGGTTTCATTGTTGATATAGGGCTGCACAAAAGGCAGCACGGGCTGGTAAAAGAGATAGGCGGCGGCTGCTGCCGCTGCCCAGGATACCAGCGACAGCACTTCGCGGGAGAAGCCGCGAACCATCGCAAGAACGGCCGAAACCAGCGTTATTCCAAGTAGAATTCCATCAAGCAGAGTGATCGGCATTCTGGCCTGTCCTCAATTATTCTTGCGGCCGGACCATTCCCGTGCCGCAGGGCAGTCAAAGATGCTGGAGCGTAACACCGGAAAGTTGACAGAATCTTCCGGTTCTCGATCCGCGATAATTAGTTTTTTCCGGTGCCGGAGGCCGCGATGCGCGCAACGAGATCCGGCAGCGCCGAAGTTTCCATCAGGCGGAAACTGCGATCTTTCCAAAGCTCGCCGCTACCGCCAGGGACTTCGGCCTGCCGGAAACCGAGCTTTTCGGCCTCTTTTAGCCTCTGTACGGCATGTGTAACAGCACGAACCGCACCGGAAAGACTGATTTCGCCGAAATAAACGCAATCGGGCGGAAGGGCAATACCGGCCATGGAGGAAACGAGCGCGGCAGCCACGGCAATATCGGCCGCAGGCTCGCTGATACGATAACCGCCCGCGACATTGAGATAAACGTCATGCTGGCCGAAGCGCACGCCGCAATGTGATTCGAGAACGGCGAGGATCATGGCAAGCCGTCCGCCGTCCCAACCGACCACGGCGCGGCGCGGCGTGCCGAGCGAGGAGGGGGCGACCAGCGCCTGAATTTCCACCAGCACGGGTCTGGTGCCTTCCATACCGGCGAAAACGGCGGCTCCCGGCGCTTTTTCGTTGCGTTCGCCGAGAAACAGTTCGGACGGGTTGGAGACTTCGCGCAAGCCACCGTCCGACATTTCAAACACACCGATCTCATCGGTCGGGCCGAAACGATTCTTTACGGTGCGCAGGATGCGATAGTGATGTCCGCCTTCGCCCTCGAAATAGAGAACGCCGTCGACCATATGCTCAACCACGCGGGGGCCGGCGATCTGGCCTTCCTTGGTGACGTGGCCGACCAGAACCACGGCAGCACCGGTCTGTTTGGCATAGCGGATCAGCGCCTGCGCGGAGGAGCGCACCTGCGTGACCGTGCCGGGCGCGGAATCGGCCATATCGGTCCACAAGGTCTGGATCGAATCGATAATGACCAGATCGGGCCGTTTGCCGTCGGAAATCGTGGCGATGATGTCTTCGACATTGGTTTCGGCGGCAAGTTCCACCGCCGACGACGCTACACCGAGCCGTTGTGCCCTTAGACGTATCTGCGCAACCGCTTCTTCGCCCGACACATAGACGATGCGATGGCCGCGATTGGCGAGCGCGGCGGCTGCCTGCGTCAGAAGCGTGGATTTGCCGATGCCCGGATCGCCGCCGATCAAAAGCGCCGAACCGCGTACAAAACCGCCGCCCGTCACGCGGTCGAGTTCGCTGATGCCCGAAATGATGCGCGGCGCATCCTCGATCTCGCCGGAAAGCGAGGTCAGCGCCACGGCGCGGCCCTTGCGCTTCGACAGCATTGCGCCGGGGCCGGAACCGATACCGCTATTGGTGCCTTCCTCGACAAGTGTGTTCCACTCGCCGCACGAGTCGCATTTACCCGCCCAGCGCGAATGCACCGAGCCGCAATTCTGGCAGATGAACTGCACGCGCGCCTTGGCCATCAGGCGCGTCCACCGTCAAAGAAAATCTTATTCATATTGATCCGGGAGATAGGAACCCTCGGCCAGATCTGCAAACCGCGTGAATTCGGACTGGAAGGCGAGCTTCACTGTGCCGGTCGGTCCGTGACGCTGCTTGGCGATGATTACGTCCGCCGTGCCACGCACCTTCTCGAAATGTTGCTTCCATTCCTCGTATTTCGGATCGAATTCGTCGCGCGGTTCGAGGTTCTTGACGTAATATTCCTCGCGGAACACGAACAGCACCACGTCGGCGTCCTGCTCGATGGAACCAGATTCGCGAAGGTCGGAGAGCTGCGGACGCTTGTCGTCGCGGCTTTCCACCTGACGCGAAAGCTGTGAGAGCGCAATGATGGGAACGTTGAGTTCCTTGCCCAATGCTTTCAGGCCGGTGGTGATTTCGGTGATTTCCTGCACGCGGTTCTGCGCCGAGGCCTTTGATGAGCCGGTCATGAGCTGCACGTAGTCGATGACGAGGACGTCAAGGCCGCGCTGGCGCTTGAGACGACGCGCGCGGGCAGCAAGCTGGGCAATGGAAATACCACCGGTCTGGTCGATGAACAGCGGAATTTTCTGCATGACCTGCGAGCAGGCGACCAGCTTTTCAAAATCGGTTTCGGTGATATCGCCGCGGCGGATTTTCGACGACGACACTTCCGTTTGCTCGGAAATGATACGGGTGGCGAGCTGTTCGGCCGACATTTCGAGCGAGAAGAAGCCGACCACGCCGCCATTCTTGGCTTTCACCGTGCCATCGGCCTGCTGTTCGCCCTCGTAGGAATTGGCGATATTGAAGGCGATATTGGTCGCAAGCGAAGTCTTGCCCATGCCCGGACGACCGGCGAGGATGATCAAGTCGGAAGGCTGCAAGCCGCCCATCTTGCCGTCGAGCGTGTGAATGCCGGTGGAAATGCCGGAAAGATGCCCGTCGCGCATGAAGGCGGCATTGGCCATGTCCACGGCGGTTGTCACCGCATCCTTGAACGGCTGGAAACCGCCGTCATAGCGGCCCGTTTCCGCCAGTTCGAACAGGCGGCGCTCGGCATCCTCGATCTGTTCCTGCGGAGCATTATCGACCGGCGCGTCATAGGCGACATTGACCATGTCCTCGCCAATGCCGATCAGCGCGCGACGTGTCGCGAGGTCATAGATGGCCCGACCGTAATCCTCTGCATTGATGATGGTCACGGCCTCGGTGGCCAGGCGGGTCACATATTGGAAGATCGTGAGATCGCCGACCTTTCCTTCGGTCGGCAGGAAGGTCTTCATCGTGACCGGGTTGGCCATCTTGCCGACGCGGATGAGATCGGTGGTGATTTCGTAGATGCGCCGATGCAGCGGCTCGAAGAAATGGGTCGGCTTCAGGAAGTCCGATACCCGGTAAAAAGCATCGTTATTGATCAGAATAGCGCCGAGCAGCGCCTGTTCCGCTTCGATATTGTGGGGTGCTTCGCGATAGAGCGCGTCTTTCTGCTCCCGCGCATCGTCGAGTTTGCGTATCGCCGCTTCCGCCATGATTCTCTTTTCCGTTCCTGATGCAACCAGCTAGCCGCTAAACGAAACCAAACGCAACGCGGCTTCGGCTGATTCCTGCTGGAAGCAACAAGCTATACCATGATTCACAGCGATCCACAGGCAGGGATCGTTCTCCTCCCCTTGGAACTTGACGCAGATTTAAAGAATATTGCGGTCGTCAATGGGCTATTAGCCGTTCAAGTCTTTCGGAGACCAAGCCGATTCTTCATTCTCAAACCGTCACGCATGTTGAGTCCAAGAAGAGTGATATTTACGGCTCCCGATGCGAGTTCGAGTGCCTGCACTGCATAAAAAACAACATCGAACTCGGCAATTCTGGCTTTGGAAGAGAGAAAAAGTGCGGCGGGGATGAGTATGAGCAGACCATTGGCCGCGATCAGTGGCATTCGCCTGATCTTTGTATCGACCAGTCCAGTGCGGCCCTTCGCCAGGGTAAACCCTGTCGCGCCTGTGAGCGCCAGGACCGGGACAAGCAGGAGAAAACCCCAGGGGATGGATGTCTTGACCGCGATGATTGCCGCTTTGGAACCGAACAATTCGCTTGAGACAGTCGAGAGCCAGAACGTAATGATTGTGAGGAGCGTGAGTGCACCTGCAAACGGATGGAGATTTCTAATCATGTTTGGCTGCCTATTATGACATCATATTGTCGATCCGGTATGATACCAATATAATAATTGACATCATTATGTCAATATAGCTCTATGGTGACATATGAATGAAGCGCAGCGAACGAAGGGTGCGGACGCCCTGACCGAAATTATTCTGACTCTCTTCCGGGTCAACAATCTGACGATAAACTGGGGGGATAAGCTTGTTGCGCCACTGGGGCTCACAAGCGCGCGCTGGCAGGTTCTGGGAAGCATTGTTGCCGCGGAGCGTCCGCAGCCGGTCGCTTGGCTTGCACGTGACCTGGGCGCCAATCGCCAGAATGTCCAGCGCATCGTCAATGATCTGCATAAGGAAGGATTTGTGGCTTTCCAGCCCAATCCGCATCATCGGCGGGCGCAACTGGTTGTGTTGACCGATAAAGGTAGACAGACATTCGATACCGCGATCAGGTTTTATAATCCCAGGGTTAATACGCTCGCGGACGGTTTTTCAGCCGAAGATTTGGAAATCGTCAATCGGGTGCTGACAGTCTTGCGGAGCAGGCTGGAAGGAGAGGAAGAAACCGAAAAGGGCAACTGATCTGCCTATAGGTGTGAATCGCACTCGATTGCTACCTGCAAATGAAAAGGCCGTAGGATGCTCGGCCTTTTCTGATTCAAGACGGTCGTCAGGCGTTCATGCTCTTTTTCACCGGCCTTGGCTCGCTATTGGCTCCTTTCGGTGCGCTATCGAGGCGCCTGAGGCGCTTTTCCTCCGCCTCGATATAGTTGCGCGTCAGCGGAACGGCGTCCTGCCTGTGCGTGATCTGGATGTGGAACACCATCATGTTCTGCCAGCGAAATGCGCTTTCGGAAGCGGCGAGATAGAACTCCCACATGCGGCAGAAACGCTCGTCATAGAGTGCCTTCGCCTTGTCGCGATTTGCCAGGAAGGCATACCGCCATTCCTTGAGCGTTTCGGCATAATGAAGCCGCAAGATCTCGACGTCGGTGACATAGAGTCCGGCTTTTTCGATATGCGGCAGCACTTCCGACAGGGCCGGGATATAGCCGCCGGGGAAGATATATTTGCGGATGAACGGGTTGGTCGCACCGGGACCGTCGGCGCGCCCGATGGCATGTAACAGGAACACGCCGTCGGGCTTCATCAACCGCGCCACATGCTGGAAATATTCGGCAAAATGGCCAACGCCCACATGCTCGAACATGCCGACCGAGACAAGCCGGTCGAATTTGTCATCGATGTTGCGATAGTCGGTCAACTGGAATTTCGCCCGGTCGGCGAGCCCCTGGTCGGCGGCGCGCTGGTTGGCGATGCCATGCTGTTCTTCCGACAGTGTCACGCCCGTGACACTGGCTTTGAGATAGCGCGCGAGATAAAGCCCCATGCCGCCCCAGCCGCAGCCGATATCCAGCACCTTGTCGCCTTCCCTGACCAGCATCTTCGCCGCTATGTGGCGCTTCTTGGCAAGCTGTGCCTCGGCCAGTGTCGCATTGGGCGGATCGAAATAGGCACAGGAATACTGCTTGTCCGGGTCGAGAAACAGATCGTACAGCTCGCCGGAAAGGTCGTAATGGCTTTTGATATTGCTGGATGAGCGGGTAATCGTGTTCATTTGCTGGAAGCGGCGGAACAGAATGCGCAGCTTGCTGACGGCCTTCATCCAGGGTTCGGTCGCCGCCGTCGGTCCCGTATTCTCGAAAACCATCTGAAGCAGCATGTAGATATCGCCTTCCAGGAAGTCGACTTCGCCGTCCATGAAACATTCGGCGAGCTTCAGTTCCGGGTCGAACGCAACGGCGCGCTCCGCATGTCTTGTCTTGAACTGCACATGAACCGGCGCACCGGTCTTGTCGCCATATCGAAAACGCGAACCTTCGGAATCTGTGACCATCAGATCACCGACTTTGATCATATGCGAAAGAACGGTACGCAACATTCCATACATCGGCCCCATCTCCCTTTCCGGGATCGAAGCAGGCGCACGTCAATGCGTTTGCAGGGCAGGCGGCGGAATAGATCGTCCAAACCGCTCTGTCATCAGATTTTCAGGCAATATTCCCTTCGGTCTACCGGCCTCGGGAGTAATGCCCAAGCAACGCGGACGTCTCCGTCAGCACCTCTCCAATCCAATACTGATAAACAGAATAGGGAGTTTTCTCGATCTGAAAAGAGAAAATGCCCGGCGAAGGTCGCCGGGCACGATCATATAAAGTTTACCACCATGGGAAAGCGTGCCGTTCGGCATGGCATCCCGGCGGAGAACAGGCGGCTAATCAAGCCTCGGCTTCTGCTTCGTCCTCTTCGTCGAAGACTTCTTCCGACAGAGGCTGTTCTTCGATGCCATAGATGGCCTCGATCGAGGTCAGGTCTTCGCCCTTTGCCTGGCGTTCGGCTTCTTCGGTCGAACGGGCGATATTGACGGTCACCTTGACCTGGACTTCCGGGTGCAGCGAAATTTCAACTTCGTGCAGGCCGATGGTCTTGATCGGGTGCTTCAGTTCAACCTGATTGCGGTGCAGGGTGAAGCCGTCCGAGGTGATGATTTCCGCGATATCGCGGGTCGAGACGGAGCCGTAGAGCTGGCCGGTTTCACCTGCCGAACGCACGACGATGAAGCTTTCGCCATTGAGCTTGTCGGCAACGGCCTGGGCTTCGTTCTTGCGTTCCAGGTTCTGGGCTTCGAGCTGGGCGCGCTGGCCTTCGAACTTCTTCTTGTTGGCTTCATTGGCACGAAGAGCCTTGCCCTGCGGGAGCAGGAAGTTACGGGCATAGCCGTCCTTGACCTTGACGATTTCGCCCATCTGGCCGAGGCGGCCGATGCGTTCCAGAAGAATGACGTCCATTGGGGTTTCCTTTCGAGTTTCCGATTGGGTTACTGATTGTCGGCGCCCGGTATTTTCGAGACTGGCGCACCGCGCGAAGTATCGAAAAGTCCGAGAACCATGACGATGAAAAGCAGGAATGCGAACAGAACGATCGCAACATAGGCAAGCCATAGCGCTACCGGGCGCCACACCTTGCCGCGCGTGCGGAAATGCATGATGGCGAGGCCCGCCATCGCAAAGCCGGCGCTGAGCACACCTGCAACGACGGTCGCGACCAGACCGATGCCGCCGGGCAGGAAAGCCGCCGCCAGAGCGACAGCGAAGACGATGAGGGCGGGGCGCGGCATACGAAGCGTCGCGGGCCAGTCGTCACGGGGGCGGCGCACACGGCCCGAGATCGAAATCAGGCGCTGCGCCAGATAGAGGTTGCCCACGAGAACGGCAAGGCACATCGCAGGCTGGATTGCCGGAAGGGCAATCATAAGCAGCGCCGTTACATTGTCACGTATATCGTCGCCGGCCGTAAACTGGGGATCGGCTTCCGCCACGCGATCGATGATCGTGTTGGCAAGCTCCCGGGCCATGTCCGGGCCGAAGCCAAGGATCGCGCCGATAATGACGAAGCTGATCGCCACCATGAGAGCGAGCCGGAACACGATGTCCGAAAGCGGATACCAGACCAATATGCCCTTCGGTCCGCCGAGTTCTTCGGCAGGACGCGCAAGACCGGAAAGATAGGCGCCCGTTGCAGCCGGAATAAAGCTGGTCAGCGCCATGAGAAGCGCCACCATCGGGCTGGCGGCAGCGCCCATCGCAATCGTGGCTGCGGCGGCGGCAACGATACCGGCGCTCGAACCCCAGCCGAGTGCGACAACGAAAATGGGAAGCGGCGTCAGGAAATACAGAACCATCGCCACGCCCGCCATGGCGCCTGTCTGCGCGATGACGCCGGCCGACATCAAGGCCGAGGCAAGCCCCGCCAATATGCCGATACCGATGATGGTTCCATTGAATTTCATGATTTGCGCTGTCCTGCTCCGGCCGTTCCGGTTTGGCAGTTAGAGACGGCCATAAAGGCTTACGTCTCAACTCGGGGTTTTCGATACATCCGCCGCGCCCATCGCAACGGAGCAATCCCAGCAAAAGTTCGCGCAGCGGTTTTGCGTTCGGAATTGCGTGGTGAATAACCGGAGCATTTATAATGCTTCGGAGCAATACGGAAGGCGGTTTCCCGCCTTCCGTAAAAGTCTTACTTCACAACGTAAGGCAGCAGGCCGAGGAAACGGGCGCGCTTGATCGCCTTGGCGAGTTCGCGCTGCTTCTTCTGGCTGACAGCCGTGATACGGGAAGGAACGATCTTGCCGCGTTCGGAAATGTAACGCTGCAGGAGCTTGACGTCCTTGTAGTCGATCTTCGGAGCATTGGCGCCGGAGAACGGGCACGTCTTGCGACGGCGATGGAAAGGACGACGGGTCGGGATCTGATTGATATCAACCATGATTATGCTCCTTCACCAGCTTCGTTGTCACGTGGACGGCGCGGGCCGCGATCACCACGGTCGAAACCGCCTTCACGGCGGCGCGGACGGTCGTCGCCATCGCGATCGCGACGGTCGTCACGGCGCGTCAGCATGGCCGACTGGCCTTCTTCGTGTTCTTCAACGCGAATGGTGAGGAAACGCAGAACGTCTTCGTTGATACGCATCTGGCGTTCCATTTCGGCAACGGCGGCAGCCGGAGCGTCGATGTTCACGAGCGTATAATAAGCCTTGCGATTCTTCTTGATACGGTAGGTCAGGGGACGCAGACCCCAGCTTTCGACCTTGCCGAATTTGCCGCCATTAGCTTCGAGGACACCCTTGAACTGTTCGACGAGAGCGTCGACCTGCTGCTGGGAGATGTCCTGGCGGGCAAGAAGCACATGTTCATAAAGAGCCATTGGCTTTGCCTTTCTTCGTTACATCCTGCCGGGCACCAGCGGCTAAGCCTCTGCGACTTCTCTTGATCCGGCAAAGCGGAGAAGAAAGGACGCGCAAACTTGAGACGGTCGAGAGCGGAGACACGGGAGGCAGAAGCACTTATGACTTCCAACGTTTTCCGCACTAAATAATTAGTCAGGAGAACGGCCCTCCGTTCAGCCCCCAGCTGGTGCCGAGCATTGAACGGGCGGCTATTACGTGTTTTTCCCCCGCTTTGCAAGCTGCAAATGGGTCGAAAACCGGGAAATACTTGACTTTACGGTGCTCGCTGGGGCACACCGCGCCAAAGTGCGCATTTAATTGCAAAAAATGAAAGAGGCTTTCATGGCGATAGCATTCACTTTTCCGGGGCAGGGCAGTCAGGCGGTCGGTATGGGCAAGGCTCTGGCAGAGCAGTTTGCGGAGGCGCGCGCTGTTTTCGAGGAAGTGGACGCGGCATTGGGCGAAAAGCTCTCGGCCACCATGTTCGAAGGCCCGGAAGATGTCCTGACGCTCACCGCCAATGCCCAGCCCGCGCTGATGGCTGTTTCGATGGCGGTGTTGCGCGTTATGGAATCGCAAGGGTTTTCGCTGAAGGACAAGGTTGCCTACGTCGCCGGTCATTCGCTGGGCGAATATTCCGCGCTTTGCGCCGCCGGAACCTTCTCTTTGGCCGATACGGCGCGTCTTCTGCGCATTCGCGGCAATGCCATGCAAAAAGCCGTGCCGGTCGGCGAAGGCGCTATGGCTGCGATCATCGGTCTGGAACATGGCGATGTGGAAGCCGTTTGCGCGGAAGCCGGCTCCTCCGGTTCGGTTCAGATCGCCAATGACAATGGCGGCGGGCAGCTGGTCATTTCCGGTTCGAAGGCGGCTGTCGAGCTGGCTGCGAAGCTTGCATCCGAAAAGGGCGCCAAGCGCGCCATCATGCTTCCGGTTTCGGCCCCCTTCCATTCGACGCTGATGGGGCCTGCCGCAGATGCCATGCGCGAGGCGCTGGCCTCGGTCGAAAAGCACAATCCGGTCGCGCCGCTGATCGCCAATGTGCGTGCGGCACCTGTGACGGATGCCAATGAAATCGCCGATCTTCTGGTTGAGCAGGTCACCGGTCAGGTGCGCTGGCGCGAAACGGTGGAATGGTTTGCGAAGAATGGCGTGACCTCGCTTTATGAAGTAGGCTCCGGCAAGGTTCTGACCGGCCTGGCTCGCCGCATCTCCAAGGATGTGGCAGGTGCCGCGGTCGGCTCTGCCGATGAAATCGATGCGGCGCTGGCTGCCCTTAACGCTTAAAAGGATCTCGGACATGTTTGATCTGACTGGCCGCAAGGCTCTCATCACTGGTGCAACCGGCGGTCTTGGCGAAGCGATTGCCCGCGCTCTGCACGCACAGGGCGCGATTGTCGGTCTGCACGGCACGCGTGAAGAAAAGCTGAAGGAACTTGCCGCCGAGCTTGGCGAGCGCACCTTCGTCTTCCCGGCCAATCTTTCCGACCGCGAAGCCGTCAAGGCGCTCGGCCAGAAGGCCGAGGAGGAAATGGGCGGCGTCGATATTCTGGTCAATAATGCCGGCATCACCCGCGACGGTCTTTTCGTGCGCATGAGCGACGAGGACTGGGATGCGGTGCTCAATGTCAATCTGACGTCGGTGTTCAACCTGACCCGCGAGCTGACCCATCCGATGATGCGTCGCCGCAATGGCCGTATCATCAATATCACCTCCATCGTGGGCGTGACCGGCAATCCGGGGCAGGCGAATTACTGCGCCTCCAAGGCTGGCCTCATTGGCTTTTCCAAGTCGCTGGCGCAGGAAATCGCAAGCCGCAATGTGACGGTCAACTGCATCGCGCCGGGCTTCATCGAATCGGCCATGACCGACAAGCTGAACGACAAGCAGAAGGAAGCGATCATGGGCAATATCCCCATGAAACGCATGGGCGTCGGTGCCGATATTGCGGCTGCGGTCGTCTATCTGGCGAGCGATGAAGCGGCTTATGTGACTGGCCAGACACTGCATATCAATGGCGGCATGGCCATGATCTAAGTCTCCTTCGGTCCCGAATTATGGTATAAAATCCCTTAATACGGGGTCTGGAGAAGGAAAAGGCGCTTTGCCTCGCCGGAGAAGCGTGGTAATGCGCCCAACGAGAATTGCGGCATTGTGAATAGAAACGCCGCGATCCTGTTCCGAAAGGAATATCCACAGGATGGCTGTCCGGGCGGCTTCGCTCGAAACTTGGCAGGCATCTTATAACTTGATTACAATCCTGCATGCCGCTAACCAAGGCAGAGCAACAAACACACAGGTCGAGGTTCCGACATGAGCGATACCGCAGAGCGCGTCAAGAAAATCGTTGTTGAACATCTGGGCGTAGATGCCGACAAGGTCACGGAAGGCGCAAGCTTCATCGATGATCTCGGCGCAGACAGCCTCGACACCGTCGAGCTGGTCATGGCTTTCGAAGAAGAATTCGGTGTTGAAATTCCTGACGACGCTGCCGAAACGATCCTCACGGTCGGCGACGCTGTGAAGTTCATCGACAAGGCATCTGCCTAATCTGAACTTGGGCAAGGGCTGGGGTTCGTCATGAATCCCGGCCCTGCTTGTCTTCGGTCGGCCGGTTCGTAAGCGTCTGGATCGGTTGAAGAAGCCTCAGGCGTTCGTTCGGCGACCGGTTTGAGATTTGCGGGAATGTCGAGCGATTTTGCATTCCGGCCAGAGCGTTTCCAGCAAAGGTGCAAGGCAGTTTTGCACGGGAAATGCATAGACAGACAGATTTGGAACGTTACCCCTTGAAGTCGGTCCGGGCATTTGATTTGCCGGTTGACGGTGGCGGGGTGATGCTCGTGACATAACAGAATTTAAGGGGTGGATATGAGGCGTGTCGTCATCACCGGTCTTGGTCTGGTGTCACCGCTTGCAAGCGGTGTCGAAGAGACCTGGAAGCGTCTTGTTGCCGGTGAAAGCGGTGCTCGCCGCGTCACGGAATTCGAAGTGGATGATCTGGCCTGCCAGATCGCCTGCCGCGTTCCTGTTGGCGATGGCACGAACGGTACGTTCAACGCCGATCTCCATATGGAGCCCAAGGAGCAGCGCAAGGTTGATCCGTTTATCGTTTACGCCGTCGGCGCAGCCGATCAGGCTCTGGACGATGCAAACTGGCATCCCGAAAGCGATGAGGATCAGGTTCGTACCGGCGTTCTGATCGGCTCGGGCATCGGCGGCATCGAAGGCATTGTCGAGGCGGGCTATACGCTGCGCGACAAGGGGCCGCGCCGCATCTCTCCATTCTTCATTCCGGGACGCCTGATCAATCTGGCTTCCGGTCATGTGTCGATCAAGCACAAGTTGCGCGGTCCGAACCATGCGGTTGTCACCGCCTGTTCGACTGGCGCTCATGCTATCGGCGACGCCTCCCGTCTGATCGCGTTCGGCGATGCGGATGTGATGGTCGCGGGTGGCACGGAATCGCCGGTCAGCCGCATTTCGCTCGCGGGCTTTGCCGCCTGCAAGGCGCTTTCCACCAAACGCAACGACGATCCGACGGCTGCGTCGCGCCCATATGATGAAGACCGTGACGGCTTCGTCATGGGCGAGGGCGCTGGCGTCGTGGTTCTGGAAGAGCTGGAACACGCTTTGGCGCGCGGCGCAAAGATTTATGCCGAAGTGATCGGCTATGGCCTGTCGGGCGACGCTTATCATATTACCGCGCCGACCGAAAACGGCGAGGGCGCGCAGCGTTGCATGGAAATGGCGATCAAGCGCGCGGGTATTACGCCCGACCAGATCGATTACATCAATGCACATGGCACTTCGACCATGGCCGATACGATTGAGCTTGGTGCGGTCGAACGAGTTGTGGGTGATGCAGCCTCGACGGTTTCCATGTCCTCAACCAAGTCGTCCATCGGTCACCTTTTGGGTGCAGCCGGCGCGGCCGAGGCAATTTTCTCGACATTGGCGATCCGCGACAATATCGCGCCCGCAACGCTCAATCTCGACAATCCGGCGGTCTCCACGAAGATCGATCTGGTTCCCCATAAGGCCCGCGAACGCAAGATCGACGTAGCCCTGTCGAACTCGTTCGGTTTCGGTGGAACCAACGCTTCGCTGATCCTGCGCCGATACTCCTGATTGCCGCTTCGCGAATAAAAGGTTGAACTGAAAAAACGCGGGGATTTCTCCGCGTTTTTGCCAAAATATAACCGGATGTGATGTTTAATATCGTCAACAGCGGTTAGGGTAGGCACGCGTCCTGGAGTATTTCCAGCTAAAAAGTGCGAAGGCCGCTCTGCCTGTATGGTGCGCGCTGGCGCCGGATACGGGCCAAGGCTACAGACCGAGGTGATTGAGTGAATTCTGAGGCAGAACCGGGAGCGAATCCTGCAGAAGAGCAGGCCAAGGCCGCCACGCCGGAAACGAGCGAGGCTTCCAAGCCGTTTGTGCCGAAGTCCGCATCGGAAGCCCTGCGCCCCGAACCGGGCACGCCGCCGCCGCGCAAGCGCTCGCGCCATGCCCGCAGCCAGATCGTCGTCTTCATGAATTTCATGCTGTCGCTGATCGTGCTGGTTCTGCTCGGCGCGTCTGCCTTGTTCTATTTCGGCAAGCTACAGTTCGACGCCAAGGGGCCGCTTACGGCGGAAACGACTTTTCTCGTCAAGCGCGGGGCCGGCATCGCCGAGGTATCCAACAGCCTGGAAAGCCGCGAGATCGTCACCGATGCGCGCATTTTCCGTTACGGTATGCGTACTTTGGGGCACGAAAACGATCTGAAGGCGGGCGAATATGCCATCCCTGCCGGTGCGACGATGCGCGACGTGATGAATATTCTCATCAGCGGCAAGTCGATCATGTATCCGCTGACCATTCCTGAAGGCCTGACGGTCAAGCAGATATTCGACCGTATTTCCGCTGACCCGACGCTCGTTGGCGACATGCCGAAAAATATACCGCCGGAAGGCTCGCTGTTCACCGATACGCTCAATTTCACGCGCGGAACGTCCCGTTCGGAAATCATCGATCGCATGATCGCTTCGCAGAAGAAGCTGGTGGACGAGGCCTGGTCAAAGCGCAACCCGGACCTGCCGATCAAGGACAGGAACGAATTCGTGACGCTTGCCTCCATCGTGGAGAAGGAAACCGGGGTTGCTTCGGAGCGGCCCCACGTGGCTTCTGTTTTCGTCAACCGATTGAAGAAGGGGATGCGCATCCAGTCCGATCCGACCATTATTTACGGTCTGTTCGGCGGAGCCGGGAAGCCTTCCGACCGTCCGATCTTCAAGTCCGACATCGAAAAGCCGACGCCTTACAACACTTATATCATCAACGGCCTGCCGCCGACGCCAATTGCCAATCCGGGCAAGGCCGCGCTGGAGGCCGTCGCAAATCCGCTCGATACGGAAGACCTTTATTTCGTCGCGGACGGCACCGGCGGGCACGTCTTCGCCAAAACGCTACAGGAACACAACGCCAATGTCCGCAAATGGCGTTCCGTCGAACAGCAGAAGAATGTCGAGCAACAGAAGAATAGTTCGAACGCGAGTGCCGGACAGTAGGCATTGCCGTCATCCGGTGGCGATGCGCAGGTTATGCCGAAACCGGTCGCGGACAAGCACCGGCTTCGGTCTGGTTTTCGGGTAAATTCGCGGATGTCGCGAATGCGAGTAAGGGGACGGACGCATGGCGCTCCAAAGCATGACCGGATTTGCACGCCATGCCGTGCAGCACGCCATGAAGGGCGGAGAAGCGCGCATCGTCTGGGAAGTACGGTCCGTCAACGGCAAGGGGCTGGATCTGCGGCTGCGTCTTCCGCAGGGGTTGGAAGCGGCTGAACATCCTGTCCGTTCCGTGCTGGCGCGTCACTTTTCGCGCGGTAATTTCCAGGCGAGCCTCAGCGTGGAACGTAGCGACATGCAAATGGGCTTTTCCATCAATCAGCCCATGCTGGCGGAAATCCTGAAGCTTGGCGCGGATTTGCAGGCCAGCCATGGTCTGGCGCCTGCCAGTGTGGATGGTATTCTGTCGCTTCGCGGCATTATCGACCAGACGCAGTTAGCTGACGATGAGGAAGAGCGCGGCGGGCTTGAAGCGGCAATCGTTTCCGGCTTCGAGGAAACTCTCAAGGCAATCGCCGATGCGCGCAGGCAGGAGGGAGCGGCCCTCTTTGGCATTCTGTCGGGCCATGTCGATGCGATCGAGCGGCTCACCGACAGTGCACGCCGCAACCCGGCGCGTGGCGTGGACGCCATCAAGGCGCGTCTTGCCGGGCAGGTAGCTTTGCTCATGGATGTGGCCCGCGAACTTGACGAGGCGCGGCTTTATCAGGAAGCGGCCTTCCTCGCGACGAAGGCCGATATCCAGGAAGAACTAGACCGGCTGGAAACGCATGTGGCGTCGGCGCGCAAACTGCTGTCGGATGGCGGCCCCGTTGGGCGCAAGCTCGATTTTCTTTCACAGGAATTTAATCGTGAGGCCAATACACTGTGTTCCAAATCGAACGCAGCGTCGATCACGGCTATCGGTCTGGAGCTGAAGGCGGTCGTGGATCAGTTTCGCGAACAGGTACAAAATCTGGAGTAACAGGTATCATGGCCATCTCTTCGGTTGAAAATGGCATCGCACGCAGAGGCCTGATGGTGGTGATCTCGTCGCCGTCCGG
The DNA here is from genome assembly GCF_014199265.1 of Brucella daejeonensis. Taxonomy (GTDB): domain Bacteria; phylum Pseudomonadota; class Alphaproteobacteria; order Rhizobiales; family Rhizobiaceae; genus Brucella; species Brucella daejeonensis. The sequence continues at coordinate 57,842 of NZ_JACIJG010000013.1, forward strand.
CGCGGGGAAATCCACGATAGCGCGGCAATTGCTCAACGATCCTGAAATGAAGCTGTCGCTATCGATCTCGGTTACCACGCGTGAACGCCGTCCGAGCGAGATCAACGGCGTACATTACCATTTTATCACCAAACGCGAATTCGAGCGCCTGCGCGATAACGACCAGCTGATCGAATGGGCTGAAGTCCACGGCAACTTCTATGGCACGCTGCGTGAGACGGCGGAGGAGGCGCTGGCGGACGGTCAGGACATGCTGTTCGATATCGACTGGCAGGGCGCCGAACAGTTGCAGGCCAAGATGCCTGCCGATGTGGTCTCGATCTTTATTCTGCCGCCGACCATGCATGAACTGCAGAACCGCCTCAACCGACGTGCGGAAGACACGGCGGATGTCATCGAGACACGGCTCCAGAATGCCCGCTTTGAAATCCAGAAATGGGTGAAATACGATTATATCGTCATCAACGAAGATCTGGAACGCTCCTATTCGGGCATCAAGGGAATCATCGTTGCCGAACGTCTGCGTCGCGATCGCCGTCCGGGCCTCTTCGATTTCGTCGAAGGGCTTCTGGAAGAAAATCCCGGCGCATAATCCGCCGATATGGTCAAGCCTGTCGCAAAGGATCGCTGCCAGGCATGTCAGCCAAGCAGGATCAGCAGGCCGTCCACCATGCCGAGGACAAGAATAAGTGCGCCCATGGTTATGGCCGTCACCACCAGCATACGCTTTTGCCGGTCACGCTTTTCCGTTCGTTTCCCTGTCCAGTCGTAACGCGATTCAGGCATTCCTCTCTCCAGATCGGCCCGGCATTGAAGATTGCCGGGCGGGATCGCAATTCCCACAGCCTGCACGTTACAGCCGGTATCTGCAAGCCGGATGACGTCGATAAACGCGTATCCGCGCCGAACGGAGGGCTGTTACACAGCCGTGCCGCCGACGGTCATCTGATCCATGCGCAGATGCGGCTGGCCCACGCCTACCGGCACCCATTGTCCGCCCTTGCCGCAATTGCCGCTGCCGGTATCGAGCTTCATGTCGTTGCCGATCATCGAGATGCGTTTCATGGCGTCCGGTCCGTTGCCGATCAGCATCGCGCCCTTGATTGGCGCGCCGACTTTGCCATCCTCAATCATATAGGCTTCCGTGCAGCCGAACACGAATTTGCCGGAGGTGATGTCCACCTGTCCGCCGCCGAAGGAAACGGCATAAATACCCTTCTTCATCGAGGCGATGATTTCTTCCGGGGATTTGTCACCCGACAGCATATAGGTGTTGGTCATGCGCGGCATGGGCGCGTGGGCGTAGGATTCGCGGCGTCCGTTGCCCGTCGCCTCCATGCCCATCAGGCGCGCATTCTGCCGGTCCTGCATATAGTTGACGAGCTTGCCGTCTTCGATCAGCACGGTGCGGCCGGTCGGCGTCCCTTCATCGTCTATCGTGAGCGAGCCGCGCCGTTCCGCAATCGTGCCGTCATCGATGACGGTAACGCCCCTGGCCGCGACCTGTTCGCCCATCAACCCGGCAAAGGCGGAAGTCTTCTTGCGATTGAAGTCACCTTCGAGCCCATGTCCGACAGCCTCATGCAGCATCACGCCCGGCCAGCCATTTGCGAGAACCACGTCGAACGTGCCTGCCGGGGCAGGGATGGCATCGAGATTGACGAGCGCCTGACGCAATGCTTCGTCGGCCACATGCTGCCAGCTTTCGCTTGTGATGAATTCGCCGAACCCCTTGCGTCCGCCAACCGTGTAGGACCCGGACTCCTGCCGATCGCCATTGCCCGCCACCACCGATACGGTAAGGCGTACCATGGGCCGTATGTCGCGCACGAAATTGCCGTCGGCGCGCAGGATTTCCACTTGCTGCCACGATCCAGCCAGCGAGACGGAAACCTGCCGCACTTTCGGGTCCCTGGCGCGCAGATAGGCGTCGATCTGTTGCAGCAATTGCACTTTGGCTTCGAAGGCGGGTGAACCTATGGGGTTCTCGTCGGTGTAAAGATGGCGATTTGTGCCCGCGGGTGCTGCGGAATACGTCCCGCCATAGCCCCTCAGCGTGGCGGTTACGGCATCGGATGCACGTTTGAGAGCTGCGACTGAAAGATCGCCAGCATGGGCGTAGCCGATGGCTTCACCCGCGACGGAGCGCAGGCCAAATCCCTGATCCTGATTGAATGAACCGGTCTTGAGACGGCCATTGTCGAAAACGAGCGCTTCCGCCTCGCGATACTCCACGAAGAGTTCGCCGTCGTCGCTGCCTTTCAGGCTTTGGGCGACAAGGCGCTCGATATCGTCGCGGCTGGCGTCGAAACTGTCGATCAGGCTTTTCATAAAACAAATCCCGCAGCATGTGTCTGCTGCAGGATGTAAGCCTTAAATCGGTTGAGGACAACCGCGTGCGGAATAGGAGCTGCGCGATTCACGATATAGCGTGCCGAAAATGGTGATTTCCGAGAACCGGAGCGGAGTATACTTAAAAGTACATGAGCACCGGAAGCGCAGGAAAGCGCCATTTGCAGGCCGCTAGAGCGTGAATCAGGGAAGGGCGTCGAAACCCTCGCCAAAACCTTTGAGATCCACCGGTATGCCAACGCCTTCTTCCGGCGTCTGGAATACGATGAAGGTCGCGGCCTTGCCCGAACGGAGCGTTTTCAGAAGATCGTCCTCAAGGATGACTTCCGCATAGCAGCCGTCTTCGAAGCAGCGGACGAAATAGGCGCGGCCGATATCCTTGCCGTCGACATTGAGGCCAAGGCCGTTGGGCAGCAAGACGCCGAGCGGCGCAAGCACGCGCAGAATACGGGCCTTGTTGTCAGCTGTCTTCAGAACAACGACCGAAAGGCCGAGTTCAGGACGCTTGGCGGCAACCACGTTCTGGATCAGTGCGCACTGCTCGGTTTTCGCACCTGCCGGCGTGTCGCAAAGGATGGACCATGCGCCATGCTGTGACTTGAGCTTCCCGCTCTGCTGCGGGTTCGACGGCACGGCCTGGGGCTGTGCGGCGGGGGCCTGCTGCGGGGCGGGTAATTGTGGCGATGTATCCTGTGCGGCCGAAGAGAAGGCTCCGGCGGCAAGCGCCAGGCTGACACCCGTTGCGAGGATTGCGAGGCGTTGGCCGATCATACGGCAGGCAAGCATGCGAAAAGTCATGAAATCTCCAGATCGAATCACCGGGACGTTAACGCGCTGCATTGGCCATGAAAAGCGCCTTGAGGGGCGATTGGCAGTCCTGGCCATCATTGCAACGGTGATACCGTCTGTTGCATCGATTGTCACGCGGCACGTTGTCGAAACGTCATTTCAAATCATGGCTTCATTATGGGATTCTCGGGTTTTCCCAAGTTTTGCAGGAAAATTGAGCCGTCTTCGATGGTTGGGCGAACGCAAGACCTTGCTTCCGGCTAACCGGGCTGCGCGCAAAAATGCCGCACAGGAACATATTCGCCTTCCTTGCGGTGTGCGCTAAGGTGTGGTTTGAACGCCGACGGGGGATGCGGCCGTCTCTGGCGTCCGGCGTCCAGCTCGAAAGGGCGAATAGGGAGAGAGTTCTGGTGGATAAGATTGTTGCCACAACGAAGGGCGCCTTCGGCGGCGCTCTTGCAGTGCTGTGGACGGCTGGTGCCGCTTTTGCGGATCAGCCCCGTCCGTGGGAATGGAGATTTCAGGATGCTGCTACGGGCATAGCCGAGCAGATTCATTGGTTTGAGCGTTATACACTCTGGTTTATCGTTCCAATTACCTTGCTGGTTCTGGCTTTGCTGATCGCGGTCGTGCTTCGCTTCCGGGCGGGCGCCAACCCCGAGCCTTCGAAGACCAGCCACAATACCGCGATCGAAGTGGTCTGGACTGTCGGGCCGGTGATTGTTCTGCTGTTTCTGGCAGTTCCGTCCTTCCAGCTTCTGACGGCGCAATATTCGCCGAAAGATCCGACGCTGACGGTCAAGGCCACGGGTTATCAGTGGTACTGGGGCTATGAATACCAGGTCGACAATCCGGTCAGCTTCGATTCGCTTCTCCTGAAGGACGGTGATCGCGCCGAGGTCGGCAAGGAAGACAAGTCCCGCTATCCGCGTCTTCTGGCCGTGGATAATGAAGTGGTCGTACCGGTCGGCGAAACCGTTCGTCTCCTGGTGACGGCTGCCGACGTCATTCACTCCTGGACCATTCCGGCCTTCGGCGTGAAAATGGATGCGGTTCCGGGGCGCGTTAACGAGGCCTGGTTCAAGGCGGACAAGGAAGGCCTTTATTACGGCCAGTGCTCTGAGCTTTGCGGCAAGGATCATGGCTTCATGCCGATCGCCGTGCGCGTTGTCTCCAAGGAGCAGTATCAGACCTGGATCGCCGCAGCGGGATCGGATCTGACTGGCGCGAACAAGGCGCTTCAGGCTGCCGTCGAAGGCGGTGCAAACGATAAGGTGGCTGCGGCGGGTCTCTGATCCCGAACGCCAAGACTGTTGAAAAACGGGAGCGAATTCCATGGCTGGCACAGCAGCTCACGAGCATGGTGCCCATGACGACCACAAGCCGCACGGCTGGGTCCGTTGGGTATACTCGACCAATCATAAAGACATCGGTACCCTGTACCTGATTTTTGCAATCATCGCCGGCATCATCGGCGGCGCCCTGTCCATTGCGATGCGCGCCGAGCTTCAGGAGCCGGGCATCCAGATTTTCCATGGTCTGGCGCAGATGGTTTACGGCGTTGAGGGCGATGCGGCTCTCGATGCCGGCAAGCATATGTTCAACGTGTTCACCTCGGCGCACGCGCTGATCATGATCTTCTTCATGGTCATGCCGGCGCTGATCGGTGGTTTCGCCAACTGGATGGTGCCGCTGATGATCGGTGCGCCGGACATGGCGTTCCCGCGCATGAACAACATTTCCTTCTGGCTTCTGCCGCCTTCGATCATGCTGCTCCTGATCTCGCTGTTCATGCCGGGTCCGGCAGGCGGCTGGGGGCCTGGTGGCGGCTGGACGCTTTATCCGCCGCTTTCGACTTCGGGTCAGCCCGGACCGGCCGTGGACTTCGCAATTCTCGCGATCCACATTTCCGGCGCCTCCTCGATTCTCGGTGCGATCAATTTCATCACGACGATCCTCAACATGCGTGCTCCCGGCATGACGCTGCACAAGATGCCGCTTTTCGCCTGGGCCGTGCTGGTGACCGCATTCCTGCTTCTGCTTTCGCTGCCGGTTCTGGCAGGCGGCATCACGATGTTGCTCACCGACCGCAATTTCGGCACGACCTTCTTCGCGCCTGATGGCGGTGGTGACCCGATCCTCTACCAGCATCTGTTCTGGTTCTTCGGTCACCCGGAAGTGTACATCCTGATCCTGCCGGGCTTCGGTATCGTCAGCCACATCATCTCGACCTTCTCGCGCAAGCCGATCTTCGGTTATCTCGGCATGGCCTACGCCATGGTCGCAATCGGTGTCGTCGGCTTCGTCGTGTGGGCGCACCATATGTATACGGTCGGCCTGTCGCTCGACACGCAGCGCTACTTCGTGTTCGCCACGATGGTTATCGCGGTGCCCACCGGCATCAAGATCTTCTCGTGGATCGCGACCATGTGGGGCGGCTCGATCACCTTCCGCGCGCCGATGCTCTGGGCGGTCGGTTTCATCTTCCTGTTCACCATCGGTGGCGTGACGGGCGTTCAGCTCGCCAATGCCGGTCTCGACCGCGCGCTGCATGACACCTATTACGTGGTGGCGCACTTCCATTACGTTCTGTCGCTGGGCGCCGTTTTCGCAATCTTCGCGGGCTGGTACTACTGGTTCCCGAAGATGACCGGCTACATGTATAACGAGTTCACCGCGAAGCTGCATTTCTGGGTCACCTTCATTGGCGTGAACCTGATCTTCTTCCCGCAGCACTTCCTCGGTCTCGCCGGTATGCCGCGCCGCTACATCGACTATCCGGACGCTTATGCCGGCTGGAACATGGTGTCGTCCTACGGTTCCTATATTTCGGGCTTCGCCGTGCTGATCTTCCTCTACAATGTCTTCGAGGCATTCGCGAAGAAGCGTGAAGCCGGTGCGAATCCGTGGGGCGAGGGTGCAACCACGCTGGAATGGCAGCTTTCTTCGCCGCCTCCGTTCCACCAGTGGGAACAGCTGCCGCGCATCAAGTAATCGTGCGAAGGGCGGAGTCGGGAAAAGGCTTCGCCCTTCTTTGCAAAACGTGCTATGGGCGGGATGCATTCTGTTCCGCCCGTCGCCGGTAGACGAAAAAGTCGGCATTTGAGCACGGCATTTTCCGGCGGGAACAGACCGTTTCCGGGAGGTGATTGTTGTGGTTGTCCGATCCGTGCTGTAGGGGCGCGGCGTCCGGGTTCGGCGAGTTTGAGGTTTTTGTAGTTAAATGTCTCTGGTGGAAAAAAACTCTGGTAACGACGACGCGTTCGCTCTTTCGGAAGCGACGGCGCGGGATTACCTCGTTCTTTTGAAGCCCCGGGTGATGTCCCTCGTGGTTTTCACCGGGCTGGTCGGTCTCGTGGTCGCACCGGGACATATGAATCCCGTTCTCGCGGCGATCAGCATATTGTGTATCGCGGTTGGCGCCGGAGCATCCGGCGCATTGAATATGTGGTACGACGCCGATATCGACGCGGTGATGAAGCGTACGCGCAACCGCCCGATTCCGGCTGGCGTCATCACACCCAATCAGGTTCTGGCGTTCGGCCTGACGCTTTCGGTATTTTCGGTCGTGACGCTCGGTCTGATGGTAAACTGGCTGGCCGGGGCGCTGCTGGCCTTCACCATCTTCTTCTATGCCGTCGTCTACACGATGTGGCTCAAGCGCTCGACGCCGCAGAACATCGTGATCGGCGGTGCCGCAGGTGCCTTCCCGCCGATGATCGGCTGGGCTGCCGCCACGGGTGAAATCACCTGGGACAGTGTCGTCCTGTTCATGATCATCTTCCTGTGGACGCCGCCGCATTTCTGGGCGCTGTCGCTCTTTTCAGCCAACGATTACGAAGCAGCGCGCATTCCGATGATGCCGAACGTGAAGGGCGAGCTTTCGACCCGTCGTCAGGCGCTTTTCTATTCGATCATCATGGTTCCCGTTGGCGTTCTGCCGTGGGTGCTGGGTTTCGCCGGGCCTGTTTATGGCGCGATCTCGACGCTGCTTGGGCTGGCATTTCTTTATTATGCATGGCGTCTGTGGGGCGCCGGTTCGCAGCCGGCGATGCTGGCTGCTGCCCGCAAGCTGTTCCGCTTCTCGCTGCTCTATCTGTCGGGGCTCTTCGCGGTACTGCTGGTCGAGGCGCTGGCGATGAAGGCGTTCGCCGCCTTTGGAGTGTTCTGATGCAAAATACCATACACAAGCCGGTCAAGGATGAGCTGGAGCTGGTCGTTCCGACCGAGCAGCAGAAGCGCGCGCAGCGCAATCGCTCTTGGGGGCTGGCCATCGCTTTGGCATTGTTCGTGCTGCTCGTTTACGTTGGAACGATAGCGAAGCTCGGTGCCAACATTCTGGCAAGACCGCTCTAGATCGGATCTGGGAGGAGAGAATGGCGGATCAGCAGGAAAAGAACCAAAAGCAGAAAAAGCAGCAGCGTTCCAACGCGACGATTGCTTTTGCGTGCCTGTCTTTCTTTGTCTGCATGATCGGTGCGGCCTATGCCTCCGTACCGCTATATCGCATTTTCTGTCAGGTGACGGGTTATGGCGGCACGACGCAGCGCGTGGAGCAGTATTCCGATACCATCCTCGACAAGACGATCAAGGTGCGCTTCGACGCGAATATTGCCAACGGCCTGCCGTGGGATTTCAAGCCGGTGCAGCGTGAAGTGACGGTTCGCATCGGCGAAACGACGATGATCAAATACGAAGCGCGCAATCTGTTCGATCAAGAGAACTACGGTCGCGCCAGCTTCAATGTCGCGCCGGGGCGTGCCGGAGCTTATTTCAACAAGGTCGAATGCTTCTGTTTCACGGATACGACGCTGAAGCCGGGGGAAGACATGGAGATGCCGGTGGTTTTCTTCGTCGATCCGGAGATCGTCAACGATCCCGATCTGAAGGATGTGAAAACCATCACGCTTTCCTACACGTTTTTCCCGATTGAAAAGCCCAAGCCCGTCGCGGCGGCCGGGAACGGAGAACAGACAAAGCTTTGAGGCACGACGGATTTTTACGCATTTCCAACGCAAAACCGGTTCTCACTTTCGCTGGAAATGCTTTAATGCCGCAAAGACAAATGCATGAAGTGGTTTTATTGTTTCAATAGAATCGCTCCGGACTACAGCACCGGCACCAAGATCGATTCCGGTTTTTGGAAAGCATGATGTGTTGATTCACTATTGAGGGACGCGGTTTCCGGTGAGGGAAGCGTCCGGTCGAAAACGAGAGAGACGCACCCGCCCGACGTTCCGTTTGGAGCAGGCCGGGAGGCATGAGAGAGGAGCCCCTAAGGGGATTTACGGGGAGAGACATGGCGGACGTACATCAGAAGAACCACGACTATCATATCATAGCGCCGAGCCCCTGGCCGTTCCTGAGTTCGATGGGCGCTTTCGTGCTCGCAATCGGCGGGATTGCCTGGATGCGTTACATCAATTCCGGTGAACTGCCGTTCTTCGGCCTGAATGTCGTGACCCCGTGGATTTTCTTCATCGGCCTCGCGATCATACTTTACTGCATGTACGGCTGGTGGTCGGACACGATCAAGGAAGGGCATGAGGGGCATCACACCCGCGTCGTGTCGCTGCATCTGCGCTACGGCATGATCATGTTCATCGCCTCGGAAGTCATGTTCTTCGCGGCATGGTTCTGGGCTTTCTTCGATGCCAGCCTCTTCCCGAACGAGGTGCATCAGGTCGCGCGTGCCACCTTCACCGGCGGCGTCTGGCCTCCGAAGGGCATCGAGGTTCTCGATCCGCTCCATCTGCCGCTCTACAACACCGTGATCCTGCTTCTGTCGGGCACGACGCTGACCTGGTCGCATCATGCGCTGCTGCACAATGACCGCAAGGGCATGATCACCGGTCTTGCGATTACCGTGGCTCTCGGTGTGCTGTTCTCCTGTGTGCAGGCATATGAGTACATTCATGCACCGTTCGGGTTCAAGGACTCGATCTACGGCGCCACCTTCTTCATGGCGACCGGCTTCCACGGTTTCCATGTGCTCGTTGGAACGATCTTCCTTCTGGTCTGCCTGTTCCGTGCCATTGGCGGCGATTTTACGCCGAAGCAGCATTTCGGGTTTGAAGCCGCTGCCTGGTACTGGCACTTCGTTGACGTGGTCTGGCTGTTTCTCTTCTTTGCCGTCTACGTCTGGGGCGGCTGGGGTGCGCCGATGCACGCCGGCTGATCTGTAGGATCATCTGTCTGGAAGGCGGCCCTGGCAACATGGCCGCCTTTTGTTTGCTGGATAAGGGAAAAGGGGAAGTGCGATGCCGGACCAGAATATCTATCCCACGGTCGATCCGATCAAGAGCGGCGTTGCCGGACGCTGTCCGCGTTGCGGTGAAGGAAAACTGTTCGACGGCTTTTTGAAAGTTGCCCCCCGGTGCAATGCCTGTGGGCTGGATTATTCCTTTGCCGATTCCGGCGATGGTCCCGCTGCCTTCGTGATCCTGATCATCGGCTTCATCGTGGTCGGACTGGCCTTGTGGATGGAGGTGAATGTCGGCCCCCCGCTCTGGGTACATTTCATCCTTTGGGTACCGCTTGCGATTATTCTGAGCCTTGTCGCAATGCGGCTCATCAAGGGCATTCTCATCAACATGCAATATCGCAACAAGGCAGCGCCAGGTCGTATAGACGGCGGGCAGGATGACGGTAAATGACCACGGACCGGCAATCGCGCCGCTTTCCCTGGGGTGTGGTTGTTGCATCCGGTGTGGCGCTCGCCATTTTGCTGGCGTTGGGTACCTGGCAGGTGGAGCGCCTGCAATGGAAGGAAGCGCTGATCGCCTCGACCGAACAGCGCATACATGAACCACCGCTGCCATTGTCGGAAATGGAGAAGATCTACGAGAGCGGCGGGACGGTCGAATATCGCCCGGTGACGGTTTCCGGTACTTTCATGCATCAGGGAGAGCGCCATTTTCTGGCCACCCACAACGGCGCAGCCGGTTACTATGTCTATACGCCGCTCATGCTGGAGGACGGGCGCTTTGCGCTCGTCAATCGCGGTTTCGTCCCCTATGAAAAGAAAGACCCTGCAACCCGTACCGACGGACAGATCGATGGTCCCGTGACCGTGACCGGTCTGGCGCGCGACCCGTTGTCTGGAAAGCCATCCTTCCTTGTACCGGACAACGATATCGCCAAGAATATTTTCTATTGGAAGGATTGGACCGCGATGGCGGAAAGCGCCGATCTGCCCAACCTCGACGAGGTCGTGCCGTTCTTCGTCGATGCCAACGACAAGGCCAATCCTGGCGGGTTGCCGATCGGCGGCGTGACGATCATCGATTTTCCCAATAATCATCTGCAATATGCGGTAACGTGGTATGGCCTCGCTCTGGCGCTGGCGGGAGTTGTCGGGACGTGGCTTTGGCGCTATCGAAAGCAGGCTGCGGAAAACGGCGGGACTTGACATTGGTCCCGTTGCGGCCCAACTCCGGGCATGATTTTCGAGTAATGCCCAGCAGCCCCATGAACGAGTGTAGCGAATGACCGATCAACGTTCCCCTCTGGAAATCCGTCTTTGCGGCCCGCGCGGTTTTTGCGCCGGTGTCGACAGGGCGATCCAGATCGTCGTGCTGGCGCTGAAAAAATACGGAGCGCCGGTCTATGTGCGCCACGAGATCGTGCATAACCGCTATGTGGTGGAAGGGCTGCAATCGCGCGGCGCGATCTTCGTCGAGGAACTGGACGAGATTCCGGCCGAGCATCGTGATCAGCCCGTGGTGTTTTCCGCCCACGGCGTGCCGAAATCCGTGCCGGCCGATGCGGAAGCCAAGAACCTGTTCTATCTCGACGCTACCTGTCCGCTTGTTTCCAAGGTGCACAAGCAGGCGATGCGCCATCAGCGCCTTGGCCGCCATGTCATCCTGATCGGCCATTCCGGTCATCCCGAAGTCATTGGCACCATGGGGCAATTGCCGGATGGTGCGGTAACGCTGATCGAGACTGTCGAGGACGCTCGAAACTGTCATTTCGAGGATGAGGAGAAGCTGGGTTTCGTGACGCAGACCACGCTTTCGGTGGACGATACGGCCGGTATCATCGAGGAATTGCAGGCGCGCTTCCCCAATCTTGCGGCCCCGGCGGCGGAATCCATCTGCTACGCCACGACCAACCGGCAGGATGCGGTGCGTGCTGCGGCTCCCGGCTGCGATCTGTTCCTGATCGTCGGTGCACCCAATTCGTCCAACTCCAAGCGTCTTGTCGAAGTGGCGGAAAAGGCGGGTGCAGGCATGTCGATGCTCGTGCAGCGCGCTGCCGATATCGAGTGGGACAGGATTGGAGACATATCCGTTGTCGGTCTTTCGGCGGGCGCATCGGCACCTGAAATCATCGTCGACGAAATCATGGAAGCCTTCAAGGTGCGTTTCGATGTGAAGATCGAACTGGCGGAGACGATTGTCGAAACTGAGAACTTCCTCGTGAACCGTGCGATTCGCGATGTGGAACTGACCGTGCGGGACATGGCTTTCGTTAATGGGGAGCACCGGGTGGTCGGTATCCCGAAACAGACGCAGGGGAAATAAGCGGCATGGCCGTCTATACCGATATCAACGAAATCGAACTTGGCGCTTTTCTACAGCAGTACGACATCGGCACGCTGACTTCCTATAAGGGGATTGCCGAAGGGGTGGAGAATTCCAATTACCTTCTGCACACGACCGCAGGCTCCTTCATTCTCACGCTTTATGAAAAGCGTACCAACCGGGAAGACCTGCCGTTCTTCCTCGGCCTGATGCGGCATCTGGCGAAGAGGGGGCTGGAATGCCCGCAGCCCGTTGTGCGCCGCGACGGGGCGATGATGGGCGACCTCGCCGGTCGGCCTGCGGCGATCGTTACCTTTCTCGAAGGCATGTGGATGCGCCGCCCCACCGTGGAGCACTGTGAAGCGGTCGGTGTAGGTCTGGCGCAGATGCATCTGGCGGGGGCGGATTTTGCCATGCATCGTCGTAATGGCCTGACGCTTCCCGACTGGCGCCCGTTGTGGAACCTCTCGCGTGAGCGCGCAGATTCGGTTGAACCGGGTCTGGTTGCCGAAGCCGAAGCCGACCTCGATTTCCTCGAGAAGAACTGGCCCACCGATCTGCCGCAGGGCGTCATCCATGCCGATCTTTTCCCGGACAACGTTTTCTTTCTGGGCGACAGGCTGTCGGGTTTCATCGACTTCTATTTCGCCTGCACGGACATCTTGGCTTACGATGTCGCCGTCTGCCTGAATGCCTGGTGCTTCGAGAAGGATTTTTCCTACAATCGCACCAAGGGTGCGGCGCTGTTGCGTGGTTACACATCAGTGCGCCCGCTCTCGATGGCGGAAGCCGACGCATTGCCGATTCTCGCACGCGGCGCGGCCATTCGTTTCATGCTGACCCGGCTCTACGATTGGCTGAACGTTCCCGAAGGCAGTTTCGTGGTGAAGAAAGATCCGATGGAATATGTGCGCAAGCAGCGCTTCCATCGCCAGATCGAAACCGCCGCCGAGTATGGTCTTGAGCGCCGGGGAGTGGCTGCGTGAAACGGATCGAAGCCTTTACGGACGGCGCGTGTTCCGGCAATCCCGGCCCCGGCGGCTGGGGCGCAATCCTGCGTTGGAACGACAATGTCAAGGAATTGAAGGGCGGCGAGGCGGAAACGACCAACAACCGCATGGAACTGATGGCGGCGATCTCGGCGCTTTCTGCGCTGAAAGAACCCTGTGAGGTCGATCTCTACACGGACTCCGTCTATGTCCGCGACGGTATTTCAGGCTGGATCGAGGGCTGGAAGCGTAACGGATGGAAAACTGCGGCCAGAAAACCGGTCAAGAATGCGGAACTCTGGCAGGCGCTCGATGAGGCGCGCAAGCCACATAAGGTCAACTGGCACTGGGTCAAGGGCCATGCCGGTCACCCGGAAAACGAACGCGCCGACGAATTGGCTCGCGAAGGGATGGAGCCGTTCAAATATAACGGTCATAAATCATTGAAGGTAAGATAAGGGGCGGCATTTGCCGCCCCATTTGTTTTCAAAGCTGTTCAAGGAGTGCAGCGGCTGCGGAAGTCACAGCCTGTCCCGGCTGATCTTCGATATTGAGCGTCTTGACTGCACCGTCTTCGACAATGGCGGAATAACGCTTGGAACGGATGCCGAGGCCACCGGCAGTGGCGTCGAGTTCAAGGCCCGCAGCCTTGGTGAAGGCGGCCGAACCGTCGGCAAGGAACAGAATCTTGTCTTCGCCGCCCGTGCTTTTTGCCCACGCATCCATGACGAATGCGTCATTGACGGCGACAACGGCGATCTGGTCGACGCCCTTTGCCAGAATCGCGTCGCGATTTTCGAGATAGCCCGGCAGATGGTTCATGCTGCAGGTGGGCGTAAACGCGCCCGGAACGGCGAACAAAACGACCTTCTTGCCCTTGAAGACTTCATCGGTTGTCATCTCCTTGACGCCGTCCGCGGTCTTCACCTTGAAAGTCGCTGCAGGCAGTTTGTCGCCAACTTTGATCGTCATCTGATTTCTCCTGAGGGCAGGGGGATGGGTTGCCGTCTGTTCCGCTGCCGATTGTCAAAATTCCAGTCTCCCCGCGAAGCGCGGGCGGCACAGTTAACCCGATAACGGGCTGCGGGACAATTTCAAAACGCCGATACCGCCACCGGATGCGACAGAAAAAACGCTGTGCCTTCAGTCGAGTTTCACTTGGCCGGAGACAGCCTTCCCGTTTTGAACGATCGTATAATCGATAACGGTATTCGTCGCTTGTCCCCGCAATTGCGCGACAAAGCGCCTGCCGGATTCGCCGCCATCGACGGCAACCACATCGGAGAGTCCGATCGTGTCGCTGGCGACGAACAGCTCTGCGGGGGCGGTCGGGTCGGGAAGGGTGAGGTCGAAGATCGCCTTGTCCTGTTCGCGTTTTGCCTCGCTGATGCCGAATGCCGAAGAGGCCTTCGTCGGGAGCCGGTCGAATGCGGTTTCGATGATGGTCCGCGCGGCAGTGGCCTGTGACGGCGATTGTGATCTCTCGCCGTCGAGCGGAAAATCGAAGGCCGCCTGTACGGGAACGCAGATCTTTTCGCAGACACCGAGGAAAACATGACCTTTCAAACGCTTGTCGTCCGGTGTCAGGCGAAACGTCACCGGTAGCGAGACCGGATGCTTGTAACCGATGCCGCCTTCATCTTCGCCGTCGAACCGGACAGGGGCGGGAAAGGCGATCTGTGCCTTCGCCTCGCCCTCGATATTGATCTGGGGAGGGACACCCGCATCGCCGGGGTTGCGCCAATAGGTTTTCCAGCCCGGCTGAAGCTCTATCTGCAAAGCGCCTCGCAATTCGCGATCCCCGATTTTTCCCGCGCCATTATCCTCAATGATGACACGAACACGCCCGCCAGGTGTCTTCGTCCAGTCGGAGGTCGATGCCTGGGCTGGAAGCACCGGAACGGTGAGCAGAATGGAGGCGAGGGCGAGGATGCGAATAGTCATGGAGGAAGGATGGAACGAAAAAATGGCCGCTTCAAGCCCAATTATGCCGCCAGATAATGTCGCAATGATTGCGGGCATTTAGAGCCATTGCGATTGCCGTTTCATATAAACGCTTCCCGCGTCGAAGCCTGCCTTTGACATAAATGACCATTGTTATTTTATGCAGTCTTGCTACCTTCATACTTATGTCGAATATCAAAACGCCGACCAGAGAGCAGGGCTTTCTAAACGGGCAATTCCTGCTTGCCATGCCCGGAATGAGCGATGAGCGTTTTACGCGGTCGGTGGTTTATATCTGCGCCCACTCGGACGAGGGGGCCATGGGCTTCATCATCAACCAGTTGCAGCCGGTGGAGTTTCCGGACCTGCTGCGCCAGATTGGCGTCGTCGATGAGGATGAACTGATTGTCCTGCCGGAAAAGGCGCAGAATATGTTGGTGCGTAATGGCGGGCCGGTCGACCGCACGCGCGGTTTCGTGCTGCATTCGGACGACTATATGGTAGATTCGACAATGCCCGTTGCCGAAGAAGTCTGTCTGACCGCGACCGTCGATATTCTGCGCGCTATCTATGGCGGCAGGGGGCCTTCACGCGCCTTGATGGCACTTGGCTATTCCGGCTGGGCACCGGGGCAGATTGAAGCGGAACTGGCCGAAAACGGCTGGCTTACCTGCGATGCACCGCTGGATATGCTGTTTGATAGCGACATCGAAGACAAATATTCCCGCCTCATGCTTCACATGGGCATCTATATGTCCAGGCTCGTATCCGATGCGGGCCATGCTTGATGAGGGAGTAAGGGAGTAAGGGAGTAAGCTAAAAATAACTTGTTTTAGCTTATCCGCTTCTTTTTCATTCCGCTATCAAGCCGCTGCCGCATCCAGTTGCTCGCGGATCATCCGGGTCGCTTCATCACGGCTGGTCGGCTGGCCGAACATGAAGCTCTGCACATATTCACAGCCCATCTGGCGTAACTGGAGCGCATCGCTTTCGCTCTCCACACCTTCAGTGACGACTGCCAGACCGAGATCATGCGCCATGCTGACGATGGAGCGCAGCAAGGTCGCCTTCTGCGGCTGGTCGCCTTTCACGAAGGAGCGGTCGATCTTGATGATATCGAACGGGAAGCGCGTCAGATAGGCAAGCGACGAATAGCCGGTGCCGAAATCATCGAGTGAGAGGCCGATACCCATGGTCTTCAGACGGGCGAGCACGTAGGCGGACTGTTCCGGGTTTTCCATCAGGACGGATTCGGTCAGTTCCAGTTTCAGGCTGCCCGGATTGAGATGAATGCGCGACAGCACCGAGCGGACATCGTTGATGAGGTCCTGACGAATGAGTTGCGTTGAGGAGAGATTGACCGAAACGAAGAGTTCCAGTTTCGGGAAAAGTTCCTGCCAGGCGAACAGGTCTTCCGCCGCGCGTTGCATCGCGAAAAGTCCGAGCTGGATGATCAGTCCGGAATTTTCGGCAATCGGGATGAATTCCGATGGCGAGATTGCACCGCGTCGCGGATGTTCCCAGCGCATGAGGGCTTCGAAACCGGCTATGGTGCCTTCATCGAGTTTGACGATGGGCTGGTAGACGAGGCTGATCTCGTCGCGCTCGAGCGCGCGGCGCAGATCGGATTCGAGCTGGAGCTTGTCGCTGCCGATAGCGCGGAACGCCGGGCGGAACGGTTCGATACGGTCGCCGCCGAAGCGCTTTGCCTGATACATGGCAAGCTCTGCGTCCTTCACGAAATCTTCCGCCGTCGTGGCCGTTTTCGTCCAGGTGATGAGGCCGACGGAAGCCGTCAGCACGATTTCACGTTTCGCATAGGAAATCGGTGCGCGCACGGCTTGACGCAGCGCTTCGGCAAAGGATGCGATACGTCCCGGATCGCTTTCGGATGCGAGCAGCAGACCGAACTGGTCGGAAGAAAGGCGCGACAGCGTGTCCTGCGGCTTCATGAGACGCGCAAGGCGGCGTGAAACCGTGAGCAGGATCGTGTCGCCCGCCGACATGCCCAGACTGTCGTTGACCTGTTTGAAGCGGTCGATATCGATGATGAACACCGTTGGATGCAGGGTGCTTTCCCCGCGCGCCATATTCATGATGTTGCTGAGACGGTCGAGGAAAAGCTCGCGATTGGGCAGGCCGGTCAGATTGTCGTGCACGGCATCGTGCAGCAGGCGCTCCTCGGCCTTCTTCTGCTCGGTGACGTTGACCAGCGTGCCGACGCAGCGGACCACTTCGCCGTCCGAACCGATAACCGGTCGCGCGCGCAGCGCATACCAGTGATAATGCCCGTCATTGGCGCGCAGGCGGAATATCTGTCCGATGCGGCCGCGCCGGTTTTCCAGAATGGCATCGAGCGTCGAGCGAAACCGGTCGCGGTCGTCCGTATGCATGGCAGGCAGCCAGTTGCGGACGGGACCTTGCAGGCTGCTGGCGGTGCTGCCGAGATAGTTGGTGATGTCGGGCGTCGTTACCACGCGATCACGCGGTACGTCCCAGTCCCACACGATGTCGCCCGCGCCGATGACGGCAAGCGCCTGCCGCTCCATGTCGGACAGAAGTCCCTGTTGCAGCGCTCCGCCCGCAAAGGCGTGCTGCATGACGGTGAAACCGATCAGCAGGACGATGAGGACGAGGCCGCCACCAAGGGCGGGTTGCACGATATCGTTGTCGAGTTGGCCGGAAACGGTCATCCACGCGCCAAGGAGCCATATCAGCGTGAGAAGCCATGCCGGTATGAGCATGACGGCGCGGTCGTATCCCTTGACGGCCAGATAGCCGATGATCGCAACGCCGGATAGAACCGTGAGCGCCAGCGATATGCGCGCAATGCCGGAGGCAATCGGCGGATCAAACACGGCCACGCCTGCAAGCGCCAGCAGACCCAGAACCCACGTCACCGCGCCATAGCTGAAATGATCGTGCCAGCGATTGAGGTTGAGATAGGTGAAAAGGAAGATCACAAGCGAGGCGGCAAGCGCCACTTCCGTGCCCGCGCGCCAGATCTGCTCATTGCCCGGCGTGATCTCCATCAGCTTGTTCCAGAAGCCGAAATCGACGCAGATATAGGCCAGAACAGCCCAGGCGAGCGCTGCCGTTGCCGGAAACAGTGAAGTCCCCTTGACGACGAAAAGAATGGTCAGGAACAGGGCCAGAAGACCCGAAATGCCAAGCAGGATGCCGCGATACAGCGTGTAGGAATTTACGGCGTCCTTGTAGGCTTCCGGCTCCCACAGATAAAGCTGCGGCAGATTGTGCGAGGAAAGCTCGGCAACGAAGGTGATCACACTGCCCGGATTGAGCGTGATGCGGAAAACGTCGGCGTCGGTGCTTGGCTGGCGATCCAGCGCAAAGCCTTCGCTCGGCGTGATCGATGCGATGCGCGGAGAACCGAGATCGGGCCAGATAACGCCCGAACCGACGAGCCGGAAATGTGGCGCGACGATCAGGCGGTCGATCTGTTCGTCGGTGGGATTTGCGATCGAAAAAGCGGCCCAGTCTCCCGAGGCCTTGCTGTTCTGATCCGCCTGCACCTCGATGCGGCGAACAATACCGTCAGGGCCGGGCACGGTCGAGACCTGCACGCTTTCGCCCTTGTTGCGCAACAGTTCGACAGCGCGTGACAGATCGAGGGCCGTGTCTTCCTTCGAAATCTTGATGGGTTCGATGGCCGATGCATGGACGATTGAAAAAGTCAGAAAGACCATAAGCGCCAGAATGCGGACGCCAGCTTCAGACAATTTTTCTGCAAAACTCTTCACGAGCGTTCAACCTTGCCATTGATCACGCGGCCATTCGTCATACGTTTGTCGCTTTCTATCAGGGCGAAAAGCAGGTGATCCTGCCAGAAGCCGTTTATCTTGAGATAGGAGCGCAATAGTCCTTCTCTCTGAAATCCGGCTTTTTCGAGAAGCCGTATCGAACGTACATTATGGGGAATACAGGCTGCTTCGAGCCTGTGCAACCGCAGTTGATCGAATGCGAAGGGGATAATGAGCGATAGCGCTTCCGTCATGTATCCCTTGCCTGCAAATGGCGCACCGCTCCAATAGCCGATCATGCCGTTTTGCCCGACACCACGCCGGATGTTGCCCAGCGTGATGCCGCCAACCAGCTTGTTCTCGCCATTGCGGAAAATGAAGAACGGATAACCGGTCCCGGCAGAAATTTCGTCCTGAAAACGGCGTATACGATGGCGGAAGGCGCTCTTTGTGAGATCGTCCTCGGGCCATGTCGGTTCCCAGGGAGTGAGAAAAGCCCGGCTCTGTTCGCGCAGGCTGGCCCAGCTCGCATAATCGCTCATCAGCGGCTCGCGCAGATAGATGCGCTGCCCACGCAAAACAGTCGGATTGTTTCGGCGGAACGGCAGGCTGATCATGACGGGTTAGGGGAGTATGCGAATAGGGGAGTAGGGGAATAGGAAAAACAAAATGTTCAACATCACATACTCCCCTAATCACTTATTCCCTTAAACAGCAATCTTCCTCGTATGCGCATTCGTCGAAAGCGCATCCGACAATCCTTCGAAGTTCATCAGCCGGCCGACAGGGCCAACTCCTGCGATCGTCGGCTTGCTGTCCAGGAACAGACGTCCGGCGAGGTCGGTCAGCCGTTGCGGCGTAATCAGGGACAGGCGGTCCATCAATTCGCTGTTTTCGACCGGCCGGCCATAAAGCAGGAATTGCCGTGCGATCTGTCCGGCACGGCTCGCAGCGCTTTCCTGCGACATGAGAAGGCTCGCTCGATATTGCGCGCGGGCACGATCCACTTCCTCCAGACTGATGGAGTCGCTGGCCTTGTGAAGTTCATTGATGAGAACCGGAACGAGTTCAACCAGTTCGTCGCGCCCGGTAGCGGCGTGAATGCCGAACAGGCCGGTGTCCGAAAAGCCCCAATGGAAGGCATAGACCGAATAGCAAAGGCCGCGCTTTTCGCGCACTTCCTGGAAAAGGCGGGAGGACATGCCTCCGCCCAGCACCATGGAAAGGAGCTGCGACGCGTAAAAATCGCGCACATGGTAGGCGCGTCCCTCGAAGCCGATCAGCACCTGCGCGTCCATGAGCTCGCGGTTCTCGCGGAAGTCGCCCCCAACATAGTGAGCAAGATCGAGCGCCGGCGCCGTATTGTGGGCGCGGAAACCGCCGAGGCGCTTTTCGACCTCTTTCACGAAGGCATCGTGATCGACACCGCCGGCAGCCGTCACGACCATGCGGTCGGCGCTGTACTGTTCGTCCATATATTGGCGCAGATCGGCGGAGGTGAAGGCCATGACCGTATCCGGCTCGCCGAGAATGGCGCGCCCGATGGGCTGATGACGGTAAGCCGTTTCGGTGAAACGGTCGAAAACAATATCGTCGGGCGTATCGTGCGCCGCGCCGATCTCCTGCATGATGACGTGTTTTTCGCGTTCCAGTTCCGCTTCGTCGAACCTGGAAGCGGTCAGGATGTCCGACAGGATATCGATGGCCAGCGGCACGTCATTACGCAATACACGGGCATAATAGGACGTGGTTTCGACACTGGTGGCGGCATTGATCTCGCCACCGACATTCTCGATATCCGATGCGATCTGCCATGCAGAACGATTTTCCGTGCCCTTGAAGGCCATATGCTCAAGCAGATGCGCAATGCCGTGCCTGTCGGCGGCTTCGTTTCGCGCTCCGGCTTTTACCCATATTCCAAGCGCCACGCTTTCCACGTGAGGCATCGTATCGGTGGCTATCGTCAACCCGTTGGGAAGACGCGTTACTTCAACACCCATAAGCAAACTGCTCCCTGCATTCCCGCTCTGTTCTCGTCTCGGGGGCCGGTTCCTCAGGCTCTCGAATGGCGGCGAACGTATTCTTCCACGATTTTCAGCTCGTTGTGAAGAACTGTGAAGCTTTCTTTTCGCTGCATCAAGTCGGAAAGCCATGCCGGGAGCTTCGGCTCGACGCCGCTGGCCGCCTTTACGGCGTCGGGGAATTTGGCCGGATGAGCCGTTGCGAGCACGACCATCGGAGCATTGCCGGACACTTTTTCGCGAGCGACCTTCACGCCGATCGCCGAATGCGGGTCGAGCAGATATCCGTCCGCTTCAAGAACGGACTTGATGATCCCGGCGGTTTCTTCAACGCTGGATCGTCCGGCGGAAAACTCGCTGCGAATTGTCGAAAGCGGTTTTTCAGAAAGCGAGAAGCCGCCCGACTGCTTCAGGCTTTCCATCAGGCCGCGTACTGTCGCTGCGTCGCGCTCGTGCGCTTCGAACAAAAGCCGCTCGAAGTTGGAGGATATCTGGATATCCATCGAAGGCGAGGTGGTCTGCTCGACGCCGCGCATTTCATACGCGCCGCTTTCGAGGGTGCGCGAGAGAATGTCGTTATCGTTGGTGGCGATGACAAGCTGTTCGATGGGCAAGCCCATGCGCTTGGCGACATAGCCCGCGAAAATGTCGCCGAAATTGCCGGTCGGGACCGTGAAGGATACTGCGCGGTCCGGCGCGCCGAGGCTGAGCGCTGCCGTGAAATAATAGACCACCTGCGGCATGATGCGCGCCCAGTTGATCGAGTTCACGCCCGAAAGCGACATCGCATCGCGAAAGGCGAGATCGTTGAACATGCCCTTCACCAGGTTCTGGCAGTCGTCGAAATTGCCTTCGATGGAAAGGGCATGGACGTTTGCAAAGCCCGATGAGGTCATCTGGCGCTGCTGCACCGGCGATACGCGACCGTTCGGAAAGAGAATGAAGATATCCACGTTGTCGCGTCCGCCGAACGCTTCGATTGCCGCGCCGCCGGTATCGCCCGAAGTCGCGCCCACGATGGTCGCGCGTTTGCCGCGCTGCGCCAGGACATGATCCATCATGCGCGCGAGGAGCTGCATGGCGACATCCTTGAAGGCAAGCGTCGGGCCGTGGAAAAGCTCCAGCACGAATTCGTTCGCGCGGGTCTGAACAAGAGGGCAAACCGCATCATGGCGGAAAGTGCCATAGGCTTCATGCACCATCTGGCGGAAGTCCGCGTGCGGGATTTCTCCGTCGACGAATGGTGTCAGCACGGCCAGCGCGATATCCACGTAGGATTTTCCGCGCAGGGCGCGGATCTGTTCCGGTGAAAACCGGGGATATTCCTGCGGCAGATAAAGTCCACCGTCCCGGGCGAGACCTGCGAGCAATGCATCGCTGAACCCCAGAGCCGGTGCTTCCCCACGCGTGCTTATATATTTCATTTCTTGGGCCTTCGTTTCAGATCGGCGCGGTTTTGAGCCGCGTAATGCAATAGAGTGTCCCTAAAAAAGCCGCAAGGTTTTAAAGCATGTCGGTATGGATGGGGTTGCTCTCGGGAGCAAAAAACGGGAAAAACGTGATCGCATTGCACGTGTGTGTGGTGTAAAGACAGGTTGATCAGTGCAGGGAAGCCCGGTTTATGCAAACAGCATCACAGAATCGTTCATCGTTGTTTCCAGTCTTTGCAACGGTTTTGCTCGCAGCCCTCGCAGGCTGCACGACCAGCGGCACTGACAAGGCTGCGGATTCGTCGCTGGCCACGCCCGCCGCGTCAGGCGACCAGCGTATCAAGGAATCGGAACTGCGCGCTTACTGCCCGCCGGTATCGCTGCGCGACGGTACGGCCTTCTTCAGCACCTACGAAAAGGGTGGCGACAAGGACCCGGCCAGCGTGATCTATCAGGCCGCTCTGACCGATGTGACCCGTGCCTGCCAGTATGGCGCCGGCACCATGACCATCGACGTCGCCGCGGCAGGCAAGGTCGTGCCCGGTCCGAAATACAAGAGCGGCTCGATCACGATGCCGATCCGTGTGGCGATCCGTCAGGGCGATCAGGTGGTCTATTCGAAGCTTCACAAGCAGAGCGTTACGATCTCCAACGGTGATACGGCAACGCAGTTTATCTTCAACGACAAGGCGATATCCTTGCCGATGCCGGATAAGCAGAACATCCAGATTTTCATCGGTTTCGATGAAGGTCCCTACAAGTAATTTACATCTGGCTGAATAATGCCGAGGTTCGATAGTAGCGTAATAGCTGCGTTTGAGCCTGAAAGCATGTGGCGACTTTTGGAACCGGTTCTCAGGCGTCGATGAATGGGGACAATGCGCAAGATGCAAATCTTGCGCATTGTTTTTTATTTAAATTGCTAATTTATCGCTAGTGGATTGAATTTGACGTTTGGATCCCGACTGAATGAGATGCTGTTTCAAACGTCAAATTCGAAAAATCCACTAGATACATAAACTTACTAGTGGTCTTTTCGATTCCGACATTTGCTCGGCGCCTGTATCAGAGGGATGCAAATGTCGGAATCGAACCACTAGCTTATCCTATCTGTTCTTTGCACTTTGAGTTTAATTCGCTATTAATACCAATGATGCTACAATTTATATGATTAATCTTAATATTAGCGGTTGGGTTTTTAATATTTGAACTGTTGCTTGCGTCGAGGTGGTAATCGTTTTCGCAAGGGCTCTTCCAATGCCGCGATATTTTAAGGCGTTGCCGGATGCGATTTGAGCGCACGAAATTTTTGAAGCCCGCTTCTCTCTTGTTGCTGTTGTTGCTGCTCCTTGGGGCTGCCTCCGGGCAATGGATCGGGACAAGGTTCTGGATCATGGACGAACAGCGGCACATGAATATCTACATGTCCGCTTTGCTTACGCACGCAAATCGCCTTGTCGCCTCGGCGCATGAAACGCTGGATGCAGCAAATCTTTCTCCGTCCGCGCCATGTTCGGTGGATGATCAGGCTTATCTGCGGAAGCTTGTCTTTTCTGCCTATCACATCAAGGATATCGGTCGTTTTCAGAACAACCGTCTCGCTTGCTCTACGCTTCTGGGCAATTTGGCGGAGCCGCTCCTTCGGTCTGCGGCCGACGTCGATCTGAGCGACGGCACCTATGTTCATCGCGATCTGCCATTAAAGACGCCTGGCAGTCATGGCGTTGTGATGGAAAACGGGGCTGCCAATGTGGTCCTGAGTTCGTCGGCTTTCGATCTGCTTCATACGCCGCATTATAATTTTTCCATATATATGACCGGCGAGCGCGGGCAACTCGCCCGGTTATACAGCTATCCGCAGAATGAACGGCCCGCGCCGGATTTCTCAAATCTCGTGCGCCAATATGATGTGCTGGGCGATATTGCCAGAGAGCGCCGTTGCGACCGGAAAACGGGAATTTGCATTGTGCTGGACGCCGTGCTCGATCGCACCAGCCAGTCTGCCCGGAGAAAACTGTTCATTGCAATCAGTCTGGGGCTGCTCGGTGGCGCGACGCTTGGTCTGGGCTGGTTTGCCTATTTCAATCGGGAGCGCCCTCTGGTTTCCATGCTCAACAAGGCGCTGAAGGCATCGGACCTCTATATCGTGTATCAGCCGGTCGTCAGGGTTGCGGATAGCCGGGTTACCGGTTTCGAGGCTCTGCTTCGCTGGCGTCTGAAAACAGGAGACATGATCCCTCCGGATGTCTTCATTGCCGAGGCGGAAGGAAATGGCATGGCGTGCCGGGTCACTCTTTATGCGGTGGATCGCGTCATCGAGGAGATGGGCGATCTGCTGCGCCGCAACCGGAATATCCAGATCAATATCAATATCACCGCCAGTGACGTTCAGTCCCCCGCATTTCCCGAGAAAATGGAGGCGGAGCTTGCTCGTGCCGGTATAGATCCTCGCCAGATCGGCCTCGAACTGACCGAGCGCACGGCGGTGGATTTCTCGGCAGCTTCCGATGGTATCCGAAAGCTTCGGGAGCAGGGGCACCGTATCTATATCGACGATTTCGGCACCGGCTATTCAAGCCTGGCCTATCTGGACGAACTGCATATCGACGCCATCAAGATCGACAAGGCTTTCACCCGCACGGTTTGCGCCGAGGGGTCAACGGTATCGATCGTGCCGCAGATCATCTCCATGGCGCGCCAGCACAATCTCGATATTGTCGTTGAAGGCATCGAAACGGAAGCGCAAGCCAACTATTTCCGCAAAATGAAGGTGCCGATCACCGGGCAAGGGTGGTTTTATGGCAAGCCGGTAAGGGCAGGAAGCGCGAAGGCCCTGCTCGTGTCCGGCTCTTCAAAGGCAAAACCGAAGCCGAAACCGAAACAAGCCAAAGTGGCTTCGGGTTTTTGACCTGTGGATTACCGGCGGTCGATAAAATTCGAATTAAATTCAACAGCGCGCGTGAAATCTATGGCAACAGGTTTGCGCTAGAGTGCCCCTATGAAACAGAAATATGAACGAATTCTCGAACCGACGGACACCTGGGCAATCTTCGAGACGTCCACCGGTGAACCTGTCATCATGGGAACCCGCCTGCTGATCGGTCTCTCGCAAGAGGAAGCCGAGCAGTTGCTGGCAATTCTCAACGAACCGCCCAAGGGGCGCAGCAAACGCTCCGCCGCCTGACGAAAGCCAGGCGACGGATAATTCTTTCACTTACGCATCTGCCCAGATGGACAGTGCCTCGATGACGCTTGGCAGGTCCTTGTGGCGATGAATGACCGTTTCCGCACCGGCATCGGTCAGCTTGTCGGCATGGCCGGGATAGGTATGCGCGCCTCCCGTAAAGCCGATCACGCGCATGCCCGCGTCCCGCGCGCCGTGAATGCCGTGCGCGGAATCTTCGATCACGATCACATCCTTCGGATTCACATCGAAATGTCTGGCCGCGTGGAGAAAGACGTCCGGCGCGGGTTTCGGCTTCTTTGCGCCGACTTCCTTTGCCGAAAAGATATTCGGTGCGAACAGCTCGTAAAGACCGGTGCGCTGCAGCATGTTTTCCAGGCGTCGGCTGGTCGAGTTCGAGCAGATGCATTTGGGCAGTGTCAGTGCCGAAACGACTTCAACGATATCGTCCACGGCCTGGACTTCGTTTTTCAGTTTTTCGTCCAGAATTTTTTCGGATTTTTCCAGAAGCGAGGCGGAAAGCGGGATGCCGGCTTCGCGCTCCACTGTCAGAAGAATGTCCTGCCACGTCAGCCCGGCGAAACGTTCCGCCATTTCGTCGGCGGCAATCTGATAACCGGCTTCGGTGAGAAGAGCGGATTCGACTTCCGCCGCGATGATTTCGGAATCCACCAGAACGCCATCGCAATCGAAAATAATGAGGGACGGTGCCGCCATGATCGTAGCCTTTTATTGGGAGGAGAAGGCCGGCCCGTGCCGGAAATTCGGTGCATGAGCTACACCTTTATGGCGAAACCGTCAAATGCCGGCGGTAATCGGTCCCTGTTTATACTTCGCCTGAAACCTCGCGCCGCCGCCGGTCAAGCTCTTCGCTGTAACGCCGCAATGTGTGGGCTTCGCTGAGGAGACCGAGCACTTTGCGCTCCTGCGCGTTGTTGACCACCGCCAGCGCTTCGCTTTCCGCCCTGTCAAAACGGGCAACCGCTTCCTTGGCATTCATCTGCGGGAGAAGGAACTGATCCTGATATTTGAGCAGGTCGCGAATGCTCCGTTCGCTGTCGGATGTATCGAAACTGTCGGCATAGACTTCGGGGACCGGGATCATGCCGACATAATGCCCTTCGGTGTCCACCGCTATGACACGCTGGGTCGAGCCGAGAGGAAAATCGTGCCGGAACGTTTCTATGTCCGTATCGATCGGCACCGTGCGAACGTCGTGGCGCATCATGCGGTTGACGGTGAGGCTGCGTATCCAGCCTATATCGTGGGCGGAACGAATGGATTCGCCGCGCAGATGGAACCGCCATGTCGCGAAGGAGTAGCCGAAGGTTTTTCTTACCATCAGGGAGGACGAAACGACCGCGCCCAGCACGAGCATGGAAATCGGAAAGTCCCCGGTCAGTTCCAGCGCGAGGAATGTCATCGTCATCGGACCGCCCACCACGGCGACGGCAAGCGAACTCATGCCGATGACGGCATAGACTTCCGGTGCCAGGGCGAGGCCTGCGGGCAGTGTCGCCCCGGCTACCGCTGCAAACAGCTTGCCCGTCAACGCTCCCAGAAACAGCGATGCGAAGAAAAGCCCCCCGCGGAAACCTGCCCCGATGGAAACGGCCGAGGCCAGCGACTTGGTGAAGATCAGAAGCAGAAGCGCCGGGATAGTGATATTCGCATTGAGATCGAGATGCAGCGCCCCGTGGCCGGAGGCCAGGACCTGCGGTGAAAAGAACGCAATCATCCCGACGATCGTTCCGCCGATGGCAGGAGCCAGCACATTCGGCACGATACTGTGGCGCGCGATCTTTTCCACCAGCGTCACACCGCGCATGATAAGGATGGCGATGCCCGCTGAAGTGAACCCCAGCACGAGCGCCGGAACGTAATCGCGCGGTGTGATGTCATCGATCTGGCCGACATCTATGATGAAAGGCGGGCCGCCGATGGTCTGTGTCACCAGCGTTCCGACGATTGCGGCCACGACCACCGGAGCCAGCGTGGCAATCGAATAGACGCCGATAATGAGTTCGAAAGCGTAGAATGCGCCGGTCAGGGGTGCGTTGAACGCGCTGGCGATTGCCGCTGCCGCGCCGCAACCGACCAGTGTGCGCAAATCCGCCCGCCGCATCTTCAGCGCCCGTCCGATGCGCGACGCAAAACCGCTCGCGAGCTGGGTATAGGCGGCTTCGAGACCAACGGAAGCGCCGAAGCCGTTGGAGATCAGATTTTGCCCGACGAGAATGAAGCTGTCGGTCAGGGACAGACGCCCGCCGTGAAGCGCATTCGCCTCGATGGGATCGACGATGGGGCGTTTGCGCCAACGCGCGAGAACCCATATCACGATCCCCATCAATATGCCGCCCGCAAGGGGCGCGATATAGGCGCTGGCTTGCAGCTCTGCCGCCGAACTCAGCTTTTCTCCGGGCTGAAGCAGGAAGATTGCCTGATGCATCCATTGCGAGAGACGGCCTACAGCCGCGACCGCAAGTCCGGAAATCACGCCGATGATCGTACCCGCTATGACGAGGCCGATTTCACTGCCTCGCACCAATGCACGCATACGAAAGGGTACAAAGAGAACCCGCAGGTACCGATTGTGTCGCAGCTCAGCAATATTCATCGTCAAAATACACCGAAGAAGCGGGATCGCCTTGCGGTCCCGTCATGCAATTCCAAACGTTGAGCGCCAACCATAGGCAAAAAGGAATAACCAAGCCTTATCGTCGGCACGAACTCGAAGTGACCTTTGCATGATGATCGCGGCGGCAGGATGACAGACTGCAAAATGTCGACGGATGGCGGCAGCCAAAAAGCCCGGAACTGTGGCCTTTGGTGATCTTTTAAGAAAAGGTTTACGATTTCAATACCTTGGCGTTAACGGCATATTTACCCTGTCCGGTAACCATAAGGACAAGTTTTTCGCGTCCACAGGTAATCGAGTATCCCATGTCCCTAGTACGTCTTGCTCATGAGTTGCCCATCGAGGCCCCGCGTACCGCCTGGCTCGACTCCATCATCAAAGGTGATTGCGTCTCCGCGCTGGAGCGCCTGCCGGACAATTCCGTGGACGTTATTTTCGCCGATCCTCCCTATAATCTCCAGCTTGGCGGCGATCTTCACCGTCCCGACCAGTCGATGGTCAGCGCTGTTGACGATCATTGGGACCAGTTCGAGAGTTTTCAGGCCTATGATGCCTTTACGCGTGCCTGGCTGATGGCGTGCCGCCGCGTTCTGAAGCCGAACGGAACGATCTGGGTCATCGGTTCCTATCACAATATTTTCCGCGTCGGTTCGCAGTTGCAGGATCTCGGCTTCTGGCTGCTGAACGACGTTATCTGGCGCAAGACCAACCCTATGCCCAACTTCCGCGGCCGACGCTTCCAGAACGCGCATGAAACGCTGATCTGGGCTTCCCGCGACCAGAAGGGCAAGGGCTACACCTTCAATTACGAGGCCATGAAAGCGGCCAATGACGATGTGCAGATGCGTTCGGACTGGCTGTTCCCGATCTGCACGGGCGCCGAGCGCCTGAAGGACGAAAACGGCGACAAGGTACATCCGACCCAGAAGCCGGAAGCGTTGCTGGCCCGAATTCTGATGGCTTCCAGCAAGCCGGGCGACGTCATTCTCGACCCGTTTTTCGGTTCGGGCACTACCGGTGCCGTTGCCAAGCGCCTCGGTCGCCATTTTGTCGGTATCGAGCGCGAACAGAGCTATATCGACGCCGCTACCGCACGTATCGACGCGGTCGAGACGCTCGGCAAGGCCGAACTGACGGTCATGACCGGCAAACGGGCGGAACCGCGCGTCGCATTTACCAGCGTTCTTGAGGCAGGTCTTTTGCGGCCCGGAACGGTTCTTTGCGACGAGCGTCGCCGTTTTGCTGCCATTGTTCGGGCCGATGGTACGCTGGCTGCCAACGGCGAAGCTGGTTCCATCCATCGCATGGGCGCCAAGGTTCAGGGTTTTGACGCCTGCAATGGCTGGACCTTCTGGCACTATGAGGAAGATGGCGCCCTGAAGCCGATCGACGCCCTGCGCAAGGTCATTCGCGAACAGATGGCGGCCGCAGGCGCATAATTTCCTTATCGGACGGCCTCCAGCATGGTCTGATAGTGAGGCGCCCGAAGCATCGGCTTCGGGCGCCTTCGCTATTTATGCTCAGAAGGCAAGCCCGAGCGCTTTCAGATCGGCATCCAGTTGGGAAGCGCCGGTAAAATGAACGGCCTGCCAGCCGGCAAGCTTTGCGCCTTCGACATTGTGCAGCGTATCGTCGATGAAGAGTGTTGCCCGGGGATCGAGATCGAAGGAGGTGACGTGGTGTTCGTAGATTTCGCGGTCGGGCTTGAGCAAGTGGATGTCGCCCGAGACTGTGACGCCCCGGCTTTCCGTTAGAAACGGAAACCGCTTCTGTGCTTCGCGGAACGTGTCCGATGCGAAATTGGTCAGCATGGTAACGTCGTGACCGTTGCCGATAAGTGCGCGGAGAATGGCGACGCTATCCTCATAGGCATGGGGCACCATCCGGTTCCAGTTCTGCCTGAAGGCCCGGATTTCCTCGCTGCGTTCGGGATGAGCCTCGATAAGAAGGGTTTCCGCGTCGCTCCAGCTTCGCCCGCGATCCTGTTCGATATTCCACGCGCCGGTGCAGATGTTTTCAAGAAACCAGCGCCGCTCGGCGGCATCGGGAATGACATCGAGATAGGCAAGTTCAGGATCGTAATGGATGAGAACCTTGCCGATATCGAAGACGACATGCTTGATCGGGCTGTTCAACGCGCTTTCCTTCCCTGTTTGAATGCGTCGGGCATAGCGGCCGCGATCGCCTTTTTCATGACGGTGGGCAAAGCCTCGCCGGAAAGCTCTTGTGGCGAGGACCACCAGCCGTCATCTGCGACAGCCTTGCCGACGTTTTCCGCCCGGTACACCGAAAGCCGCAGTTCGAAATGCGTGAAAATATGCGTGATCGACCCGCAAGCGTGCCATTGTGAGGGGAAAGGCGCCGCATCGGCCGTCGGGTCACCATCGATCCTGGCTGTCCAGTCGCTGCCGGGAACCTCGGTCATGCCTGCCAGAAGCCCCTTGCCCCTGCGTTTGCGCAACAAAATCGTGCCGTCGCTGGCGAATGCCACAAAGGCCGCCCCGACGCGGATCGGCTTTTCCGCTTTCGGGGGCTTGACCGGAAATTCCTCCGGGTCGCGTGATGCAAGGGCCATGCAGTCGTCGTTGAGCGGGCAGAGGGCACATGAAGGCCGACGCGGCGTACAGATGGTCGCTCCGAGATCCATCATGGCCTGCGCGAAGTCGCCGGGCCTGCCATCGGGCGTGAGCCGCCCCATAAGTGTGCGGATTTCGGCTTTCGCCGCAGGCAGGGGCGTATCGATCGTGTAGAGGCGCGAAATGACGCGCTCCACATTACCGTCGACCACGGCGGCGGGTTCGCCGAACGCAATCGCGGCGATTGCCGCCGATGTGTAGTCGCCGATGCCGGGCAGCTTTTTCAGTTCGGCCGCATTGTCGGGAAACTTGCCGTCATGGTGCGCGTCAATCATGTTGGCGCATTTCTTGAGATTGCGGGCGCGCGAATAATAGCCCAGGCCGGCCCAGGCGCGAAGAATGTCGTCCTCGCTGGCTTGCGCCATCGATTGCACGGTTGGCCAACGTTCGACAAACTTGGTGAAATAGGCTTTAACCGCTTCGACGGTCGTTTGTTGAAGCATGATCTCGGACAGCCAGACACGGTAGGGATCCGGTCTGATGCCGCGAACCTGTTCCGCAGGCGTGAGACGCCACGGCAGAATCCGATGGTAGCGATCATACCAGGTCAGAAGCTTTGAACTTCGATCGGAGTCGGTAATATCGAGCATACAGGGAATGTCATTCAATAATGGGACCGAATTCTGATTAAAGCCTTATTTTCAAAATTGATAGAAACAATGCTGTGCATATCGGTTGCGAAGGTTTACTGAAGTTCGATATGCGCTCTCCAATACGCATCGGTGTTTTGCCGCGGAAAGAGACCAAGTGGATCGTCCCGTATCTGTACCAGTTTATGTCATCAACCTTGCCCGCTCACGAGATCGCTGGGACAGGCTGAAGGCCAGCGCCGACGAATTTTCCATCGATTTGCGCCGTGTCGACGCCGTCGAAGGCAAGCTTCTTGCTCCAGACGAGCTTGCGGATTTCGATGAGGCCGGCTTCCGCCGATGCCACGGTAAAATAGCGATGCCAGCGGAAATCGGCTGTTATTTCAGCCACATCCGCGCGCTGGAGGCGATAGTGCAAGCAGCTGAGCCTTTCGCCGTCATCGTGGAAGATGACGTTCTGTTCACATCCGCTTTTCAGCCGCTCGTTTCGCAACTCGCCGGGCTGAACGGTTGGGATGCCGTCAAACTGGTCAATCATCGCACTGCCGCTTTCCGCCCGTTCCGCGCCCTGAACGGTCGGTTTTCTGTCGGCCGCTGTATGCACGGCCCGTTGGGCAGTTCCGCCGCCTATGTCGTCACACGCGAAGGCGCGGCGAAATTGCTTGTGGCGATACGGCCCATGCGCGTGCCATACGATGTCGCTTTGGAACGCGGCTGGGCAGGCGATTACGAGATATTTACTCTTGATAAACCGGCGGTGGCCTTCTCGGATATGGCGATATCGACGATTGCGGCCGGGCGTTCGACTTACGCCAAGAGCCGCCTGCCGGCATACAAAAGGATAAGCACGCTTTTCTTTCGCTCAACTGACTACGTCAGGCGAATCGCCTACGCTTTGAGCAGGAAAAGCCTTAAAGAGGATAAAATGTGAGCCGTTTAAAAAAGTCTTTTCTATTTCGGCGCAAGGTGGATAGCTGGGTTCTGGGCCTGGCGTCTGCTGCGATGCCGCTACGTATTGGTCTTGGTCCTGTTTTGCTTTTCGCATTCTCATGCGTCGGTATCTATCTGGCCTGCGGTCGTCATGCCACGGCGCGGATGTTTGCGAAAAAATTCTATATTTTCATACTTCTCTATGCGGCATGGTCTTTGGGTTTGATTCTGTTCCGGGGAGAACCGTTTCAGGATAACCGGCAGATCGGTTATACGCTGCTGATCGCCGTTTTCGCTTTTGCCGGGTCGGGAATGGTACTCGTGCACGATCCATTGCGCGCCTATGTTCTCGGTGCGCGCGCCGGGACACTACTCGCTCTGATCACTGCGCTGTTTCTGTCGGTGACCGATGGCGGGCGCATCGGCGTCGGCGGCAATCAGGCCGTCTTTGCCTTTGTGGCGGCAGTCGCGGCAATATCCGCTGCGATCCCGCTTCACGGTGCTCCGCGTTATCTGCCGAACGGCCCGCATTGGCTGGTTCTGGGGCTTGCTGCGGTTCTGACCTCGCAAACGCGGGCCGTCATTGTCGTCCTTCCGTTTTTTGCGGTGATTGAGATCGCGCTTTTCCTGAGACGATACAGCTTCAAGCAGCAGAGCGTCGTTTATGCCGCCCTGTTGGCGGCGCTGACCGCGCTTGTTGTCGTCGGACCGGTCGGACATATTATTTCAAAGCGTTTTGCGGGCATGGTCGAATATTATGACACCGGCGACAGTTCGCAATGGGAAGACAAGATGTCGGCCGATATTCGCGCCGTCATGTGGAAAAGCGCATCTGACGTGATAACGGCGCATCCGATTGCGGGCGTCGGTTCCTATTCGAAAATGGACTTTGTGAAAGCCGAAGCGGGCGACAAGGCATCGATGATCGAGGGCTTTCGTCACGTGCATAATACCGTTCTCGATGAACTGCTGAACGACGGCATTATCGGGCTGATTTTCATGGCTGGCGCGTTCATATCGATCTTCATCTATTTGTGGCGTACAGCCGACAGCTGGGCCATGCGGCGGGCATTGATCTACTTCGCCATCGTGTGCGGCAGCTACGGTATGCTGCATAATCCGCTCCTGCACGAAGTGACGATCTCCTCGACCATGTTCTTCCTCGCCGCATTGAACGCGGCCGCTTCCCGACGGGTCATGGCGGCGCGGCGCGCAGGCCTCACCTCATATATGTTCGGAAAGAGATCGATTGCATGAAAGCGATTGTAACGGGCGCTGCCGGGTTCATCGGGTTCCACACGGCGCAACGTCTGCTGGATGAGGGCTGGCAGGTCATAGGCATCGACAATGTGAACGACTATTACCCTGTGGCCCTCAAGGAAACCCGCCTCGCCAGGCTTCATGCGCGGGCCGGATTTCGCTTTGCAAAGGCGGATATTTCCGACGCGGACGCATTCAATGCGGCAATAGGCTCCGACCGTGACGCCGATATTATCGTGCATCTCGCGGCACAGGCCGGCGTACGCTATTCCATCGAGAACCCGGCAGCCTATGTTTCGGCCAATGTGCAGGGGCAGGTTACGGTATTCGAAACCGCGTTGCGGCTGGAAAAGCGCCCGCCCGTCGTCTATGCAAGCTCGTCCTCGGTCTATGGCGCCAACGAGAAGATACCGTTCTGCGAAAGCGATCCGGTCGATCATCCGGTTTCGATCTATGCCGCAACAAAGCGCTCAGGCGAACTGCTGGCTTATTCTTACCGGCACGTCCACAAGCTTCCCTCCACGGGCTTGCGCTTTTTCACCGTCTACGGGCCTTACGGGCGACCGGATATGGCGCCCTGGCTGTTTACGTCCGCGATCCTGAAGGGCGAACCGATCCGTGTGTTCAACAATGGCGAAATGCAACGCGACTTCACCTTTGTGGAAGACATTGTCAGCGGCGTTCTGGGGGCGGTACGTCGAATTCTGGAAAAGCCGCAAGATACGGAACCCGTCTATAATCTCGGCAACAACCGGCCGGTAATGCTCAACGACTTCATTGCGGCTATCGAAAAGGCCACGGGCAAGCAAGCGATCCGCAAGTTGGAGCCCATGCCCGCAGCCGACGTGCCGCGCACCTATGCCGATATTACACTCGCCGCACGCGATCTCGGTTTCAATCCGAAAACCGCGCTCGATCAGGGGATTCCTTTGTTCGTCGAATGGTTTCGGGGTTATAATGGAGCGCGATGAGCGAACCTAAATCCAGGCGTGGCTTCAGGCCACTGGCAGATATGGCGTCGGGTCTTGTGGATCCGATGCTGCAAAAGCGCG
This sequence comes from Brucella daejeonensis, assembly GCF_014199265.1. Lineage (GTDB taxonomy): Bacteria > Pseudomonadota > Alphaproteobacteria > Rhizobiales > Rhizobiaceae > Brucella > Brucella daejeonensis. The sequence goes on from NZ_JACIJG010000013.1 coordinate 91,946, forward strand.
CCGGTATCAATCTTGCCCTGCTGCAATCCTGGGAAGACATTGTCGGTCCCGCCATCGGCGCGACATCGCGGCCGCTGCGCATCCTCTGGCCCCGTCGCTTGCGCGAGGATGATCCGTTTTCTCCCGCGACGCTGATTATTGCCTGCGAAGGCTTCGCGGCCTTGCAGGTCCAGCATGAAACGGGTGAGATCATCAACCGTATCAACGGGTTTCTGGGTTTCTCCGCTATCGGTCGCATTCGCATCGAACAGAAGCCGCCGGTCCTTCCAGTCAAACGTCGGGTAAAAAAACTGCCGCCGCTGGGGCCTGCGGACGAGCGCCGGATCGACAAGGCGACAGACGGCATCGAGGACGACGCGCTTCGCGCGGCCCTTGCACGGCTTGGAAAAAATATACTGGCCGAGAAGCACTCCGCTGGCCGGAAGCGCGAAGAGGATCGCTGAAATCGCCTGCTGCCACAAAATTGATGCAAGCATTCCTCATGTTTCCGAAGAGCGTCTGCTTATTGTCGTGGATTTGGAGACAAAAAACGCAAGGTGCTGACTTTCATGTGAACGCCGCAGGTCTAGCGAAGTGCGATCTGCCGCTTTAGATTGTATGTCGAAGTCAACTATTGAAACAGGACTGGATGATTCGGATGCCTGCAGTGCTTAATCGCAGACACGTTATTTCTCTCGCTGGAGCGGCCGCTGCCGGGCTGGCCTTTGCCGGTAGCGCGAATGCGCAGCAGCGCGATGCGGAAGGTACCGTCGATGCCGCCAAGGTTGCCGAAGCCGGCAAGCTGAAGGACATGGTCTATGGCAAGGCCGACGCGCCTGTAACCATCGTTGAATATGCTTCGCTGACCTGCCCGCATTGCGCGGATTTCACGATCAACACTTTCCCGGAAATCAAGGAAAAATATATCGATACGGGCAAGGCGCGGCTTATCTTCCGCGAGTTTCCGTTCGATCCGCGCGCGACCGCCGCTTTCATGCTGGCACGCTGTGCCCCGGAAGACCGTTATTTCCCGATGGTCGATGTTTTCTTCAAGCAGCAGCAGCAGTGGGCGACGGCCGAAGACGGTGAAGCCGCCCTGCTGCAAATCGCGAAACTTGCCGGTTTTACACAGGAGTCCTTCAAGGCTTGCTTGACGAACCAGCAACTTCTCGATGATGTGAGAGCAACGATGGAGCGTGGATCGAAGGATTTCGGTGTGAGTGCGACGCCGACTTTCTTCATTAACGGACAAAAATACGCTGGAGCCCTTTCGGTTGACGAAATGTCGGCAATCATCGACAAGCTTCTCTGATCCGTTTTTCAGGTCGAAAAGCGGGCGCCGGACTGCGCCCGCTTTTTGCATTTCCGGTCGAGCTGTGGGAGGGGCGAACTGATGCGTTTCTCCAAGCTGCGTCTTGTCGGTTTCAAATCCTTCGTCGAACCCATGGAGTTCGTGATCGAGGGCGGCCTGACAGGCGTGGTTGGGCCGAACGGCTGCGGCAAGTCCAATCTGGTCGAAGCCCTGCGCTGGGTGATGGGCGAAAATTCCTACAAGAACATGCGCGCTTCCGGCATGGACGACGTGATCTTCTCCGGCTCCGCCACGCGGCCCGCGCGCAATACGGCGGAAGTGACACTCTTTCTCGACAATTCGGACCGAACGGCGCCCGCCAGCTATAACGATGCGGACGAGTTGCAGGTTTCTCGCCGCATCGAGCGCGAGTCCGGTTCCGTCTACCGCATCAATGGCAAGGAAGCCCGTGCGAAGGACGTGCAACTTCTTTTCGCGGACCAGTCCACCGGCGCGCGGTCGCCGTCGATGGTCGGGCAGGGGCGGATCGGCGAACTCATTCAGGCCAAGCCGCAGGCGCGCCGCGCGCTTCTGGAAGAGGCCGCCGGTATTTCCGGCCTTCATACCCGCCGCCACGAGGCGGAACTGCGCCTGCGCGCCGCCGAAACCAATCTTGAGAGGCTTGACGATGTGGTGGGCGAACTGGCCAGCCAGATCGACAGCCTGAAGCGTCAGGCGCGTCAGGCCAACCGTTTCAAGGCGCTTTCCGCCGATATACGCCGCGCTGAAGCCGCGCTCCTGCATTTGCGCTGGTCGCAGGCCAAGATGCAGGAAGCGGAAGCGCAGAGCACGCTGGCACAGGCAACCTCCGCCGTCGGCGCGATGGCACAGGCGCAAATGGATGCGGCCAAGGCGCAGGCGGTCGGTGCCCACAAGCTGCCCGAATTGCGAGAGGCAGAAGCACGGGCCGCAGCCGCGTTGCAGCGGCTTTCGATTGCCAGAACCCAGCTAGACGAGGAGGGGGAGCGTCTTCGTGCGCGTCGCGCCGAACTGGTAAAGCGGCTGGAGCAGCTTTCTGCCGACATATCCCGTGAAGAGCAGATGGTGCGCGAGAATGCCGATATTCTGGCGCGGCTCGACGATGAAGAGCAGGAATTGCTTGTTTCGGCAGAGGCTTCCGGTGTGCGTAACGAAGAACTGCGCGCCCTGTTCGAGGAAGCGGAAATTCGCTTGCAGGATAGTGAAAATGCGCTGTCCCGCGTTACGGCCGAGCGCGCCGAAGCCGCCGCCGAGCGGGCGCAGATCGAGCGGGCGTTGAAGGAAGCGAGCGACCGTCGCGACCGACTGGCCGTTCAGATGGAGACAATCGAACGCGACATCGCCGCCGTCGCGGAGCAGATTGGCGGTCTGTTCGATCCGGCGGAAAAACGCATCGTCGTCGATAGCTGCACGGAAGCGCTTGCTTCTGCCGAAGAGGCGGTCGCCGTTGCGGAGGAACTGGTCGCCAGCGCTCGCGAAGCGGAGGCCGCGTGCCGACAGCCGCTCAGTGAAGCGCGCACGGAACTGAACCGCATCGAAACCGAAGCGCAGACCCTGGCCAGAATTCTCAATGCCGGTGAAACGGGTCAATTCCCGCCGGTGGTGGAGGAGTTACGTGTCGAGAAAGGCTATGAAGTCGCTCTCGGCGCTGCCCTTGGCGAAGATCTGGACGCGGCAAGCGACGAAAATGCGCCCGTCTTTTGGGCTTATAATCCCGCTGCCAGCGCCGATCCGGTTTTGCCGGAAGGCGCGACGCCTCTGGATCGTCTGGTCGACGGTCCGCAGCAGTTGCGTCGCCGGCTGGCGCAGGTCGGCGTGGTTGCGGACAGCGATGGCAGGCGTTTGCAGGTAATGCTGCGGCCCGGCCAGCGGCTGGTCAGCAAGGCAGGTGCGCTGTGGCGCTGGGATGGTTATACGGCCAGCGCCGACGCGCCGACACCGGCGGCACAGCGTCTGGCGCAGAAGAACCGTCTGGCGGAACTCGAACAGGAAGCTGTCGCGGCACGCAGTCGGGCCGGTCAGGCCGAGCAGGCCGTGCAGCGCGCAGAAATGGCTGTACGCGAAGCCTTCGAACAGGAGCGCGTCACCCGCGACCAGTGGCGCGCGAACCAGCGCAGGCTCGACGAGGCGCGCGAGGCGCTGGCCGCTGCCGAGCGCGCCGCGGGTCAGCTTGCAACACGTCGTGCGGGTCTTGAGGACAGCAAGGCGCGCCTTGAAGAAAATCTGGAAGAGGCGCAGATTCGCGTAGCTGAGGCTGAGGACCGGCTCAATGAGATGCCGGATATCGACTCGATCGGCGAGCGTCTTTCGGCACTCAATAGCGAAGTAATGTCGGACCGCACGGCTTTGGCCGAGGCGCGGGCTGCCTATGAAGGGCTGCGCCGGGAGGCCGATGCACGACAGCGTCGGCTTGAGATGATCGCGCTGGAGCGCCGTAACTGGAAATCCCGCGCCGAGAATGCCGACCGTCATATCGCCGCGCTGAACGACCGCCGGGCGGAGACCACGGAAGAGGCGGAGGCGCTTGCCGAGGCGCCGGACGAAATCGAAAGCCGTCGCCGCGCCCTGCTGAATGAACTTTCGCAGGCCGAGGAGGTGCGAAAACGGGCAGCGGATATTCTGGCCGAGGCCGAGACCGCACAGGCTGAACTCGACAAGGTTGCGACGCTTGCGATCCAGCAGCTTGCCTCCAGCCGTGAGAGCCGCGCGCGCGCGGAGGAGCGGCTGGCCGCAGCCGAAGAACGCCGCGGTGACGCGGAAGCCCGCATCGCGGAAGCCCTCAATTGTCCGCCGCACGAGGCAATCCGCCAGACCGGGCTGAGACCCGATGAAGCCTTGCCTGATCCAGACCAGCTCGAGCGTCAGTTGGAGCGCTTGAAGATCGAGCGCGAGCGCCTTGGCGCGGTCAACCTGCGGGCAGATGAGGAACAACAGGAACTGTCCGCCCGTCTCGATACGATCGTGTCGGAACGCGAGGACGTGATCGAGGCGATCAAGAAGCTGCGTCAGGCAATCCAGAGCCTCAATCGTGAAGGACGCGAACGCCTGCTTGCCGCCTTCGACGTGGTGAATGCGCAGTTCCAGCGCCTGTTCACGCATCTTTTCGGAGGCGGAACGGCGGAACTGCAACTGATCGAAAGTGACGACCCGCTGGAAGCGGGGCTGGAAATCCTCGCCCGCCCACCGGGCAAGAAGCCGCAGACCATGACGCTGCTTTCCGGCGGTGAGCAGGCGTTGACGGCCATGGCGCTGATTTTCGCGGTGTTTCTTACCAACCCCGCGCCGATCTGCGTGCTGGACGAAGTGGATGCGCCGCTCGACGATCACAATGTCGAACGCTACTGCAACCTGATGGACGAAATGGCGGCTTCCACCGAAACGCGCTTCGTGGTCATCACGCATAATCCGATTACCATGGCGCGCATGAACCGTCTTTTCGGTGTGACCATGGGCGAGCAGGGTGTGAGCCAGCTTGTTTCCGTCGATCTTCAGACGGCGGAGCAGCTGCGCGAGGCAAGCTGATTTCGGTATATTCGGGAGGGGCAACATGGGGGGCGACCACGATCATGCGGACGTCAAGAATACGCCGATCTCCCGGTTGTGGGTCGCTTTTGGCCTGACCGGCCTTTTCATGATCGCCGAAGCTATCGGCAGTTTCATCACCGGCAGTCTCGCGCTTCTTTCCGATGCCATGCATATGGCAACGGACACATTTGCGCTTTTGCTGGCGCTCATTGCCGTCTATCTCGGTCGCCGTCCCGCCGACATCTTCCGCACTTATGGCTATGCGCGTCTCGAAATACTGGCGGCGGCGTTCAACGCGCTTCTGCTTCTGGGCGTTGCTTTCTACATTCTCTACGAGGCCTATGAACGCCTGTCGGAACCGGCTGACGTCCAGTCGCTCGGCATGATGGCGGTGGCTGTTGTCGGACTGGCGGTCAACTTCATTTCGATGCGGGTGCTGACCGGACACAAGGATGAAAACCTGAATGTGAAGGGCGCCTATCTGGAGGTCTGGGCGGATATGCTCGGCTCGGTAGGCGTGATCGCTGCCGCTCTCATCATTTACCTGACCGGATGGGAATGGGTCGATTCCCTGATCGCGGTTGGCATAGGCTTCATGGTCTTTCCGCGCACCTGGGTTTTGCTCAAGGAATGCATCAATATTCTGCTGGAGGGCGTCCCGGTCGGGCTTGATGTGAGGCAGGTCGAGGCGGCAATTCTTGCGGTGCCCGGCGTGACGTCCATCCACGACCTTCATGTCTGGTCACTGACAAAGAACCAGCATTCGCTGACGGCTCATATCGTTCTGACGGAAAAGGCCGATGGCGAGACCGTGCGCCGCGCCGTCGAGCAGATATTGCAGGAACAATACGATCTGCATCACACGACATTGCAGACCGAAACGGAGAGCTGTGCCCCGAAGGAATTCATTCACTGAGTGTCTGAATCAAAAAACGTCATCTGAGGCCGCAATGGCAATTCCCAGGCTCGAACGGCTCGCCGCAGTTGACCCGCGGCGAGCCGCCATCCTGTCCCGCAACAAACCGGCGGAACGGATGCGGGGGTGCAAATCTACCGGTCGCTCCAGACGGCGAGCTCATTTCCCGCCGGATCGATGAAATGGAAGCGCCGCCCGCCGGGAAAGGAAAAGACAGGCTTGACGATGGTGCCGCCTGCTTCCGTGACTGCCAGCAAAGTATCTTCCAGCCCGGCGGAATAAAGTACGGGGAGCGGCTTTGCGATTGCATCGCCATCCGCATCGAAGCCACCGTCCAGCCCTTCGGCGAAGGCCGAATAGGTGGGGCCATAATCCGTAAAACTCCACCCGAAGGCCCGCGCATAGAAGCTCTTGGTCGTATCGAGCGAGCCGTTGGCGGCAGGCATTTCCAGATAATCGAGCTTTCCCGTGACACGCATGATACAACATCCAGATGTTCTTTATTTGTTCTTATTTTTGCGACATAAGCCCAATAGAGTCAATCCCTGGAGCATTTCCAGCAAAAGTGCGAAGCGTCTTCGCAGGGAAATCAGTCCACTGGACTGATTTCTAATCCTGCTACGATGCGTAGGATAATGCGTAAAAACAAATAGTTAGAGCGGTTCCAATGATTCAGTCAAAACAGGAACCGCTCTAGGTTTTGTCTGCATCCACAGCAACCAGATCATAGTGCATGCAAGATGTACGAATCCCATGAACGCGACACGCTTTAATCGGGCCGATTTCGCGTCTAATCGATTCTATTGTCGCGGCTTCTCTTTTTTGGTTGGCAGCGGCCTCGCCGATCGCATAAGCAACGAGGGCAGGTTCAGGAAATGCTTGCAATTGTTGCGAGTCTTTCTTGAGCCATCCTGCATTAAGGGAGGCCATAATGGCGAAGTGGGTGTACACGTTCGGCGACGGTAAGGCAGAAGGTGCGGCAAGCGACCGCAATCTTCTCGGCGGCAAGGGGGCCAATCTGGCTGAGATGAGCAGTCTCGGTCTGCCCGTACCGCCCGGCTTTACGATCACGACCGAGGTCTGCACCTATTATTACGACCATGACAGGACCTATCCTTCCGAACTCACCGAGCAGGTTCAGGCAGCGCTCGCGCATATCGCGGCGCTGACCGGCCGCAATTTTGGCGATGCCGAAAAGCCGCTTCTGGTTTCGGTGCGCTCCGGTGCCCGTGCTTCCATGCCCGGCATGATGGACACGGTGCTCAATCTCGGCCTTAACGACGAGACAGTGCAGGCCATCGCCCGTGAATCGGGCGACGAGCGCTTTGCCTATGACAGCTATCGCCGCTTCATCCAGATGTATTCCGACGTGGTGCTGGGGGTTGATCACGGTTTCTTCGAGGAAATTCTGGAAGACAGGAAGGCCGCTCTCGGCGTCGATGTCGACACGGCGCTCACTGCCGACGACTGGAAGGACGTGATTGCGCTCTATAAAGCCAAGGTCGAGGAAGAACTGGGTCAGCCTTTCCCGCAGGACCCGCGTGAACAGCTCTGGGGCGCCATCGGTGCTGTATTTTCAAGCTGGATGAATGCCCGCGCCATCACCTATCGCCGCCTGCACAATATTCCGGCGGCCTGGGGCACGGCGGTCAATGTGCAGGCCATGGTGTTCGGTAATATGGGTGAAACATCTGCGACTGGCGTTGCCTTCACGCGCAATCCTTCAACGGGCGAAAACAAGCTTTACGGCGAATTTCTCGTCAATGCGCAGGGTGAAGACGTGGTGGCCGGTATCCGCACGCCGCAGAACATCACCGAGGAAGCGCGCATCGCCGCCGGTTCGGACAAGCCGTCGCTGGAAAAGGTGATGCCGGAAGCCTTTGCCGAATTCCTGAAGGTGGCGGATCGACTGGAACAGCACTATCGCGACATGCAGGATCTGGAATTCACCATCGAACGCGGCAAGCTGTGGATGCTCCAGACCCGTTCGGGCAAACGCACGGCCAAGGCCGCTCTGAAAATGGCCGTCGAAATGGCGGGCGAGGGCCTTATATCTGAGGAAGAAGCGGTGTTACGCGTCGATCCGGCAGCGCTCGACCAGCTCCTGCACCCGACCATCGATCCGCGCGCGGAACGTCAGGTGATCGGTCAGGGACTGCCCGCGTCGCCCGGCGCCGCCACCGGCGAGATTGTCTTCTCGTCGGAGGAGGCTGAACAGGCCAGGTCCGAAGGCCGCAAGGTCATTCTGGTCCGTATCGAAACAAGTCCTGAAGATATTCACGGGATGCACGCGGCGGAAGGCATTCTGACCACGCGCGGCGGCATGACCAGCCATGCGGCGGTCGTGGCGCGCGGCATGGGCAAGCCCTGCGTTTCCGGCGCCGGATCGCTGCGCGTCGACTATCGCAACGGCGTCATGCTCGCGGCAGGCCAGACCTTCGGCAAGGGCGATGTCATCACCGTCGATGGCGGTACGGGGCAGGTGCTGAAAGGCGCGGTTGCCATGTTGCAGCCGGAACTTTCCGGCGATTTCGGCAAACTGATGGAATGGGCGGACAAGTCGCGCCGCATGAAGGTGCGAGCCAATGCCGAAACCCCCGCCGATGCCCGCACGGCGCGCTCGTTTGGCGCGGAAGGCATCGGTCTGTGCCGCACCGAGCATATGTTCTTCGAGGGAAGCCGCATCGTTGCGATGCGCGAGATGATCCTTTCCGACAATGAGGAAGGCCGTCGCGCCGCTCTGGCAAAACTTCTGCCGATGCAGCGTTCGGATTTCGTCGAACTTTTCGAAATCATGAAGGGCCTGCCGGTCACGATCCGTCTGCTCGACCCGCCCTTGCACGAGTTCCTGCCGCATACGGACGAGGAAGTCGCGGAAGTGGCGGCCTCCATGGGGGTCGATGCGGCCAGGCTGCGCGAACGCGCCGATGCCTTGCACGAATTCAATCCCATGCTCGGCCATCGCGGTTGCCGTCTGGCAGTGTCCTACCCGGAAATCGCCGAGATGCAGGCCCGTGCCATTTTCGAGGCAGCCGTCGTCGCGGGCAAGGAAACCGGCGAACCGGTCGTGCCCGAAGTCATGGTGCCGCTGGTGGGCCTGAAGGCCGAACTCGATTTCGTCAAGGCGCGTATCGATGCGGTGGCAAAGGAAGTGATGAATGAGGCCGGCGTCCAGATCGACTATATGGTCGGCACGATGATCGAACTGCCGCGCGCGGCGCTTCGCGCCGGAGAAATCGCCGAAACGGCGGAATTCTTCTCGTTCGGAACCAACGATCTTACCCAGACCACATTCGGCATCTCGCGTGACGACGCATCGGCTTTCCTGACGTCCTATCAGAGCCGCGGCGTGATCGAGCAGGACCCGTTCGTCTCGCTCGATGTGGATGGCGTGGGCGAACTGGTGCAGATCGCCGCGGAGCGCGGACGCAAGACACGCGAGAAGATCAAGCTTGGCATCTGCGGCGAACACGGCGGCGATCCGTCCTCGATCGCGTTTTGTGAAAAGACCGGCCTCGACTATGTGTCCTGCTCGCCTTTCCGTGTGCCGATAGCCCGGCTTGCGGCGGCGCAGGCCGCTGTCCGCGAGGGCTGATAGGCCGCCATAATTTGGCTCGACTGCCGGAGTAGCCCTCCGGCAGTCATTTTTCTAAAAAAGATATTGCCATGTTTCGTTTGATTGCAGCGGCGACCGCCGCATTCACGTTCACGACCGGTATCGCCAGCGCCTATGATGTCGCCCCGCAAGAGCGGTTGCCGGATACGATCAGGATCGTCGAGCCGCAACTGCATATAGCGCGCGGAGGTCCTGCATCGCCGCAAGTGGCTCTGACGCTCGATGCCTGCATGGGCAGGACCGATCATCGTATCCTCGATATGCTGGTGCATAACCGTATTCCCGCTACGATTTTCGTGACGGGCCGCTGGGTAAGACAAAATCCCGAAGCCATCGTCGTCCTGAAGGCCAATCCCGATCTGTTCGACATCGAAAACCATGGCGCGATGCATGTTCCCGCCATCACGAATGAATCGAAAATGTATGGGATCAAGACAGCCGGATCGCTCGATAGGGTTCGTTTGGAGATCGACGGTGGAGCATCGGCCATCGCAGGTGTCGGGGCACCGAAGCCGCTCTGGTATCGCGATGCGACCGCCCGCTATTCGACGGACGCGATAAAGCTGGCGACGGGCATGGGTTACAGGATTGGCGGCTATTCATTGAATGGCGATCAGGGGGCATCCCTGCTTGCGCCGACGGTCGCGCGCCGTATAGCGGCCGCGCGCGACGGTGATGTCATCATTTCGCATATCAACCAGCCGACCCGGTCTGCCGGGGAGGGCGTTGCCAAGGGCATTCTGGCCTTGAAGGCGAAAGGTATGAATTTCGTACGTCTCAAGGATGTTGAGACGGAGATGGTGCTCAATCCGGTCGCTTCGCGCAATCTCCAGGCAGGCACACGAAAGCTGCGGAAACCCGCAGCGTCGAAATGACCGGAGCCGCGATGTCAGGCGCCGTTGACCTTTTCTTTCGGCGAAAGGCTTTTCATGACGGCGGCATAGTTGCGTCCGAGGCTCTCGAAAACCGCGTTCTCGCCGGTTAGCGGTTCTATGGACAAGGTCGTGCCGTCATTGCGCAGCGTAACGAAAATGACCTGATCTTCCGGCTCGCCTTCGATAGCGATTGCGCCGATACGTTGCGCTTCACTTGTATCGAGAGCAGGCATGTTGAAGAGAACTTCGCCGCCAACCCGTTCGGCAGCCTTGGCGAGAGCGGAGTCGAAGCCTTCGACCAGTACGTCGATCGTTCCGAGCGCGAATTCCAGTTCCACAGCTTCCAGTGTGGTCGCATCGTCTGCGGTGTCATCGCCTTTTGACTGGTTGCCATTTTGACGGGCGCGATCCATCCGGTCCTCTCCGACGATTCCGAAATTAACCCCCATTTCAACGATCATGCCCTCTGTTAGCAGTTGCTGCAACGCCTTTTTATTTGATTTACCTGGCTTTTTTCTCACTTATTCTTAAAGCCGGTGACGTTTGCAGGCTAACTGATCGCTGCCCCTAATGCGATTTGCCTGATCTATCAAGCACGCCAAACGTGTGTTGGTACTCTATTTTATAGGTCCCAGAATATTGGTGGTGTGGCTGAGGTGTCGCTTAGCGCACACAAGCCTTTTGCAGAAAACGATTCATGCTTCAGGATTTTGCCGAGTGAGAATCTCTCTGCTATTCATAGGTCCTGACCCTGGATGCCATAATGGGCAGGCGTTCAATGCCGAAATCGGATCGTCGGATACTGGCTGGGAAACTGTATGAGAAAATTTCGCTACCAGCGGCGTCAGTCGCGTTCTGCGGTCTGGGCACTTCGCCTCGGCGTTTTCGCGGTCATCCTGCTCGCTCTGGCATTCGTTCTGCACCGGTTCTGGACACTCGAAACGCCCGATCTCGTTCTGGTCGCTGGATTGAGCGCCGCCATTGCCATTCTTGCGCTCGTCTGTGCGGCCAAGGGGTTCCGAAATCTTTGGACCAATGGCGACAAGGGTGGCGCACGGTCGTTCTGGGGCGGAATTTTTGCCTTTGCCGTGTTGCTGCCGATCGGACTTGTGGCCGCGCTCTGGTATGCGTCGCCGCCGCTTTACGACCTGTCCACGGATTTCGAGACGCCGCCGCAGTTTCCAGCCAATATGCCGCCGCGCCTGCAATGGATGAACCCGCTTACGCTGGCGGTAAGCGGTGATGCGCTGGCGCAACTGACTGCCTATCCCGATGTCGTCGGACGCCGTTATGAAGCTGCGCCGGACCGCGTGGCGCAAGGTGTCGGGACTGTTCTCAAGGCTTTCGGGTGGCAGGAAAGCGCGCGAAACGCATCGCCATCGGAACAGAACGCGACGCGATTTGCCGTAACGGCGCATAGTTTCGTTCTGGGCCTGAAAAGCGATATCGTCATCCGCTTGCTGGACGAGGGCGAGGCGACCTATGTCGATGTGCGCTCGCTGTCGCGTTACGGCAAGCGCGATATGGGGCTGAACGCCGGTTTCATTACCGATTTTCTGGGTGCGCTGGAAAGCGAAGTCAACAAGGCTCCGGCGGACGTGGAATAATCAGCCGGGAAAATAAATGCTGTCGAGCGATGGATGGCCATCGGTCTTGACCTCGCCGCGCCCGACCAGATCTTCAAGATGCGCCAGAACGGATAAGGCCGCGGCGCCGTGCAGCCTTGGATCCGTTTCGCGATAGATCACTTTGACCATATCGGGGATCGTCCGGTCTCCCTGAAGGACGCGCTCGAGGACCGCACGCTCGCGCATTTTGCGATGCGCTCGCAGGCCGCGCACGAAAGCGGCCGGTTTGGTGACGGCGCCGCCATGGCCCGGCAGATAAACCGCATCGTCACGCGTCAGGAGCTTTTCAAGCGAAACCATATAATCGCTCATGGAACCGTCGGGCGGAGCGACGATGGATGTGGCCCAGGCCATCACATGATCGGCGGAAAACAGCACGCCCGTATCCTTCAGGCCGAACGCCATGTGGTTGGCGGCATGTCCCGGCGTATGGATGCCTTCGATCACCCAGCCGTCACCCTGGATTGCGGAGCCGTCGCCAAGCGCGATATCCGGGGTGAAATCCGTGTCGGCGCTTGCTTCGAGCATGTTGACTTCGCCCGCGTAATAGGCACGGGCAGGGCGATGCGGGCCTTCCGCGACCGTCAGCGCGCCGAGATTTTCCTTGAGACGTCGGGCAAGCGGCGAATGATCGCGATGGGTGTGGCTGACGAAGATATGGCTGACGGGGCGGCCGGCAATGGCCGCGATCAGCGCCTCGTAATGGGCCTCGTCTTCCGGGCCGGGATCGATGACCGCCAGTGTATTCGTGCCGATAATGTAGCTGTTGGTGCCATGGAAGGTGAAAGCGCTCGGATTATTGACGGTGAGGCGCAAAATGCCTTTACTCAGCTCAACTGCCTGCCCATACTGGGGAGTGAAACTGCTGTCGAAAACAAGCGCCATGGGAACGGCTTCCAGTTCTTCTTTGGTTCGATTGATGAAACGGCACAGGCCTTATATAGTCGGGTTTCGGACGTGAACAGTCACCATGCGATGACAATTGCGCCCATATCGGGATTAATGGTCAGCTTCCGATGTCAGGATGCCGCCAAAAGTGGAGTTGGATATGTCTCATAGAGCAAAGTCTCGCATTGCTACCGCCTCTCTCGCCGCAGGATATCTGCCCGCCAGTCAATTGGCGCGAGCGTTCTGGTTCGTCGGACTTGCGCTGATCGGGACAGCCGTTCTCGCCATTTCCGCCAAGATCAAGGTCGATCTCGTTTATGTCAACGTGACGATGCAGACCTTCGCCCTCTTTGCGATTTCGGCTCTTTACGGTTCGCGGCTTGCCGTTGCGACGGTGGCGCTCTACCTGCTCGAAGGCGCGCTCGGTATGCCGGTCTTCACCGGAACGCCTGAAAAAGGCATCGGCCTTGCCTATATGGTCGGTCCGACGGGCGGCTATCTGCTTTCCTATCTTGCCGCTGCGTGGATCGTCGGTCGCGCTGCCGACAAGGGACTGGCGCGCAATCCGTTCGCCCTCGGCGGCGCGATGCTTCTGGCCGAAGCCGTCATTCTCCTCATGGGAGCAGGCTGGATGGCCTATCTCTTCGGTCTGGAAAAGGGCATCGCCTTCGGCTTCGGTGTCTTCATCGTCGGCGATCTGGTAAAACTGGCGCTTGCCGCCTGCGGCGTGCCAGCAGTGACGTCGCTGCTGAAGCGCTGATCTGTTCGAAGTTTTTGTTTTTCGAAAGCCGGGCCTGTGCCCGGCTTTTTCTTGTTTCGGTTGAAACTGCTTCGCGATTGACAGGAGGCCCGTCGTCAAGCTTTGTCGTTGCGATATTCCATTTTCCGGGGAGGTTGATTTGCAAGTCGAGATTCTGGCGGTCGAGCGGCTGACGAAAGAGGCTTTTGCACCGTTTGGCGATGTGATCGAGGTGGAAGGGGCGGAGCTTCGCCTGATCAATAATGGCACGACGGAGCGCTTTCACGATCTTGCCCGTGTCGAAGCGGCGGGTACCGAAGCGCGGGTTCTCATCAATATTTTCAGGGGACAGTCGTTTGAGGCGCCGATCGATATCGTCATGATGGAGCGCCACCCCTTCGGTTCGCAGGCTTTCATTCCATTGAACGGTCGGCCCTTTCTCGTGGTCGTTGCGGAAGATGTCGATGACCGGCCGGTTCGTCCGCGCGTTTTTCTCGCGCGGGGCGATCAGGGCGTCAACTATCTGCGCAATGTCTGGCACCATCCGCTTCTGGCTCTGGAACGCAAATCGGATTTTCTGGTTGTCGACAGAGAGGGCAGGGAAGACAATCTGGAGGAATTCTTCCTCTCCGATGCGATCTACCGCATCGAAACGGTGAGCCCGGTTTGAGCATAGCGGGGGAAATTATGGCAAAGCTCTCCACGCATGTTCTCGACACTGCACAGGGTGTGCCGGCCGCAGCCATGCGCATCGAACTTTATCGCATGGCCGCAAACGGCACGCCGGAACTCATCAAGCGCGTCGTGACCAATCTCGATGGCCGGACCGATGCGCCTTTGCTTACGGGCGATGAGATGCGGACCGGCATTTACGAGTTGCAGTTTCATGTCGCCGAATATTTTGATGGTCGCGGGGCGGAACAGGCCAATCCGCCCTTTCTCGACCTTGTTCCGATCCGTTTCGCGATTGCCGATCCCGAAGGTCATTACCATGTGCCGCTCCTCGTCAGCCCGTGGTCATATTCGACCTATCGCGGCAGCTGAGCCGGACTTATCCCCTTCGCGGACAGATGAATTACACTCCTCGCATCATCCATTGCGAGGAGTTCTTCATGGACCAGACCCCAAATCTTGAACTACCCTATATTCTGCCAAGCCAGGCGCAAAAGCACGTTACCCACAATGAGGCCCTGCGCCTGCTCGACGCCATCGTGCATCTGAGCGTCAGGTCGCGCGGCCAGACCGACGCTCCCGCCACTCCCGATAGCGGCGCACGCTATATCGTAGCCACACCGGCTGCGGGACTTTGGCTGGGCAAGGATGGCATGATCGCCTTCTTCGTGGACGGCGGCTGGCTGTTTATCTCACCGGCCGCAGGCTGGCAGGCCTATGTCGAGGACGAGGCGCAGCTGCTCGTGTTCGACGGCGCTGTCTGGAATGGCGTGTCATCGATCCCGGAAAGCATGACCCTGTCCATGCTCGGCGTTCAGGCGACTGCCGATGCGGTCAACCGTCTGGTGATCTCGTCCGAGGCGAGCCTTTTCAACAATGCCGGTGCGGGCCATCAGATAAAGGTGAATAAGCAGGCATTGGCGGACACGGCAAGCCTTCTTTATCAGACCAACTGGACGGGCTTTGCCGAAATGGGCCTGAACGGCAGCAACGATTTCAGCGTAAAGGTCAGCGACGATGCGGGCCAATGGCGGGAGGCGGTCAAGGTTGACCATTCGACCGGCAATGTGGCCATCGGCTCGGTCTGGCCGCAGACCCGGCTTCAGGTCGATGGCCCCATCCGGCCGGCTTCCTATACGGTCGCGGCGTTGCCTCCGGCGGGCAGCCATGGTGCGGGGGCGCTGGTTTTCGTCTCCGACGGTTCTTCGGGCACGGAACTGGTCTATTCCGATGGCACAGGCTGGCGCAGCGTGCGTACCGGAACGGCAATCGCCTGATGACGTGTGCAGCGGTCTGGTCTGCACGGTCGCCCAAGGTCTGTTAACTCCATGCAATAGCAATTGATATGGCTCTGCCGGAGGACTCGTGTTAACGGTGGCGGGAAACTGAAACGGATCGTAACCGCAATAGTAGCATGAATAGCCTTATGGCGCTGGAATCGTTCCGGTATTTCTCTCCGATGGAGAGCGGGATAACACGCGTATGAGTTTGAAATATCCATGGCAAAGATTGGCGCTGCTGCCCCGCGCCAGTAAACAGGTCATATTGGTGCTGAGCGACTGCGTCCTGCTTTTGCTCAGTGCCTATCTGGCCTTTGTCATTCGTCTGGGGTTCGTTTTCGCGCCGAACAGAGCGCAGACATTCCTGATCTTCATCGCGCCCATTCTCGCCATCCCCGTGTTTATCCGTTTCGGGCTCTATCGGGCGATCATCCGCTACCTTGCCGAACGTGCGATCTGGCCGATCTTCCAGGCGACTGCCGTCGCATCCCTTTTCTGGGTCGCGCTGGTGTTCCTGACGGAGCTTTATGGCGGCACCGGCTTGCCGCGTTCGGTTCCCTTGCTGTACTGGCTCCTGAGCACGGTCCTGATAGCCGCGAGCCGGTTCGGCGCGAAATGGCTGTTGCGCAGTTCGGAAACGGGCAAGCATTATACCAGCTCCGCGCTCATCATTGGCGTCGGGGAGCCGGCGCGCCAGCTTGCGACGGCGCTGCGCAGTCACAGCGATACCCTTGTTGTCGGCTTTGTGGACCCCAGCGACCAGTTGAATGGCATGGACGTCATCGGCCTGCGTGTTTATGGCGTCGGAAGTATTCCGACACTGGTGGAAAATTACGGCATCAAGCAGGTGGTCGTCTCCGAGCCGGGGCTCGATCAAAAGCAAAGGCAGGACTTCGCGCGTCTTCTGGGTCGCCTGCCGGTCAATACGCGCATTCTTCCGCCCATCGCAGACCTGACGACAGGCAAATACCTTGTCAGTTCGCTGCGCAATGTGGAGATCGACGATCTGCTCGGGCGTTCGCCCGTTCCGCCGGATGTGGCTTTGCTGAACGACGTCGTGCAGGGACGACGCATCATGGTCACGGGGGCGGGCGGCTCCATCGGAAGCCAGTTGTGCCGCACGATCGCCCAATGGAACCCGGCCTGCATCCTGTTGTTTGAATCGAGCGAATTCGCGCTTTACAATATCGACAGGCAGTTGAGGCAGATTGCCAGTTGCGAAATCGTGCCGATTCTCGGTTCGGTGCGTGACCGCTCCTGCGTCGAGAAGGCCCTGCGCGATTACAATATAGATACAGTCTACCATTGCGCGGCCTACAAGCATGTGCCGCTGGTCGAGAAGAATTCGCTGATCGGCATCCATAACAACGTTTTTGGCACGCTGGAGGTCGCAGAAGCTGCTCTCCAGACCGATGTGGAACGTTTTGTCCTGATTTCCTCCGATAAGGCTGTGCGTCCGACCAATGTGATGGGCGCGACCAAGCGCTGGGCCGAACTGGTCGTCTACTATTACGGTATGCTGGCGGAGCAGGTCGGAAAGAAGAAAGCTTTTTATTCCGTCCGTTTCGGCAATGTGTTGGGGTCCAACGGTTCTGTTGTCCCGCTTTTCCGCGAGCAGATCGGAAATGGTGGACCGATCACCCTGACGCATGAGGACATGACGCGTTATTTCATGTCGATCAAGGAAGCTGCGGAACTCATCGTGCAATCGGGCGGTATTGCCGAATCCGGCGACACGGTTCTGCTGGAAATGGGGGAGCCGGTTAAAATCCGCGACCTGGCCGAGAATATGGTTCTTCTGGCGGGACTGACTGTCCGCAACGAGGAAAACCCCCAGGGCGACATTGCCATCGAGATCACGGGAATTCGTGAAGGTGAGAAAATGTACGAAGAGCTCTTCTATGAGCCTTCAATGGCGCAGCCGACACGCCACCCGAAGATCATGCGCGCGCCGCAGGGCAACAAGGCGGCGGTGGACGTGCCTGCCAGCCTGACAGCGCTTCGTGCGGCGATGGAGAGCGGCGACGTAGCGGCTGTGCGCAAAGTGCTTTTCGACGTCATAGCTTCCTGAAACGGCCCCGGAAGTCCAGAAGCAGGACCAGCGTCGCCACAACGGCGACCAGCAGGAACGCGATCCGGGCAAGCATATGGTCCAGCGCCAGCATGGCGACTGCGCAAACGATAAGGATCAGGTTCAAAAACGCGACATGGCCGACCACCTTGGGGACGCTCCAGCCCGAGCGTTTAGCGGCCTGATAGGCGTGTTTCGAATGCGCTTTCAGAATGTTCTCGCCCTGGCTCAAACGCATCGCGATCGTCGTCCCGGCATCGAGAACGTAATAAAGCGGCAGGATCAGCGCGGCAGCCAGATTTGTCTCGCGAGCAAGCAGGAGCAGCGCTGTCCCGGCGATAAGGCCGAGCGGCAGACTGCCGGAATCACCGAGAAACACTTTTGCCGGTGGGCGGTTGAAGAAGGCGAAGCCCAGCAAACCGCCCGCTGCGACAGTGCCGATGCCTCCGCTTTCCAATCCGGCCAGCCCGACTGCGGCCAGAATGCCCACACCCAGCAAAGGCAGGCCGATGCCTGCGGCGGTCATCAGGTCGAGGCCGTCCATGAAATTGGTGACATTGATCGCAACCAGCAGCGCGAAGACGATCAGAACGCCTTCCAGCCAATGGGGCAGGAGGCCGGGCAGTAACCGGAATTCAGGCCCCAGGCCGTAGAAGACCAGCCCGGCGGCAAGGATTTGCGAGCCGAGCCTGATGGCTTCGGACAACTCATAGCGGTCGTCCAGTCCGCCGACGATCCATAACAGAAGCGATGCCGCCGAAAGGCAAAGGACGAGAAGCGCGTTCACCTCCAGATCGGGAGCGAAGATCAGCAGCGTTATGATGATCGCGGGAATTAGGGCCAGTCCGCCGATCTGCCGCGCTGCGACGCTGTGATTTGATCGCGACGTGATGCGCGCGCCAAGAAAGCTCGATGGCAGCAGCCGGTTCAGCAAATAAAGGCCGATGGCACACAGGACGGCGCTAACAAGGAACGAAATCAGCAAAAACAGCATAGCGAACACCAGAAACCAGTTTGTATCAGGAAGTAACAGCTTTGCGGCGGGACGCAAATCGCCGGTTCTGCTTTTGGCCGCATAGCGGTGGATAGACGGTCGGAAAGCGTGTGAGCCGCGCCCTGTAAACCCGTGTTGGATTCCGTCATTAGATGATTGCACTTGATTATCGAAGCGGTTATAAGGCCGCGCAACCAAGTGCTTCGGCACGATTTGTTGGGGCGTAGCCAAGTGGTAAGGCAGCGGTTTTTGGTACCGCCATTCCCTGGTTCGAATCCAGGCGCCCCAGCCATTCAAAATTATCCAATAAAAACAATGATGTTTTAATACACCGGAACACCAAACCGGAACACTTTACCGACTCATAAAACCGGAACACTGCCTGTGGATAACCAATAAGATATATAACACGTCTGGATTGAAGCGTTCTCGATTCTCTACCATTATGACCAATTGGGGTTATTGCTAACTAGGGGGTACGGTGCGTAAAACAATCCACTACAGACGAGTAGAGTGGTTTAATCAGCAGCCAAATGATGACGTGGTTGTGTTTCTGACTGAAGCACTAGCTGGCCGACCTCATGTTGATGCAACCCGCTTCCCCATTGCTGGAGAGACTTGCGAAGTTCGTCATCGAGATAATCGCGATGGTAAACTTTGTATCCACCTTTCGACATATGTGAATGGTTCTAGAAAGGGCGTAACGCCACAAGTCCTAGGTCTGGAAAATGCTGACTTAGATGACGCTCCTGCGCCAGACGGTGCTGAGTTTACGGAACGTGAGATTGTTATTGTGCTTACTCAGGATGCCGTTGCATTCGTCACGCAAGGGCACGTTCATCCAAAGTTTGTCGAGCGGGCGATACGTGGTTTGCTATTGTTGGAACATGGTGCCGAGGTCAGCAATCGATTTTCATTAGCGGCCAGAGCTGATCCAGCGGTTGTTCAGCGCTTGCTGGATGAAGGTGTTCAACTCCTAGATATGGGTTTATCCCTAAATCAGGCAGAAGCTGATCAAATAATTGAAGGGCAACCGGAGTCTATTACCGAAAGTATAGGTAGAACTATCAAGGATGCGCTATCGGCAAGGTTTCACGCAGAATTGTCGGATGATGATATCGATTCATTGGCCAGTGCAAACGCGCACTTAGTTCTTAATTTTAAGAAAAGTGCGCCTTTAAACCAAATTGAAAGCTTAACCACCTTAGCCGAAAGTGTGATAGAGGGTGATGAGCAATTTAAGATTAAGACGGTCCGAGGAAATTATTTTACACGAGATCAACTCCTATTAAAGAATACGTACACTCAACCCGGAGGCGCCGCTTATCTCAGTTTCGTTCTAGCGTGGGATAATGCGATCCAGTTTCTGAATGACGTTGATGAATAAGAAAAAGCGAGAAATTGAATATGGAAGAATCGCGTATGCTGCGAGCGGCGTACTGATTTCGCTTGGGCTTTCATATTTATTTTCTGACCGATTAAAGAATACCGCTGACATAATTTCTTATGTCGCAACCGTATTCTCTATTCTAGCTGGCGTCGTTATAGCAATTGTTTCAATACTTGGTGAGCCGAGTATGATTGCAGAGAGTTCGTGGCGTAAGGATTTTTACGCTGCGAAAGAAATACAAAGAAAAATCCATCGTCACACGGATGTATTTGTTCTTTATATCGTTCTTCTTTCTGCGTTATTTGTATTTTCGCTATTGAGTCCTAGTGATTCAATATTCAAATACATACAGTCATCCTGCTTTTTCTTGATTTCTTTATCTTTCTGGATGTCTCTTAGTTTACCATTTTCATTGAAGGCCATTCAGCAGAAGAGAATGAATAAGGCGATAGCCTCCCGACAAAAATCACAAGGTGAATCCAAGTAAGAATTGTGCAGAACTATCGCCTATCGATCAAGCAGCGCTCTGGCGCTCTGCCTCATCACCGGGAACAACATTCAGGTGCTTCACAAGCGCCAAGCCAATCTCACTCATCGGATCGTAGCCAAGTCCAGCGCCATCATTGTAGGGCGCTAGAATAATATCTCGTATTTCCGCCATGGCGGCTTGCCAACGCGTTTCATCAATCAAAATGGGTTGAGGGACTCCAGAATCAGAAACGCTCTCAGTGACTCGCTGTGTGGATTCTGGAATCGGTGCGGTATTCTGTGTTTCGTTAGCCGCTTCTGTCAGGAAGTTCGCCAGCCCTTCATTGTATCCGCATAGGTGCTGAATACACGCATCAAGGACGGCGGTGCGTTGTGCATCTGCGAAGATCGCCTTGAACGTGTCCGGGTGCGCACCGAGCGGGATAATGCCCGCAACTTTAATGATTGCCGAGGTTGCAGCCATCATCAGGCCGGTGATCTCGTTCGTCTGGTCTTGGGTAAGGAAAGGTACGACGGTCATAAATTCTACTCCTAGTGTTGCATGGTGCGCGTCGGCGCTGTGTGCATATGGATAGGAATAGACTTCTGTCTAATCAAGCATAAAATGCAAAACTAACGAAAAGATACTTTTTAATAACTAATTGATTAGTTAGTTTTACTTTGCATTTGTCCGGTTGTTATCGTGGAGCGCCTTGATTAATTGCTTCAATTCGCCGGATATAGCTGTAATTCCCTTTAGGTTGTGCTCCATTTTGCTACGCGTCTCTTTTGCCGACTTCTCTAGGTAATAGAAATATCGCAAAGGATCATAAAGCGGCGCTACGTGGCTTTGTGTGCCTGTTCCTGTGGAGCCGCCAGCTTTGTTTAAAACACTGTGCAATCGCTGCTCTATGCCTGTGCGCTCCATTTCCGGGATTATGATAGCGCCGTGAATGTGAAGCGTACCTTCCTTAGAAAACTCAAACCGGAAGCTGTAGGGTAAAACTTTCCCGAACTCCTGTTTGAGTGCCGGACGCAAGTGATCCCTGCAAAAAACTGTTGCCGGATCGCTGGCCGCTAAAAGCTTCCACGCTAATTGTGCCGAGAACGTAAGCCGGAAGCTGTAGCCCCCATGGCGCTCAGTTTCGATAAAACTTAGTGCAAGCTTGTCATTGAGATTAAGATCGTGCCAGCGCCTTCTGAATGGGTCTGGCAGTTCTTCTATGGTGCGACTGGTTATTGCAGGACGCGGTTTAATGCCGTCAGGTGTGTGAAGCGGCTCGTTCTTGGCAAGTGTGAATAATGTAGGTTTTGGCGTGATTTTTTGGTTTTTGGTTTTTAGGCCTGTTTTTGGATGATTTGTGAATGGTGTTTTTAGGGTGTTTTGCGTGGTATTGTTATTAGTATTAATTATTTTAAGTGAGGCACCATTCTGCGGCACATGCTGAATAACCTGCATTTCCGGGGTTTTTGGTGCATTTTGGGTTCTAGCCGTTTCCCAAAATTCGCTAGTTTCGTCACTGGCCTGCCCCTATGATGTGGTCCGGTTTCAATCTTAATGCATGATCGGCTTCTGAGCCATCATCTGGGCAGATGATGGCGCTGACCCGCGTGAC